>NZ_LRHL01000023.1:272796-600261 GCF_001647155.1 Haloarcula sp. K1
CACACCCCTGAAGGGGTGGGCTTTCGCCTTGCTCCCGCTGTAAGGGACAGCGTCCCACTCCACAGCAAGGCCACGAACCGAACGCCGGTGGTCGTTTTCACAGGGAGAAGGCCTATTTTCTCCGGCCACATTTCAGACGTATGGGAATATACCACAGCGTTCAGGCTGTCGCCGGTGCGACCGGTGACGGCCCCATCGACTGGAGTGCCGTCGCCGACGCCGCGAAGGGCGCGACGGACACGGGCGACCTCACCGTCGAGACGCCCGAACGCGACGGCTACGCCACCGACGTTCGGGACGCCAGAGATCGCGTCCGGGAGGTCGGCGAACTCGCCTTCGACCTGCCCGAAACCGTCGAGATCCAGAACCGCCACCACTGGATTGACGCCAACGTCGCCACGTTCAGCCGCGTGATGGAGCCGATTGAACAGCAGGCCGAGTACATCCCCGGCATCGCCCGCGTCGTCAACACCGGATCGATGGCCGTTGCGCTCTCGTTTCTGGGGAACAACGTCCTGGGTCAGTACGACCCCGTCCTGCTCGCGGACAACGACGCCCACGCGCTGTACTTCGTGCGCCCCAACATCCATCGGGTCGCCGACCAGTTGAACGTCGAGCGGGACCGCTTCCGCCGCTGGATCGCGTTCCACGAGGTCACCCACGCGGCGGAGTTCGGCGCGGCCCCGTGGCTGTCCGACCACCTCGAAACGGCGATGGAGGACGCCATCGACAACCTCACCGACGGCAACATCGACCGGACGACGCTGGGCGAACTCGACACCACGATGACCGCCGTCGAGGGGTACGCGGAACTGCTGATGGACCGCGCCTTCGACGACGAGTACGACGACCTGCGCCGAAAAGTCGACGAGCGCCGGCAGGGGCGTGGCCCCATCGCGTCGCTCATGCGCCGGCTGCTCGGCCTCGGGATGAAGCGCCAGCAGTACGAGCGCGGGAAGGCGTTCTTCGACACGGTCGCCGACGCCCGCGGCGTCGCTGCGGCCGGGCGCGTCTGGGACTCGCCGGACACCCTCCCCACCGAAGACGAGATAGAGACGCCGACGCTGTGGATCGACCGCGTCGACCCCTGAAAGAGCTACGACACGCCGCGTGGCCGCACGGACCGCTTATTTCTCCGGTTCTTCCACAGGCGCTTCGATCTTCGCGACGTCGAGGAGGATTTCGCTGTTCGATTCGTCGACGGCGACAACCGTCCCGGCGACGACGAGCTTCGAGATTGGCGTCGGCCCGAGAATGACGGCCTGTCCCTCGCTGAAGTCCTGCACCGAGCTCTGGAGGTGGAACCGGGCACGGCACTTCTCCGGGTCGTGGACGTTCGTGAAGTTGATTTCCTCGACGGTGACGTCGACGCGCTCGTAGTCGTGGGCAACGACGACGCTCTCGGCCTCGTCTATCTGTTGGCGGTCGATTGCGTCGAAGGCCTCGGACGTCGGCTTGTACCCGCCCGTCGGGCCGGGAATGCCTTCGACGAGTCCCAGCGAGGTCAGACTCTGCATCTGGTTCCGTACCGTTCCGGGGTTCCGGTCGATCTCCTCCGCGATTGTCTCGCCGGTAACTGCCTCACCGGTCTGTTGATACCTGTTTACCAGCGTCGTAAGCATTGTTCGCTGGCTGTTGTTCAGATCGATGCTAACCATACCGGTGTGTATCGGGAGCGGCTACTTATCCCATTGGGTTCACTCATTTGAACGCCGGTCGAACTCATAGACGGACCTACTCCATGTATCCCAGTTGTTTCAGCCGGTCTTCGACGGCGTCGCCGTCGTCGCTTCCGAGGGCGTCCTCGATACTGAGTGGGGCACGCTCGCCGACAGCGGGGTCCTGGGGGAACACCGGGAGGACCTCGCCGCGCATGTCCGTCGGCACCGCACAGCCGTGGGCGGCCAGCACCGTCGGCGCGATGTCGAGAATGCTGATTCTGTCGAGTTCGCCCTGCGGCTCGAAGTCCGGCCCGCTGGCGGCGAAGATGCCGTAGGGCGTGTTCTCGGCCGCCCAGCGGTCGGGGCCGCTCTGGACGGTCCCGCCGCCGATGCCGTCGTTGACGTGGACGCCCGGGCGCTGGTCGACGACGACCTCCGGGCCGGCGTCGACGTAGGGGCCGTTGTACACGTCCTCGCCTCTGTAGACGTCCGTGAACAGCGGGCCGTGCTCGTCTTCTACCTCGCGGAGGTCGGCCATGAGCGACTCACGGACCGATTCTACGTCGAACCGGGGGTTGATGTACACCGGCCCCTGCCCGCTGGCGACGACCTTCGTCTGTTCCAGGTCGATGGCTTCGAGCTTGCGGTCCCGTTTGACGCCGTCGCGCTGCGGGACGAGTTGCTGGATGGACTCGGGGACGACGCGGGCGAGCGTGTCCACCAGTCCGGCACGCTTTGCGACCGCGAGCAGGTTCTCGCGGTCGAGCCCGATTCGAGTGAGCACGGCGTCGACGCTCGTATCCCGGACCTGGTAGCCGTTCTCGGCCAGCCACTCGTTGATGTAGAACTCCGTCTGGGTCGCGTCACAGCCGTGGTCGGACATCAGGACGAGGTTCAGGTCCTCGCGGTCGTCGAGTCGGCCGACCCACTCGTCGACTATCTTCCACGCACGCAAGCTCGGCTCGTCGTCCCAGAAGAAGTGATGCAGGACGTTGAGATAGAACAGCGTGACGTGGACGAAATCGAGGTCCCGCTCGTCCATGAGCGTCGTCGCCACCTCGAAGCGCTTCTCTAGCAGGTCCAGAATGGCCTCGACTTCCGCGCCGCGCTCGTCGTTCGAGGACAGCAGCGGGTCCGGGTGGACGCTGTAATCGAACCGTGATTCGAGTTCGTCGGCCAGTTCCGGCGGCGAGGTGTAGCCGGAGCTGATCGACCGGTATTCGCCCTCGACGGCGTCCGGACCCCCGGCGACGACGAGGTCGTCGATGTCCCGCGGCGGGTACATCGTCGGCATGTTGACGACACCGGCCGACTGCCCCTCGTCGTTGAGGTAGTCCCACAGCTCGGCGGTGTCGTAGTCGCCGCCGTTCATCACGTTGATCTCGCCCGCGGCGAGGTCGACGTTCTCGAACCAGAAGACGCCGAACCCGCCCGGGTCTTTGCCCGAGGAGTAGCACTTCCAGTTCGGGAACGTCACCGGCGGCAGACAGCTCTGCGTCCCCGCCCAGGTGCCGGTGTCCCGCAGCGCGGCCAGATTCGGGAGCTCGCCGGCCTCGATCCACGGGTCGAGCAGTTCCCAGCTCGCTCCGTCGAGTCCGACGACGAGGGTCTTCGTCATGGTGAGACGGAGACAGGCGAGTCACTAGTCCCTTTCGCACCCCGTCCAAGGGGTTGGGAACCGACCGGTCGGCTGAAACGGACAACGCGTCACTTTTGAGCGCGCCGCCGGAAGGGCCGGTATGAGCAACCGGTCGGACATCGCACCGGACACCGTCTCGGTCGAGTTGACCGAGGACGGCGTCGTCGTGGAGTACCTCGACGGCCGCCAGGCGTTCTATCACGGCGTCCCAACGGCGGTCGAAGGGAGTATCCAGACTGCGCCGGGAAAAGACACACACGTCCTGATTACCGACGAGACGGAGACGTCGGGCATCCTCGTGTACGTCAACGACCTCCGGACCCACGACGATATTCTCGAAGAGACAGGCGTCGGACGGGTCATCCTCGACGACGGCGAGGAGGACGAACTGTTCCCGGGTGTTACGGTCCGAGACAATCAGATGCGGACGGAAGTAGACGTGGACTACGACGTAACGAACGGCCGCGTGTTCGTCTTCGAGGAGGACGAACTCGGCGAGCGGAGCTTCGAGATCGTCGAGGCGTGATGCCTGTGGTGCGGGTGGCGTGACTGCGAGGGCGAGGGCCGCTACTGGATGTAGGACGGGTCTTCGTCGTCACAGTTCTCCTCGTGCTGGCGCGCGTCGCTCTGGTCGTCGAACATCAGGCCACAGGTCTCGCACTTGTACCAAGTGACCTCGTCTCGCTCGGTTTGGACAACCATACCTGAAATTCCGACGGCCGACCGTATATTATTTTCCCGCAACACAACGGGAACCCTCAAGGGAGTCGGATTGCAAGAAGGCGGCATGAGCGGGTCCACTGACGCCGGTGTCGAACTCACCGTCGAGGGTGCGAACAAGCGCGACGCCGGGCGCGGTATCGCACGACTACCGGAGTCCGCACGGACCGAACTCGGGGTGTTGAGCGGGTCGCCCGTCATCATCGAAGGCGACGACAGAACCGTCGTGAAGGTCTGGCCCGCGGACGACGACGGCTCCTTCGTCCGCATCGATTCAGACACCAGAGCGAACGCCGGGGTCAACATCGGCGACACGGTTACAGTGACCAGCGGGTCGGTCTCCGAGGCCACTGAGATCGCCGTCCAGTCGGTCGAACCGATACCGGGCAGCGAGGACTACGAGAGCCTGGTCAGGAAGCGGCTGGTCGACCAGATAATCCAGGCCGACGAGCGGACCCACATCGAAGGGCTGGGCACGTTCCTCGTTCGCAAGACCTCTCCCTCGGGGCCGGTTCGCGTCACCGGCACGACGGCAGTGACTGTGCTGCCGGGCCTCGACGGTGGCAGCGATGCGGGCCAGTCGTCGTCCGGTGAGGCAACAACGGCGAACACACCGACCGCCGAGACGGAATCGGGGGTGAGCTACGAGGACATCGGCGGCCTCGACGAGGAACTGGATCGTATCCGTGAAATGATAGAGATGCCCCTCTCGGAGCCCGAGGAGTTCCGCCGTCTGGGTATCGACCCGCCCAGCGGCGTCCTCCTGCACGGCCCGCCCGGGACGGGGAAGACCCTCATCGCGCGAGCGGTGGCAAACGAGGTCGACGCCTACTTCGATACCATCTCCGGCCCCGAAATCGTCTCCAAGTACAAGGGCGAGAGCGAGGAACGCCTACGCGAGGCCTTCGAGAAAGCGGAAGCGAACGCACCGGCTATCCTCTTCGTCGACGAAATCGACTCCATCGCCGGCTCCCGCGACGAGGACGCCGACATGGAGAACCGGGTCGTCGCCCAGTTGCTCACGCTGATGGACGGCCTCGAAGACCGGGGCCGGGTCGTCGTCATCGGGGCGACGAACCGCGTCGACGCCATCGACCCGGCGCTGCGCCGGGGCGGACGCTTCGACCGCGAAATCGAGATCGGTGTGCCCGGCGAGCACGGTCGCCGCGAGATTATGGACGTCCACACGCGGGATATGCCGCTGCACGACGACGTGGACCTCGACCGCATCGCCGCACAGACCCACGGCTTCGTCGGGGCGGACCTCGCGTCGCTGACCACCGAGGCCGCAATGGCCGCGCTCCGGGCCGACCGCGACGACGGCGACGTCCATCAGGACGACTTCGAGACCGCGCTCGCCACCGTCGACCCCAGCGCGATGCGGGAGTACGTCGCCGAGTCGCCGACGGCGACCTTCGACGACGTGGGCGGGCTGTCCGAGGTCAAGCAGACGCTGACGGAGGCCATCGAGTGGCCGCTGTCGTACACTGAGCTGTTCACCGCGACCAACACCGACCCGCCGAGCGGCATCCTGCTGTACGGCCCGCCGGGGACAGGCAAGACGCTGCTGGCTCGGGCCGTCGCTGGCGAGAGCGACGTGAACTTCATCCACGTCGCCGGCCCCGAAATCATGGACCGCTACGTCGGCGAGAGCGAGGAGGCGGTCCGGGAACTGTTCGAGCGCGCCCGCCAGACCGCGCCGAGCATCATCTTCCTCGACGAGATCGACGCCATCGCCAGCCACCGCGGTCAGGGCAACGAAGTCACCGAGCGCGTCGTCTCCCAGCTACTCGCTGAACTTGACGGCATCACCGAGAACCCCAATCTGGTCGTACTGGCTGCGACTAACCGCCGGGACATGATCGACGATGCGCTCCTGCGACCGGGTCGCCTCGAACAGCACGTCGAGGTCCCGAACCCCGACCGTGAAGCCCGCGAGGAGATTCTCGCCGTCCACACCGACGGAAAGCCGCTCGCTGATGACACCGATATGAGGGACCTCGCCGAGGAGACCGACGGCTTCTCGGGTGCAGAACTGGAGGCCGTCGTCCGCGAAGCGTCGATGCTGGCCATCCGTGAGGTGGCGTCCGCCTACGGGCCGGAAGAGGCCACCGAGAACGCCGACGAAGTGGAGATCACGCCAGAACACTTCGGTGAAGCGCTGGAGCGGGAACGGACGCGGTAGCTCGCAGGATATCTTCGTCGCAGTAGCTGCTGAGTGGACGTTTTAGATCGATAGTATCCGAAAGACGAGGAGAGGCGAAAGGATCGACTCCGGGAGAGGAGTGAAAAGGCTGTCCGGACAGCCTTGGCGGACGAGCGACGCCGAGTGGCCGAGCAGCGAGACGGGCGTTAGCGCCGGCATCGACGTGAAAAGCGCCTTGCCGGCAGCTACTCGTAGCGAGTGCACACGCAAAAAAGGCCCGGTGTTCGGTTCCGGCTACGCGTCCCTGTCTGGCGACTCCATGTCCGATTCCTCAGTGGATTCCTGCTGTGGGGCGTCGCTTTCGCCTCCACCGGCACTGTCTTCTGTGGCGGGTTCCGACGCGCCACGTCGGCCCAGCAGCGGGACCGACCGACCGCGAAGGAGCCGTCGGCCACCGACGACTGGGACGGCGAGGACGACGAGCCACGGAGCGAGACTCGCGGCGGTCACCAGCAGCCCACGAGTGAACACGTACACGTCGGTCACTGACGAGAGGAACGCAGCGACAAGCGACCGCTCGTGGTACGGCACTTGCTGGGCCGACGGCTCGGGCGCTGGCTCGTGAATCTCGACGCGCAGCGTCGAGTAGGCGACCCGCTGTTCGAGCGAGCGCTTCTGTGCTTCGAGGCGTTCGATGTCGCTCTGGACCGACGAGAGTTCCTCTTCGATGCGGAGCAGTTCCGCCGTGCTGTTTGCCTGCTCGTAGAAGGTCCGCAGTCGGTCGCGGCGCTCCCGGAGGTTGGTTAGCCGCGCTTCGAGGTCGACCAGTTTGTCGGTCACGTCTTTCGTGGTCGTTTCCTCGGAGCGCACCGTCCCCTGCTCGCTCACCATCGACTGCGTCGGTTCGTACTCCTCGCTTGGCACTCTGACCACGATGTACCCGGTGTACCACGCCTCGCCGTCGCTGCGGTGGAGTTCGCGGTTGGAGTCGCTCACGTACCCGCCGGACGTGCGCGCCCGAGCAGCGATTGCGTCGGCTGTCGTGGAGTAGTTCTCCACTTCGACCACCATCCGACCGTTGCGGATGATGGCCCGGTCAGCCGCCGCGTCGCCGGCCTGAATATTCCCGCTATCCGCGGCGTTCGCCTCGGAGTCCGCTTCGACGGGTTGGCTCGACCCGCCGTCGCCGCTGGACATCTGTGCGCCGTCACCGCCGCCCTGTGCCTCGCCCGCATCGCCGCTCCCACCCATACCGGTACAGCCGGCAAGGAGGAGGAGACCGACGACAGCGAGGACCCTGATTCGCGAAGCCATACGGGTCGTACTCGTCCTGAAAGCGGCATAACGACGGCGAACGCTCAAAAACCGCTTTTTGTAAAACAGCGACTGCAGTTACGGCCAGTCCGTCCGGCGGTCCGCAAGCGCCGGGAACTCCTCGCGGACCTGGTCGACGCGAGCCGGGTCGAGAGTGGCAGTTACCAGTGCCGGGTGGTCGTCGGCGCTTGCGAGCGTCGTTCCCCACGGGTCGTACACCGTCGACCGACCCAGCAGTTCCGCGTCCTCGAACTGTCCGACGCCGTTCGCGGCGGCGACGTACAGCTGGTTTTCGACGGCCCGAGCGCGGCCGAACAGCTTCCAGTGCTCGACGCGGGGATAGGGCCACGCGCTCGGGACGAGCGTCAGCGTCACCCCCTCGTCGACGAGATGGCGGTACAGCTCTGGGAACCGGAGGTCGTAGCAGGTGGTAATGCCGACGGTGAACCCCTCGAAGTCGAGGGTCGGAATCCTCCGGCCGGCTTCGAGCAGTTGGGACTCCGCCGAGTCGTAGCCGAACAGGTGATGTTTGCGGTACACCGCCTGTCGCTCCCCGTCGCGGTCGAAGAACACGGCGGTGTTCGCCATCCCCTCCGGGGCCGGCGTGTCGAAGCCGCTGTCGGCGCTGGCTTCGAGGTCCTCGACGATACTTCCGGCGAGCACCGCCACGTCGTTGTCCGCGGCGACGCCGCGGATTCGGGTGAGTGTCTCGCCCTCCAGCCCCTCTGCTTCGCGGGCGTAGCGGTCGAACGCGAAGTAGCCGACGTTGAACAGTTCCGGGAGCACGACGAGGTCCGCGCCGTCCGCGGCCGCGTCCCTGATGGCGGTCGTCGCGCGGCCGACGTTCTCTGCCACCGAGTCCGACGACACGTCTATCTGGGCAAGCGTGAGTCTCATGCTTCGACTTCGAGGTCGTCCCGCAGCGCCTGTTCGAGGTTCTGCATCTCGTCGTCGAGGTTCCGCTTGAAGAACCGCTCGACGCCCGGGAGCTTGCCGTCGACGATGAACCGGTTGGTCAGTTTCGTGCCGCCGTCGGCCGTCTCTTCGAGTTCGTGTTCGCCCTGGACGGTCATCACTTTCGAGCGACCGATGAAGCGGGCGTACTCCGGGCGGCGCTGTTCGACGTCCTCGGTTTTCACCGTCATCGTCTGGCTGACAACCGGAATCGGGAGTTCTATCGACCAGTTCGCGTGTGTGTCGTCGATGACTTCCCAGTCTGTGACGACGCTGATCGGCCGGGCCCGTTTATCCGGGTCGGTGATGAATTCCCAGACACGCTCCGGTGTGGCCGGCACAGTCATCGTTCGCTCGGCCCGGACAGTCATGGAAGGTACTCGGGACTACTGGCCGATGAATCCACCGATTGTCGCAGTGCGTAAAACCCGGCAGCGGCTATCCCGTCGGTGTGACGCGCCACGTCGTCGACCGTGCCCGTCCCCACTTCTCGATCTCGACTTCGTCGGCCTCCTCAGCTAAGCGTGGCAGCCGCGCTCCCACTTGCTTCGACGAGAGGCCGAGCTGCTCAGCGATGTTCTTCGCGCGGAAGTAGCTCTCTCCACGCGAGACGCTGTCCCGGAGATATTCGAGAATGCGTCGGTCTTCCTCGCTGTAATCGGCCATACTAGAGACTAGGTCTCAGCGTTTTTAACGGTTCCCTTCACAGTCTCTCCGCTGATACCAGGCGTCAGGCGTCGTAGGCGTGAATCGCCACGATAGCCACGGCCGCGGCCAGCATTGCAAGCCCGAACGCGCCGCCGGATGTCACGAGAAGATTCCCGGTCTCAAGTTCCTGTGCGTGCAGAATCGCGTAGTTGTAGCTGTTGGTTGCTGTGACCACGGCCGCGCCGACCGAGACGAGCCCGAACAGCAGGGCCAGACCCGTCCCCATGTCGCTTTTGGACGCCTTGGAACTCATGTACGAGGCTTTCGGTGTTGCCCACTTAGTTCATTCGGGCTGGTGTCGAAAGCGCTATTCGATGGTCGTGTGTTCGGACTCCTCGTTGAGCGCGAGGTTCGTCGCGATCTCGGCGCTCCGGACCGCGAACTCGGCCGTCTGCTGGAGGCTGACGAGCACTTCACGCACTTCCAGCAGCGCCTCGTTGTCCATCCCCGGCAGGTCGTCGAGGATCTCGTGTTCCTTGTCGCCGATGTCCTTGTACAGCTCTCGGACCTGAATCGCGGTGTCGTAGTTGCGGTCGACGGCCGCCTGGACCGCGAGTTCGGTGATATCGTTGACCTGGTCGGTGAACTCGCGGATGCGGCGCATCGTCGAACTGTCGACGTTGAGGGAGTGGTCCTCGGTCTCCAGCGCGATTTCGGCGATGTCCTCGGCGTTGTCCGCCGTCAGTTCGAGGTTCTTCGCAATCGAGCGGTAGCCGATGAGCGGGAAGCCGTCGTTGAGGCCGATGGCCCGCGCGAGGTTGGGGTTCTGGTAGGCCGTGAAGATGAGCCGTAGCAGCAGGACGAATATCTTGTTGGCCTGTCGCTCGCGGTTGAGCGCCCGCTGAGCGAGGTCGGGGTTGCCGTGGGCGAGGGATTTCACCGCCTCGTTTCGCATCGTCGAGCCGGTGGATTCCAGCCGTTCGAGGAGGTTGTTGAGCGTGAAGTCCTCCGGGTCGACGGAGCAGCGAATCGCGATTCTGTCCGGCGTCTCCTCGATGACGCCGAGGCCCATCAGTTGGGTTTCGGCGTTGTAGACGGCGTTAATGTGAGAGGATTCCAGCGTCTCGCCTTCCGGGGCTTCGACGTGGATGACGCGCCGTCCGAGCACGTACTGGGCGACGATGGCCCGCTCGACAGACGCGGCATCGAGGTTCTCTGCGTGGATGATAGCCTCTGATTCCTCGGTCTGGACGGACTCGGGCATGACTGTCAGCGTGCCTTTGCCGCCCATCCGTAGCGACACCTCGTCGCCCTTTTCGACGTCGTGCGCACTGGCCCACTCCGCCGGCAACGTCATCGCGAGCGTCGACGGCCCCAATCGCTGGACTTTCCGAGTTTCCATATGTCCTTTGTGGGGCGTGAGATACCTTAATCTTGACTATACATGATAAAATACCGGAGCCGATATATCATGGCTTACGTCTCTCGGCTGGGGAGGCCCATACAGATTAGACGACTTCGACGAGTCGGCGCTCGTGACGGCCGATGCGGACCCGCAGCCAGCCGCGCAGTTCCTCGTCGAGGTCCGAGTCACCGGTGTCGACCCGGAGCGTCCCGATACCGTCCAGTTTCCGCCGCGAGGCGACGACTTCGAGGTCACACTGCCTGATGACCGCCGGTGACAGTTGCTGATTCCCCCGGCCGAACACGAACCCCTGCCCACCGATGGGCGAAACCACGATGACGTTTCGGTCGCCGAGGGCGTCGAGAATGTCTGACTCGGCGGCGTCACGGGCAAGCACCTCTCCGTCGCGCCACACGTCCACGCCGAGCGTCGTCCCGTCGAATCCCAGGTGTTCCTTGATAGCGCCGACAGTGCTCCCCGGACCAAGGACGTACGTGACGCCCGTTTCGACGGCGTTGGCCAGACTCTCGGCGAGGGACTCGACGCTGCCGCCGCCCAACTGCTTGGCCGACTGGCGCTGGTCGGCAACGGGGACCGTCGCGACAGCCCGTAGTTCAGTGACCACTTCCCCGCCTCTGAAGGCGTCCTCGTCGATATCGTTGACCTCCGCACGCTCCGTCTCGGAAAAGCGGGCCACGATGCGCCCGGCCGCTCGCGGCGACACGCCGAACACGGAGGAGTACACCTTGACGCCCGCCGGGACGCCCAGAATCGGGATGTCGGCGTCCAGGTCGTCGAGGGTCGTCGCCACGTCGACGGCTGTGCCGTCGCCGCCGACGAACAGGATCGCGTCCACATCCGCCTCGGCGAACGCCCGGACCGCAGCTCGGGTGTCCTCGCTGGTCGTCTCGTCGGGAGTCGCCGGGGAGCCGACCACCGCCGGGTCGAACCCTGCCGCACGAGCGATACCCTCCCCCATCGGATCGCCGTACGTGAGCAGTTCCACGTCCGTCTCCACCTCGGCGAGTGATTCCAGCGCAGTCCGTGCGCGATCCGGTGCGCGTTGCTCCGCGCCGCGGCGGCGCGCCTCCGCGACTTTCCCGTCAGTGCCCTTGAGGCCGACGCGGCCGCCCATCCCGGCGATGGGGTTGACCACGACACCGATTCGTCGCATTCGCTTCCTCTTGGCGACCCCGCGGCAAAAGGGGCCCGGGAGCGTGCCTTTCAAGCCACCCCACGAAGAACGCACAGCTATGTCAGTCCTACTCCAGAGCGGCGTTCAGACAGGGATCATCAACGCGTCCGGCGCGGTCATCACGCTCGGTGGCCTGCTCCTGACGTTTCTCTGGCTGAACCACCTCTACCGGTAGTCACTCCGCCGTCGGTGACTCGACGCGTTCGCCGAACCACGCGGCCGCGTCCTCGACTAGCTCCTCCTCTGTTCCCTCGAACCGGACGGTTACGTGGTCGCCGGGATAGCTTCCGACCTTGACCGGGAACTGCTCCTGTACCTCCGCCAGTCGATCCAGCAGCGCGCTCTCGGGCTCATCGGCGTCGACGGTGCGAACGTACCGCTGCTCGCCGGCGAACTCACCCGCAATCTCCTCGAACATCCGCTTCATCTCGGCCGGCACGCCCGGTAAGACGTAACAGCTCTCGACGACACAGCCGGGCGCGACGCCCTCGTGGTTTGGCAGGACACGGGACCCCTCCAGCACCTCGCCGGTTCCGTCGGTCAGGTCGTCGCGCGTGTAGCCGCCGTGTTCCTCCAGCCACGCGATGGCGTCCTCGCTCTCGACGACGTCCCGGCCGAACGCCGCGGCGACGGCTTCGATGGTTTTGTCGTCGTGCGTCGGTCCAAGGCCGCCGGTGACGATGACGGCGTCGAACTCCGCGTGGTACTCGTTGACCACGCGGGCGATATCCGATATCTCGTCGGGGACGACCGTCGTCCGGCCGACAGTGACGCCACGCTCTGCGAGCTGTTGTCCCAGCCACGCGGCGTTCGTGTTGACCGTCTCGCCACTGAGCAGTTCGTCTCCGACGGTGACTACCGCGACGCGCATACCGCCCGGTTGGACTGGGAGACACAAATACTGTCGGTCACAGAACGTGGTAACTGTGTATCCGTCGAATCGCAGAGAAATGCTCCGTCAGGGATTTGAACCCTAGTCATCACCGTGAGAGGGTGATATGATTGGCCGGACTACACCAACGGAGCGTACACAAATTCGTAGCGAGGAGATACGTATAATCATTGCGTTTCGGCCCCGCCCTGTGTTGGTTCCTCATACTGTTGGCTGTAACTATGGCACGGTATTCACAGTGGCAGAGTTCTGTACAGACGTACAGCCGGCAGTCTCACTCGTCGTCGAACGGCGAGCCAGCGGCGTCGGGCTCCTGACCGGCGAGGCTGATGATGTTCTCGCGGCCGACTCTGAGCTTCGAGATGTCGCCGTCGTCCTCCATGTCCGAGAGGAGCATGCTCACCTTCGACTTCGACCAGTCGGTGCTGTCGACGATGTCGACCTGCTTCATTCTGCCGCCGTTCTCCTCCAGCAGTTTGCGGACGCGGTCGCTGTCGGTGAGCAGTTCCTCGTCGGGGACGGCCGGTTCGTCTGCTGTGTCGGCGGCCGCCGCCGTCTCGCCCGGCGGAGCCGTCGACGACTGCTCCGCGTCCGTAGCGCCCGACGGTGACGCAGCGGGCGGTTCGTCGTCGTCGGTTCCCAGGACCTGTCCCAGTGCGCCGGACCGCCACGCGGCCACACCGCCAGCAACGACAATGAGACCGACGATGGCGGCCGGGAGCATCCACGACGGCCCACCGGCGGCCTCGGAAGGTGTATCACCGCCAGCCGTGGTGCGCTGCTCAGCACCAGCGCTCTGCCCGGTTTCGCGCGGTTGCAGTTCCACGTAGGGCCGGCGGTCGTTGAACGACTGCTCGCCGTTCCACGTAACGCTCTCGCTGTTTTTGAGCGAGTCCGGGGTACTCTGTGAGTCAGGTTCCGGCTTGACATTGACGAATGCCAGTTCGGGGCCGCGCTCGAAGACGAACGACTGGCTCGACCCGATGTAGAACCCGCCGTCGAACACGTCGCTGACCACGATGGAGTCGCCCTCGACGACAGCGAAGTTATGCCAGCGGAACGACATCCGAACCGTGCCGGTGTTCTGGAGCGGGTCGACCGATGCCGACCGGTCGTAGTTGGTCGCACTCATGTTCCGGCCAGTCACGTTCGTCCCGTACTGTGTCAGCAGCGTCGACTGCTCGACGAAATTCTGGTACAGCGGTTGCTCCGTCTGCTCGAACGCCTCGGCGAACTCCTCGAACTGCTGTTGGTCGGTGTCGTTTTCGAGCGGGGTCCTGTGGACGATTGCCCACTCGGCTGACCCGTTCTGATACAGCGTGACCTGGAACGTCGTCCGGTCGAACCTGTCGGGCGTCTGGACGCCGACGCTCTCGTCGGCCGGCTGTGACATCGCCAGCGGCGCGGCACCGCTCCCCAGCAGGAGAACCAGCACGAGACTGGCGACGACCAGGCGTACCATCTGTCGTATATCATCGATGGACCGCATAAAAGCGCTGTGAATAGCACCGTTCTCAGCCAGTATCCTGCCGGTGTCCGGTGATTTCTCGGTACGGGTACGACTCGAAGCGGTGGTGACCGAAACTGGTGGCGCGCGCTCTGCGGGCGCTCGAATTCATGATCCGCGCTGGGTTCGAAGTGGCTCTATTCGCCAGTCTGTACCGTGGTATCACTAATCTCTCGCTTGACACGCGACCATGGGAGGGGGCGATTCCTGTTTTGACAGCGGTGTCCTGGCTTCTACACGGTTATTTCGCACGAATTTCCGGTGGGTTATTTAGACAGGAGGGTCCAACGAACGGTAACCTATGGGAATTGCTGAGTTCGCAAGAGACGGCCGCGTGGTGATGGGTGACCGGCCGGGGGCAGCGGTGGTGGCCGCCGTAAGTGGCTTCCTCTTGCTGGATTTAGTTGCAAAGCTCGCTGGGACAACCGTGTTCTTCCTCGGGACCAGGTTACTGGGGGGGTCCCTCACCGTGGGCTCGTTGCTCTCGATGGTGGTGGACGGACTGCTCGTCGGACTGGCGGTCGGCCTCGCCGGAATCGGCCTGTCGATGACGTACAGTATCCTCGACTTCGCCAACTTCGCACACGGGGACACAGTGACGGTGGGGGCGTTCCTGGGGTGGGTCGCCGCGTACATCACCGCCGGTCTCGGGACCGGTGCCCCGATCGCAGAACTGTTCATGCTCAACTCTGGACGGCAGTTGAGCACCGTTTCGACGTTCGTTCCGGTGCTTCTCGGTCTCGTCGTCGCCGGGGTCGGGTCAATCGGTATCGTGTTACTTATCGACCGACTCACCTATCGCCCCATGCGCGATACGGACAACATCTCCTTGCTGATCGCGTCAATCGGTGTCGCACTCGCATTGCGATACCTCATCGCGTTCGTCTTCGGAACACAGACCAGCGGGGTCGCAAGCGGCGGGCTCCGAGTGACGGTGTTCTCGATGATCTCGGTCACCGACAACGAAATCACCCTCCTGGTGGTGTCGCTCCTGTTGATGCTCGGCGTCCACCTGCTGCTACAGCGGACGAAGCTCGGCAAAGCGATGCGGGCGATGGCCGACAACGAGGACCTCGCACGCGTGACCGGGATTCCGACCGAGCGCGTGATCCGGCTCACCTGGATTCTCGGTGGCGGTCTGGCGGGCATCGGTGGCTACCTGCTCGTGCTGGAAAGCGGCACGATATCGTTCAACTTCGGCTGGATTCTCCTCCTGCTCATCTTCGCCGCTGTTATCGTCGGCGGTATCGGCTCGATATACGGGGCGATGGCTGGCGGCATCCTCATCGGGCTGGTCGATAGTCTGGCCCTTATTTGGCTCCCGTCCGGGCTGACGCGAGCCTCCGCGTTTCTGGTGCTCATCGTCGTCTTGCTGTTGCGCCCGTCCGGTATCTTCGGGGGGGTGTCGACAGCATGAGTACTGTTGACACTGTCCGAGACCGTCTAGACGCGCTCCCTGACGTGGGTCTGGTCATCGCTTTCATCGCCAGTATTTGGGCCGTCATGCTCGTGCTGGCAATCGCTGTCGGCGGGGCGAACTGGGCGAACCTCGCCGCTGGCTTCGTCGGCAGTGTGACCGTGCTCATCGGCGGCTACGCCATCCTCGCGCTGGCACTGAATCTCCAGTGGGGGTACACCGGCCTGTTCAATATCGGCATTGCGGGGTTCATGGCCGTCGGCGCGTACACCACGGCGGTTCTCACTGCGCCAACTGACCCGGCCGCCGGGGCGGTCCCTGGGCTCGGCCTCCCGCTGTGGGTCGGCCTCATCGGCGGTATGGTTATGGCCGCTATCGTCGGCGGTCTTGCGGCGCTCCCGGCGCTCAGACTGAAAGCGGACTACCTCGCTATCGTGACAGTCGCGTTCTCGGAGATAATCCGACTTGTCGTCAACTGGAGCGGCCTCGCCGAGTTCTCACTGTTCGGGGTGCCGGTCGGCACCGGCGGCGCGACCGGCATCTCGTTCAAGTCCGCGAACGACGTGGCGGCGACGCTCATCAACGGCGTCGGGCAGCCGATCGTAACCGCCGCGGAGGGCGTCGGCGTCTCCGGGCCGAACCTGGCGAATCTCACGTACGGAATACTCCTCCTGCTGGTCGTGGCCGGGAGCTACTGGGTGCTCGCCCGCATCACGAACTCGCCGTTCGGTCGCGTGCTGAAGGCGATCCGCGAGGACGAAACCGTGACTCAGTCACTCGGCAAGGATACCCGCCAGTTCAAAATCAAGACGTTCATGATCGGCTGCGCGCTGATGGGGCTGGCCGGCGTCCTGTTCCGCGGACAGGCGGGCTACGTCAGCCCCCAGCAGTTCAGACCGACGATCACGTTCTACGTGTTCGCGGCCCTCATCATCGGCGGCTCCGGGTCCAACACCGGCAGTATCGTCGGGGCGGCGACGTTCTCCGGACTGCTGTTCTATCTGCCGGCGCGGCTGGGGGAGAACGTCTCGCTGGGCGGCACTCGCGCACCCGGCAACATCGTCGACGCGGTCGCCGGGTTCGCGTCACTTGACCCGCTCCCCCTCCTCGCATACACCATTAGCAACGTCAGCACGCTCCGGTTCGTGCTCATCGGCGTCGTCCTGATATACATCATCCAGAACCAGCCAGACGGGCTGCTCGGCCACCGGAACGAACCCGCAACGAGCGTGAGTCTGGACAGACCGCAGTCCGGGTCCGGAGGTGAGGCCGATGAGTGAGCCCGACGTCGCAGAGCAACGGGAAACGGCCGTCACGAGCGACACTATCGACTCTCCCCTGCTCGTAGTCGACGGCCTCCGCAAGGAGTTCGGCGGCGTCGTCGCGGTCGACGGGGCGACATTCTCCGTGGCAGAGGGGTCGCTCACCGGCCTCATCGGCCCGAACGGGGCTGGCAAGTCGACGACGTTCAACTGTATCACCGGCATTCACGAGCCAACTGGTGGCCGGGTCACCTTCGACGGCCAGAACATTACCGGGCTCCCGCCGTACACACTCGCAAACCAGGGACTGGTCCGGACGTTCCAGATCGCCCGTGAACTGTCCGAGATGACGGTCCTGGAGAACGTGATGCTCGCACCGGGTGGACAAGTCGGAGAATCCGTCGTTCGCTCGGTGACGCCGGGACTGCGCGGCGATGTCATCAGAAGCGAGGAGGCCGTCCGGGACCGCGCGTGGGAGACGCTGGAGTTCTTCGAGATCGACCACCTCGCCCACGAGAACGCCGGCAATCTCTCCGGTGGTCAGCGGAAACTGCTGGAGATGGCGCGGGTCCTGATGACCGACCCCGAGATGATTCTGCTGGACGAGCCGCTGGCCGGCGTCAACCCGACGCTGGAGGAGAAACTGCTGGAGCGGATTCACGAACTCCGCCGGGAGCAGGGGCTGACCTTCCTGCTCGTCGAACACGACATGGACGTCATCATGAACAACTGCGAACACATCATCGTCATGCACCAGGGGAGCGTCCTCGCCGAAGGGGACGCCGAGACTATCACGTCGGACGAGCGGGTACTGGAGGCGTATCTGGGAGGTGACGTATGAGCCAGCGCGCGACGGAGTCCGAGGCTGTCACGCTCCCTGACCCAGCCGAGCGACTCCTCGCCATCCGGAACCTCGATGCAGGCTACGGCGACCTGCAGGTCCTCAGCGACGTCCACATGGACGTTGCGGACGGCGAGTACGTCGTCATTGTCGGCCCGAACGGAGCCGGCAAGTCGACGGTGATGAAATCTGTCTTCGGCCTGACGACGTACATGGGCGGGGACGTCATCTTCGACGGGACCGACATCAGCCGGCGCAATCCCGACGAAATCATTTACGAGGGGATCAGCTACGTCCCCCAGACCGGCAACGTGTTCGGCTCGCTGAGCGTGCGCGAGAACCTCGAAATGGGCGCGTACATCCTCGATGAAGTCCCAGAAGACCGCATCGAGGACGTGTACGAGCGGTTCCCCATCCTCCGAGAGCGGTCCGAACAGTCGGCCGGGACGCTGTCGGGCGGCCAACAGCAGATGCTCGCCATGGGGCGGGCGCTGATGCTCGACCCTGACCTGCTGTTGCTCGACGAGCCTTCCGCCGGGCTGGCCCCGGACCTCGTCGACGATATGTTCGACCGTATCGACCGCATCAACGACGACGGCACGGCGATTCTGATGGTCGAGCAAAACGCCAAGGAGGCGCTCCGGCGGTGTGACCGGGGCTACGTCCTCGTCCAGGGACAGAACCGCTACGAGGACGAGGGGACGGTTCTCCTCAACGACGAGCAGGTGCGACAGGACTTCCTCGGCGGATAAAACAGGACAGCGGTTGCGGCCCCGTTACTGGTTCATCGCGCTGTTGATTTCGGACGTGTAGGAGGACTGCTGTTGCTCGAAGCCGACCTGGTTGACGATGGTCCCGCCTTCTGCTTCGAACGCGCCGGCGAACGCCTCCTGCAGTGCCTGGCCGTAGCTGTTGTTCACGTACAGCGTCGATGCGGTCTCGGCACCGAGTTCGTCCACGCCGACTTGTGCCAGGACCTGTCCCTGCAGCGCGTCGCTGGGCGGGGTGCGGAACATGTAGTCGTTGTCTTCGAGGTCGGTAATCGTCGGCGACGTGGACGCTGGCGAACAGCCGACGACACCACTGTCGACGAGCACATTTCTGGCGACCTGTATCGACGTTTCGGAGCTGGCCGCTCCGGTAATCGACGGATATCCATCGCTGACGAGGGAGTTGGCCGCGTCGATGCCCGCCTGTGCCTGGGTCTGGGTGTCACCGACCTGGTAATCGAACTCGAAGTCGACCTCGCCTTCGAGTTGCAGGGCCGGGAGGATCGCCCCATCGCGGATCGGCCTGCCGAGCGGCCCGAGATCGCCGGTCTCGGGCATCAGCACACCGAACCGGACCGTTCGTCCGGGGTCGCTCCCGGAGCCGTTCGGTTCCGGCTGCGGGATGTCGTCGCCCGCGTCGAAGTCGACGGTGTTGAGCGTATCGACGCCCCCACCGTCCTGAAAGCCGAAGACCTGGTACTGCGCCGAGGCCATGTCCCCGTTTTCGTCGAAGTCGACCGCGCTCGAAGCCCCCTCGTACTGAATGTTCTCGCCCGCGGCGGCCGCTTCGACGGCCGCTGGCAGTTCGGAGGGGCCGTACGTGTCGCCGCCCGGATTGGCGACGACACGCATATGATCTCGGACGGCCTGTCCGTCGTTTTCCCCGGCCAGCAGGTTGGCGAGAATCTGGACCGCTGTCGCATCGTAGGCCTGTGATGTGAACACGCCGGCCTCGTCGTAATCGAACTCGGAGGTGAACTGCTCCGTGAACGTATCGACTCCGGGACCGGCCGCCGACGGGGCCGTGCCGCGGACGTTTGACATATCGTCGCCGACGTTACTCGGTAGCTCGCCGTCCTGCAGTCCGTCGGTGACGAGGATGTCAGCAGCGTCGTCGCCGTAGTCGGCGTAGAAGTCCTTGAACAGTTGCACACCGCTCTGTGGATAGCCGACGACCATCAGCACGTCCGGCGATTCCGGGCCGCTGTCGCCACCCGAGTCGGTCCCGGTACCGGTCATCCCACCATCACCGCCGTCGCCGCCGCCACCGTCAGTCTGTTCGGTTGAACAGCCTGCCAACCCACCAAGCAGACCCACGGTGCCTATCGCCCCAGTGCGCTTCATGAACGCTCGCCGATTGGTATCGCGACTCATACCACTTACCACTGATTCACATCTTATAAAACTATATCCTCCCGTAACCTTGCTGTTCCGTAGTCTGCTCCAGTCACGCCGATATTTTTTGTCGGTGACGTTAGATATTAACGCCGGAGAAACCGCTATCGGCCCAGACGTCGCTTGGACTCTCAGCACATCCGCGAAAAAACGTCGAGTGTCGCCCCTTATTCGACGCGGCCGACGACCTTGTCGTACTCTTCAGCGGCCTTGTCCCAGTCGACAACCTCGAAGAAGGCGTCGATGAAGTCGCCGCGAGCGGGGCCGTAGTCGTAGTAGTAGGAGTGCTCCCAGACGTCGAGCGCGAGGATTGGATGGGAGCCCCAGAGCGCGCCCTGGTCGTGTTTGTCGACCGGCACGTTGCGCAGTTGCTTGGCAACGGGGTCGTACACGAGCAGCGCCCAGCCGCCGGCGGCTGATGCGGCGGCTTCGAACTCGCCCTTCCAGCCTTCGTAGGAGCCGAAGTCCTCCTCGATGCGGTCGAGAAGTTCGCCTTCCGGCTCACCGCCGCCGTTGGGGTCCATGTTCTCCCAGAACAGCGTGTGGAGATAGTGTCCACAGCCGTTGTGGGTGACGTTGCCCATCGCGGCCGCGCTCGAACCGAAGTCACCGGATTCGCGGTTCTCGGCGAGCGTCTCCTCGGCCGATTCGAGGCCGTTTACGTACCCCTGGTGATGGGTGTCGTGGTGCCAGGTGAGCACCTGCTCGGAGATGTGTGGCTCCAGCGCGTCGTAGTCGTACGGGAGCGGTGGCAGTTCGGGATTGGAATGTTCGGGCATATGAAAACGCCTCCATCAATACGTGTCGCGCGGCTGCCTGTTAAACGTTTAGGAGGCATTTGGTATCACTCTACAAGGACAGCGGGACGGGACCGTAACTGTCCGTTGTTGCACTGCCACATATCGGCTCCGGCGCTGGTGTAAGTGTTCAGAAGAGTCCAGCACAGCAGAATGTTCCCATCCTAGTCGTCACCCCTGGCCCGCTCGAACATCTCCAGGGCCTGTTCGCGGCGCTTGCTGTGGTCGACAACGGGGTCCGGATACTCCGGCGCGGCGTTGCGCCGCTGTGTGAGCGAGCAGTCGTTCCAGTCGTGGATAATTTCCGGCGCAGCGCCCCGTAGCTCCGGGACGTATTCCTTGATGTACTCGGCGTCCGGGTCGTAGTCTTCGCCCTGTGTCATCGGATTGAAAATACGGAAGTAGGGCTGAGCGTCGGTCCCTGTGGAGGCCGCCCACTGCCAGCCGCCGTTGTCGTTGGCCGTGTCGTGGTCGACCAGTTTCTCCCGGAACCACTCGTAGCCGTGCCGCCAGTCGATGAGCAGGTCCTTGGTGAGAAAGGAGGCGACGATCATCCGGACGCGGTTGTGCATGTACGCCTCTTCCCGGAGCTGTCGCATGCCGGCGTCGACGATGGGATAGCCCGTCTCGCCGTCCTTCCAGGCCTGCAACAGCTCTTCGTCGTTTTCCCACTCGATAGGGTTCTCGTAGGACTTGTAGTTCGAACTGACGACGTGCGGGTGGGCGAACAGCACCTGCGTGTAGAACTCCCGCCAGGCTAGCTGGGACTGGAACTCCCGGACTGACTCCCGTCGGTCACCGCCAGTCCCCTCTTTGGCGTCCTCGGTGCGGTCGTACACTTCGCGGATGCCGATGGTCCCGAATTTCAGGTGAGCCGAGAGCCGCGAGGTGCACTCGTCGGCCGGGAAGTCCCGGCGCTCATCGTACTCGTAGACGTTCTCGGCGAGGAAGTCATCGAGCAGAGCGCGTGCTTCGTCGGTCCCCGCCGCGGGCACGTCCGCTTCTGGCTCTTCGAAGCCGAGGTCGGCCAGTGTCGGGAGCGCGTCGCCGTCGACATCAGCCAGTTCGTCGGCTGGCGGGGGTTCGTAGGGAGTCGCTTTCTCTCGGTCGTGCCACTTCCGACCGAAGTAGGTGAAGACGCTGTAGGGGTCGCCGTCGTTCGTCGTAATCTCGCCCGGTTCGTGCAACACAGCGTTCTGGACGGCCTCGCGGGCCACGTCGGCGTCGTCGAGCGCTTGCCGGACCACTGCGTCGCGCTCTCGTGCGAGCCCGGAGTAGTCTTTGCCCCAGGTGACTTTCTCTGCGCCGTACTCGGCTGCGAGGTCCGGCAGGACGGCCGTGGGGTCGCCCTCGGCAACGACGAGGTCACTGCCGCGGTCGCGGTACCACTCGCGCAAACTGTCGAGCGCGTCCAACATGAACGCGACCCGGGGCGGGCCGGCGTGGTCAAGAACGTCCCTGTCGAAGACGAACACCGGGACAACGGGGTCGGACGGGGCCGCCGCGGCGAGGCCGGCGTTGTCCGTCGCCCGGAGGTCACGGCGATGCCAGTGCAGGCGCATACCTAGTACACGGACTAGCCCGGGCAAAAGGTACTGCCCAACGATGTTGGTCTGGCAGGCGCTGACGGACACCACTGTTATCTTTCCGCCGGTCGAGAGCCACCACATGGAAGATGCGACAGTGACGCTGTCTGTCGACGACGGGATTGCCACAGTGACGCTGAACCAGCCGGAGTCGCGAAACGCTCTGTCGGCGGAGTTGGCCGAAGCACTCACTGCCCAGTTCGAATCGGTGACCGACAGCGACGCCCGGTGTGTCGTACTGGAGGGCGCGGGACCGGCGTTCTGTGCCGGCGGGGACATCAATGCAATGCTACAGGGAGTGAAGCACGACCGACCACCGGCCGCACAAGTCGAACTGGTGGTCTCGTCGCTCCACGAAGCGATCCGGACCGTCCACAGCTGTCCCCTCCCGGTCGTCGCGAAAATCGACGGCCCCGCCTTCGGTGCCGGTGCGGGACTTGCGCTGGCCTGTGATATACAGGTTGCGAGCACTGCCGGCCAGATCGGCTTCGGCTTCCGCCAGGTCGGACTGGCGAGTGACTCCGGCGTCTCCTATTTCCTTCCGCGAATCGTCGGCCCGAACAAGGCCAAGGAACTGCTGTTTACCGGCGAACTGCTGGACGCCGAGGCGGCCGGAAAACTCGGGCTGTTTACCCGGGTGTTCGACGCGGAGACGTTCGAATCGGAGTTTTCGGAACTCGTCGCGGACATCGCCGCTGGACCGACGGTCGCGCTCGGCCACGCCAAGCGGCTGGTCAACCGGAGTCTGGACAGTTCGCTGGAACAGGCACTCGAAAACGAAGCCACCGCACAGGGCGTCGCTTTCACGACCGACGACCACGAGGAGGGCGCAACCGCGTTCGTCGAGAAACGTGACCCGGAGTTCACGGGTCAGTAAACTGATTGCTGTGACCAGCGTCAGGACTGGTCCACCCGGCCACCACCGGAAAGACAGATGCCAGCTACGATCCATCTCACACCGGACCGAGCATCGACCGGAACCACGACTACCCGCTCTTTCACCCACAAGTGGAGGGCGACTGTAGCATGACCGACGACCCCCCGGACTGGGAGTTCAGCGAGCGGGACATGTACATTCTGCGCGAACTCTCGGCGGACCCACAGCGGTCGTCCCGCGAGCTTGCGGACTTGCTGGAGTCCGAGTACGGCATCGACGTGTCCCATGTGACGGTCAGCGAATCGATCCGGGAGATGCGCGCCGCGGGCGTCTTCCGGGAGACAATCGTCCCGAACGAGGAACTGTTCAATTTCGCGCTGTTCGAGTTCAAGTTCAACCCCGAGCATTTCGCCGACTCCTGGCACGACGCGATGGTCGCCATCCGCGACGACCGACACACGCTGTTTTACTTCCTCTCCGACGGCGAATATCAGTGGAAGTCAGTGATGATGTTCCCGAGTCGGACGGCCGAATCCCGCTGGATACACGACTTCTACAAGGACCACGGCGACGTGATTCAGAACATCCGGAACTCAGTCGTCCACAACGTCCTGAAATTCAAGACGGACCCGGAGCTGTTCACCGAACTCGACGGAGAGCGGTCGTAACCAAGGGGGAGAGCGATCGTAACCAAGGGAAGACAGCCGAAATAAAGACGAGAGAGACTGCGACTCGATAGCGTCGTACTTACAGTTTCCGCTCGGCGTCCTCGGCCAGTTCCTTCATCCGCTTGCTGACCCGGCCCGCGTCCGAGAACTCGTCTTCGCTCATCGCCGTCGCCAGGGAGTTCCCGAGCACGAACACGGCGTGTTTGTGCTCGCTTTTTGACTTGTGTACGTCCGATGGCCGCACGTCGAGTTCCTGATACGCGTCGAACAGGTCCGGATCGACCGAGTCCATGTCGTCGCGGAAGTACTCCATGATCGTCACCATCTGCTCGTGTAGCTCGAGAAGCTCGTCTTTGTGCATAGCTACAGTATGCGGTGGCACGTCCATAAGAATTGCTTGAGAAGGGATACCAGACGCTCACGCCCGTATTTTCAGAAGACGTACTCGTCGTCGTGGCCCATCATGCCGTCTTCTTCGAACCCTGGCTCCTCGTCTTCGTCCTGTGGTCCGGAGGTTTTGTACGCCTTGAGCCCGGTCGACAGGAGGTCCTCGATGGCTTCCTCGCGGTTGAGGAACTCGCCTTTCTCGACGAGCTGCGCGATCTGCATCTCCAGGTGTTCCGGGATATTGATCTCTACCTTAGGCATCGCAACATAGGGGGCTTCGACTATGCCCTATTTAAACCTGACGGGGGTGTGTTCGCAGATTGCAGAATTACAATTGTAGAACCGTGATAGGAAATTCGTAAACTCGGAGATTAATTTCCGCGAATCTGAACCAATAGCCGGCAGAGTACGTGGCGGGCCAGAACGGCGTGAAATCGACAGTTCCACCGTGTCCGTCCGATTGATTCCGACTACGCAGAATCGAGCGTATAGTTAGGCTCAAAGGTACGCAATCCTAAGGCATTGCTGATGGAACCACTGCGTGGTGACGAGACGACGGTTGGTGAGACAACGGTCGTCGCACGCGGGTGTCGCCTCGACGATGCACCGGTGCGGGCGGTACTGGAAACGGACGCTCGCCCCCGGTTCTTCTGGGCGGCCGGTACAGAGTCAATCGCGGCCCGCGGGAGCGCGGCGACTGTGACTGCCGACGGGCAGTCGCGGTTCGACGACGTGCGGACAGCGGTCGAAGCGCTGTTCGCTGACTGCTCAGTTCCCGACGACCTCCCGAGCGTCGCTCGACCGCGAGCGTTCGGCGGGTTCGCTTTCCACAACGGAACGCATGAAGGAGAGGACTCTCCCTGGGATGGGTTCCCCAGTGCGGCGTTTTTCCTCCCCGAAATACAGGTAACCAGAAGGGACGACGATGCCTGGCTCACAACGGTCGCGACAGGACCTGAGGCCGCGACCGAAGCGGAGACGCTGCTTGAGGAGTGGCGCGACCGGCTGGTCGCAGACTCCGAGCGCAATCCGGGTACGCCGCCGGGAATCTCACACCGGAAGCGCACGCCAACACAGGACGGCTGGCGCGAGCAGGTAGCGGCCGCCATCGCAAGCGTCGACCGCGGCGACCTCCAGAAGGTCGTACTCGCCCAGAGCCTCAGTGCCACACTGAAGACGGCGCTCTCGGTCCCCGACGTGATGGCTCGCTTGTCCGAGACGTACCCGGACTGCTACCGGTTCATGCTATCGCCGGACGCCGGCGGCACCTTCTTCGGGGCTACGCCGGAGCGGCTGGTGTCGGTCCGCGGGCGAACCGTCCGCACGGAGGCCCTCGCTGGCTCGACGGGACGGGGCGACACACCCGCCGAGGACGAGTGGCTCGCCGCCGAACTCCTCGACAGCGAGAAGGACCGTCACGAACAGAAGCTCGTCGCCGACGCGATACGGGACCAACTGGAACCGTTCGCTTCGACGGTCCGCATCGGCGACCGGACCGTTCGCCGACTCGCCACGGTTCAGCACCTTCGAACATCGATAACAGCTGAACTGGACGACGACGAGCACGTCCTCTCGCTCGTCGAGGCGCTCCACCCGACGCCAGCCGTGGGCGGACTGCCCCCGGACGCGGCGCTGCGGACTATCCGCGAGACAGAGGCATTCGATCGGGGCTGGTACGCTGCCCCGGTCGGTTGGGTCGACGCCGCCGGCAACGGCACCTTCGCCGTCGGCATCCGCTCGGCCGTCGCCACGGAGCGCGAGGCGACCCTCTTTGCGGGCGCGGGCATCGTCGCGGACAGCGACCCCGACCGCGAGTGGGACGAGGTCCAGCTCAAATACCGACCGATACTGGACGAGCTGGAATGACTGCACCGAACGTCAACACGCTGTGGGCGGAGACGCTCGTGGCCGAACTCGTCGCCGGCGGCGTCGACGCGGTGTGTCTCTCGCCCGGCAGTCGCTCGACGCCGCTGACGGTCGCGTTCGCCGAACACCCGGACATCAAGGTGTTCTCGCACCTCGACGAGCGGTCGGCGGCCTTCTTCGCGCTGGGACGGGCCCGCCGGACCGGCGAGCCGACGCCGCTGGTCTGCACATCGGGGACCGCCGCGGCGAACTACCACCCGGCGGTCATCGAAGCGAACCAGTCAGGCGTTCCACTACTCTTGCTGACAGCGGACCGACCGCCGGAACTCATCGACAGCGGAGCGAACCAGACCGTCGATCAGGAAAAGCTGTACGGCGACGCCGTGCGCTGGTACCGGGATATGCCCGAGCCCGAGGCCGAGCCGCGGAAGGTGCGAATGCTTCGGACCACGGCGGCCCGCGCGCTCGCAGAGAGCACCGGCGCCGACCCGGGGCCGGTCCACCTGAACTGTCGGTTCCGGAAGCCGCTGGAACCGACGCCGGTGCCGGATGACGACCCGGCGGGCGTTCCCGCTGGCTGGGCGGGCGGCGACGACGCGGCCGAGGTTGGCCGCGACGGCCCGTTCGTCACGACGAGCCAGGGCGTCGCTGCGCCGGACGAGCGGACGGTGCGCCGGGTACAGGACACGCTTCGGTCCGCCGAGCGGGGCCTCATCGTCGCTGGGCCGGCCGACCAGGGACTCAGCGCAGAGTCGCTTGAACGGCTGGCAACAGCCACGGGCTTCCCCGTTCTGGCGGATCCGCTGTCGGACCTGCGGTTCGGCCCGCACGTCGACCGCCTCGACGTGCCGGTGTGTGGCGGCTACGACGGCTATCTCGGAAGCGACGGCGTCGACGAGTGGAGCGACCCCGATGTCGTCGTCCGGTTCGGTGCGTCGCCGACCTCGAAGCCGCTGCGTCACTACCTCCGGGACGCCGACTGCCAGCAGTTCCTCGTTGACCCGGCCGGCGGCTGGTCGGAGGCCGAGTTCACCGCCACGGACCTGCTCGTTGCCGACCCCGACGCCACCGCGGATGCGCTCGCGGCAGGGTCGCTGGGTAGCGTTGCGGCGTCGTGGCGCGAACAGTTCGCCAGGGCGGAACAGACCCACTGGGACGCCGTGAGCGAAACCGCCGCGGAAACCTACTGGGAAGGCGGCGTCCTCTCTGACGTGGCCGCGCTGGCCCCGGACCCGGCCACGCTGTTTGTCTCCAACAGTATGCCGATACGGGACATGGACCGCTTTGGCCGGCCCCGTGACGCCGACCTGACCGTGCTTGGAAACCGCGGGGCGAGCGGGATCGACGGCATCACCTCGACGGCGCTCGGGGCCGGGAGCGCGACGGCGGACCCGCTCGTGCTCGTCACCGGCGACCTGGCGTACTACCACGACATGAACGGCCTCCTCGCGCTCGGTCGCTGTGCGGTGGACGCGACGGTCGTCTTGCTCAACAACGACGGCGGCGGCATCTTCCACATGCTCCCAATCGATGACCACCCCACCTTCGAGGACCAGTTCCGAACGCCACACGGGCTCGATTTCGAGCCGACGGAGGCGCTCTACTCGCTGGAGTTCGAGCGGGTGGCCGACCGCCGGCAGTTCCGCGAGCGGTTCGGCGAGTCGGTCCGAGCCGATGGGACACAAGTCATCGAGGTCCAGTTCGACGCGGGCGACAGCCACGCGGTCAGAGCCCGGCTTGCCGAACGGGTCGCCGAAACCCTCGCTGGCGACTGATTTTTCAGAGCCGCAACACGGACGCCGTCAACAGCGACAGTCCGAACGGGAGCCACGTCCCCGACAGTGCGAGCGCCCCGATGAGCGAGAACGCGCTGATGTTCAGCGTGACCAGCAGCACCGTCGTCGTCAGGCTCCAGCTCCCGAATACCATGATCGCGATAGTGGGCTCGGACTGGAGATAGCCGATCATGAAGAGGGTGCAGACCCCGATTGTCAGATTGACCCACAGCGGGAACGCCGGGAGCAGCGCGCTGAACAGCATTACCGGATAGAGCGCAAAGGTAATGGCAAACAGTGTCAGCCCCCGGCCGGTTGGCTTCTCCAAAAGCGATCCGCGGGAGGGAGTGTCGGTCTGGCGGACAGAGTACGCGGACGACGAACTCCAGGTGGCACCGCCGCCGGCGTTGTCGCTGAAGCCACTGGTCGCGGTGGTTCCGGATTGCCAGCCCGAATCTGACTCAGACGCTGTCGCCGTCTCGCTGGTCGTTTCGCTCGATTTGTCGTCGCTCGACGACGCCTCGGTGTCGTCCGTCGAGCGCTCGTGTCTGTCCTCTGCGACGCGGTCCCTGGCGGCCCGTTCGCGGCGTGCCCGCTCCCGGGCGCTCGTCCGAGATGTACTGCGGTCAGTGCTCGCTTCGGCCCGGTCGCCGGCCGACGCAGACCCGTCGTAGCCCGCGCGCCGTGCCGCTTCGGCCGCGTCACTGCCGCCGCCGTCCGCTATATCGCTCTCGCCCGCGACGTAGGCGTCGTGACCCACCCGGTCGTATCGCGCCCGCTCGTCCTCGTCGGTGAGTACGTCGCGGGCCTCGATGAGTCGCTGTGTCGCCTCGCCGGCGTCGGCCGCGTCGCTCACGTCGGGATGGGTTTCCTTCAGCCGCTCCCGGTACGCCGCTTCGATAGCCGCCGTCGAGGCGTCGGTTGAAACGCCCAGTACCTCGTAGAACGTCTCCGTCATGCCGGGCGTAACACCTGTAAGCGCGCGACCGACGTTCGCTGCCAGCTACCGCACTCAATCACTCGTTCTCGACGCCCCCTTCGGTCTCCGTACCGCGTTCGTACGACTCGGACGGTCGCTGGTAGTCTCCAGCGGATCCAGACCCAGCCGACTCCGACTCACGGGCGCGCGCTGTCGCAAGTCGTTCCAGCGCCGTGGCAATTCGTTCGAGCGTGAGGATGAACCGTACAACCAGATACAGGAGCCATGGGACCACAGCCACGATCAGTCCGAGCAGAATCTGCTGGACGATGATGAGACTGTACAGGACAACAACGATGGAGAGGCCCGCGAGTATCCCCACCATTGCTTTCTTGTTCGATGTGGAGGGCATCGCTAGTCGGTTCAGGTGCGCGACACCAAAGGGTTTCCTCCGCTGTGACAGTCCGTACGAGGAATCTTTTTGCGAGGGCCGTCCCGAGCCACGGTATGGTCTCTGAACTATTCGACCCGGAGCGGTGGACGGCCATCGACCGGTTCGACTTCGCCGACATCACCTATCACCGCTCGACCGACACGGGCGCGGTGCGTATCGCCTTCGACCGGCCGGAGAAGCGCAACGCCTTTCGGCCGGAGACGGTCGACGAACTCGCGACGGCACTGGATCACGCCAAGCGCCAGACCGACGTGGGCTGTGTCCTCCTGACCGGGAACGGCCCCTCCGAGAAGGACGGCGGCTGGGCGTTCTGTTCCGGCGGGGACCAGAGCATTCGGGGTGAAAGTGGCTACGAGTACAGCGGGTCCGAAGAAACAGATGAGAGCGACGGCGTGGCAGACGACGCGCCAGAGAACGTCGGCCGCCTCCACATTCTCGAAGTCCAGCGTCAGATCCGCCACATCCCAAAGCCCGTCGTCGCCGTCGTCCCGGGGTGGGCCGTCGGCGGCGGCCACTCGCTGCACGTCGTCTGTGACCTCACGCTCGCCAGCGAGGAGCACGCGAAGTTCCTCCAGACGGACCCCGACGTGGGGAGCTTCGACGGCGGCTTCGGCTCGGCGTATCTCGCTCGGCAAGTCGGCCAAAAGAAGGCCCGGGAAGTGTTCTTCCTCGGCAAGACCTACGATGCCGACGAAGCCGCTGACATGGGAATGGTCAACGACGTGGTGCCCCACGAGGACCTGGAAGACACCGCCATCGAGTGGGCCAAGCGGATGAACGAGAAGTCACCGACGGCGATGCGGATGCTGAAATACGCGTTCAATCTCGACTCCGACGGGATGGTCGGCCAGCAGGTGTTCGCCGGCGAGGCGACGCGGTTGGCGTACATGACCGACGAGGCCCAGGAAGGACGGGACGCGTTCAACGAAGGGCGCAAGCCGGATTTCGACGACGTGCCGTGGCACTACTGAGCGGGCAGTTGCGGGACGATACCGCCAGCGACGGTCAGTCCTCGTAGGCGAGGGTCATGACCCACTGCGAGAAGGTGTCGTCGTGGGGGTCCACCTCTTCGTCGCCGATGAACGGCGAGAGCTGGTCACCGGCCATCAGAAGCGAGAAGTCGAGGTCGCGGGCCGCGGGCGTCAGGTAGTACGTGTTGTGCCCCTCGTACACCGTCTCCTCGCGCTGGATGAGGTCCTTCTCGAACAGGGACTCGACGATGCGACTCCCCTTCCGCGAGGAGACGTCGAGTTCCTTCCAGAAGTCGCTCTGGTGGATGCCACCGGACTCCCGAATCAGTTCGAGCCCGGCCCGCTCGCCGTCAGAAAGGTCCGCCTCCGACGCTGCTGAACTCATGTATTGTGTACACCGTGAGTCGGCCGCTTAAATCTGACCTTCGACCGGGCGGTAGGGCGTCCGGCACGGTGGCCCATCTGCGTACCGGTACTCCCTGTCGGCACCCAGCGTGATGAGCGACGACGACCGCGTGCCGAACCCGTTGCCGTGGACGCAGACACCGTACTCGTGGTCGCTGATGGTGTCGCCCGCACGGTCCATCCATTCGCCGGCGGATTCACAGGGCTCCGGAACCAGCGCCTCGCGCAACCGCGTCGCGTTGTTCGCTTGCTCCTCGCCCGCGTCGGGCCGATGGGCCGGAATCCGGTAGTCGCCGTCCGCCCCGACGTTGACGACGACGTGGACGCCGGGCTGGAAGTTCCGGACTGCGAGTTGGCCGTCCCATTCTAGCAGGACGGCGGCGTTCTCGTCGGCTAGCAGGAGATTGAAACCCGAATACTCGGCGTCCCTGGTCGCCTGTTCGACGGCGCGGGCAGCGGACTCCGCGCTCTCGTGACTCAGCGTGTCCCGGACGAGGAGCCCGCGCGAGCGCTCGCCGGCCAGGTCGGCGTCGACCCAGCGGTTCGTCACCGCCGCCAGCAGCCCCTGCTCGTTGTAGCCGATCCACGTCCCGTCGGCCTCCTCGTCGGCCGGCGCGACGACGTGACTCCCCCAGTGGCGCTGTTGTGGCGGCTGCGATGGCCTTTCAAGCCGCTCGTCGCGGTTCGCCGCGACCGCGACCGGCGTGCCGTCGAAGACCTGCCACGCGAGGACGATTGTACACACGGGACTGCATAAACTGCGGACGTAGAAAACCGCTTGGCTCGGCATCCCGAACTACCGGATCGAGTCGCTCGGTTCGTCATCCTCGGAAAGAAGCGACCGAACGGCGGACCGGTCGACAGTCCCGGACGCCGTCCGCGGAAGCGCGTCGGCAATCCGAACCGTCTTCGGGACTTCGTACGGCGCGAGTCGCTCGGCGCAGTGGTCGCGAACCGCCGCGGGCGAGATGTCCCCGACGACCAGCGCGGCGACGCGCTGGCCCCATTCCTCGTCGGAGAGCCCCACGACGGCAGCTTCGGCAACTGCTGAATGGTCACGAATCGCCGCGGCGACCGTGCTCGCGTCGACGTTCTCCCCGCCGGTCACGATCTGGTCGTCGACGCGGCCCTCGACCCAGAGGTGGCCGTCCGCGTCCCGGTAACCGATGTCGCCGGTCCGGAAGCCGTGGTCGCCGAACGCGCCGCCGTCGCCGTTCAGGTAGCCCGGTGTCACCGTCGGGCCGTCGACGACGATTTCTCCTCGCTCGCCGGAGTCGCAGGGTTCGCCGTCCGCGACGACCGTTACGTCAGTGAAAACGAGCGGCTGGCCGACGGTTCCGGACCGCTCGAATGCTGTTTCAGGCCGTGCTGTCGCTATCTGGGACGCCGTCTCGGTCATCCCGTAGGTCGGACAGACAGGAACGCCCCGCTCCCGACATCGCTCGATGAGGCTCTCGCTGGCCGGCCCGCCACCGAGCAGGACGAAGCGGAGCGAAGACGGCGGTTCCCAGCCAGCGTCCAGCAGCCGCGAGAGCATCGTCGGCACCAGCGAGACGCCCGTTACCGCCCGGTCGGCGATGACCTGCTGTGTCGTTTCGGCGTCGAACGACCGCTGAACGACAACGGCGGTGCCATACAGCGCGCTTCGGACGAACGGAGCCAGCCCGCCCATGTGGTAGGTCGGTAAGCAGACCAGCCAGCGGTCATCCGGAAGCACGCCGAGGCGGTACGACGACGCGACGGCGCTAGCGACGAGGTTGCCGACGGTCAGTCGGACGCCTTTCGGCTCGCTGGTCGTCCCCGAGGTGAAGATGACCAGCTGGGTGTCCGTGCGGGAGAGGGGTGCCGGGGTCACGTCGGTGGCTGTTTCACCAGCCGAACCCGCCGCTGCTGTCTCGTCGGCGACGGCAGCCGCTGACAGTTCCCTGTCGACCGAAACGGTGGGACAGCCGTCGATGTCGGCCGCCAGCGACGCGGTGCCGTCTCCACAGACCAGCAGGTCCGCGTCAACTGTCGAGAGCTGGCTTTGGAGCGTCGCCGCGTCGAGTTCGACGTTCAGCGGCGCGAGTGTCGCCCCCAGTCGCATCGCCGCAAACAGGAGCGTCCCGACTGCCGGCCGTGTCGGCAGGAGCGTCGCGACGGTGGCGTCCGGGGCGTCGACCCGCCGGTCGAGTTCGGCAGCCACCGCATCGACGGCAGCATCGAGTTTCCGGTAGGTGACCGCGTTCCCGGAGGCCGCCGCGACCATCGCCGTTCGGTCGGGTGTCGTGTCGGCGCGGTGCGTTACGAGGTCCTGTGTCGGCCAATTGAGGGGGTCACGCATCGGTCCCCACCTCTGTCGGATCGATTCCCAGACCGGTCGACTGGGGGACCGACATCGCACCATCCGTTACTGTCGTCGGGTCCGGCGCGAGGTCGGCCGCCAGTCGGTCGCCGGTCGCCAGACCGCACGCGGCCACGTCGGGAATCGCGGCGGCGACGTGCAGCGCCGCAAGGCGGGCAACGACGGCGTCGATGGTCGTCGTGACGACCGGCTCGACACCCTGTTCGCGTGCCCGGAGTGCCAGCGTGTGGGCGTTGCCGGGGCCGCCCAGCACCATCGGCTTCAGTATCAGCACGTCGGCTGCGTCGGCATCGAGGACGCTGTCGACCCGGCGGTCGACGAGGGACTCGTCGAGCGCAACGCCGACCCCGTTGCCTCGAAGCCCGGCGTGTCCCGTGAGGTCATCGGCCGGGAGTGGCTGTTCAACGTAGGCCACGTCCAGCGGTGCGAGCCGGTCGAAGGCGTTAGCGGCCTCCTTGCGGGACCACGCGCCGTTGGCGTCGGCGCGAAGCGTCACGTCGTCGCCCACGCGCTCACGGACGGCCCGAACGCGCGCGACATCTTCATCAACGGTGTGCTTTCCCACTTTGAGCTTACAGCAGTCGTAGCCGGCCTCGACCGCCTGCTCGACGGCGTCGGCTGTCTCGGCCGGCGACCCGTCGCCGACCGTCGCGTTGACCGGAACGCGGTCGCACCGCCTCCCGGAATCGAACCACTGGTACAGCGGCACGCCGTCGGCCCTCGCATCAGCGTCCAATAGGGCGGTCGCAAAGCCGTGTCGGGCGGCGGGGACGGACGCGGCGTCCAGCGACAGGAGAATGTCGGTGTGGCCGCCGTCAATTGCAACCGTGGCAGCGTCGTTGAGCCCGCGCTGGCAGTCGTCGACCGACTCCGTCCAGCCCGGAAGCGGCGTGGCTTCGCCGACACCCGTTTCGCCGCGGTGGTCGTAGCGGACGACGAACCCCGAGCGCTGGCTGATGGTCTCGCGGGCGGTGGCGAGCGGACTCGACAGCGGGAGCGAGAACGGGTCGACCTTCATAGTAGCTGTGGGACGGCGAGTCCCAGCGCGAACAGGACGGAGTGGACAAAGAGCGTCTGCCCGACCCGTTCGAGTGTCGGATTCAGTGCCTCGCCGTCGGTCTGTGTGAGGACTGTCTTCGAAATAGTCGCCGCCAGTGGGAGGGTCAGCAGCGGGGCCAGTGCGGGCAGACCGTACCGGCTGTCGAGGGCGAACACGACCGGGACGACGTAGGCCATCCCGACCATCAGGAGGAACTCGACGCGGCTCCACCCGTAGCCCAGATAGACGGCCAGCGTCTTCTTGCCCGTGGCGCGGTCCGTCTCCCGGTCGCGGATGTTGTTGACGACGAGAATCGCGGTCGACAGGCCGGCCGCCGGGAGACTCGCTGTAATGGCGGCGGCAGTGACCGACCCCGCCGGAAGCGTCATCGGGAACGTGCCGACGCCGCTTGCGCTCGCAACGGCCTGCACGTAGTACGTGCCGGTAACAGCGACGAGGCCGAAGTAGACGAACACGAACAGATCACCCAGACCGCGGTAGCCGTAGGGGAACGGACCGCCGGTGTAGAGAATCCCGGCGGCGATACCCGAGAGGCCGACGACGACGATGGGAAGGCCGCCGACGGCGACGAGATAAACACCGATGACGACGGCGAGCCCGTAGGTCGCGATCATCGCTCGTTTGACTTCGTCGGCGTCGATGAGACCGCCAGCGGTCACGCGGGTAAACCCCTCGCGCTCGTCGGTGTCGGCCCCCTTCACCGCGTCGTAGTAGTCGTTCGCGAAGTTCGTACCTATCTGGATGAGCAGCGCGCCCACCAGCGCTGCGACCGCCGGCAATGGAGCGAAGACGCCGGCGTGGACTGCCAGCCCCATCCCGACGATGACCGGCGCGGCCCCGGCAGGTAGTGTCTGTGGCCGCGCGGCCATCACCCACGCCTGCCGCTTCGAGACGTCCGCCGTCGCTGTACTCATTGGTGAAATCTGGGGACGCTATCCCCAAAGCGACTGCGGTTCGACCGATACCCGAAATATGACCCGTCGCGTGACAGCAAGATCAGGGGTGTATCACAACCACTTTATCATGATTAACCATACGATAGTCTGAGATGCATAAGCCACTGCTGACCACGGATTTTCTCGACCGTGCGCGGGAATACTACGGGGACAAAGAGGCTGTCGTCGCCACGACCGGTGAACGCTTCACGTACGACGAGTTCGGGGAGCGAGCCGACGGGTTCTCGGCGGCGATGGCTGCCCGTGGCATCGAGAAGGGGGACCGGGTGGCCGTGCTGGACCCGAACACGCACTACCAGCTCGAAGCGGCCTACGGGACCATGCAACTGGGTGCGGTCCACACGCCGCTGAACTATCGGCTCGTGCCGGACGACTTCGAATATATCCTCTCGGACGCCGAAGTCGACGCCGTTTACGCGGACTACGAGTACGCGGACAAGATCGAGCCGATCCGTGACGAGGTGCCCACCGACATCTTCGTTACTAACGACACGGATGCCGTCGACGGCGACTGGGAGTCCTTCGACGAAATCATCGAGGAGGCGGGAACCGACTACGAGCGGCCCGAGATGGACGAGGACGACCTCATCACCATCAACTACACCTCGGGGACCACCGGCGACCCGAAGGGCGTCTGCCGGACCCACCGGACGGAGACGCTCCACGCGTACATTGTCGCGCTCCATCAGGAGATCTCGGACGACGACGTGTACCTCTGGACGCTGCCGATGTTCCACGTCAACGGCTGGGGCCACATCTTCTCGGTTACCGGCATGGGCGCGAAACACGTCTGTACCCGCGGCGTTGACGCCGAGGGCATCTTCGACGCCGTCAGGACCGAGGACGTCTCCTATCTCTGTGGCGCGCCGACGGTGCTGAACATCCTTGCGGACCGCTACGAGGACCATGACGGGGAGATCGAGACGACCGGTGCCAACGACGTGCGCATCGCGACGGCCGGCAGCGCGCCGCCGGAGGCCGTCATCCGAACCGTCGAGGACGACTTCGGCTGGTACCTGAAACACGTCTACGGCGCGACCGAAACCGGCCCGCTCGTCACGACCTCGGACGCTCGCCGCTTCTTCGAGGACGGCAGCGACGCCCGCTTCAGCGTCAAGAAGCGCCAGGGCATCGGCTACCTCGGGACCGATGTCCGGGTCGTCGACGAGGACGGCAACGACGTGCCACATGACGACGAGACGCTCGGGGAAGTCGTCGTCCGCGGCAATCAGGTGATGGACCGCTACTGGAACAAGCCCGAACAGACGGAGGAGGCCTTCTCCGACCGCGTCGAGGGCTACTACCACATGGGAGACCTGGCGACAGTCGACGAGGACGGGATGATCGCCATCCGCGACCGCAAGAAGGACATCATCATCTCCGGCGGCGAGAACATCTCCAGCATCGAACTGGAGGACACCCTCTACGAACACGACGCCGTCAGCGATGTCGCAGTTATCCCCGCGCCGAGCGACGAGTGGGGCGAGACGCCGAAGGCCTTCGTCGTCCCGAACTCCGGTGACCCCGACAACCCGGGCGTGACGGCCGAGGATCTCCGGAACTTCACCCGAGAGGAACTGGCAACCTACAAAGTCGTCCGCCGCGTTGAGTTCGTCGAGGAACTGCCCACGACAGCGACCGGGAAAGTCCAGAAGTACGAACTCCGCGAACAGGAGTGGGAAGACGAGGACGAGATGGTCGGCCAGGGATAGAAACAGCCAACAGACGGGAAAACATCAGAAATGTGTAATATTCTTCGGGACGAGATATAGTCCAGACTGACCATTAACGGCGTCGATATGTCACCTTCTGAGTACAGAGACGGTCTTTTAATTCGGCGTCCTGTAATGTGTGACTACTGGGCAAAGTTATGACTGATATCGCTGGGACGATGCGTATTCTCCACGTCGACGACGAGCCGGGATTCGCCGACATGACGGCGACGTTTCTCGAACGCGAGGACGACCGGCTGGACGTGCAGGCCGCGACGAGCGTCGCGGCGGGACTGGAAATCCTGACCGACACCGACATCGACTGCGTCGTCTCCGACTACGACATGCCTGACCGGAACGGGATCCAGTTCCTCGAAACCGTTCGCGAGGAGTACGGTTCGCTCCCCTTCATTCTCTACACCGGCAAAGGCTCGGAGGAGATCGCCAGCGATGCGATTTCGGCCGGTGTCACCGACTATCTACAGAAACAAAGCGGCACCGACCAGTACGCGGTGCTCGCGAACAGAATCACGAACGCTGTGGAGTCACAGCGCGTCAAACGCGAGCGCAACCGCCAACTCGACGCCATCGAGACCGCACAGGAAGGAATCAGCATTCTCGACGAAGACGGGACGTTCATTTTCGTCAACGAAGCCTACGCCGACCTCTACGGCTACGAACCGGACGAGATGGTCGGTGAGCACTGGGAGCTACTGTATCAGGCGGAGGACATCCCGCGAATCTACGACGAGATCGTCCCGACTGTCGATGAAACTGGGTACTGGAGTGGGACGACGACCGGGCTCCGTGCCGACGGGAGCACGTTCACGGAAGACCACGTACTCGCGCGGACCGACCGCGGTGAACTGGTCTGTACTGTCCGGGATATCTCCGACCAGCGAGACGGCGAAGAGGAACTTTCCCGGATCAAACGTGCCATGGACGAGGCACCGGTCGGGATCACGATTACCAGCCCCGAACAAGATGATAACCCGATCACCTACGCCAACAGGCAGTTTCTGGAACTGACCGGCTACACGGAGTCGGAGGTGTACGGCCGTAACTGCCGGTTCCTGCAGGGTGAGGAGACCGAGTCAGAGCCAGTCGACGCGATGCGAGCGGCCATCGACGCGGACGAACCCGTGTCGGTCGAACTCCGGAACTACCGGAAGGACGGAACGATGTTCTGGAATCAGGTGACTATCGCCCCAGTCCGCGACGACGACGGAACAGTCGTCAACTACGTCGGGTTCCAGCAGGACATTACTGAACGGAAGGAACACGAACACCGCCTCAGAGCTCTCAGTGAGTCTGTACAGAACCTCCTTCAGGCAGACACACGCGAGGAAGTCGCCGAGATCGGCGTCGACACGGCGTGCACTGTGCTCGGGCTCGAAGCGAACACGATCCACCTCTACGACGAGGGCGACCGGACCCTCGAACCGGTCGCCGCGTCCGACGCGATATACGACCTGCTAGACGATTTGCCGACCTTCACGCCCGGAGGCAGCATCGCGTGGCGTGTCTACGAGTCCGGCGACGCGCTCGCCGTCGATGACGTCCATGCCGACCCCGACATCTACAACCCGGACACGCCGATCAAGAGCGAGCTATATCTCCCGCTCGGCGAGCACGGAATCCTGCTGGCCGGTTCGGAGACGGCCGCGGCGTTCGACCAGCGGGACGTCGTCCTCGGTGAGATCCTGGCCGGACACGTCACCAGCGCGCTCAAGCAGGTCGAAGGGACCGAACAGTTGCGCGACCACCAGCAGGAACTCGAACAGCACAACGACCGGCTCGAAGCGTTTACCAGCGTCGTCTCCCACGACCTGCGGAATCCGCTGACCGTCGCCGAGGGACGACTGGAACTAGCACGCGAGGAGTGCGAGAGCGAGCATCTGGCCGCTGTCGAGCGGGCACACGAGCGGATGGACACGCTGATAACGGACCTGCTCACGCTGGCACAGGACGGGGAGACGGTGACCGACCGCGAACCGGTCGCGCTCGCATCGCTCGTGGAAGATTGCTGGACGAACGTCGAGACAGCCGATGCCACGCTCGTCACCGACATCGACCGGACCGTCCTGGCAAACGAGAGCCGTCTGAAACAGCTATTCGAGAACCTCGTTCGGAACGCGGTCGAGCACGCCGGGGCGGACGTAACCGTGACGGTCGGGGCGGTAGACGACGGGTTCTACGTCGCGGATGACGGCCCCGGCATCCCCGAAGCCGACCGCGACACCGTGTTCGAAGTCGGCTACTCGACGAGCACGGAGGGGACCGGGTTCGGGCTCAGTATCGCCCGGAAGGTCGCGGAGGCCCACGGCTGGGAAATCAACGTTCGCGATAGCGCGGACGGTGGTGCACGCTTCGAGGTTACCGGCGTCTCGTTTGACGAGGTGTAGCGACTGTCGAGGAGTCGTTTGCGGTTTTGCTGGCACTCACTGGGAGCCGGTCGTCGCCTCGCCACTGTTCGATGGTGAGCGGACGCGATCTATCTGGAGGAGATGTCTCTGCCTCGTTTGTCTGCAAAAACGTCGGCAAGTCGTGTTCCGTTAGTCTTCGAGCGCGTCGGCGATGCGGTCGAGCGAGCGTCGCATGTCGTGGACTTCGTCCCGGAGCTTTCGCATCTCACGGGTGAGTTCCTCGTTGTCGTTGCCGCCCGATTCCTCGTGCTGCCCTGGCGGGCCGCCGCCCATGCCGCCGGGGCCGCCCGGACCGGGGCCGCCGGGGCCGCCGCCCATCATGCCGCCCATCATCTGCGCGAAGGGGTTGCCCCCGCCCATGCCGCCGGGGCCACCGCCACCGCCCATCATCTCTTCCATGCGCTCCTCGCGGCTCATCTCTTTGCCGTCGCCCTCGCCTTCTTCGCGCTCCTCGGCGCGCTGCTGTCGGATCTCCTCGACCCGCTCGCGGAAGGACTTCTCCTCGCCGCCGTCCTCGGTCGCGTCCGCCGATTCGTCAGCGTTTTCGGGTTCATCGTCTGCCATACGCCCGGTTTTGGTTGGCCCGCTGAAAAGGGTTGCCGTCCAGAGATAGCCCGAGTAGACAGCTGGTCAGCGGGGGCGCTGGTCCGGAGAATCGCGCTGTCTTCGGGGGGTTCGTCGCCCCGGTACAGTTAGCCGAACTCATATCAGCGATGGCGCTGCAACTCGCCTGAGACCTCGGAACAGTGAAACGGCGACTGCGGGCGCTTGACATGGATGGTGCCGGGCTCAGGCGAGCCGTCGGACCAGCACCGAGAGGCCGAGCCCACAGGCGAGCACCACGGCGAGGTTGAACGCCGCGTTGAACAGTGGCCGGTATCGGTCAGTCACGAACGTATCAATCGCCGACGACGCGGAGAAGTAGAACTGCAGTGTCGCGATGAGCGCCACGAGCGTGAGAATAGCGAACACCGCCCACTGCGCGTAGATAGCTATCGCCGGACCAGAGTCGCCGTCTGGCTCGTCGACAGTGTCGCCGGTCTCCGCGTCGATATCCTGTGCCACTGTGTCGGTGTTGGAGGTATCACTCATTGGTCTGTCTCCGTGCGATGAGGAGCGCGCTTGCGAGGACCGCAATCAGTCCGGCCAGCGCCGTGAAGCCGGGACCTTCTTCAGCCATCGTCTGCTGTGGCTCGTCCATCTCTCGTTCTTCGGGGCGGTCCCGTTCGAAGTCGCTGGACTGGAAGCCGACTTCCTGCCGGGTTTCGTTCTCCTGGAGACGCTCCGTCGGATGGAGGTTCGCCGGGGAACTTTCGGTCCCGACGATGACGCCGTCGGAGAGCAGCATGCCGTCGAGCCAGTAGTTGTAGTCGTCAGGCACCGTCAGGTGGGTTCTGACGATTTCCGTCCGGCCGGGGCGAATCTGGCCGACCCGCACGGTCGACTCGTCGGCGATGACGTTCGAGTCGGCCTGCCGCGCCCGGAGCCGGAGCGAAAGGTCATCAGACGGGTCGTTGCCGGCGTTCGTGACGTACACTGAGACGTTCAGTGTCGTCCGGTTGTCCGAGACGCCGTCGATTCGGTAGGTGATGGAATCGAGCGGGACGCCGGCGTTCTCGAACCGCTGGAAGGTCACGCTACTCCGGGCGTACGCCGGCGTGAGCGCGTCGACGTTCTGGACCGACTGCTGACCGGTCTCGACGCGGTCACCGTCCTCGTAGACGATCGTGTCGATCCGGTAGCCGCCCGCCCGCTCGACCGTGATGTTCGACCGCACCGATACCTCTCGTTCCCCTTCGATTGTGCCGACTGACTGCCGCGTCGTCGTCGCGACGAGGCCGGTGTCCGCGTCGATGGCCCGCGTCTCGACGGTGACGTTCTCGGCGGGACCGCCGCGGTGCGAGAGCCGGGCGTCGATAGAGAGCGTCACTGTCTGGCCGTCGACCGACGCCGGTTCGATGGTCGTCTCGCGGAGGTCGAGATAGCTCTCGCGAACGTCGTCCTGTGGTTCGGAGAGCGCGCCGGGGACCGCTGTTGCACCGATGAGCATGGTCAGGACGACCACGACCACGCCACCGGTCAGGAGGGTTTCACGTCGCACACGAGGATGGGCAACAGCCGCCACTAAATGTCTTCTGCACGGACAAGTACGGATTACAGCGACGCCAGTCTCGCGTGTTACCTGAACGCACCGAGACTCGACTGGAGGTCGCGGTCCGTTCCGCCGTCTGTGAGTTCGTAGCCGACGAGCTGTCGGAGGTCGACGGCGTAGACGCTGCTGTTGTTCTCAAGCACGGCGACTCGCCCCTTCGTCCCCCGGACAGTCCCCGTCGCCAGGGTTTCGGCCATCGGACGGTCCGAAAGGGACAGGTCGTACTCGAAGTCGTAGGTCGCCAGCGGGTCATAGCGCTCACAGAGCGACGCCCACCAGTCCGTGTCGACGGACTGGTCGAATCCCGATATCTTCGTGGGAACTCTGACCCGGTCTCCCAACTCGACGGCGATGTCGGCCTCGACCTGCCGGGCGATGCGGCCGTCGGCGACGGTCCGGAGGTGGGCGGCCCTGTCGGCCCCCTGTTCGCGGAGCCGTGTTTCCAGCCGCCAGGAGCGGGTGACGCCGACCTTGACGACGTCCGGCGCAAACGCCGCCAGATACACCGCGTGTTCCTCGTCACACGTTTCGAGCGGCTTGTTGCAGTCCCCGGTACAGCGGGCACACGGCCAGATATCCGTGTGTTCTGGACAGTACGGCGCGGGGTCGTTGTCGCATCGAAAATGCTGCTTCCCGTCCACCGCGCCGGCGCAGTGGCGCTCCCCGAGCGTATAGGAGAGTTCGGTTCCCGGGTCAAGTCGCTCAGTAGTGACGCTCCCGCCCTCGGCTAACAGGAGCGCGGCGTGTTCGTCGACCCGTGCGCGGTAGCCCACGACCTGCACGTCCGGCGGTTCGGTGCGGAGCCGCAAATGGCTGCCGGGACGACGTTTTTGTGTTTGTCTGTCAAATATCCGTACATGGCAGACCTACAGCTCCGGAGTCCGGCCTTCGACGACGGCGAGCGCATCCCCGAGGAACACGGCTACTCGGCGGCGAACACGAACCCCCCGCTGGAGGTCGAGAACGTCCCGTCGAACGCGTCGTCGCTCCTCCTCATCGTCGACGACCCGGACGCCGAGGAGCCGGCCGGGAAGGTGTGGGACCACTGGCTCATCTGGAACATCCCGCCGGATATCGACCGGATTCCAGAGGGATGGGCACCCGACGAGGCCACAGAGGGACAGAACGACTTCGGCGAGGTCGGCTGGGGCGGTCCGAGCCCGCCGGACCGGGAGCACACGTACCGTTTCCTGCTGTACGCGCTAGACACGACGCTCGACCTCTCCCCGGCAGCGGACAAGGACGACGTGTACGACGCGGCCAGCGGCCACGTCGTCGAAAAAGCACAATTAAACGGTACGTACCCGGCCTGACGCCGCGCTCAGAGTTCTTCGAGTAGTTCGCGGGTCGACTGCCGCACCGCGTCGTCGCTCGACTGTTCGGGCTCCCAGCCCAGCGCCGAGAGCTTGTCGACGGAGAGGCGCATTCGCGGCACGTCACCCGTCCAGCCGCGGTCACCGCCGGTGTACTCGTACTCGGGGTTGATGCCCATCTCGTCGGCGACGATGCTGGCGATGCGGTCGACTGACGTGGTGGTCCGCGTCCCGAGATTGAACACGTTGTGGTCCTTGTCGGCGTGTTCGACGGCGAACAGCATCGCGTCGATGCACTCGGAGATGTGCATGTAGGACTTCTCCTGGCGGCCGTCGCCGAGAATCGTCAGCGTCGACGAGTCTTCGGTGAGCTTCTCGATGAAATCGGGAATGACCGCGCCGCGCAGGCGGGGGCCGACGATGTTCGCAAATCGGAACACCCACGACTGGATGTCGTGGCTGTGGGCGTACGTCGAGACGAGCGACTCCTCGGCGAGTTTCGTCGCGCCGTAGACGCTGATTGGTTCGAGCGGCGCGTAATCCTCCGGAGTCGGCCGCGGCGCTTCGCCGTATACAGTAGATGACGACGTAAACACGAGGTTCTCGACGCCGACTTCCTGCATCCGTTCGAGGATGTTGTAGGTGATGTCGCTGTTGTCCTCGAACTGTCGGCGGGGCGTGTCCGTGTCGACCAGTTTCGACGCCGCGAGGTGGACGACGAGGTCGACATCGCTCGTGATGGCCTCGGCGACGACGTCGGGGTCGGTGAGGTCACCATCCAGATAGGTCGCGTCCTCATGGACCCACTCGGATTGCCCGTTCGCTTCGTTGTCGACGACCACTACGTCGTTGTCCGGACCGAGGCGCTCGACCAGATGCGACCCGATAAAGCCCGCCCCGCCGGTGACGACTATTCGCTTCTCTGATACGTCCATAGGTGCGATGCTTCCCATGCGAGAAAAAACGTTGTGGTCGCGGCCGATTCCAGGGGAATCCGTACCCCAGTAACGGATGACAACGTCGTTTTATAGCTTCCCCTGTGAGAGTCGGCTATGACTCGATTCACTCGCCGCGGGCTGCTGGCGGCCACCGTCGGCGCTATCGGCGCGATGGCCGGCTGTGCCGGCGGTAGCTCGGAGTCGGAATCAGCCGGGACAACGGAGACGCCGACGCCGCTCCCGGGCCAACCGCTCTCAACGCCGGTTGCGGGCGACCCCGGGGCCGACGTGACCGTTGCGGTGTACGAGGACTACGCCTGTCCACATTGTGCGACCTACTCGGAGTCCGTTTTCCCGCAACTCCGCGACGACTACCTCGCTGACGGAACCGTCCGCTACGAGCACCACGACTTCCCGATTCCGGTCGACGAGGAAGTCTCGTGGCAGGCCGCAAGCGCCGCGCGCGCCGTGCAGGACAACGTCGGCGCGGCGGCCTTCTTCACGTATTCCAAGCGCCTGTTCGCGAACCAGAACCAGCTGGGCCCGGACACCTACGCCGAACTGACGGAGGGACTGGACGTCGACGGCGAAACGGTTCGAGCGGCCGCGACGGGGGAACTGTACCGCCCGACAGTCTCCGGCGACCGCGATGCCGGTATCGACCGTGGCGTCCAGGGGACGCCGACCGTGTTCGTCAACGACGAGCGGGTCGAGTGGAGCGAAATCGCCTACGAGCCGGTTCGGTCGGCTATCGAAGCGGCACGGAGCGACGGATGAAAGAGTCGCCGCAGGTGACGGTGCTTCGACTGGGCCACCGGCCCGGCCGGGACGAGCGGATGACGACCCACGTCGGTCTCACCGCACGCGCGCTCGGGGCTGACAAAGTCGTGCTGGCCAACGCCGCTCGCAATCAGGCCGACACGGTGATAGACATCACCGACCGCTTTGGCGGCCCCTTCGACGTGGCCTCGACAGAGAAACCGAAGCGGCTCATCCGTGATTTCGAGGGCCGCGTGGTCCACCTGACGATGTACGGCGAACCGGTGCAAGATATCGAGGGTGATGTCCGCGAGGCCCACGCCGAGGAACCGCTGCTGGTCGTCGTTGGCGCAGAGAAGGTCCCGTTCGAAGTGTACGAACACGCCGACTGGAACGTCGGCGTCACCAACCAGCCACACTCCGAGGTCGCTTCCCTGGCCGTCTTCCTCGACCGCCTCTTCGAGGGCCGGGAACTGGACCGCGAGTGGGAGAACCCCGAGAGAGTCGTCGTCCCGCAGGAAACCGGCAAGCGGGTCGTCGATCCCGACGAAGAGTGATACCCACGCAGTTGTGCCGCGGGGCTTTTATCCCTCGACGCTAAGTGTGGCTCAGATGTCGCGTCACAACGTGTTGGTCGTCGTCGCTGACAGTCTCCGCGCCCGGAACACCTCCGTTCTGGGCTATCGCCGGGAGACGACGCCCTTTCTTGACGCCTTTGCCGAGGAGGCGACGGTGTACACGCAGGCTCGCAGCCCGAGCAACTGGACCGTCCCCAGCCACGTCAGCATGTTCACGGGCCACGAGACCCACGAACACGGCGTCGACCACACCGCTAGACTCGACGCCAGCCACACAATCTTCGAAGAACTGGCTGAAGCGGGCTATGACACGGGGCTGTTCTCCGACAATCCGTTCCTGACCGACCACGAGTCAGGGCTCGACGAGGTGTTCCAGACGGCGGTCGGCTCGCCCGAGCAGTATGACTCGGCCTACGAGACGAACGGCTCGCTGGGCGACTGGCCAAACGGCTTCTGGTACGCCGACCGGACGCTGGAGTGGATTGACGAGCGTGAGAACGAGTGGGCCGCCTGCATCAATCTGATGGACACCCACCGCCCGTACGAACCGCTCGCCGACTACGACGAGTGGAGCGACGAGCGCTCCCGCGAACTCCAGGAGTCGATGGGGTTCAAGTGGCACTGGGAGTTCCTCTCCGGGAACCTGTCGCTTGGCTTTGCCGGCATTCTCGAACAGATATACGACGGCGCGGTCCGGCAGGCCGACGCCATCTTCGAGACACTGATCCGCGGACTGGACGAACAGGGCGTCCTCGACGACACGCTGGTCGTCTTCGCCGGTGACCACGGCGAGGGCTTCGGCGAGCCAACGGCAATCCCCGAGGAACCGCCGGCCGTCAGCCACCGCATCGGGACTCACGACAGTATGTATCACGTCCCACTCGTCGTCCGTGCCCCCGGCCAGCGGGAGGGACACCGCGTCACCGACCTGGCGACGCTCAGCCGGTTCCCCGACGCCGTCCGCGCGATGGCACTCGGCGACGGCAACGCGGACGGCCCGGCGTTCGCCTCGCCGAACGGGACCGTCGTCGCGTCCCAGGCCCCCATCGGCCCGGCGATGCGCGAGGAGGCCGAACGGATCTGTGGCGACGCCGCACCCTTTGCGAAGCACGCCCGACTGGTCTACCACGACCGGCCCGGCGACGAGGTCCGAAAGCGGGCGGCGTGGGGCGACAGTGCCCACGAATCCGTCATCAAGGGCTGTGGCGGCACGGCCGAGGACAGCGATATCGCCGCCGCCGTCGTCCGGAACCACTTTGACAGCGACCGGTACGCCGACGTGGATATCGCGACGCTACTCGATGGCTACACCGAGTTCGAGGACGCGTCCGACACACAGTTTGCCGGGGCGCTCGACGACCGGCTGGAGGCACTGGGGTACAAATGACAGCACCCCACACCGAACTGGTCCTCGTAGTCGCAGCCGACGAGAACAACGTCATCGGCCTGGACGGCGGCGTCCCCTGGCACTATCCCGAGGACGTGCGCCAGTACAAGGACCGCATCGCGGGTCACCCGGTCATCCTCGGCCGCCGGACGTTCGATTCGATGGACCCGCTAACTGACTGCTACACTGTCGTTCTGACGACCGATGATAGCCGGAGCGCCGACTCGGAGACGGTCGAGTACGCCACGACGCCGCAGATAGCCGTCGATGCCGCCGCCCGCGCTGGCGCAACCGAATCGTTCGCTGGCGACGCCACTGGAGCGAGCGACTCGCCGCCTGTCACCTACGTCATCGGCGGCGAGGCGGTGTACGACCTGTTTCTCCCGTTTGCCGGCCGGATTTTTCTCAGCCGCATCCACGAGCGAAACGAGGGGGACCGCTACTTCCCGGACCTGGGAGCGGAATGGACGGAGTTGTCCCGGGAGTCCCACGACGGGTTCGACGTTATCGAATACGAACAGGCGTCGCCGCGACCGCTCGACGACCTCTGACTGTTCGCCAGTCAACAAAGTCGCCTGAAACTGTCGGTGGCCTGAAAACCACAGCTGTTAAAGTAATTCAAATGACTACTATCCTGCAGCAACTCGTGATGCTAGACAAAATCAAAAAATCCGTCTCGGATGTACTCTCGGGTGGGAAGGGGCAGTCAGACAACGGTCCAGAGGCCAGTGCAGTGACGAACAACCGTGTTCAGGCTAGCTCCGCCGGCGGTGACGGCGCGGCCGACGAACCTGAGTCGAATCTCTACGAGTGTCCGTCCTGTGACTCCGTCTTCGTCGCTATCGACAAAGAGACCTGCTCCTCCTGTCGGACTCCAGTCGAGCAAATCGAATAGCGAGGGTCGTGGCGACGGATTACGGTGACAGTGGTGCCCGAAAAAGGACTGCTGTCCGTCGCTGTTGCTGGCTGCCTGCGGGCACAACGAGTGCTTCCCACCAGCAGCATGGTCCCGGCCTCTGTGTCAGCGTTCAAGAGAGGACGACCCGATGGTTTTAACCACATGACTCCCGGATGTGCGGGTAATGGCTTTTGAGGAACTCTTGGAGGACCCCGTCATACAGAAATACCTCCACGAGCTGGTCGGACCGAAAGGGATGCCGGTCGCCGCCGCGCCGCCGGACGGCGAAGTGACCGACGAAGAACTGGCCGAGGAGCTCGGACTCGAACTGAACGACGTGCGCAGAGCGCTGTTTATCCTCTACGAGAACGACCTCGCGACCTATCGTCGGCTCCGCGACGAGGACTCCGGGTGGCTCACGTACCTCTGGACGTTCCAGTACGAGAAGATCCCCGAACAACTGCAAGAGGAGATGCACCGCCTGCTCGACGGCCTCGAAGAGCGCCGCGAGTACGAGCGGGAAAACGAGTTCTACCTCTGTGAACACTGCGGCATTCGCTTCGAGTTCGGCGAGGCGATGGAGTTCGGCTTCGAGTGCCCCGAATGTGGCAACCAGGTCGAGACGATGGAGAACACCCGTCTCGTCACCGCGATGGAGAACCGCATCGACGAGCTCAGAGACGAACTGAACGCTGACGTGGACGTGGAAGCCTGATGGTCGTTCTCGGTACAAAAGTGTACGTCGCCGGCGATGCCCGGGACCGTACGCTCGATGGGCTGCGCTCGATGGTCGGCAACGAACTCGGTGACCTCGACGTGGCGTACGACATCGGCCTCCGGGACGACGAGTTCCCGTCGGTGACCGTCGACGGCCCCGACGAGACGGTCGCGAAGAACCTGCTGCGCGAGGAGTTCGGCGAGATGGTCGCCGACCACGAGGACGGCGAGACGTACGTCGGAACGCTCGATAGCTGGGACGAGGACGGGTTCGTCCTCGACGTCGGCTTCGGGCAGACGGTCCGAATTCCGGCCGATCAGCTCGGTCTCGGGCAGGGGACGCCCAGCCAGATCCGGAAGCGGTTCGGACTGGTCCAGCACCTTCCGCTCCGGTTCGTCGCTGGCGACCCAGCACGCCTCTCGGAGGTTGAGCAGGACCGCCTGTACGAGTGGAGCCGTGGCAACAACGGTCGCATCAACGCGAACAGCGTGACACGCTCGGAAGCGCGTGCGACGGTCAACCGCGCCGGCCACGCACAGGACATCGTCACTGTCGAACGCATCGGCCTGTTAGAACAGAGCATCATCTGCAACCCGGACACCGACCCGCCGGGGCTGCTCGCCGACATCGGGCAGTACATGCCGTCGGAGCTGCTGGCAATCGTGCCCTGACTTTCGAGCTATGAAACGCCGCCATCTCCTGTTGGTCGCCGTTCTCGCACTGGTCGCCCTTTCGGGGTGTAGCGGCTTCTTCGGCTCCGAAGAGGTCGACCCGGAGCGGCTGAACGAGAACGCGAGCTACGACTGGAATACCTCGGCAGACGGAACAATCGTCATCGAGGAATCGAGATACACCGCCGTCTACGCCGTGGAGAACGAGACCACATTTGACGTGTACACCGTCGACGGCCTCGGGCGCGAGCGGAGTGTCCCTATCAGTGCGCTTCGGTTCCGGTACGAGAACGGGACTGTCGTTAGCGCTGCCAACTCCTCGCTGAGCGCTTCAGAGAGCCGCCAGCGAACGACTGTCAATCTCTCCGGGAACGTCTCCGGAAAGGTGGGCTACTCGGTCGCTCGGACCGGCAAGCGCTTCGCTTCCCCCACGCTCGTCGAGGACGGCTCGTACACGGTCGTGCTCCCGCCCAACACTGGGGCCGGGATTCCGTTCCTCTCGCGAATCAGCCCGGGAGGCTACGAGTCGGAGACCGTCGACGGCCAGCAGGTCATCCGCTGGGACGAGGTGACCTCCGACCAGATTGTCGTCCGGTACTATCTTGACCGCGACCTGTGGCTGTTCGGCGGCCTGTCGGCCATCGCCATCGTCATCGGCGTCGTGGGGACGCTGTACTACTATCGGCAGTTGCAGGAAGTGATTCGCCGACGCAAGGAGGCCGGTATCGACCTCGAAGAAGAGGACGGTGACGACGACCCGCGGGACCGTGGTCCGCCGCCAGGGATGCGTTGAGGCCGGATCGAAAGCGAGATCCGACGCGTTTCGCAGGCGCTAACCGGGTCACTTTTTCGCGTCGGGCGTACACACACGGCTATGAGCAACGGGTGGTTCGCCGGGCTGGACCCGGACGACGACGCGGCCGCTGTCGAACAGATAGAGGCCGGGCGAGCCGACACGCCGGAGGACTGGCCACAGCAGGCAGTCGAGGCGGGGTTCGCAGACGACGAAGCGGACTACTACGACCGTCTGCACGAGGTGACGATGGCGGCCACCAGCGCGGCGGTCGCCGAACGAGAGGGCGCTGACGACCAGCAGCTCGTCCACGCGGTCCGGGCGATGGCCGACTGCGAGCGCACGGCAAACGAACTCGCCGAACGGGTCGCCGAGTGGGGCGGGAGCCGGCACGGTGATAGCGGGAGCGGCGTCGAGTACGCTCGCTCGCTGGCCGACCGAGACGACGAGGACGAGGGAGACACTGCCCTCCGGGCGCTCGCCGGGCAGACGGCCGAGCTGGCCGACGAGGCGGACTCGCTTCGGGCGTACATCGAACGGACCGCGCCCGCCGTCGCGCCGAACCTCTCGATGCTGGCCGGGCCGGTGCTTGCGGCCCGCCTGATTTCACTGGCCGGCGGCCTCGAAGCGCTGGCGAAGAAACCGAGCGGGACGGTACAGGTCCTCGGCGCGGAAGACGCGCTGTTCGCACACCTCAAAGGGAACGCGCCGTCCCCGAAACACGGCGTCATCTTCACCCACGAGTACGTGCGCGGGACCCGCCGGGAGGACCGCGGGTCGGCTGCGCGGGCATTTGCGGGGAAGCTCTCGATTGCCGCCCGCATCGACCACTACAGCGGCGACCGCCGGCCAGACCTGCAGGTGGAACTTGACGAGCGCATCGAACGGATTCAGGCACGAGCCGAGGAGGGGGACGACGAATGACCCTTCCATCCGGCGTTGAGCGCCACGACTTCGGCGGTGAGACGAGTCTCGCCACACAGGGACAGCCGGTGTACGGCGAGCGGACGGACGGTGACTGGCGGCGGTGGGACCCCCACCGCTCGAAGCTCGGTGCGATGCTTGCGCACGGAATGGACACCGGTCTGGAGGGCGGTGAGACCGTCCTGTACCTCGGTGCGGCGGCCGGGACGACCGTGAGTCACGTTGCCGATTTCGGCGGCCCGACCTACGCCGTCGAGTTCGCGCCCCGGCCCGTGCGGGAACTGCTGGACGCCGCGGAGAGCCGGCGGAATCTCTTCCCGCTGCTCAAGGACGCACGCAAGCCTGAGAGCTACGCCCACGTCGTCGAACCGGTCGACGTGGTTGTACAGGACGTGGCAACCAGAGGGCAGGCCCGGGTGGCGACACTCAACAAACAGTTCCTGACCGACGACGGTCGGCTGCTCGCGGCTATCAAAGCCCGGAGCGAGGACGTGACTGCCGACCCCGACGCCGTGTTCGACAGCGTGCGTGCGGAACTCAGCGCCGAGTACGAACTGCTGGAGACGGCGCGACTGGACCCGTATCACGAGGACCATCTCGGTATCGTCGCTCGGCTCCGCAAGGACTGACGCGGGACCTCTTGTTCACGCGATTCACGTCAGGATGGAATCCAGTTGTGCGGGCTGAGCGGGCGGGGACGGAAGGCTTTACCGGGTCGATTCCGATGTGCTGAGTAATGGACGCGACGGGATCTGCCGAGCATTTTACCCGGATGGGGACGCTCGGCATCGAGGAAGAGTTCTACGTCGTCGACGAGTTCGGTCGCCCGACGTCTGGCACGGACGAACTCGTCTACGAGACGGAGCCGCCTGCGGTTCTCGACGGCCGGCTCGACCACGAACTGTTCAAGTGCGTTATCGAGACGCAGACGCCGCGTATCGACGACCCGGCGGACGCCGGGAAGCACCTTCGGTCAGTCCGGGATGCGCTGGTCGACCACGCCGAAGCGAACGGGTTCGGTATCGCCGCTGCTGGACTGCACCCGCTGGCGAAGTGGCGCGAACTCGAACACGCCGAGAAGCCCCGGTACAAGTCCCAGCTAGACCGAATCCAGTACCCACAGCACCGCAACACGACCGCAGGCCTGCACGTCCACGTCGGCGTCGACGACGCCGACAAGGCCGTCTGGGTGGCGAACGAACTCCGCTGGCATCTCCCGCTGATGCTTGCACTGTCGGCGAACTCGCCGTACTGGAACGGCTTCGACACCGGGCTGCAGTCCGCCCGCGGGAAGATATTCGAGGGCCTGCCCAACACCGGGATGCCGACAGCGTTCGACGACTACGACGCCTTCGAGACCTACGAACGGCGGATGCTCGAAACTGGTAGTATCGACGACCGCGGCGAACTGTGGTTCGACGTGCGACCGCATTCGGGCCACGGCACCGTCGAGGTACGTGCTCCGGACGGGCAAGCCGACCCGGACCGGGTGCTGGCCTTCGTCGAGTACGTCCGCGAACTCGTCGTCGATCTCGCCGAGCGCTACGAAGACGGGGAGTCCGGCCGGCGACTCCGCCGGGAGTTCCTCGACGAGAACAAGTGGCGTGCAATCCGCCACGGCCAGTCCGCAGAACTGATATCGCGTGACATCTCGACGACACGCTCGGTCGAGGAACTGGTCGAGATGGAGAGCGACCGGCTGGGTATCGACGGACTGTGGGGGCTGTACGACCGCGAAAGCGGGGCCGAGCGACAGCGCCGGCTTCGTGCGGAGGAGGGGGTCATGGCGCTCGCTGACTCGCTTCGCCTGTCCTGATCTGGGCTGTCGTCCGCGGCCGGACTTGCCTGCTCGATACTGCGGAGCGACAGGAGAGTCTGAGCCAAGGGTTTTTATCCAGCTGTAGCTTTTGTCCTCACAGAGACAACGCATGTCTGCAGACGACAACGATCACGACGACCTCGAGGACACAGGCGATGTCCGTGAACGAATCGAACAGGAGGCGGACCGCGCGGTCGAGCAGTTCGACGAAGGGATCGTCGACCTGCTGGCGTGGGTGCTCGACACGGAGACGCGGGCGCGGATCTACGTCCACCTAAGACAGCATCCCGAGAGCACCAGCGAGGAGATAGCCGAGGGGACCGGTCTGTATCCGAGCACGGTCCGCGAGGCTCTGGCGGCGCTCACCGAGGAGGAAGTCGTGACCCGCCAGAAGCGTGAGAGCGACGGCGCGGGCAACAACCCCTACGAGTACAGCGCTATTCCGCCGAGCGACCTCGTCAACACCATCGTCGGAGACATCCAGTCGGAACTGAACACGGTGTTCAACCTCGACGACCATATCGGCGGCGGCGAGACGACGCTGGAACCCGACGACGAGCCGGTAACGATTTCGGTCGAGGATGCGAACGACGGCACGAACGACACCGACGCCAGCGAGGACACTGGCGACGAAGGAAACGGGTCCGAGGGCGGCGACGACGACGCCGACGTGTAGTCAAAACGGGTTCCTGCAAGCCGTTTCGCGAGTCGATATTACTAAACCTACCCGCGCCGTTGCCCGGGATATGAATGTCGCGCTGGGGGGAACGTTCGACCCGATTCACGACGGACACCGCGCGCTGTTCGAACGCGCATTCGAACTCGGGGACGTGACAGTTGGCCTCACCAGCGACGACCTCGCGCCGAAGACGCGCCACGACCAGCGCCACGTTCGGCCGTTCAGCGAACGGAAATCTGCACTCGCCGACGAACTCGCGACGCTCGCCGCCGACCAGGGCCGCGAATGGGCGGTCCGGGAACTCACCGAGCCGACCGGTATCGCCACGGAGCCGCAGTTCGACACGCTCGTCGTCTCGCCCGAGACGGAGACCGGCGGCCGCCGCATCAACGAGATCCGCGAGGAGCGGGGCCACGACCCGCTCGAAATCGAAGTCGTCCCGCACGTCCGCGCCGAGGACGGCGACATCATCTCTTCGACCCGGATCGTCGAGGGCGAAATCGACGAACACGGGAACCTCACGCCGAACCGCACCGGCCGTCAGAACATTTCGTAGCTACCAGCCCGGCGCTTCCAGCCCGGCCGTCTCCAGCAAGTCCTTCCAGCGCTGTTGAATCGTCAACCGGGAGACGCCAGTCGCCTCCGCGACAGCGGACTGGGACCGCTCCTCACCAGCGACCAGCGCGGCGACGTACACGCTGGCAGCCATTGTCGCCTGTTTCGAGCGGTCTTCGTCCGGAACTGTCGAGAGAAACAGGTCGACCGCGTGGGACCGCGCCTCCGTCCCGAGGTCGAGCCTATCCGACGCGGCTTCGATGTCGGAGAGCCACTCGTCGTGCTCGATTCGGTCGCTGGCGCGGTACATACGAGTTCGTTGTTCCCCATCCTACCTAAACCTTCGTCGCCCGCAAGCGAAGGGTTCTTGATGCCAACGCGGATACCGACTGGTGCGCGCGGGTTGCCGAGCCAGGCCAAAGGCGTAGCGCTTAGGACGCTATCCCGTAGGGGTCCGCCGGTTCGAATCCGGTCCCGCGCATTCTTGCTGCGAGCAAACCGCGAGCAGCAGAATCGCCAGCGGATTCCGAACCCTGGGAGTCGCAGCGGCCGAGCAACGCGAGGCCGACCGTCTCCATCCGGTTCGAATCCGGTCCCGCACACCGCTCTACCCGAACAGTTACTGGGGCGATAGCATCCACCGCCTCTACTGGCTGATTCTCACACCGCAGGAATCACAACTGCCGCTTATGAGGAGTGTCCACGTCGTTTCAAACGAGGGACTGACGATGTCGGTGTATGACCCACTCCGTGATTCGTCTGCTCGCCCCGCGGGATCGGCTCGCTTCGACTATGCGGTTGACGACGCGGACAATCCGACAGAGCTCACTGTCTTCGGCGATCAGGACGACGAGCTCCCCACCCACTGGATTTCGGTCGACATCGAGCACGCGGTCGCGCTCGACGAGATGCGGTGAGCGAGGAGTGGGCTCGCTCAGGCTCGCGGTCATCTATTTTGACGAGAGACGGGACAGCGAGCGCTCTGGAAGCGTTGTGTCCGAAGTAAGTTTGCGTGGGTGCAGTCCCAAGGGAATGCACCTGCGCTCTGAGAGTGCGTGGGACCGGATTCGAACCGGCGGACCCCTACGGGACAGCGCCCTCAACGCTGCGCCGTTGGCCTGGCTTGGCTACCCACGCGCGCTCTTGCTGAGTGCATTCAACCGTTCCCGGTGGGTCAATAAAAGCGCTTTCGTTTAGACCCGCCCCGGGAGGGTGTGTCACTCGAGCGAACCGGACGTTTGAAATATCACGAAACCGCTACGGGGGGCATGGCCAAATACTCGACCGGCAGTGGTGGCGATAGCGCCGGCGGGAGCTGTGAGCTCTGCGGTAGCGACGGCGGCGACCTCCAGACCGCGAACGTCGCTGGTGCGACCCTCCAGGTGTGTGACAGCTGTGCGCGTGACCACGGGGAAAACGAGCGAACGACGGGCAGTGACAGCTCGCGCGACGAGCAGAACCGGAAACGCAAAGCCGCGCAGAACGCGGCGAAGATGCAAGACGCACAGCAGGCCGATGCCTCCCACTGGGAGGACGGCGCTGATTACGACGACGACCAGCTCCCGTATCTGGTCAGCAAGTACGGCGAGCGCGTGACGGAGGCGCGTCAGGGCGAGGGCCTCCAGACAGGTGAGTTGGCCGAGGAGCTCGATCTTGACGAAGCGGACATCCTCGCTGTCGAGCAGGGGCGCGCGACGCAGGCGAACGTCGGTGGGTCGACGATCAAGGCGCTCGAACAGTACCTCGACATCGACCTCGTCGAGTCCAACTGACCCCGAATATTTTCGTGACTCCGCTGTAACGGTCGGTATGGATCTCTCCGCTGCACAGCGAGCCATCCGAGACACCGTTCGAGAGTTCGCGGTCGAGGACATCCGTCCGAAAGCCGCCGATGCCGACCGCGAGCAGTCCTTTCCCGAAGAGTGCTGGGACGGGCTCGCGGATATCGACATCACTGGGCTGACGACACCGGCCGAATACGGCGGCTTCGACGCCGACAAGCCGACGTACGCGCTGGTCAACGAGGAACTCGCGTACGGGTCGCTCGCGGTCGCGACGGCGCTGTCGGTCCACTGTCTCGCGACCTCGTGTATCGCACAGTTCGGCTCCAAAGCAGTGCAGGACGACTGGCTCCCCGACATGGCCGACGGCCGCCCGGTCGGCGCGTTCGCGCTCTCGGAGCCACAGGCCGGGTCGAACCCGCGGGAGATGTCGACCACCGCCCGGCGCGACGGCGACGAGTACGTCATCGACGGCGAGAAGCAGTGGATTACCAACGGCAAGCGGTCGGGCGTCGTCATCGTCTTCGCGAAGACCGACCCCGACGACCCGGACTCGATAACGCAGTTTCTGGTGCCGAAAGACACAGAGGGGCTCACTGTCGGCGAGAAAGAGGACAAACTCGGCCTCCGCGCGAGCGACACGACTCCGCTCCAGTTCGACGGCGTCCGCGTGCCCGAGCGCTACCAACTGACCGAGGAGGGCAAGGGACTGGCCGCGGCGCTGTCGATTCTGACGACCGGTCGGGTCGCCATCGCCGCGCAGGCCGTCGGACTCGCACAGTCCGCGCTCGACGAGGCCCTCGACTACGCGCAGGAGCGCGAGCAGTTCGACCAGCCGATCAGCGAGTTCCAGACGATTCAGCACAAGCTCGCGGACATGGCGACGAACGTGCAGGCGGCGCGGCTGTTGACGTGGGACGCCGCAAAGCAACTGGAACGCGGCGAGCGAGCGAGAGCGGCGGCGAGCATGGCGAAGTACTTCGCGAGCGAGACGGCGGTGGACGTAGCCAACGAGGCGATTCAGATCCACGGCGGCTACGGCTACACGACGGACTACCCCGTCGAGCGCTTCTACCGCGATGCGAAGGTGACGACCATCTATGAGGGGACCAGCGAAATCCAGCAGAACATTATCGCACAGGACTTGCTGGAGTAGGCTCGACGGGGCGAAGCGGTTTTGCGGGCGTCGGCCCTATCGCTTGGTGTGACACACGACGCCGTCATCTACGACCTCGACGGGACGCTCGTCAGGCTGGCCGTCGACTGGGCTACGGTGACCAGCGACGTCGCGACGGTCCTGCGGGAACGAAACGTCGACCCCGAGAACCGCGACCTCTGGGAGATGCTGACGCTGTCATCCGAGACCGACCACCGTGACGCCGTCGAGGCGGCGATCACCGACCACGAGCGGACCGGGGCGCACGAGTCGGAGCGACTGACCCTCGCCGACGGCCTCCCACACAGCGTCCCCGTCGGCGTGTGCTCGCTCAACGCCGAGGAGGCGTGTCGGGCCGCGCTGGATGTCCATGGCCTCGACAGTCACGTTGGGCCGGTCGTCGGCCGTGACACCGTCGAGTCACCGAAACCTGACCCGGAGGGTCTGCTGGCGATTGCCGAAGAAATCGGGGTCGACCCCGGCGCGGCCGTGTTCGTCGGCGATTCAGAGAGCGACGCGACGGCCGCCCGGCGGGCCGGGATGGCATTCGAGTGGGCGAGCGAGTTCGATCAAGCCCGGTATCGCGCGTAGAGGTAGACGCAGACGGCCGTCAGGAACCAGATGAGCGCGCCGACGCGGACCGCGAACATCGCCCGCGCGGTCCAGGTCTGGAGCGTGACCGCGGTCGACGCGAGCACAACGAGCGGCGAGCCGACCAATATCGTCGTCACGAACGTGACCTGCATCACCCACCCGAAGTCCACGCCGTCCGGGTCCGTCTTCTCGACTGTTGGCACGACCTGTGGTACAGCTAGGTGCGGCAAGCACCTTGCGGTTTCCTGCGCGAACTGCGCAACCCGAACAGGTAAGGCGCAGGCGCGCCCCCGCTCGGATATGCCAACTGTCCGGGATCTGCAGGCGATGGCTGGTGAGGAGCCGATCACGATGCTGACAGCGTACGACGCCGTGACCGCGAGCATCGTTGACGACACCGGCGTGGACGTCATTCTCGTCGGCGACAGCATGGGGAACGCCGTCCTCGGCCACGACGACACGCTCCCGGTCACGCTCGACGAGATGGCCTCACGGGTCGGCGCGGTCGCACGCGGTGCGGACGACGCGCTGGTCGTCGCCGATATGCCGTTTCTCTCCTTCGGCACGGACGAGAGCGAGAGCATCCAGAACTGCGGGCGGATGCTGAAAGAAGAGGGCGCAAACGCGGTCAAGCTCGAATCAGGGCCACATACGGTCGAACTGACCGAGCGGCTGACGGAGCTGGGCATCCCGACGATGGCCCACCTCGGACTCACGCCACAGAGCGTGAACCAGACCGGCTACACGAGGCAGGCGACCGGCCGCGAGGAGGCAGAGGAAATCCTCGACCTCGCGCGGGAACACGAGGCCGCCGGCGCGTTCGCGCTGGTGCTCGAACACATCCCGGCCAACCTCGCCGCCCAGGTCACCGAGGCCGTCGACATCCCGACTATCGGCATCGGAGCCGGCGGCGACTGTGACGGGCAAGTGCTCGTGTTCACCGATGTGGTCGGCCTCTCCGAGTCCAGCCCGCCTTTCGCCGAGCAGTTCGGCGACGTTCGCGGCGAAGTCGCCGACGCTGTCGACGAGTACATCGACGCCGTCGAATCCGGCGAGTTCCCGGCTGAGTCCCACAGCCACACCGAGGGCGAACTCGACGACCTGTACTGACGCTTTTCACGCCTACTCAGCAGTCCGCTAGTCGGCCGAAGCCGTCTGATTCTCCATCCAGGCGTCGTAGGCGGACTGATTCTTGACGACGACGGTGGCGTTCATCTTGCTGTGGCCGGACCCGCACATCTCAGCGCAGTACAGCCGGTACTCGCCGGGTTCGGTCGCGTGCGTTCGGGCCGTTATCGTCCGGCTGGGGAAGACGTCCTGTTTGACGCCTAGTTGCGGGATGTAGATGGCGTGGATCACGTCCGTCGTCCGCAGCCTGAACGTGACGTTCCTGTCCGCTGGAAGGACCAGCCGTTCCTCCGTCGTGACGTTCGCTTCGGCGTAGGAGAACTCCCATCCCCACTGGTAGGCAAGCACGTCTATCTCCGTATCCTCCGCGAAGGCGTCGCCTCCGCCGGCGGATGCCTCGGCCGCTGCAGGCGTGATGTAGGGGTTAGCCATCACCACGAACGCCGAGATCCCGACAAAGACAAGTATTGCGCCCGTCGCGGCCGTCCAGGTCACCTCTAGCGCCGGGTCGTCGACCGTCGGTTGCGGGTCGTCGTTGTTCCGGAACCGGTAGATCACGTACACGAGCGTGAGTTCGACGAACAACGTCAACGGCAGAGCGACGTACAGGAGCTGTTCGTTGAGGTCGTCGATAGCCGCCCTGTTGACCGACTGCGCTGTGGCCGGGGCAGCAAGTAGCGAGAGCCCGACCACGACAAGGCCCGCCTGAATCACGCGTCGTCGGAGACGCATTGTCACACTGTACCAATCGCCGTGTCAAATAACTTGCCCAAGGTGATGACAGCTGACCGGTGACCCGTACTGGTGTCGGGTTCCCAGCGTAGTTTTATGAATGTGGGCGTGTCAATTATTGGTAACGTGTAGCATGACGAGACGAGCAATCGTTCCGGGACGGCACGTTACACACAGATGCTAAACAGGGCTATCGTTGAGGGAACTGCCCTGGCCGTGCTGGCGCTGTCGGTGCTTCTTCTGTGGCTCCGGGAGCGGCAGAAAGCACGACCGGAGAGCGACGGCGGCTACACGACCCGAGAGGAGATCGAATTCGAAATCGGTCGACTCCAGTCTGAAGTGTCCCGCTGGCTGACGACGACGGACCACCGGGACATCGGTCTGCTCTACATCGCTTTCGGCACCGCCGCCGGTCTGTGGGGTGGCGTCGACGCGATGATGCTCCGGACGGAACTGCTGACGCCGCCGGCGGACATCTGGACGCCGGAGACGTACAACGCGCTGTTTACAACGCACGGGCTGACGATGCTGATATTCTTCGTCCTGCCCGTGTTCTTCGGCATCGGGAACTACGTCCTGCCGCTCCTCATCGGAGCCGACGACATGGCGTTCCCGCGGGTCAACGCTATCGGGTTCTGGCTCCTGCCGCCGGCACTCATTATGGTCCGGATGGGACTCATGATCCAGGTCCTCGGCCAGGTTCTGAATCTGGTGCTCCCGGCGAACGCTATCCGGTTTTTCCTCACGATGCGCGAAGTGAGCATCGGCTGGACACTGTACGCACCACTGTCCGTGCAACAGCCCAATCCGCAGATAGACCTGCTGTTGCTCGGGTTGCACCTGAGCGGCATCGCCACGACGGTCGGTGCTATCAACTTCATCACCACAATCGTCTACGAACGTGGCGAGGGCGTCACCTGGGCGAACCTCGACATCTTCTCGTGGAACATGCTCGTCACGAGCGGGATTGCACTGTTCGCGTTCCCACTGCTGGGGAGCGCGCTCGTGATGCTCCTGCTAGACCGGAACCTCGCGACGACGTTCTTTGCGACGGAAGGCGGTGGTGCTATCCTCTGGCAACACCTGTTCTGGTTCTGGGGCCACCCGGAGGTGTACATCCTCTTCCTCCCGGCGACGGGGCTGATGAGCCTTATCTTGCCGAAGTTCGTCGGCCGGAAACTCTTCGGCTACCAGTTCATCGTCTACTCGACGCTGGGGCTGGGCGTCCTCTCCTTCGGCGTCTGGGCGCATCATATGTTCACGACGAGCGCGGACCCGCGGGTCAAGCTGTCGTTCATGGCGGTTTCCATCGCTATCGCCGTTCCGAGCGCGATCAAGGTGTTCAACTGGATCACGACGATGTGGGAAGGGAACATCCGCCTGACTGCGCCGTTTATCCTCTGTGCTGGCGGGATAGGGACGTTCATCATCGGTGGCGTCACCGGCGTGTTCCTCGCAGTTATCCCGATCGACATCCTCTATCACGGCACCTACTACGTCGTCGGCCACTTCCATCTCATCGTCGTCGGCATCATCCCGTTCCTGATGATCGCCGCGAGCTACTACTGGTACCCGCTCATCACTGGTCGGTGGTACGACACGCGGATGGCGAGATTCCAGGCGCTGCTGATCGTCTTCGGCTCGTTCGTGACGTTCATGACGTTGCTGGTCATCGGCGGGCTTGGGCTGCCGCGACGACAGGCCATCTACCCGCCGGAGTACCAGTTCGCCCAGCAAATCGCGACCGTGGGCGGCTACATCATCGGCCTGAGCGCCCTGCTGTGGCTGTACAACATGCTCGTCTCTTACTGGCGGGGGACGCCCGTGTCGACGACGGACCCGTGGGGCCTGAAGGCGACGAGCCAGTTCACCCGCGAGTGGCAGTGGTTCGAACAGCACATGATGAACAAGTACGATATGGAGCCGACCGAGCCCGAGACGACACGGCGCTCCTACGCCCCTGAAGCCGAGCCGACCGGACTGGCCGGCGGCGTCGGTACCGTCGCCGAGACCGTCTCACGAAACGCCTGGATGGCCGCGGCTGGCGGGTTTGTCGGCACAGTCCTGATGAGCGGCGGGCTCATCACAGCGATACTCATCGGCGTCCTCGACCCGGTTTCCTTCAGTGAAATCGCCGAACTGGTCGGGCTGCCCGCGAGCCCGGCTATCGGGGCCGTGCTCTTCCTCGTCGGTGGGACCGTCACCTGGCCGCTCCTGTTCCTTGCCTTCTCCGACTACCTCCCCGGTCGGCTGCTGTTCGAGACCGGGCTGGTGTTCGCGACGCTGATATCTAGCGGGTTCGCCATCGCGTTCTACACCGGCCAGAGCGGGCTTGCCTTTGTCGGCTATCTCGCATTCGTCCTCGTCTCCCACTGGGCGTATGGCATCGGGCTGACCGTGACCTTCCAGTACCTCAAGTCGGACGAGACGCTTCGGACCCGGACCGACGGGGGCGGCTGACAGATGAGCGACGGCGCTGATTCGTTCGTCTTTCAGTATCTCGCGCCCTTCGTCGGCGTCTTGCTCATCGCGGTCGGTATCGCCGGAGCCGTGCCCGGCGGCTACGCGATTATCGAGCCGGACCTGGAGAACTGCGGGAACCCGACCATCGGTGTCGAATCACCCGAAGCAACGGCGGAGCGGTTCGGCGGGGACGAGCCGGGACCGCGGCTTCCGCAGTTGGCCTTCGACGACCTCTCCTCGGACGAACAGACGGCGTTCCTGACGGCCGTAGACGACCCGGTCGGTGAGGAGCAGGTCGTGGGTGACGTGCCCAACGCCGACGCCTTCCGCCGCGGGGCTCTCGTCACCTACGAGGGCGAGCAGTACTACGTGACCCTCGTCGCCGAGAACACCTGCTTTGCGGCCGCGCCGCTACAGTTCCCGCTGGGGGTGTTCGCCATCGCGCTCGGGTTCCTCGGCGTCCTGGCCCCGCCGCTGTACCGGCGGCTGGTGCGGTTGGAACAGCGGGCCGGCCGGTCAGAGTAGCGGTCCCTCGCTCGGTGTTCGCTCAGAGCGCAGCGCCGACGTACAGCACGACGACGAGGAACACCCACACGAGGTCGACGAAGTGCCAGTACAGCGACGTGGTCCGGATGGCGGTGTCGCGTTCGGGTGCGTAATGGCCCCGGAGCGCACGAGCGAAGGCGATAGCGAGCAGGAGCACGCCGAGGGCGACGTGGAGGCCGTGGAGGCCGGTCAGGCCGTAGAACGCGCTCCCGAACGCGCCGGAGCCGATGCTAAATCCATCGACGGCGGCGAACTCGTAGTACTCGTACACCTGCCCGGCGAGGAAGACGACGCCGAGCGCGAGCGTCACCCCGAGCAGGCCGAGGAACCGCTGTCGGTTCCCGCGTTCCAGCGCCTCGTGGCCGTAGTGGAGCGTTACGCTGCTTGCCAGCAGCAGCGCCGTGTTGATGACCACCAGCGAGCCAAGCAACGGCGGGAGGTGGGCCGGCGGCCACGACCCGGTCCGGATGAAGGCGTAGTAGACGAAGCCCGCCGAGAACGTCGCCACGTCTGAGACGAGAAACAGAATCATCGTCGTGGCGTACAGGTCGGAATCGCTGTCCCTGCGGTTCCGGACGTAATCGGCGATGAACGCCTCGTTGGCCCACCCGGCGAGTCCGGCCAGCAAGCCAACCGCACCAGCGCCGCCGAGTACAACTGGGACCACGGACGGGACCAGATCGAGCCCGACAAACACCAATCCGACGCCCAGGTACAGCGACGCAGCACCGATTGCAGCTATTAGGGGCCACCGACTCCGGTGTTCGTGGCCATTGTCGGCGGCGTGTTCAGTTGCCGTTTCCGTCGATCCAGCCATGTGAATGCGTAGCAGTGGGTCCGGTAAAACGGTACCCCCGCGATCTGTGTGTCGGTTGCGGGATCCACCCGAATCTTTATCAGGTCGTCAACCGACAGCGAGAATGTGGTTTACGAGACGGGCAACCAAACGGTAGACGACGCTGTCGCACGCGTGCTGGACGGCGAACGCCTCGACCGACGGGACGGACTGGCTCTCATCGCACAGCCGGTCGACGACCTGGCGGCCGGGGCCGACTACGTGCGCACGCAACTGGGTGACGACATCGTCGACGCGTGTTCGATCGTAAACGCCAAAGCCGGGAACTGCGCGGAGGACTGTGGCTTCTGCGCCCAGTCGGTCCACTTCGACACCGGCATCGACAACTACGGCTTTCTCGGCCCCGAGAAGATACTGGAGGCCGCAAAGCGCGCCGAACGCGACGGTGCACAGCGGTTCGGTATCGTCGTCGCCGAGAAGGGCGTCTCGAAGGAGAACCGCCCCGAGGAGTGGGAGGAAGTCCTCGAAGCCATCCGCCTCGTCCGCGACGAGACGGACGTGGAGGTCGACGCGAGCCTCGGCATTCTGACCGAGGAGGAGGCCGCGATTCTGGCTGATGAAGGACTCAACCACTACAATCACAATATCGAGACCTCTCCCCGGTATTTCCCGGAGGTCGTCCAGACCCACACCTTCGAGAAGCGGGTCGAGACGCTCCGGGTCGCCAAGGACGCCGGTATGGACCTCTGTGCCGGTGTCATCCTGGGGATGGGCGAGTCCCCGACCGATAGAGTCGACGCGGCGATGGCCCTGCAGGACATCGGCATCTCCTCGCTCCCGGTCAACATCCTGAATCCGGTCGCTGGGACCCCCATGGCCGAACAGGGGCTGCCCGATATCACGACCGAGGAGGTCGTCAAGACCATCGCGGTGTACCGCCTGCTCCACCCCGAGTCCCGGGTGCGCCTCACCGGCGGACGCGAGGTCAATCTCGACACAGATGGACAGGTGGCCGCGCTGGAGGCCGGTGCTGACGGCATCCTCACTGGTGATTATCTCACTACCGAGGGACAGACGGCGGCCGACGACCTCGAAATCATGGCGGAGGCCGGGCTTGAACCAAACACCGAAGCAAACGAGTTCGACCCCGAGGCGGTCAAAGAACGCGCGGCCGACGAGACGGAAACCGAGACGGCGGCAGGGACAGCACAGACCAAATCAGAGCTCAAATCCGACGACTGACAATGGACGACATACACTTTGCAGTGCTTGGAACCGGTGGTATCGGACGGCGGACGCTCGAAGTCTCACAGCACAAGGACGGCCTCACCGCCGTCGCGGCCTGTGACCGCAACGGCGTGGCTCTCGACCACGATGGCCTCGACGTAGACGAACTGCTGGCGGCGACGGAAGGCAATATCGCGAGTGGGCCGGCGGAACACGCATCCGACTCGACCCCCGCGGCACCCACGGACGACTACGCCTCGGACGGCGGGGCGGCCGCAGTCGAGGGTGGCGGCGTCAAACAACATGGCGATCAGTCCGGTATCGTCGCCAGCGAACAGGGCGAACCCACGGAGACACCTATCGACGACATCATCGCCGAGAGCGACGCTATCGACGCCGTGCTGTTGGCGCTCCCGAACCTCGAACACGACTTCATCCCGCGCGTGGCTGAGCGCTTCGCCGAGGCCGACTACGAGGGCGTCATGATCGACGTGCTCAAACGCTCCCGAGTCATCGGCATGCTCGACGACCGCGAGGACCTGCTGAAAGAGTCCGGCATCACGTTCGTCTGCGGGGCCGGCGCGACCCCCGGCTTCCTCACCGGCGCGGCGGCACTTGCCGCCCAGTCCTTCGTCGAAGTCGAGGAGGTCGAGATCTGGTGGGGCGTCGGCCTCAAGTCCGGCTACGAGGACAACCGGGGGACGGTCCGGGAAGACATCGCCCATCTCGACGGCTACGACATCGAGACGGCCAGGGAGATGAGCGAAGCCGAAATCGAGGCACTCATCGACGAGCACGACGGCGTGCTGGAGTTCCACGACATGGAACACGCCGACGACGTGCTGCTGGAGCGGGCCGGCATCTGTGACGCCGAGGACGTCCACGTCGGCGGCGTCCTCGACGTTCGCTCCGACGAGAAACCGACCACCACGACGGTCAGCGTGACTGGCACGACATTCGACGGGGAGACGGGGACGAACACCTTCGAACTGGACGACGTGACCAGCATGGAGGCCAACGTTAACGGCCCGGCGCTTGGCTACCTGAAAGCCGGCGTCCGGAACAACCGCGCCGGGCACTACGGCGTGTTCGGCCCCGCCGATCTGATGCCCGGCTTCTGAGACCGCCTGATTCCCCTTTTCATGACACACGGCTTCGATTTGAACGACCGACTCGAACAGCGTGACGCACAGAACCTCCGCCGGCATCTGGAAGTCGCCGAATCCGTCTCGGCTCGGACCCGCTTTACCGACGACCCGAAAGGCGAACCACCGGAGTTCGGCGACGAAGCCGTCGTCTTCGCCTCGAACAACTATCTCGGGCTGGCCGACGACAGCCGGGTCCAGCGAGCGGCGGAACTGGGCGCACGGACCGTCGGTACCGGCGCGGGGGCTTCGCGGCTGGTCACCGGCGACACGCAGGTCCACCGGGCGCTGGAACGCGACCTCGCAGCCTCGAAAGGAACCGAGCGAGCGCTGGTGTTTTCCTCCGGCTACGCGGCCAATATTGGAACAATCGACGCGCTGGCCCCGGATGTCGTCTTTTCGGACGAGCTGAACCACGCCTCGATTATCGACGGCTGTCGCGTCGGAGCCAGCGAAACAGTGGTGTACGACCACTGCGACTCCGACGATTTGCGGGCGAAAATGGGCGCGCGAGCGGCCGATGTCGGCGGAGACGAACAGTGGCTCGTCGTCACAGACTCCGTGTTCTCGATGGACGGAGACATCGCGCCGCTATCGGCCATCTGTGACGCCGTCGACGAGTACGGCGCGTGGCTGATGGTCGACGAAGCACACGCGACCGGGCTGTTCGGCGACACCGGCGGCGGTGTCGTCCAGCGCGAGGGGCTGAGCGACCGCGTCGACGTGCAGTTGGGTACGCTCTCGAAGGCATTGGCGAGCCAGGGCGGCTATATCGCTGGCGACGAGGTGCTTATCGAGTATCTGCTGAACGCCGCGCGGTCGTTCGTCTTCTCGACCGGGCTATCTCCACCGAACGCCGCGGCGGCCCGCGAAGCGCTGCGAATCGCTCGCGAGACCGACCGCGCGGCGGAACTCTGGGACACTGTGGCCACGCTCCGGGACGGACTGGAGACGATGGGCTACGAGGTGCTCGGCGAGACGCATATCCTCCCAGTCGTCGTCGGTGACCGCGGGGACGCGCTGGAACTGGCCGACAGACTCCGCGACCACGGTATCGTCGCGCCTGCGATCCGACCGCCGACAGTGCCCGAGGGCACCTCTCGTATCCGGGTCGCGCCGATGGCGACACACACCGCCGACGACATCGCGCAGTGTCTCGACGCCTTCCGAACCGCCGGTACAGAGGTGGGCGTGCTATGAGCGATACGAGCGAGGATTCGGGCCTTGACCGCGGGACTGGCCGCATCGCGGAGGACGGCGTGTTTGTCGTCGGCACCGACACCGGCGTCGGCAAGACGGTCGTGACTGCCGGGCTGACGGGCTGGCTACGGGACGCGGGTACGGAGGCAGTCGCCGTCAAGCCCTGCCAGACCGGATATCCGCCGGACGACGACGCGGCGTTCGTCGAGTCCGTCTGCGGTGCGACCGAGGCCGCGGTCTGTCTGAAGCGGTTGTCGCCACCGCTGGCACCGGAAGTGGCCGCAAGAGAAGCAGATGACGATGTCACGCTTTCTTACGAGTCGATCCGCGACGGAGTCGCCGATGTCGTGGCAGGAAGCGAGACGGCTGTCGTCGAGGGTATCGGTGGCCTGCGCGTCCCACTCGCGGACGGTCGGGAGATCATCGACCTCGTTTCGGATATCGGGCTTCCCGCGCTGGTCGTCGCCCGCTCGGGCCTCGGGACGCTCAATCACACGGCGTTGACGGTCCGAGCGCTCCGCCAGAGAGATGTGCCAGTCGTCGGTGTCGTTCTCAACGAGTACGAAGGCGCGACGACCGCAGAGCGGACGAATCCGTCGGTCATCGAACGGATGACCGGGTGCTCCGTCTGGCCCGTTCCGCCGCTGGACGTCGAGTCGTCAGACAGCGTGATTTCGGGGATCAGCACAGATCTCCCGCGGTCGGTGGTACGGCCAGCTATCGACCAGTAGCTGTCCATACGTGGCCGAGCAAAGGGGATAGAACGGGGGCAAACCCCCGTCGTGTGACACTACGGAGCCGGTAAGGCTCCATCTGATACTTGACTACCAACCACTAAAATAGTAAGGCACGTTTCATGTGGAGGTTTCGCCCTAGCGCGGGGCCATGTTCCGTTAGGAACGGACTAACGCCCAGCCGAAACGACGGTACTACAGATCGATTGACAGCAGCGCCTCGATATCGACACCGTCGTCCAGTAGCGACTGCATACGGTCGACTGTTGCCTCGTTGCGTGTCTGGCCGGTCCGGAGCACCTCCTCGACCCTGTCTATCGTCGTCCGCGTGTCCGATTGGACTGACAGCACTGGGACGTTTTTCTCGGCCGCCTGTCCGATGACCGCACTGGGGGGCTGGAACCCACCCGTGAGGAGTAGCGCCTTGATACCGGACGCTTCGAGAGCAGCGGTCTGGACCTCCGAGCGGTCGCCGCCGGTGACGACGACGGCATCGCGCGTCCGCCGGAAGCGTTCGAGTGCGCTGCTCCCGCTCATCGCGCCGACGCTGAACCGCTCGACGTGGACGTCGGTGTTGGCATCGCCAGTGAGGATGTCCGCGCCGAGGTTCCGGGCGAGGTCGGCAACGGTGACGCCGGCGAGCGAGCGGTCACGCGGCAGAATGCCGTGGACTGGAATCCCCTCGCCTTCGAGGAACGGAACCACGTCGTCGGCGAGTTCGTCCACCGTCGCGTCGGTGACGCCGTTGAACAGGACGCCGTCGAGTCGATCACCGATCGCCCGGGCCGCGGACAAAATCTCGTCCGTATCACTGGGCGTGTCGTAGCCGGTGACTAACAGCACGCGGGCGTCGAGCAGTTCCGCGATATCGATGTCCGTGAGGTCGACGATACTGCCGGTCGTCAGGTCGCTACTCCCCTCGACGAGGAGCAGGTCGGTCCCGTCAGAACACGTCTCGATGCCCTCTTGCAGTCGCTTGCGGAGGTCATCCGGGTCCTCACGCCCGCGGATGGCTTCCTGGATGAACGTCGGCGAGTAGACGATGGGTTCCATGTCGTGGAGGTCGGTCTCCAGATCGAGCAGTTCGCGGGCGAGCATCGGGTCCTCGTCCCGCGTCTTGCCGACCGCGCTCCGCAGGCGCGTCCCCTTGGGCTTCATGTAGCCGACGTCGTAGCCCGCGTCGTGGGCACGCGTCGCTAGCGCGAGCGTGATAGCCGTCTTGCCGATACCTTCCTCCAGTGACGTGACGAGTAGCGTGTTCGTGTCGGTCATAGTTTCTCCTGGTCGAGGGTGAGTCGCAGGTCGACCGCCTGCACCCCGTCGGGCGTCGCGACGAGGGGGTTGATGTCCAGTTCGACGATAGCGGGGAAGTCAGTGACGAGTTGCGAGAGCCGCTGGATGGTTTCGACGAGCGTCGCTTCGTCGACGGGGTCGCGGCCCCTCGCACCGCGCAACAGCGGTGCGGAGTCGATGTCGTCGAGCATCCCTCTTGCCTCGGTCTCGCTGACGGGGGCGACACTGACAGTGTTGTCTTCGAGCACCTCGACGAAAATCCCGCCGAGGCCGAACAACAGCAGCGGCCCGAACTGCGGGTCGCGGTTCATCCCGAGGATCGTCTCGACGCCGTTGTCGAGGTCGACCATCTCCTGTACCTGAACGCCGAGAATTGTCGCATCCTCCTGGTAGTTGCGCGCTCTGACGACGAGGTCCTCGTAGGTGTCCCGGACATCTTCGACGGGGACACCGACCTCGACACCGCCGATGTCTGACTTGTGCAGGATGTCCGGGCTGACGATTTTCATCACCACGTCGTCGCCGATTTCCTCGGCGATAGCCTCCGCTTCGACGGGCGAGGAGACGACATCGCCCTGCGGTGTCGGAATCCCGTACGCGTCGAGCAGTTCCATCGCTTCCACGCCGAGCCGGTTCGACCCGCGCCGGGCACCGGATTCGAGTATCTCGCGGGCCCGCTCGCGGTCCACGTCGAACGTCGTCGGCTCCTCGTACTCGGTCGCCCTGATCTCCCGATAGCGTCTGAGGGCGTCCAGACTCCCGACGGCGCGGGCCGGATCGAAGTAGTTCGGCACGCCGGCTTCGCTCAGGACGTTCGCACCGGCGTCGACGGACTTCCCACCCATCAGCGTCGCCGCGACGGGTTTTTCGAACCGCTCTTGCTGTTCGACGACGCGTTCCGAGAGTTCCTCGAAGGAAAGCACTGCGGTCGGACAGGCGACGACGACGGCCATCGAAACGTTGTCGTCCGCAAGGACTGTTTCGAGGGCTGTCTCGAAGCGCTCGGCGGGAGCATCGCCGATAATGTCGACCGGGTTGTAGATGTTGGCCTCATCAGGCATCTCTTCGCGGAGTCGGGAGAACGTCTTGTCACCGAACTGCGCGAGTTGCAGGTCCGAGTCACCGACGGCGTCGGTCGTCATCACGCCGGGACCGCCGGCGTTTGTGACGATGGCGATTTCGTCCCCGTCCGGGAGCGGCTGGCCGGCGAGAATCTGGGCGTAGTCGAACAGTTCCTGTACGGATTCGACGCGGAGCGTTCCGGCCTTGTCGAGGCCGGCCTCGTAGGCCCGCTCCGACCCGGCCATCGCACCGGTGTGGGAGGCCGCCGCGCTCGCACCCGCGTCCGTGCGGCCGGACTTGACCAGAACAATCGGCGTGTCCTGTGTCACTTCACGGGCTGTCTGTACGAACGACGACCCGTCGTTGATGTCCTCCAGATAGCCCAGAATGACGTCGGTATCGGGGTCGTCGCCCCACTCGGCGACGAAATCGCTCTCGTCTAGCACCGCTTTGTTCCCGAGTGAGACGATGTCTTTGAAGCCGACATCGCGCTCGGCGGCCCAGTCCAGCACGGCGGTGATGAACGCGCCCGACTGGCTCATAAAGGAGATGTCGCCATCGCTGGCCATCTCATTGCCGAAGGTGGCATTGAGCCCAACAGGGGTCGACATTACGCCGAGGCTGTTCGGGCCGACCAGATTCAGGTCGTATTTGCGGGCCGCCTCGCGGAGCCGCTGCTCGCGTTCGGCCCCATCACTGCCGGTCTCACCGAAGCCAGCGGTGATGACGACCACGTTTTCGATACCCGCTTCCCCGGCGTTCTCGATAACGTCGACCGCCACCGTCGGCGGCACGACGACGACAGCCACGTCGACCGACCCGGGGTCTTCCAGGCCGGCGAGGTTGTCGTAACACGGCAATCCAAGCACTGTCTCTTTGTTCGGGTTTACGGCCACGACCTCCCCTGCAAACGAATCGAGCAGGTTCGTGGTGACCGCGTGACCGACGGACCCCTCCGAATCGGTCGCCCCGACCACTGCGACACGTTCCGGCGCAAACAACGTCGATAATCGTCCCATGCCTCTACCTGGTGGTTACAGGGGGGCCCGAATATAGGTGTGGGGAACTCCCAGCGAGCGGGAATCTAGACGATTCATTACCGCGATTTCGGTGTGACGGTGTTTTTGTTCGTCACCCCCGTAGCGGCGTCCGATGACTGACGCAGCGCTCTTAGCACCGTTCGACGACGAAGTGGTCCGTGGAGTCGCAAGAGCAAACAGCGTCGACGAGGAACAGTTGCGAACCGCGCTGGCTGACCACCAGCAAACGATGCGTGACAATCCCGGTGTCGAGGACCTCGTTTACGAGTGGCGAAAGCGATTCGACGACGCAGTGCTACGTCGCACGCCCGAGACGTTCTTTATGGCGGTCAGAGAAACTGTCTGGGAAGAGTACGGCGCACATCTCGGTCTGGACGACTACCTCCTCGCCGCAGTCGTCGCGGTCCATCAGGAGCAAGTCCTCCGTGAAACAGCGGTCGACAGCAGCGGTATCGACGAGGACGCCGTTGCACTCGTCGTTTCCCGGCCGTTGTCGGAGTAGTCCTATCCCTTTTGTTTCAAGCGCAGAGTGCTGACTCGAGCGAGGGTTGGTATCAGCGGATAATATTTCTGTTCAGGTAACCAGCCATTCTATCTTAGAACATATTTTTTGGGTTCCCGAAAACATATTTTCACAAAACAATCTTTAAGTGGCTTCCCCCTGTACAATAAGATGACTATGGCAACACAAGAGCACGTCCGACGCGAGTTCGGGGAAGTCGAAGAGAACGAACTCCGCCTCGACAAGGAGAAGTCCGAGCAAGTAATCAACGCGCTGAATCAGGACTTGGCGGACACGTACACGCTGTACCATCAGGTCAAGAAGCACCACTGGAACGTCGAGGGTGCAGAGTTCCGCGACCTCCACCTGTTCCTCGGCGACGCCGCCGGCAACGCCGAAGAGGCAGCCGACGAACTCGCGGAGCGGGCTCAGGCCCTCGGTGGCACGCCCGTCGCTGGCGGCAAGGCACAGGAAGAGCACGCGTCGGTAGAACCGGAAGGGCAGGACGTGTACGACATCCGGACGTCGCTCGAAAACGACCTCGAGATGTACGGCGACATCATCGAGTCGCTCCGTGATCACATCGACCTCGCGGAGAACCTCGGTGACCACGCGACGGCGCAGATCCTCCGGGAAATCATCGTGCAGACCGAGGAAGACGCACACCACATCGAGCACTACCTCGAAGACGACACGCTCGTCTTGGACTAACGTCGGCCCACCGCCTTCTGCCGAATTTTCTGTTACTGGTAGCGTCGCTACCCAGTTCAGATCGTGGAGAGACCCGCCTGTGAAGAAAGTAACTCAGGAGTCAGAGGAAAGAGAAACGCGGCGCGGACGAACGGACTACCGTCGAAGGTCGACGGTGACGTCGGTCGAAATCCAACCGTCTCGGTTCCCGTCTTCGGTAAACACGGTTCTGTCAGCACCGCTGTCCAGTGCTGCAACGTCCGGGCGGTCCTCGGAGGTCTCGACATCGTCCGTCTGTGATGGCATTACCTGAGTTAGGCACCCCTAAAGCTAAAAGGATTTTGGTTGGCCTAATCATCTGTGGCTGCCAGCCCCCACACCGGGGGCAGAGACGACACGAAACCGGCCGGCCACACGGCGCGGCCTTTAGTACCCGAGGCGACAAGAGAGAGGTATGAGCTCGGACGACGACCTTTCCGCCCTGATTACGGACCTCGTTACGACGCTGCAGGAGCTAGAGACGGAGGTCGAGCCTACGACCGACAGCGGCCTGCCGCGGCCGCCGACACCGAGCGAACTCCTCCGGTTCACCAGCGACGTGACCATTCCTGCGGTCATTCTGGTGTTGAAGACCAACATCGAGGCGCTGAAGATACTCCGTCGAGCCCTCCGGATGGCCGAAGGGCGGCCGACATCGACCGGGTCCGCCTCGGATGAGGTGCGACAGCGTGCGAGTGATCTGAGTCGGGCCACGCTCTCTCGCCTCGACGGTGCGTTGACCGACCTCCAGCAGGCTGTCGAAGGGACACCGGAAGATGAAGAGGCCCGCGAGCTTATTCAGGAAGCCCAACAATTGCGTGGCCAGATCCAGGATAGATTAGCCAATGAACCAGGGGTGAGCGAGGAGGTCGACTCCGACCAGGTTACTGACGTCCCAGTGGACGTAGACGCCGAACTACGGTCGATAAAGGACGATATCGAAGGTCCAGACAGGGACGACACCGGTCCCGAAGACGGAGAGGGGAGCGACGAGGAGTAAAGAACTTCAGCGTAGTGTGAGATTTTCACTCCTGGAAACATAATGATTTATTATGTCACAGAGCTAGGTACGAATACCGATGTCCAGCTCTACTGCTCCGGGCAGTCGTCGGGCGACCCTGTTCGTCCGGTCTGACCTCCCAGCGCTGTCACAGAAACGCTGTACCGCTATCGAACGTGAGCTACAGGAGCTGGTGTGCCGTGGCGTACTCGACGACGTCGACACAGTCGAGTGGGAGAAGCGCGTGCCGCTGCAGGGCTCCGGTAACGGACCTGAGCGGGACCTGTACAACGAGTTTGCGGAGTGGGCCCGCGAGGCTGGTGTCTGCCTCGCGCCGTTTTTCGACACCCGGCTCTGTTACAGTTCGACGACGGGCGAGAAGCGCCGCGAACTCGTCATGCCGGCCGTCTGCCTCGCAGTCTACGAGAGCGGTGACCTCGTACAGGTTGCCCCCTTCGCCGACAGAGGCCGAACTGAGTCCGTCGAAGAGTGTATCGCCGAGCTGGCTGAGACGGGGGCCCTTCCCGACACCTATTCGACAACGGTTTCGACCGTATAGCGCACTCACGTTCTGTTCGCGGCTTCTACGTCGTCTTCGGCGGCGCCGACGGGTACAGCATGCTCAGCGACGCAACTGTCCTCGTCTCGTCGAACGAGGACGCACTCCTCTCCGACCTCGTCAGCAACACTATCGAGGAACAGGGGACGATTTCGCCGACGACAGACGGTCGGATTATCCGACAGGGTGAGGAGAGCTGATCAGACCGGGTCCCAGCGGTAGCCGTCCCAGTCCTGACTCTCGGGCACTTTGATGCCCGCGTCGGGGTCGCGGAGTTCCTCGACGTAGACGGGTTCGACCGTGTCACCTGTTTCGACCTCGTCCGTGGTCACCTGCCCGAGCGCGCGGACGAACTCGTCGCTCGCATCGGAGACGTCCGTTATGTCGAACTCAACGATAGCCAGCGTGTTTGGCTCGCGGACGCCCGGCGGCGTCGCCGTCGAGTGGGTCCAAGTGACCACTTCGCCGGTCCGGTCCGCGAGGTCGAACGTCGCGTCCTGTGGTTCGCCACACTCCGGACACAGCGGATGGGTGGGGTACGAGACGTGACCGTTTGCGCACATGCCTGCTTCCAGCGTCATTCTGCGGCCTCCATGATGGTGGTGATGACACAGTTGCCAAAGCCGCCGACGTTACACGCCAGTGCGGTGTCGGCGTCGACCTGTCGCGGCCCGGCCTCGCCGACGAGCTGTTCGTAGATTTCGACGCCCTGCGCGACACCGCTTGCCCCCAGCGGATGGCCCTTGGACTTGAGCCCCCCGGAGGTGTTGATCGGCAGGTCGCCGTCCTTGGCAGTGGTACCGTCCATCGCCAGCTCCCAGGCCGTCCCTTGCTCGGCGACGCCGATACCCTCTAGCTGGAGGAACTCCAGAATGGTGAACATGTCGTGTAGTTCCGCCACATCGAGGTCCTCGGGACCGAGGCCGGCCATCTCGTAGGCCTCCTTGCTCGACTCGACGACCCCGCCCATGACCGTCGGGTCGTCGCGCTCGTGGACGACGTGGGTGTCGGTCGCCCCACCGATGCCGGAGACGAGGGCGTACTCGTCGGTTATCTCTTTGGCGCGCTCCTCTGTGGTGAACATGAGCGCGGCACTGCCGTCCGTGATCGGACAGAAGTCATACAGACGCAGCGGGTCCGCGATGATGGGTGACTCGAGCGCTTTCTCCATCGTGATCTCCGTCTGGAACTGCGCCTTGGGGTTGTCCACGCCGTTTCGATGGTTCTTGACCGCGACCCGGGCGAGCGACTCCCGAGGGGCGTCGAACCGCTCCAGATAGTGCCGGGCGGTCATCCCGGCAAAGGACGGGAGCGTCACGCCGTGCTTGTACTCGTCGGGGTGGGTAATCGAGGCGATGATGTCGGTCGCCTGGCCCGTCGTCTTGTGAGTCATTTTCTCCCCGCCGACTAACAGCGTCATATCGCTGGCCCCGCTGGCGACGGACTGCCAGGCCTCGTAGATGCCTGCTCCGCCCGAGGAAGAGGTCTGGTCGACCCGTTCGCTGTAGGCCGGAAGCACTCCCAGGTCGTGGGCCAGCAGATTCATGATTCCCGTCTGCCCTTCGAACTCGCCACTGGCCATGTTCGAGACGTACAGGTGCTCTACGTCGTTGGGCGCAACGCCGGCGTCCGTGAGGCATTCCTCGCCCGCCTGCGAGAGCAACTCGCGGATCCAGGCGTCGCGTTGCCCGAATTTCGTCATTGACGCGCCGATTACTGCGACTCCCATACCTGTGCCGTCACAGGGGTCTCGTGTATGTATTACGGTCCGACCTATAGATCGAGTGGAATGTTTACGCAGTCGTCGTGACGACCGACAGCCCTTCGGCGGGTTGGTCACCGGCCAGTGAGACGAGCAGGCGCCAGCCGTCCGGGGTTCGCTCGGCTTCGGCCATCTGTGGCGTGATACTCGTCCGGCGCAGCAGTTCGACGGCAATCGGCAACACTGGGCAGCGGAGGTCCGACAGCGTCGGGCGATAGTTCTGTAATGTAATATATCTGGAACAGCGGCCGGGACCGACCGCGGCGGGTTCGATTGCTGTCTCGTCGACCAGCCCCGCTGTTTCGAGGTCGGCGACGGCGTCCCGGACCGGCTCAGGCCCGCTTGGCTTCCTCGGTAACTGGCCGGCGGCTTCGCGGAGGGTGTCCGCCTGTACTTCCGGGTCGAGATTGTCGGCGATCGCCGTGGCCATACTTTCGAGCATCGCCAGACAGAGGCGCTCGCGGTTCTCCGTCTCCTCGGCCGCTTCGAGGTAGCTGTCGATGACTGCCTGCTCGACGGAGCGATGACGGCCTGACAACACCTCGAACAGCGACCCGGCGACCGTGTGACAGTACTCCGGGAGCGATGACGGGCCAGTCCTGACGGCGTCGGTCCCCCACGGCGCTTCACAGACGATGAGGCCGTGGACGGTGACACGGGGGTCGTAGCGGCGGAGGGCACTCCGGTAGGCGGTCGCGACGCTGGCCGCTTCGGCAGCCGTCTCGCGGTCCGGGAACTGCATTCCCGACACCGGGAACGGCGGCGTTCCTGTCCGGGCGCTGACGACGCGATACGGCCCGACAGCCACGCTGAGTTCCGAGAGCCTGTCACGGATGTCCGCGAGTGTTCGTCCGACCATGGTGCCCTACAGCTCTCCGGCGACGATATCGGCGACACGCTGACGGTCGAACAGGTTCCGGTCCACGTCGTACACCTGCGACGCGGCCCGTTCCGTGAGGACCAGGTTCGTTATCGGCCCCTGGTACAGCGGGCCACCGCGATACACGTTCCCGTTCTGTACCGCTGTCAGTTCGCTTCCGCTCTGGTCCGATTTGAGGAAGCTGACGACCGTGTCCTCGAACTCCGAGCGCGTTTTGTTCTCCTGTCCGCGCAGGAGCAGGTACTCCGGATCGATGTCGAGCAGGGTCTCGAAGTCGACCTTGCTGCGGTCTGCGTGGAAGTCCCTGACATCGGTCTTCGCGAAGGCATCGCGTACCCCGAGGTCTCGCCACTGTTTGAAGCTGGTCCCGTCCTCGATGAGGTACGGTGAGAAGCTGGTGGGCTCGTCGCTGCCGGCCCATACGATAGCTACCTCGGGCCGTTCGGACTCCGAGTCCGGCACGAGGTCTTCCAGGCTCGTCTGGAATTCTTCGTGGAGAGTCCGGAACGCCTCGAACCGGTCGGTCCGCTGGAACGCCTGGGACAGTTTCTCGAAAGCTTCGTACAGCGTGTAGTAGGTGTAGTCGTGCCACTCGTAGCCGGTCGAGAAGATGCTGTTCCCGAAGAAGGGACCGACCTGGGTTTCGATTTCGTCGATATCCGACTGTTCCCAGGACCCGCGGCTCTGCAAGAAGTTCGGGTCCATGACGTGGATGTCGGCGTCTATCTCGTAGAACTGCTCTTTCCCGACACCGCTGTCCCCCCACAGCTTCTGGATCGAACTCCCGTCGACGCTGACGCCCGGGATCTCGTCGTAGTACTGAGTGTGGTATCGGGAGGGGAGCCAGACGCCCTCTGGTGCGTCGAGGCCGAGCGCGATCCCCATGTCGGCCCAGCTCCCGTTGTTCGCGACCCAGCCCTCCGGAACTGCCTCGAACGTGACCTCGCCCACCGGTTCCATCGCGACGGAGTAGCCCGACTCCGTCGGTTCCGTGGTCGCTGTCGCGGTCGTCGTACCGGAATCCGTCGCGTCATCAGTCGCGCCGTCACCACCGCTCCCGGCCTCGGACTGACCCGAGCAGCCGGCGACGGCACCTGCCAGGCCGACACCGGTCGCAACGATGTACTCTCGTCGGTTCATATCTTTTTAGGCTTGCCTAAATGGTTTAAATCTTCCCATATTTAGGTAGCCCAAAAACGCCATGAATCGACAAACAGCACCATAGCCCCCGACAGTGAGAATCCACACAAAGTATATCCGTGTGTGCTAACCACACACGAAATATGCAGGAGGCCTGGCTCCAACTACAATGTCCGGCGTGTTCAGTTGCCTGGGAAGAGCAAGTGTCCGACCTCCCGGCCCCGGAGACACAGTTCGTCTGTGACGACTGCGGGGCCGAACGGGCGCTGTCGGAGTTCATGCGGACCACCCGCGACCTCGAAGTGCTGCAGGAGTTTACGGACTCTTAGTATCGCGCTCGCGCCGCCGCCTTCCACTCCTCGCCCCGCTTGACGTCGTTCGGGGGGCGGCGCTTGCCCACGCTCGCCAGCCGTCCGGCCAGCGTCCACTCGTCCACGTACTCGACGGTCGAGCGCTGCGATGACGCTTTAGCAGCGCGCCGGCGGTCGGTCAGGTGAGCGCTGATCGCAGCGGCGATAGCCGCTGCTTCTGCCTGTGACGCGTCCGCCGGTATCGACAGCGACAGGTCCTCGGGGCCCTCGATATCGGTAAGCGGCGGCGTCTCCGCGTCCGACTGCGGTGTGTTGCGAGTCGCCATATTACAGCGGGATATTGCCGTGGTCTTTCGGCGGCGTGTCCTCGCGCTTGCGCTGCAGGAGGTCGAGGTCCTGAATGAGGCGCTTGCGCGTCTCTTTCGGTTCGATGACGTCGTCAAGATAGCCCCGTTTCGCCGGCCCGTACGGATTGGCAAACTCGTCGCGGAACTCGTCCATCAGTTCCTGACGCTTGGCATCCGGGTCGTCGGCGTCTGCGATTTCGTTCCGGTAGAGGATGTTGACCGCGCCCCGTGGACCGAGGACCGCCATCTCCGACCCCGGCCAGGCGTAGTTCACGTCGCTGCCGAGGAACTTCGAGGACATGACGATGTACGCACCGCCGTAGGCCTTCCGCACGACGACCGACAGCAGGGGCACCGTCGCCTCTGCGTAGGCGTAGATTAGCTTCGCGCCCCGCCGGATGATGCCGTTGTGCTCCTGGTCGGTGCCGGGCATGAACCCGGGCACGTCGACGAGCGTGAGGATGGGGATATTAAACGAGTCACAGAAGCGGACGAAACGGGCCGCTTTCTCCGCCGCGTCGATGTCGAGTGTCCCCGCGCTCACGCGTGGCTGATTGGCGACGACGCCGACCGACTGGCCGTCCATCCGCGAGAAGCCCACGACGACGTTGCGCGCCCAGTTGCCGTGAACCTCGAAGAAGGAGTCCTCGTCGACGATGGCGTCGATGACTTTCGTCATGTCGTAGGGCTTGCGCGGGGCCGACGGGACGATATCAGTCACGCCGGGAATTTCCCGGTCGGGGTCGTCCCACGGCTTGACCCGCGGCGGGTCCTCCATGTTGTTCGCCGGCAGGTACGACAGGAGGCGGCGGATGTTTTCGAGCGCTTCCTCCTCTGACGGGTACGAGAAGTGAGCGACGCCGGACTTGGTAGAGTGAGAGCCCGCACCGCCGAGTTCCTCCTTCGACACCTGTTCGCCGGTCACCGTCTCGATGACGTCCGGCCCGGTGATGAACATGTGGCTGGTGTCCTGCACCATGAAGGTAAAGTCAGTCAGTGCCGGACTGTAGGTGGCTCCACCGGCACACGGCCCCATGATGGCTGAAATCTGCGGGATGAGCCCACTAGCCTTGGTGTTACGCTCGAAAATCTTGGCGAAACCCACCAGCGAGTCGACACCTTCCTGAATGCGCGCGCCGCCGGAGTCGTTGAGGCCGATGACCGGGACGCCGTTTTCGATGGCCCGGTCCATCACCTTGCAGATCTTGTCGGCGACGACCTCGCCGACCGAGCCGCCGAGGACGGTGAAGTCGTGGGCGAACAGGAACACCTTCCGACCGTCGACCTCGCCGTAGCCGGTGACGACCGCGTCGCCGGCGAAGCGCTTCTCCTCCATGCCGAAGTTCGTCGACCGGTGCTCGACGAACGGATCGACTTCGTTGAACGTGCCGTCGTCGACGAGGAAGTCGATGCGCTCGCGGGCGGTCATCTTGCCCTTCTCGTGCTGGGATTCGATACGGGCCTCGCCACCACCGAGTTCGGCTTCGGCTCGTTTCTGTCGCAACTCCTCGACCGCGTCGTCGGGCGCGGTCTCGTCTTCTGGTTCTTCCTGCTGACTCATGCTACCACTCCATCCCGCCGTTGACGCCAAGTACCTGTCCAGTCATATAACTCGATTCTTCGCTCGCGACGAACCTGACGATGCCGGCGATGTCTTCGACGCGTGCGAACCGGTCGAGCGGAATCTCCCGCAAAATCTTCTCTTGAACGCGTTCGGGCACCTCCTCTAACATATCGGTCTTGACAAAGCCCGGCGCGACGCAGTTCGCGGTCGAGCCCGTGTGTGCTAGTTCGAGCGCTAGGGTCCGCGTAAAGCCGAACAGTCCGGACTTCGTCGTCGCGTAGTTGGCCTGTCCGATGTTTCCCTGCTGGCCGACGACGCTAGAGATATTTATCAGTCGGCCGTGCTCGGCGTCGCGGATGTCGTCGTAGAACGCCTTCGTCCCGTTGAACACGCCGCCCAGGTTGACGTCGATAACCGTCTCCCAGTCTTCACGGGTCATGTTCTCGAATTTCTTGTCGATGGTGATACCAGCGTTGTTGACGAGCACGTCCGTGGGACCGAACTCGTCGGCCACCCTCTCACGCATCGCCCGGACTTCATCGAGTTTCGCCACGTCGGCCTGCGCCGCGATAGCATTGCCACCGCTTTCGCGGATATCCTCGACGACGGCACGGGCTTCCGCTTCCGAGGACCGGTAATTTACGACGACGTTGGCCCCGTGAGCACCGAGGTCTTTGGCGATTCCGCGGCCGATACCGCGCGAGGACCCGGTGACGACACAGGTCTGATTATCCAGGTTCATTTGTGGTTGATCGGAGCCCTGTTGCTTCGTACGCTCATCACCTAATCTGGCAAAGCACAGCCAGATAATAGTTCTCCTAATACAACATTAAACGTCAGATTTAGAATATAATGATGTTCCGGTTTCGGGACACATGATGTCTGGAAAACAGATCTACGAGGGCAGCAAAGTGAGAACGCCAAATCTTTTAGGATGGCCTAAAGAGGTAGGGCCAGTACATGACAGCCGACATCTGCGTGATGGTGCCGACGATTCGAAACCACGAATGCATGCGTTCGTACTTCCAGAACGCCCGGAACCACGGGTTCGACCTGGACCGACTGTTCGTCGTGCTCATCACCGAGGACTTCTGTGACACCGACGCGATGGAACAGATGCTCGACGAAGAAGGCGTCGACGGGGCCGTCTACGACGGGACTGCTCGCGAAACCTGGTTTGAGAACCACGGCGCGAGCGAGTATTCGCACCTTATCCCCGAAGCGAGCCACGCGCAGACGTCGTTTGGCCTCCTCTACATGTGGGCCAACGACTACGAGTACGGTGTGTTTATCGACGATGACACGCTGCCACACGAGGACGCAGACTTCTTCGGGACCCACATGTCGAACCTGTCCTTCGAGGGCGAGATAGAGACGGTCAGCTCCGACGAGCAGTGGGTCAACGTGCTCTACCAGAACGAGGACGAGCACGGTCTCTACCCGCGCGGCTACCCCTACGCCGCGATGGACGAGGAAGTTTCGACGGAAGCGACGCAGGTCGACGATGTGGTCGCCTCTCAAGGCCTCTGGACGAACGTACCGGACCTCGACGCCGTTCGTATCCTGATGGACGGCGACCTCCAGGGACAGGCCCAGACCCGGACGAGCGAGGCGGACTTCGGCGAGGACTTCGTCGCCGCCAAGGGCCAGTACCTCACCGTCTGCTCGATGAACCTCGCGTTCCGCCGGGAAGTGATTCCGGCGTTCTACCAGCTCCCGATGGACGACAACGAGTGGGACGTGGGCCGCTTCGACGACATCTGGTCGGGCGTGTTCCTCAAGCGGGCCTGTGACGTGCTCGGCAAGCAGATCTACAACGGCGACCCCCTCTGTGAGCACAACAAAGCGCCCCGCTCGACGTTCTCGGACCTGACCAACGAGGTCCACGGGCTCGAACTCAACGAGCACGTCTGGGAGATCGTTGACGAGGCCGGCGCGGACGCCGACTCCTACGCCGAAGTGTTCGACGCAATCGGGACAGCGATGGCCGACGGCGATTTCAGCGACTGGGAAAACGGTGCCTTCCTTAACTACTGCGGGGAGTTCATGCTCGACTGGCTGGAATGTCTCGACGAACTGGACGCCGCCGCGACGGAACAGGTCCCCGCGACCGCCGACGACTAGAAAGGCCTAAGTTGTTTAGGCAACCCTAAATCAAACAATGAGTGATTCTAACGATCTGACTGGACGTAACGCGACGCAGTCTCGACGGCGCTTCCTCGCTCTCGGCGGCGCGACTGCCGCAACAGCGCTTGCCGGCTGTTCCGGCATTCTCGGTGGTGGCGATGGCGGTGAGGGTGGAAGCAACGGTGGAACTGATACCGGCGTCGGGCAGATTTCCCTTTCGGACTTCCGTGGGTCCGGCCCACTGGTGGAACAGCGGGACGCTCCCGGCGGCACCTCCATCGAGGAGTTGCCGGACCTCAGCGGCGAACTGACGCTGTATCTCGGCGGTGGCGAGGGTGGACTGTATCTCGACCTCATCAACCTGCTCGAACAGCTGTATCCGGACTTCACGGCGAACCACCGGCTCGAAGCCTCCAGCGACCTCGCGAACACGATTATCGAGGAAAACGAGGCCGGCGCGAGTCCCGCCGACGTGTTCATGTCCATCGACGCCGGTTCGCTCGGTGCCGTGGCCAACGCCGGTGCGACCGCGAGTCTCCCCGAAGAGGCCCTTTCGACGGTCCCCGAAGCCTACCAGGACAGCGAGGGCCGCTGGGTTGGCATCGCCGGTCGCGCCCGGGCGATCCCGTACAACACGAACCAGATCTCCGAATCCGACATCCCATCGACAGTTCAGGAGTTCCCCGAGACGGCTGCGCTGGAAAACAGCATGGGCTGGGCACCGAGCTACGGCGCGTTCCAGTCCTTTGTCACCGCAATGCGGCTCATCCGCGGCGACGACGAGACGATGTCGTGGCTCCAGGCGATGCAGGACCACGGTATCACTACCTACGACGACGAGTTCCGCGTTTCCAACGCCTGCGCCGACGGTGAACTCACCGCCGGCTTCGCCAACCACTACTACACGCTTCGGGTCCAGTCCGCCCGCGACGACTCGCCCATCGGCCTCGCGTTCACCGAGGGCGACGCCGGCGCGCTCGTCAACGTCTCGGGGCTGGAAATCATCGACGGAACCGACAACGCGGACCTGGCGTCGAACTTCGTCCGGCACGTTCTCTCGGCGGAGGCCCAGGAGTTCTTCGCCACCCGGACGTTCGCGTATCCGATGATTCCGGGCGTCGCGCCGGTCGGCGACCTGCCGCGCATCGACGACCTGAACCCACCGGACATCAACCTGACCGAACTGGCCGACGTGGCCGGAACCGTGGACTTACTTCGGGACGCTGGCGTCCTCTAATATGGGCACAAAAGACCGGTACGAGCGGCTTCGGGAGCAGGCGACGACGTCGGAACGAGACTCGTCGCCGCACACGCTGCTCGCAGTGGTCTCGCTGGCGATCTCGCTGCTGTTACTGGCACCGCTGGTTTGGATCTTTCTCAGGGCAGGTGAAATCGAGTTCGCGCGTGCGGTCGAATTGCTGACAAGCGACACGACCGTCTCGGTGACGCTGAACACGCTGGCGCTGGTGACTGGTGTCACTGTCGCATCGATTCTCATCGGCGTCCCGCTGGCGATTCTCACCGCCCAGACCGATCTGCCGTTCAAACGGTTCTGGACGATCACGTCCGCGTTGCCACTGGTCGTTCCGAGCTACATCGGGGCCTTCGCGTTCGTCTCGGCCTTTGGCCCCCGTGGCGTCCTCGCGGACCTGCTCTCGCCGCTCGGTATCGAGCAAATCCCGACAATATACGGCCTGCACGGCGCAATACTCGTCCTGACACTGTTTACCTACCCGTACGTATTCTTGACTACGCGCGCGTCGCTGCTGTCGTTCGACGGGACCGTCGTCGAGGCCGCCCGGACGCTGAATCACACTCGTTGGGAGGCGTTCCGCCGCGTCACGCTACCACAGATCGCACCAGGCATCGCCGCCGGCGCGCTGCTGGTGGCACTGTACGCGCTCTCTGACTTCGGAACGCCGGCGATTATGCAGTACGACGTGTTCACGCGGATGATCTACAACGAGTTCGGCGCGCGCCGACTGGACTACGCCTCCGTGCTCTCGATGCTGTTGCTCGTGATGGCGCTCGGCATCCTCGCCGTCGAATCGCGGCTCAGCGCGGGCCGGGACGGTGCCTACGTCAGCAGCGGTTCGCGCCGGCCCGGTCTCATCAGGCTCGGGTACTGGAAGGCCCCGGCACTGCTGTTTTGCGGTGCCATCGCGTCCCTGTGTCTGGTGCTTCCCATCGGTATCCTGCTCCAGTGGCTCCTCCGTTCCGGCATGGGCTACAGCGGCGGTGGCTTCGCGTTCGAGGCGTCCTATGCCTGGAACTCGGTCGGTCTGGCCGCCGCCGCGGCCGCTATCTGCGTCGTGGCGGCGCTCCCGATTGCGTACCTCGCCGCGCGGGGCACGTCGGGTATTTCGTCACTTCCCGAGCGGGCCACGTACGTCGGCTACGCGGTCCCCGGTGTCGTTCTCGGCCTCGCGCTGGTGTACCTTGGGCTCCGGTACGTCCCCTTCCTGTACCAGAGCGTCATCCTGCTGGTGTTCGCCTACGTGATTCGGTTCCTCCCGCAGGCCGTCGGGACGACCGAATCCTCGATTCTCCAAGTCGATCCGCAGTACATCGAGGCGGCGCGGTCGCTGGGCTACCACCCGCTCTCGGCGTTCCGGAAGGTCGTCTTGCCGCTCGTCGCGCCGGGTATCGCCGCCGGGGCCGCGCTGGTGTTCCTGACGACCATGAAGGAATTGCCGGCAACGCTGATGTTACGCCCGACGGGCTTCGAAACCTTCGTCACGTACATCTGGCTCGTCCAGGGTGCCGGCTACTACGGACAGGCGGCGGTCCCGGCCCTCGTGCTCGTTGGCCTTTCCGGACTCTCCATGCTGGTCATTCTTCGACGGGAGGACACAAGCTAATGTCTCGACAAACACGCACACAGCAAACATCGGACTTCGACGACGTGGACGCAGCAGTAGCGAACCCGAACCGGACCGTCCTGGAACTGGACGACGTTTCCAAGGACTACGGTCACGAAGTCGCCGTCGAGAACCTCTCGCTCGACGTGAAAGACGGCGAACTGCTGACGTTGCTTGGTCCCTCGGGCTGTGGCAAGACGACGACGCTCCGGATGATTGCCGGGCTGGAACGCCCCTCCGACGGGCAAATCTCTATCGCCGACGAAGTCATCGCCGACGGCACCTCGTTCCGGAAGCCCGAGGAGCGCAACGTCGGTATCGTCTTCCAGGACTACGCCCTGTTCCCGCATCTCACCGTCGCCGAGAACATCGCGTTCGGCCTGACCGAGATGGAGGAAGACGCTGTCGGAGAGCGGGTCGACGAACTGCTCGAACTGGTCGACCTGTCGGCCCATCACGACAAGATGCCGAGCCAGCTTTCCGGCGGCCAGCAGCAACGCGTCGCGCTCGCGCGCTCGCTGGCCCCGGAGCCTGACGTCCTCCTGCTCGACGAGCCGTTCTCGAACCTGGACGTGCGCCTGCGCGTCGAGATGCGCGAGGAGGTCCGCAAGATCCTCAAGCGGGCCGGCGTCACCGCCATCTCCGTGACCCACGACCAGGAGGAGGCGCTGTCGATCAGCGACCGCGTCGCCATCATGAACGACGGGACCATCGCTCAGATCGGCGACCCCGCTGAAGTGTTCGAGAACCCCGAGAGCCGCTTCGTCGCGAGCTTCCTCGGCCAGGCGAGTTTCCTCTCGGCCCGGGTGACTAACGACCAAATCGAGACAGGGCTGGGCTCGTTCGACGTGGACCTGCTGAACGGGCCAGTTGCGGCGTACAACGGCGCAATGGTGGACGTGCTCGTCCGGCCCGATGACCTGCAGGCGATGCCGACGAACGAGTCCAAAGCCGACGGCTACGTCGTCCATCGCCAGTACAACGGCCCCTCGTTCGTCTACCGGGTCGAGCTCCACAGCGGCGACGTCGTCCACTGCATGCACAACCACGTCGAGACGTTCGAACCGGGCCAGCCCGTCGAGGTCGACTTGGTCGCGGACCACGACCTGGCCTGGTACCCGACGGAATGAATCGACTGCGCCGGCCGGGGGTACAGGCGGGGCTGGTGGCGCTGCTGGGCGGGATCACCGTTTTCACGCTTGCCCACGTCGTTTTTCCGCACCACACCACCAACCATGACGAGGGCGTCTACCTCCAGCAGGCCGCGATGTTGCTGGAGGGGCAACTGTTCATTTACCCCCCGGTCGAGGAGTCGTTCCGGCCGTGGTTTTTCGTCGCCGACGGCGAGCGGCTGTATCCGAAATACGCGCCGGTTCCGGCGGCGATGTTCGCCGTCGGGAAACTACTCGGCGGCTACCGCATTGCGCTCGGCCTGATTTCGACCGGCGTGCTGGCGCTGACCTACCACACCGTCCGTGAGGCATTCGACGCTCGAACCGGCGTGGTAGCGACCGTCCTCATGCTCGGATCGCCGCTGTTCCTCGTCGAGGCGTCGGTGTTCCTCTCGTACGTGCCGACGACGCTCTGGAACCTCGGCTTCGCCGCGGCGTATCTCCACGCCGACCGGACGGGGAGCCGGAAGACGGCGGCGTGTGCTGGGCTCGCGATCGGCATCGCCTTTTTCGCACGGCCGTACACGGCGGTGTTGTTTGCGACGCCGTTCATCGCCCACGCGCTGTGGTCGCTCCGGACGCGCGACCCGGCGCGGTTCACGCGACTGTCGCTGACTGCCATCGGCGGGCTCACCGGCGTTGCCGCGACGCTTGCATACAACCGCGTCGTCACCGGCTCCGCGCTGTTGTTCCCCTACGAGGTGTTCGCCCCGCAGGACGGCCCGGGCTTCGGCTACCGAGAGATTCTGGGCTACTCGCGCGAGTTCACGCCAGCGATGTCGCTGGACGCGAACGCCGAACTCCTCTGGAAGCTCGTCACCCAGTGGGTCGTCGCCGGGCCGCTGGGAACGCTCGCTGCAGCCGTCGGACTCGGGGCTGCCGTGCGCCGCGGGATAGATGGTCGACAGGCGGCGCTGGCCGGCGTCCTCCTGACGGTCCCGCTCGGCAACGGCTACTTCTGGGGCACCGTGAACATGCTCGGGGACCTCTCGGACCCGACCGACGGTCTGGTCGCCTTCCTGGGGCCGTTCTACCACGTCGACATGCTCGTCCCGCTGACGGCCTTCGGTGCCGTCGGGGTCGTTGCGGTCGCTCGATGGACGAGCCGACTCGTCACCGACCAAGTCAGCGCCGACCGCGTCCGTCCGGTTCTGCTCACGATAGCGCTCTGTAGTGCGGCGCTGGGCGGCGGCGCAGCCGTCACAGCGGCGGCCGACCCGGTCTCGGACAACTACGCGGTGACCCAGCAGCTAGAGCAGGCCTACGAACCATTCGAGCAGCGTGACCTCGACAATAGCCTCGTCCTGCTTCCCACGCCCTATGGCGACTGGCTCAACCACCCGTTCCAGTCGGTTCGCAACGACCCCGGCTTCGACGGCGACACCGTCTACGCGATGCAACACCGCCAGTTCGAGGTGCTCGACGCCTATCCCGAGCGGGACTACTACCGCTACGTGTTCCGCGGCGAGTGGGTCCCGTATCTGGGGCTGCCCGTCGAGCCGCGACTCCAGCCGGTGTCGGTCGCGGAGGGCGAGACGGTCCAAACGGACGTGTCGGCGTCGGTTCCGGAGCAGGCCGCGCTGGTCTCGATCCGGCTCGCAAGCGAGGGTGAGAACGACTACGCGACAGTTACCGGAACGGACCGGCTGGATCTGCAGCTCTCGACCGACCGGAATCGGACGCGACTCACCGGCGACGGAATCGACGACCAGGTCAGCGTCCCGACGCCGGAAGACGGGACGGTCACGCTGATTATGTTCGTCGACTACGGCACCGGCGCGGGGTTCGAGTACCGCGCGGAACTCCCGGTCGAGCAGACAGACGAGAGCGTCCGGGCGCTGACGCCGCGGCTCGAAGTCTGTCGGGACCAGCGCCGCTGCGGCGGCGAAGCGGCCTACGTCCCGGGCACGCATCGCGATGGCATCAGCATGAACGCGACCACGACAAGCGAGAATACGTGAGACTCACCGATGACTGACTACGAACTCACCAGACGCGACGCACTGAAAGCACTCGGCGCGGCGGGTGTCACCGTCGCCGGCGGCGCGGCGGCGCTCGCCTGGGACAGGTCGACAAGCGACGATGCTGACGAGTCAGCCGAGGCCGACGCCGCCAGTTCCGAATCGAGCTTCGGGGACCACGAACGCGAGACGTACCGTGCCGTCGCCGCTATCGTCTATCCGAGCGAGGTGACGGGCGTCGCTGGATTCGTCGACAGCTACGTCGCCGGACGGGTCGAGGCAGACCCCGAGCGAGCCGAGGACATGGCGGAAGCAGTCGCGGATCTGGACGCGTACACCCGAGAGTGGGAAGACAGCAACTTCGTGGCGGTCGATGCTGCGACGAAAGAAGATACGCTTCGGGGAATGGGGGTCAAGGCCTCTGATCCGGACCCACATGGCGACCCGAGGCACCGCGTCCGCTACTACCTCGTCAACGACCTCCTGTTCGCGCTGTACAGTTCGCCGACCGGCGGTAAGCTCGTCGGCATCGAGAATCCACAGGGCCACCCCGGCGGAACGGGTAGCTATCAGCAGCCACCGAACGACCGATAAGCCGGGTCCCGTCGTCGACTGCTTCGGCGGTGTTACCGGAACCGTTCTTCGAGCGCAACGCGGACGATAGATTTCGCGATGGCGGCCCCGCCGGAGAACGGGTCGAGCTTCGTCTCGCCTTTCCGCTCGTCGTACGCGATGGGGCGCTCACGCACGTCGTAGCCACGCATCAGCGGCCGCATGAGCAGTTCGGCCGAGAGTCCGGTGTTCTCGGTCCAGACGATCTTCTGGAGGACCTCGCGGCGGTACGCGCGCATTCCAGTCGTCGTGTCGTGGACGCGCTTGCCCATGAGCACGCTCGCGAGTAGCGCGAACAGTTCGTTCCCCAGTTTGTTCATCGCCGGCATCTGTTCGGCCCCGTAGTACAGTCGGTCACCGCTGACGACGTCGGCCCCGTCGTTTATTTCCGCGAGGAAATCGGGCAGGCGTTCCATCGGATACGTGTCGTCGCAGTCCGTCGTGACGACGACCGGCCGGTCCGGTGTCAGCACGGCTTCGCGGACTGCCACGCCGTACCCCTGCGGTTCCTGTTGGATGACTGTAGCGCCGTGCTCGCGGGCGATCTCCGGTGTCCGGTCGCTGGACCCGTCGACACAGACGACTTCGGCGCGCCCGTCAGTCACTGCAGCGATGTCATCGAGCACGGTGCCGATTGCTTCTTCCTCGTTGTACGTGCCCATAACGACCGCGAGGTCGTCGAAGGTGTAGCCGGCCGGTTCGTCGCTCCGTGAACCCTGAATAGCCATTGCTCATCCGTCAGAACCCACGGTTCTTGAATGTTTAGGTTTGCCAAAATCAGCGGTCGGCGAGATACGTTTCTATCGGGGTTGCATCCGTCCAGAGGTGCGCGAACAGGTCCCGTGCCCACGAAATAGCGCTGTCCGTTTCGGAGACGATTTTCGCCGACGGCCAGGCTCCGTCGAGTTCTGGGAGCGTCAGGATCATCCAGTCGTCGGCGACGGCAAGTGCGTACGGGACCTCCGTGACACGAACGGTCGTCTCCTCGTATCGATTCAGATTCATATCGAGCGAGACGGACTCCTTGCCGAGTATCTCGTCGATGACAGCACAGCTTACCACCAGTCTCGAGTCGGGGCTATCTGGCATCGCTTCCTCGTACTCTGGGTGGTAGACGGGCGAGACCACGTCGCAGTTCTGGACGCTCTCGACGCGAGTGACGACTTCGCGGACCGGGCGGTTGATATCGGTCTGCGTGCCACGGATGACCGTGTACTCGTCGAGTTCTGGGAGGCGACACCGGAACGGCTGTGGTAGAACTGACGTATCGTGGGACTCCCAGTACTGCGGGGCCACGGCGAAGAGTTCCTCGAGGCGTTGCTGGCGGTGAATCGTATCCGCGACGAGGCGGCCGGTGCCGGTGAGTCGCCATCCGTCATCCATCGAGGTGACCAGACCGCGGCCTTCGAGGTTCGAGAGCGCATCGTATATCGCGGACTCGCTCGCAGTGACCGCTGACAGCAGTTCGTTGGTGGCCTTGGCTCCGGGACACAGCGAGCCGATGATGTCCGTCCGGACGGACGACGTTCGGACGTACTGAATAACTGATTCTACGCCCATACTGTCCCCATATACTGTAGCTCATATTTTTCGCACATATCAGTTTCCATTTGTAATGGAATTCTCTCCGGAAGCTGTACTATTCTCTCGGGCATTGGATATTATTGCAGCCAATGTGTCCATCTTTTTTACCGCTCGTGACATAGACACAGTTGCTGTCCACGTAAGACCACGTCCCCGCTGAACGCAATGGAGCACGTTGGTCTTGTGGAACTGCCACGTTCGGGCCAGGCGATATCGTGCCTCTGACATACCTCGCCAGCCCGAAGGGTCATGCAATCACCGTGGGTTGCCCGCCCACGGTGCTCATTGTCTCCGCTGTCGTCTCGTCCAGCCGCGTCTGTTTACTTCGGACTCCGTCCGCCGGTTCCGTATCGACCGTCTGTAGTCAGGCGGTCACCGTGAGAAACAGCTACAGCCGACAGTGTCAGTTCTCGGGCGGTTCGTCCGTTCCGATCCGGATCTCGTACGCCTCCATATCCTCGAACGCAGCGACTTGTCCACCGACTTCTACCGGCCCCTCGGCCGTCTCGACGACCAGCGTCGCGACCTCGCGGTTCGAACTGAACGACGCCTGGTCCACCTTGCCCTCGACGACCCGGTGGTCGCCCGTTTCCACGTCCCGCCCCTCGATAGTCGCGTAGAACTCCCCGTCCAATGTCATCAAGTCAGAGATACAGCGCCTGATCGTCCCGTAGCGGCGCGGGAACGGCAGCCCGTCCCCGTCGCTGGCAATCGTTTCGGCCGTTGTCCACAGCACCGTGTTGAGGAACCCGGACACCAGAAACCCGAGTTCCGACCGATTGAATATGACGCCGTATCTGTCTGTGTCGCCGCGGACGCTCTCGCGGGTGGCGTACATCGAGTAGTTCCCATCGGCGACGGCGACGACCGGTGTCGTGATACCGCGGCGGGCCTTCACCGTGGTCGCGATGGACTCGTAATCGAACCGCGCTGGGTCGGGAGCGTCCACACCCGGTGAAATGAGAATTTCAATAGCGATGCCGGACTGCTTCCGGGCCGCGAGTCTGTCTTCGAACCGCTCTAGCAGGGCCGGGGTCAGCGACAGCGTCAGTTCGTACTCGGCCGTCTCGATGATGTCTTCGAGGTACCGGAGTATCGTCGGCCGGGATTTGACGAGCGAGACGGCTTCCGGCTCCCGTGCGGGGGCCGTGTAGCGCGAAGACAGGTCGTCGACGAGGTCATCAAGCGAGTCTTGAATCCCCTCGAAGGCTTCCCGAGGATCGATAGCCAGGACCTTCATCGGCCGGGACTCCTTGAGTTCGACGAGCCCGACGTCGCTGAGGCTCCGGACCGTATCGTACACCCGCGGCTGTGGAATGTCCGTGTTCTCCGAGATCTCCGACGCTGTCAGCTCACCGTGTTGCAACACGGCCAGGTAGGCTGAAATCTCGTACTCGCCGAGATTGAACCGCGCAATTACCTGTTCGAGCGATGCTTCCAAGTCGTCACTAGACATAGTGGAGCGTTTGCGAGTCGAGTACTAAGAACTTCGGCACTCTATTCAGCAGCCAGTTTCAGAACCAGTCATGTGACTCTGTGCTACTGTTGGTTGTCCCGTCACAGCGGCTGCCTACTCCTGTGACTCCGATCGTTCGAGTCGCCACGGCGAAAAAACTGCGTGCTGTCGCTGGGTTATTAGTAGGCGCCGGAAATCTGGGAGACGACGTCCGCGGGCGCAGCACCGGAGTTCAGCGATGAGATAGCGGATTCGAGCGAGGACTTGACTGCCGGCGGTGCGGCCAGACCGTGCGCGACGGACGGCGGCTGGGCCTCGCTGTTCTGGAAGTCCTCTATCTGGTCCTTGGAGAAGTCGTTGAACGGGTCGGTGTTGACGTCGGTCCGCGGCGGAATCGACCCCTTCTTCGGGTTGAAGATCTCCTGTGCCTCCGTCGTCCCGACGAACTGGCACCACAGCGTGGTCGCTTCCGGGGACGGGTTGTTGACCGGATACGGGAACGAGTCCATGTTGAGAGCATAGTAGCCGTCGGTTCCCGGGAATGTCACATGGTCCCACTCCTCGCCGTACGTCAGGTCGTTCGTGAGGTACGTTCCGGCCGCCCAGTCACCCTGGTGGAGGAACGCCGCTTCGCCGTTGATGACCTGATTGTTGGCCTCGGTCCAGGAAATCGAACCAGCGTCGCTCGGGATGTAGTCGAGATAGGACTGCGTCGTCTCGACTGCCGACTCGAGCGCGTCGCTGTTGGCGTCGACCTCACCGTCGACGAAGATAGCGCTGTAGGTCTCGGCGTCCGTTTCGCCGAGGAGGACAGTCGCGAACATCTGGAAGCTGGACCACGGCGACCCGGTCTGGTGTGCCATTCCGGTGTAGCCGGCATCGTTGACCGTCGCCATCGCGTCGACGAGGTCAGACGGCGTTTCGAGGGAGGCCGGATCGACCCCGGCGTCCTCGACGACCTCGACGTTGTAGAAGAGGTTGTTGATCCGGTGGATGTTGAGCGGCACCGTCACGTAGTTCCCAGCGGGCTGGGCCGCGTCCTTGACGCCCTGAAGGTAGGCGTCCTCCATGCTGTTCTCTGACCACACGGAGTCGCCGATATCCTTCAGCAGGTTCGCATCGGTGAAGGGGAGCAGATTGTTTCCGGGCCAGGCTTGCCACGTACTCGGGTGGTTGCCGTTCTGCACCCGTGTCCGGATGTTCGCCTGCAGGTTCTCACCCGCACCGCCGGCGATGAGGTTCTCGTCGAACGGGACGTCCGGGTGTTGCTCCTTGAACGCATCCATTACGGACTGAATCGCTTCCAGTCCGTCGCCCTCGCCCCACCAGTGGGCGACTTCAAGTGTGCTGTACTGTGTCCCGCTGTCAGTACTGCCGCCGTCGCTGCTGCCGTCACCACTGCTGCCGTCACTACCGTCGCCGCTGCTGCCATCGCCGCTGCTGCCGTCACCGCCGTCACTCCCACCGCAGCCAGCCAGCGAGGCCGCACCTGCTGCACCAGCAATCCGAAGAGCGTTACGCCGCGTCAACCGTCTGTTTGAATTGTCATCAGCCATGGTTGCACCAATACCTCATAATTCCTTATTGAAGATTCGCACTTAATACTTCTGTATAGCGAAAATCAGCATTTGACATTCGGGTCGGTCCCGATAAATCATCTATATCCCACGATTCTTCGGGTTTGAGTGGAGAAAGAAATTAATCGAATGCGAGTAAATACCTCACAATCTTACATCTACTATCTTACATATACCGACATATCCCCGTCTAAATGGGGGGTGTTCAGGCCAAACTGCCGTGAAAAAGCTCGGGCGCGGTTCGGCCCGAGGGTTACAGCGAATCGAACTCGACGACTGCCTTTATCTGGTCGTCCCCATCTTCGAAGGCCGCCTCGACGTGTTCCGGGTCGGTAACCGTCGTGACTAAATCATCGAGCAGCCACGCCGGAAGTTCCTGTAAGGTCTCGACGGCGTCCTCGAAGTGCGAGACGTGTGAGTTGACCGTGCCGATGAGACACTTGTTGTGCAGGACGATCTCGTTGTGTAGCGAACCACCGTCGACTTCGAACTCCCACGGCTCCGGGATGCCGAGCAACACGCCGACCCCGTTCTGGTCGAGCGCCTTGACTGTCTGGAACGCGTGCGGGGCGAACCCGGTCGCCTCGTAGATATAGTCCATCGCCTCGTAGGCCTCCGGGAGTTCGTCCACCGGCGTTTCGCGGGAATCGACGTACGTGCTGCCGATCTCGTCGATGATGTCGACCGTCGGGTCGGGACGGTTCCGCCGACCGACACAGTAGGTCCGGTCGTACTCCTGGTCGAGCATCCACAGCGTCAGCAGGCCGAGCGAGCCGTTGCCCAGCACGCAGGCGGATTCCGGTCGCCAGTCGAACGGTTCCCGCGTCGCGTAGGCGTGCTCGTTGGCCTTCTCGGTGATCGAGAGCGGCTCGACGAGGAAGCCGTGCTCCGCGACTGACTCGGGGACCGGGACGAGGAAATCCGCCGGCGAGGTGAAGTACTCCGCCATGAAGCCGTGGTCACCGACGATGCCGCGTTCCGTGTACTCGCCGTCCGGAGCCATATCAGGCTCACCTCGGCGGAAGTAGTCGTTCGTCTCACCGTTCGGTTTCCGTCGGACGGTCGGCGCGACGACCTGCCCCGCCTCGAGCCCCGTGCCATTGGGCTCTTCGACGACGCCGACCGCCTCGTGTCCGAGAACCATGTGGTCCGCCCCGTCGGGGAACCCGCCGTGGGACCCGTTCAGGACTTCGTGGTCTGTGCCGTCAACACCAACGCGGAGCGTCCGGACGAGTGCCTCGCCCGGGTCAGGCGACGGTCGCTCCCGCTCTAAGAGCTGTGGGCCGTCGTCGTCCCGCGTAACACCAATCACTTTCATGCCAGGCAGAGAGTGAGAACACTGGGGATTAAGTCTTTCTTCAGGGTTCTGCCTCACCGACACTGACGGCCGTGCCAGTCTCGCTGGAGCGGTAGATTCCGTCCATCACACGCTGGACGCGAAGCGCCTGTTCAACGGTGTTCGTCGACGGCGGCGTCCCGTCTCTGACTGCGGAGACGAACCGCGCCTGTTCCCGGTGCTGTGGGTCCGACCGTTGCGTCTCGATGTCGGTCGTCCGGTGGTGCATCCGGCCGGTGTCGGCGGTTTCGAACAGCGTCAGCGACTGGTCCGCGAGGTCGAGTTTCGCGCCCGCCCCGGTCCCGCGGACGTAGTACTCCTGGCTGTCCGGCCGGTTCGTCGCCCACGCGACCTCCAGAGAGATCGTTGTCCCGTCTCCACAGCGGATGAAGGCGCTCGCCGAATCGTCGACGCTGAACTCGGCCGCACCGTGGTCCTCGCCCCACATCTCGACGTACGCGTACTCCTCGTCGACGCCGAACTGAGCGCGGGTGTCGCCCGACACCTCGACGACCTCGGGATGGTCGGCGACGTGCAGCGCCAGGTCGATAGCGTGCGCGCCGATATCGATGAGCGACCCGCCGCCAGCCACGTCGTTGCGCGTGAACCACGACCCCCGGCCGGGGACGCCGCGACGCCTGATGTAGTTCGCTTCGATGTGAGACACCTCGCCAATATCGCCTGCATCGCGGTAGCCCACAAGCGTCTGGACCGGGTCGGCGAACCGGTTGTGGAAGCCGACCATGCAGAACCCGTCGGCCGCGTCGGCGGCCGCGGCGATCCGCTCGGCGCTTTCGAGCGTGTGGGCCAGCGGCTTCTCGACGAGCACGTCTAGCCCTGCCTCAAGGGCTGCGACGACGTACTGTTCGTGAAACTTGTTCGGCGTCGTCACCAGCACGGCATCTACCGTCTCGAACATCGCCGCGGCTTCCTCGTACACCGCCGCGTCGTACGTCTCGGCGAACCGGCGGCGCGCGTCGGCATCGACATCGACGCCCGCCGCTATCGAGACCGGCTGGTCGAGCTGTCGGAGGTTGGTACAGTGGATGGCCGCGATGTTCCCCAGTCCGATGATTCCTATCCGAACGGTCTCAGTCATGTCTCTCGAAGTCTGCACCCGGTGTCGGGTTAATACAACTGCTTTTCACGCTCTTCGCGTTCCTCTTCCTGTTCCTGCTTTGCCTTCTCACGGCGTCGACCGCGCCGATACTGGATGATGCCGGGGACGATTTTGTTCTTCAGGTCCAGGATAAACGACACGATACCGTACGCCCAGAAGAAAAACAGCACGAGCATCCCGCTCCAGTACAGCATCGCGAGGTGGCTGCTCATATCAGTCGTCTGACTCTACTTCGCTACTGGATGCAGTGCCTTCGGCCTCGTACGGGATGAGGTCATGGACGATCGCGTCGCCGGTGGCCGAGTCGAACAGGTGGACGTTCCGTCGGTCGATGACGACCCCGATCTCGTCGTCCTCTTCGAGGTCCGAGTCGGGATCGATGCTCATCAGCAACTGGTCGTTCGTCGCCAGTTCCTGAGACATCGACGTTTCGCCGTCGCCCAGCAGCAGGTAGGCGAATATCTCGTCACCCATCGGTTCGAGAATGTCGGTCGTCGCCGTAATCATTCCCGACGGGTCGGGGACCTCTGACTTGAATTCGCCCGGGTAGATGTCCTCCGGGCGGATGCCGAGTGTCACGTCGTCACCGACTCCGACGCCTTCGATGGACGACGGATTGAATTCGAGGGAGAAGTTCGGCGTCTCAAGTGTGGTCTCGGTGACTGTCCCCTCGACGAAGTTCATCGACGGCGAGCCGATGAACCCGGCGACAAAGAGGTTGTCCGGCTCGTTGTAACAGGTCAGCGGCGGGTCGATCTGCTGGAGCTGCCCCGAATCGAGGACGGCGATGCGGTCGGATAGCGTCATCGCCTCCTCCTGGTCGTGGGTCACGTAGATGATCGTCGTGTCCAGTTCCTTGTGCAGGCGCTGAAGCTCCGTCCGCATATGGACCTTGAGCTTCGCGTCGAGGTTCGCCAGCGGCTCATCCATCAGGAACACGTCGGGCTCACGCACGATAGCGCGGGCGATGGCGACGCGCTGACGCTGTCCACCGGACATCTCTTCGGGCATCCGGTTGAGCATTCCCTCTAGCTGGACGATGTCCGCGGCCCGCTCGACGCGGCGGTCAATCTCGTCTTGCGGGTAGTCCCGCAGCCGCAGCCCGAAGGAGATGTTGTCGTACACGTCCATGTGCGGGAACAGCGCGATGTTCTGGAACACCATCGCGATGCCGCGGTCCTTCGGCGGGAGGTTCGTCACCTCGCGGTCGCCGATATATATCTCGCCCTCGGTCGGGATGGTGAGCCCGGCGATGGTCTCCATCGTCGTCGACTTCCCGCAGCCCGAGGGGCCGACGAAACAGATGAACTCGCCGTGGTCGATGTCAAGGTTCATGTCGTCGACCGCGGTGACCACGTCACCCTGGTCGTCGTAGCGCTTCGTTACGTGTTCGAGTCGTACTCTTGCCATTGTGTTACTCCTTGAGTGCGCCTGAGGTCAGTCCGCTGACGATGCGTTCCTGTGCGACAATCACGAGAATGACGACGGGGAGGACCCCGACGATACTCGCCGCCGCCATGAGGTTGAACTGCGTGGTGTACTGGGTCTGGTAGCTGAGAATCCCGCCGACGATAGGCGACCACTTGGCCGCCTCCGGCGAGGTCGCCATGATCGAGCTGAAGAAGTACTCGTTGTAGACGGCGATGAACGTCAGCACGGCCGCGGTCGCCACGCCCGGCGCAGACAGCGGCATGATGACCCGGAACAGCGCGCCCAGTCGCGTCGTTCCTTCGACCCGTGCGGCGTCCTCCAGCCCGTCGGGAATCTGGCCGTAGAACGTCGTCAGGATGAAGATAGACAGCGGCATGAACAGCGCGCTGAACGGCAGCACCATCGATCCCGGGGTGTTCAGCATCCGTGGCGGGGTAAACAGCGGGATGGACGTGAACGGTATCGTGATCGGGGCGTTGCCGGCAAAGGCTTGGAACAGCGGGATGACGAACGCGGCCGGCGGGAAGTAGCTGATCGCCAGGATACCGAGCATCAGCAGTGCGCGGCCGGGGAACCGAAGTCGGCCGAACACGTAGCCGGCGAGGCTGGCGACGAACAGGACGATGACCGTCGTCGTGACCGCCAGCGCGAAGCTGTTCAGCATGTACAGGTGGAACGGCACCTGTTCGAAGACCGTGACGAACGCGCCCGGGTTGAAGCCCTTCGGAACCGGCAGCGGGAACGTCCCGCTGACGCCAAAGAGGTTTACTGTCGGGAGGAAACTGCCCGAGAGCAGGTTCCCTTCGGGGGTCACCGCCAGCACGATGAGCCAGTAGAAGGGGAACAGCGTCGTCACCAGGAAAAACACCATCGCCGCGTAGAACAGCGCCCGGTACACTTTTTCCGGGTCCTGGATGGCGCTCTGGGTCCAGCGCTGTAGCGGTCCGTCGCTCGACTGCTCCTGGGTGTCGGTTGGCGTTGCCATGTTAGATCGCGTCCTCCCCTTGCCAGACGATGAGTCCCATTACGACCGTCCCGATGATGGCGGCCGTCACGAACGCGATGGCCGCGGACGTCCCCTCACGGGTGGTGAACGTCGCGACGACCATACACGACAGCGACGGCACGACGGTACAGCTCGACACCGTGTCGATGATGCCGTACACCCGCATCGCCTGCACCGACCGGAACAGCACGGCAACGCCGATAGTCGGCAGGATGAGCGGGAACGTGATGAGCTTGAACTGCTGCCACTTCGTCGCGCCGGCGACCTTCGCCACGTCGTACAGGCCCCGGTCGATGCTCTGCAGCCCCGCCAGAATGAGCAGGGCCATGAACGCCGACGTCTTCCAGATGTCGGCGACGATGATGATAAACGTCGCACTTGCCGTGTCGTTCAGCGTGTTCGTCGGCGCGAGCAGCCCGAGGTCGGCAAGCGGTGGCGTCAGGAACCCGACGTTCGAGTTGAACATCAGGAAGAAGATCATCCCCTGAATGACGATTGGGACGGCCCACGGGATGATGATAGCCGCGCGAATCCACCGCCGACCGTAGAAGTCCTGGTCGAGGATGAGCGCCTGTCCGAGGCCGATGAGCGTCTCGAACAGCACACTCACGACGGCGAAGATTATCGTGACGACCAGTGCGCTGTTCAGCAGTGCACTCGTGCCAAACCCTTCGGGAAGGAACGTCGTTCCGCCCGGCAGGTACCGGTTTTTCTCGCCGGTGAACAGCTCGACGTAGTTCCCAGCGCCGACGAAAGTCGTGCTCGAAAAGTCCGCCGAGAGCGCGAACAGCGACAGCTCGAAGGTCCGCAACAGCGGGTACAGCGCGACGATGCCCAGAAGGACGAACACGGGAATCAACAGCAGATACGCGTACTGCGTGTCGCTGAGGTTCTCCATCCAACGCATCACGCTGACGAGTGCCCCCGAGCGTCTGGATTCACGGCCGGTTTCTGTGCTCATTCGGTTACCTCCGTCCGTCGTTTGAATGTGTCATGGTAAATAATCACAGGGGTGGTTTTGTAACGGTTGCCCGTGGCTTCAGGTCTGCTCGGTCTCTTCCAGTGCGGACTCTAGCGTCGCCATCGCGTCGGCCGAGGAGGCTTCCTGCCCGACTGCGCGGTTCGCTTGCTGTGCGATTTTGCTGGACTGATCGCTCCAGACAGCCGTCACTGGGCGCGGCATCGTGTTGTTACCAGCGACCTGCAGCGTGTCCATGTACCGGCCAACGACGGGCACGTTCTGGGCCTCGCTGGAGTTGAACAGTTCAGGCCGCGGCGGCAGCCACCCCTGGACGGACAGCAGCGTGAGCTGGAAGTCCGGCTCCATGGCGGCGCGAATGACCTGTGTCACGGCGTCTAAGTCCTCGCTGTTGGGGTTGACCGTCATGTGCCAGCCACCGAGGGCGGCCGTGGTACCGCCCGTACCGGGCTGTGCCGCATCGCTCTCGGAGACGGCGTACGGAATCGGCATCGCGCCGAGGTTCTCGCCGAGCGCCGGGTCTTCGGTCTCCTCCGGGTTGCGGCCGCCGAGCGCCAGCGAGTAGGGCCAGTTCCGGTGGAAGACGGCGTTGCCGTTGACGAACGGCGCGCGAGCGTCTTCCTCCTTCCAGCCGAGGATTTCGGTCGGGGTGAAGCCGCCGCCGTAGCCCTCGAACTGCCCGTCGAACTCCTCGTCGTGGACGAACTTCCGCATCATGTTGAGGGAGTTGATGACTTCGGTGTTGTTGACCGTGATCGGCCGCTCGCCGATTGGGCCAAAGAGGTTGTCGCGGCCGCCGAAGTACGCGCCGCCCCACGAGGACATGACCTCGTTGAACGTACAGCAGGAGGTTCCCTCGTAGATATCCCACTGGGTCGTAAAGCCGAAGTCGACGTCGGCGTTGTCGTAGGTGTCCGCGGCGATGTTCGACCACTCCTCCCACGTCATCGGCTCGGTCGCCCAGTTGTTGCTTTCGGGACTGTAGCCGGCTTCCTCGACGAGGTCCTTGCGGTACTGCATCGTCGGGAAGTCCGGGAACACCGGGACACCGAACAGGTCACCGTTGCTCGGATTCCGGGCCGTGTCCGTAAACGCCGAGAAGTAGTTGTCTGACACGTCCGAGAGGAGTTCCTCCGGCAGCGTCTGCGAGAGGTTCTGGAGCTGTCCCCGCTGGATGAAGATGTTCGTCCAGCCGTTGTCCATCAGGAACATATCCGGGTTCGTCTCGCCGGCCGAGAGCAGTCGGTTGTAGTTCGACCGGGCCGCACCGGTGTCCTGGTCGCGCGGAACGAACTCTATCTCGATGTCGTCCGACAGGCCGTTGTCGTGCAGTGCCTGCTTGATTGCGTCGCCGTTGTTCTGGACGGCCACCGGGTCGAAGCCCCACTGGACCGTCGTCGTCTCGCCGCTGCTACCGTCGTCAGTCGAGCCACCGTCACTCCCGTCGCCGCCATCGCCACCACCAACGAAGTCCGCACAGCCTGCCAGTCCACCGACAACACCTGCTGCTCCGGCGGCACGGACAAACCGTCGCCGGGAGACGCCTGTCGAGTTCCGCTCGCCGCTTGTGCCATTGTCCGACATATCTATTCTGAGCTATCCCGGACACACCTTAAAGGTTGTCCATAATTAACCACAGGTGTTGTTAATTGTCGGCCTCAGCCCGGCAATCGTGATATATTATTGACTATTCGATATCGTATAAATCTTTCAGTATATATACGCAGGGATAGGTCAAACAGCTGTTTGCCACATAGAGGAGCTCAAACGCGCAAACTGAGGGAGAGTTTACTGATCCCGAAAAAACGGCGTCTGTGTCACTCGTACGTGACGTCCGTAATTGTAATCTCGGTCGCTTCGATTTCCTCGATGACGGCCCCCCAGCCACCGACCTCGTACGTCCCGTCGTCGGTGACCAGCGTCGCACTGATTCGACCGGCCAGTTGTGCCAGTGGGACGGGGTCCTTCCGACCGATGCTACTCCCGGTGTAGTCGATGTCGGTAACGCGCCCTGTCAGCTCGACCGACTCCTTCGTTTCCGTGTCGTACCCCTCAATGACGGCCTCGATAGTCGCATCTTCGTTCAGCAGCGGTTCGATATCCCGGACGGCGTGGCGGAGGTCGACGTACGTCGTCGGGGTTTCCGGCGTCCGCTCGGTGTACAGTGTGTCCCAGATCTCCCAGAGACAGGTCAGGAAGAACCAGTGGAAGACGTAGGTGTGGGTCCGGTCCTTGACGAGCACGCCGTACTCGTTGACTGAGTCGTGGTGAGGCGCAAAACACGTCCAGGTCCGGTCGACCAGCACGAAAAACGGGGCCGGGATCTCCCGGTTCCGAGCCTCCGTACAGGTCCCCTCGATGTCGGAAAGCGGCGGTACTTCCTCGCCAGGACCCGTACAGATGCTGAGTTTGATGTTCACGCCGCGGTCGTGGGCGGCAATGAGTTCCTCACGAACCGCGTAGAACTGCTCCGGGTCCACACCGACCTGAATCTGGTTTTCGGCCGCTTCGATGAGCTCCCGGGCTCGGCTGACGACCGTTTCGAACCGCTTGACGATACTGACCTCGTGGTCTGATATCTCGGGCTGGTTCCAGCGTTCCTCGATCGTCTCTGCCGCGTCGAGGTACTTGCTCGACCGGGACCGCAGGTCCTCAAGCACTACGTCCGGATTGCGGGCGCGGGCGGTCAGGCTATCCTGCTGGAACGTCTCGATATACCCCTTCGTCTCCAGGTCCCGGAGCACGTCGTAGATCCGCGGGTCCGGAACGTCACAGGAGTCAGCGATGTCGGTCGCCGATGCGGTCCCCAACCCCAGCAACGCCACGTAGGCCTCCGCCTGATACGGGGAGAGACCGGCATCTTCGAGGACATCGGTTAGTTCGCTGTCGTCCATGTGTGTACAGGGAAACTGAGTACGCAGTTAACGTGCATGGTTATCTATCGAGGTCCACAGGTCAGTCCTTGCCCTCGACCGGCCACTGTGGCTGTTTCGGAGCCTCGATTCGGGCGCACTCTTCAGCAGTCAGGCCAATGTCGAGCGCCTCGACGTTTTCCTCTAGGTGGTCCATCGTCCGCGGCCCGATAATCGGCGCGTCGACGACGTCCTGATGGCAGAGCCACGCCAGACTGACCTGTGCCGGCGTCGCGCCCTTCGCGTCGGCAATCGCCCGCACCTCGTCGAGGACCGCCCAGTTCTCGTCGCTGAACCGGTTTGCTGTGTACTCGTCCGTGCTTGCTCGGCCCTCGGAGAGGTCGTCGTCGCGTTCATACTTCCCGGCCAGGAAGCCGCCGGCCAGGGGAGACCACGGAATGACACCGACTCCTTCCATCTCGCACACCGGCAAGAGGTTCGCCTCCTCGTGGCGGTCGACGGCGTTGTACTCCGGCTGCATCGAGACGAACCGCTCGTACCCCTCGATGTCAGCCGTGTACAGCGCCTTCTGGAACCGCCAGTTGGCCATCGTGCTCGCGCCGATATAGCGGACCAGCCCCTCATCGACGAGATACGTCAGCGCGTCCAGCGTCTCCTCGATGGGCGTGTCGTCGTCCCACCGGTGGATCTGGTAGAGATCGAGATAGTCGACGCCGAGGCGGTCCAGGGTGGCGTGACACTGATCGATGATGTGTTTCTTCGAGAGTCCACTGCCGTTCGGGCCGTCGTGCATATCGAAGTATACTTTCGAGGCTATGACCAGTTCGCCGCGGCGAGCGGAGTCGATTGCACTGCCCAGAATCCGCTCGCTCTCCCCGTTCGAGTAGGCGTTGGCAGTATCGAAGAAGTTGATACCCATATCGAGCGCCCGTTCGAGTATCCGGCGGCTCTCAGCCTCGTCGTTCAGCATCCAGGGCTCCGCGCTCCCGAAGTTCATCGTTCCGAGACAGAGTTGGGACACGTCGAGCCCTGTCGACCCGAGCGTGGTGTATGTCACCGGCGAATCACTCATGCCACTTTGTACCACAGCTGTTGTTAAAGAATTTTGGGACTGCATACCGATGTCCGAACATGAGCCGGGAGTCCGCACCGAAGGAAACAGATCCGATGGACGCACTCAGAACGCTCAGCGACGAGTCGCACACCGGAGAGAACAGATGCTGGCCGTGTACTGTCCTGAATCTGGGGCTCGTTGGAATCGGTGTCATGTTCCTTCGCGCACGCAACCGCCCGCGGGCGAGCCTGCTGGTCGCCGTTGTCGGCGTCGCAGTGGTCTACCTTCGGGGGTATCTGGTTCCGTACACGCCCGAATTTGCCCCGCGGCTGGTGGCAGCGTCACCGGTCCCGGACGAGTGGTTCCACGGAAAGCCATCGCACAGAGAGTCATCCCGACAAGATGTGACTCGCCAGGAAAGCGAATCGCTGGCCGACGACGTGGGGATGGACGGCGAGACCGTTCTCCGGGAGCTATCGGCGGCCGGCATTATCGAAGTCGAAGGGGAGCGGCTGTTTCTCGCGACGGCCATCGACTCGGCGTGGCACGAGCGAATGGACGAACTGGCCGACCAGTCGCTCGATTCGCTTTCGACGGCGCTGCAGGCATCGCTCCCGCGAGTCGACTACACAGAACCGTACGCCGACGACGCGGAGTGGGTCGCACTCGGCTCCGACCACAAGCAGCTCCTTCCTCGACCGGTCGTCGTCGCCGAGCTCGCGGCGTACGAGGTCCTCGGCGAGCGTCTCGACGACGAGCGGCTCAGAATCGCCGGTGCGGAGGCCTTCCGGATGTTTCTCGACAGGTGTCCGGTCTGTGGCGCCGAACTGGTCGAGTCGTCGTCGGTGTCGTGTTGTGGCGGCCATCTGGGACCACGGCAGGACCCCGACGAGACGCTCGTCTGTCCGACCTGCGAGCAGCGCCTCTACACCTTTGAAGTGAGCGACAACTGAAACGAGGTACAGGAACGGCCGAATCGGTGTCTGGTCCGGGATTCGAGACGCTAGCCGGGTTCTGTTCGGAGAGACGATGGACGGGAACGGCGGGAGAGTCCCGCCTGACCGCTGGTGCGTGCGGTCCCGCGGACAACCATGCTCCGTGAGACGGTTGACGTCGGCCGGGTCGGAGTGGTGGGGAACATTGGTGACCCAACGGTGGTCCCACCTGGTCCCGAACGGCAGGGGGTGTGAAACCCAGCCGCTAGAAATATACAACTGATGTTGTAAATAAATTTTCGGTAAGTGAAGAACACTGCCTATTAAATCCTCGCACACGGAGATGGTGGTATGAAGAATATCGACGACCTCGTCGACAGCGCGTCCGACCTGGCACAGCGTGGCCTCTCTAAGGGCGAGATCGCTGACGAGCTTAACGTCTCCCGCGAGACGGCGAGTTGGCTTGTCGAACGTAGCGGCACCGGCACGGAACCGGAGACGAGCGACGACGGCGGTCCCCACGATATCCACGTCGACTGGTCCGCCGTCGGGCGGGACAGCAACCGGCTGTACCACGCGGGGGCGGCGATGGCGGACCTGCTCTCGAAGAAAGGCGACGACGTGGACCTCACCATCGGCATCGAGAAGGCCGGCGCACCGCTTGCGACGACTGTTGCCCGGGAACTGGAAACCGACCTCGGGACGTACGCCCCGACGAAACACCAGTGGGACGACGACGAGAGCGAGACCAGTGACGGTTCGTTCTCCCGGAACTTCGCGCAGATCCGGGACCGCGACTGCTACGTCGTCGACGACACTATCACGAGCGGCAAGACGATGGGCGAAACCATCGACGCGATCCACGAACAGGGCGGCAACCCCGTGGCCTGCGTCGTGCTGGCTGACAAGCGCGGCGTCGGCGACATCCGCGGCGTCCCGGTGTACTCCCTGCTGCAGGTCATCCGAGTCGGCAGCGACGGCGACTCGTAACAATCCTGACGGACTGAGCGGAGCGCGTGTTACGTCGAGCGGCCGTCGAAGCACCTGAATCAGTGTGGCCGCGCGAGAGACTATCCTTTTATTCGTGCCGTGCGTAATCCGCGGCATGACTGTACTGTCGTTCGACGAACAGGGCGTAGATGTCGTCTACGAGGGGACGGAGTTCCGCCTCGAAAAGGCCCTCATCGAGGACGCCATCCAGAAGTCGTATCCCGACGTGACCGATCACGAAGTGCTGCAGATGGTCGAGCCGGAACCCGCGCTGTCGGGAGAACCCCAGCGTATCGCCGAGATCGTGAACTGAAGCGGAGATAGTTCCTTTCTGGGCAATAGATCCTTCGTGGGAGATAACCTCGATTAAGAACCCATACCCCGTTTTTAGGCGTTTATGGCCCGAATATGCGCTAATTAAGCATCCGAGCAGTAGGCATTTAAGCCGTCAGCGCACACTGGGAGATAATGTCAGACCCACGTATCGCCGGGGCCAGCGTGACACATTTCGGGAAACACCCCGAGCGAACCGGCCGAGACCTGTTCGCCGAGGCCGGACTCGAAGCGCTATCGCAATCCGGAATCGACCCGGACGACGCTGAAGCCCTCTATTACGGCAACTTCATGGGAGAGCTCGCGGAACACCAGGGCCACCAGGGCCCGCTGATGGCCGAGGCCATCGGGCTGGACGTTCCGGCGACCCGCGTGGAAGCGGCCTGTGCATCCGCCGGGACAGCCGTTCGTGAAGCCGTCAAGACGATCCGGAACGGCGAGGCGGAGGTCGTCGTCGTCGGCGGCGCGGAACGGATGACCAACATCGGGACGGCAGCGGCGACAGACGCGCTCGCCATCGCCGCCGACGACCTCTACGAGGTCCGTGCCGGGATGACCTTCCCCGGGGCGTACGCGCTGATGGCCCGGTCGTACTTCGACCAGTACGGCGGCTCCCACGAGGACCTCGCTCACATCGCCGCCAAGAACCACGAGCACGCGCTGGTCAACGAGCACGCCCAGATTCAGCAGGAAATCACGATCGAGGACGCGATGGAGGCCCCGACGATTGCGGACCCGCTGGGCCTCTATGACTCCTGTCCGATTACTGACGGGGCCGCGGCTGCCGTCCTGACGACGGAGGCCTACGCTGAGGAACACGACCTGGACGCCCCAGTCGCCATCACCGGCACCGGACAGGGCGGCGACAATCTCGCACTGCAGGACCGCCCGCATCTGGCACAGACCCCCGCCGCCGACAAGGCCGCCGAAGAGGCCTATGGGGACGCCGGCGTCGGTCCAGACGACGTCGACTTCGCCGAAGTCCACGACTGTTTCACTATCGCGGAAGTACTCGCAATCGAATCGCTGGGCTTCTACGAGCGCGGTGAGGGCATCGCCGCGGCGCGCAACGGGGAGACGACCCGTGACGGCGACCTCCCGATAAACCTCTCTGGCGGGCTGAAAGCCAAAGGTCACCCGGTCGGCGCGACCGGTGTCGCCCAGTTGGCGACCGTTGCCTGGCTCCTCGACGGGTCGCACCCGCGGGCCGACGCCGTCCCGGACAGCACTGTCGGCGTCGCGCACAACGCGGGCGGTACAGTCGCGTCTACGACCGTCCACGTCATGGAGGTGCAAGAATGACCGAATCCGCACGAGACGGCGAGTACGACGAGTGGCTCGACAGCATCGAATCGGACGACGGTTATTACCTCGAATGTTCGAACGGCCACGGCTGGCTGCCGCCCCGGCGGGTGTGCCCGCGCTGTCACGACCAGGAACTCTCGGCGGTCGATCTGCCAGAATCCGGCGAAATCGCGAGCCACACGACGATTACCGTCCCGACGCCACAGTTCGAGGACGACGCGCCCTACGTCACCGCCATCGCCGACTTCGGCCCGGTTTCGGTTACGGGACTCGTCCGCGGCGTGGACCCTGACGACGTCGCTATCGGCGACGTGGTCGGCATCGATGTCGGCGAGCGCGTGACGACCGGCGAGAGAGCCGTCGTGTTCCGGCCGCGCTAACTCAGTTCTCGACCGTTACCGACGTCACTCTGTCGCGGACCACGTCGACGAACTCACCGGGGTGTTCGACGTGGGGCAAGAGCAGCGAATCACCGAACACGACGAGCATCGCATCCGCCTGTTCGGCCAGGTCACGACCCTTCGACAGCGGTGTGATGTCGGCATCCTCACCCCAGACCAGCGTCACGGGCACGTCGAGGCTTGCCAGTACTTCGCCGAGGTCGTCCTCCGGGTCGAGGAAGCCGGAGACGAACGACGCCGGCGCGAACCGCGCACCGGGCTGGTGGCCGCTCTGCCACTCGTAGTCGACCACTGCGTCGGTGAGGTTGTCCATATCGTAGTACCCGTGGTCAGCGTGGAAGTGGCGGATGGAGGGCTTCGAGACGGTGAGGTTGTAGATTGCCTCGCCGACGACGGGCGCGCGCAACAGCGATCGGAGCCAGACGGTGCGGTTCCCCATCGAAGTGTCTGTCGGGCAGATGAGGACAAGTTCCTTCACCTCAACCTCCTGTGCCGCGCTGGCGGCGTATGCCCCTGTCAGAGACGACGCGACGACGGTCGCGTCGGTGGTGTTGTCCTCGATGAAATCGCGGACGAAGGCTGTGTACAGCGAGGCCGAGTACAGCAGCGGCGGGCGGTCTGTGTGCCCGAAACCCGGTAGGTCAGGCGCGATGACGTGGTACTCCTCCGCCAGCGTGTCGAACACCGTGTGGAACTCGTGACTGCTGGCAGCGGCGTTGATGCCGTGAAACAGCACGAGGTCCGGGTCCGACGGGTCGCCAGCCCCAGTGTACGCGATATCGAACCCGCGCCAGCGGTACGTCCCCTGTTCCCCCTCGAGCATCGGTTCGAACGCACCGGCCTGCGACTGCAGCACGCGGTTGGCAGCGGCTGTCGCACCGACCGCTCCGACGACCGCACCGAGCGCCTTGCGGAGTTTCATATTGATGACTTGGAGCCCCGAGTATGTTATACATGCTGGACGAGCGTCAGATGACTGTCGCTATCATCGCGGGCAACCGTAGCCGCGGACGCGACAGTCCCGAACTCAGTTCTCGTCGCGAGGCTCGTCGAGACACTCCCGGAGCGGCGCGAGAACCTCGTCGACGACGGTGTACGGGTCGGTGTGGCGCTCGATGACAGCGTCGACGTACTGTTCGATACCGCCGCGGCGGTCGAGTTCATCGACCAGTAGTTCGTTTGCGTCCTCCCGGAGCAGGGTTCGGATCTCGGCGGCGAATCGCTCCCGTGCCTGCCCCTCTCGTCGGCCGGTTCGGTCCAGATAGTCGCCGTGGTCGGCCAGCGCGTTCAGGAAGTCCTCGACGCCCTCGCCCCGGTTAGCCACCGTCTCCACGATTGGGGGGTCCCACGTCTCCGTGTCGCTCTCCTCGACGTCTGCCTCGGCGTCGTCGGCTGCGAGTTCAGTCGCGCCGTGATGGCCGGAGTTCGGTCGTCCGCTCTGTCCCTGAAGCATCTCCCGGAGCTGCTGGACAGTCCGGTCGGCTCCGTCGAGATCAGCCTTGTTGACGACGAACACGTCACCGATTTCGAGGATCCCGGCCTTGAGCATCTGCACGTCATCGCCGCTCCCCGGCGGCACGAGCACGGCGACGGTGTCGGCCGTGCGGACGATGTCGACCTCGTTTTGGCCTGCACCGACCGTCTCGACGATGATCTTGTCCTTGCCGAAGGCGTCCAGCGCAGTCACGGCGTCGGTCGTCGCCGTCGACAGCCCGCCCAGCGAGCCGCGAGCGGACATCGACCGGAAGAACATGTCCATGTCGCCGGCGTTCGAGGCCATTCGTATCCGGTCGCCGAGTACTGCGCCGCCGGAAAACGGCGAGGACGGGTCGATAGCGATGACACCGACAGTCTGGCCCCGCTCGCGGTAGGTCGCTGCGACCTTGTCGACCAGCGTGGACTTGCCCGCGCCGGGACTGCCGGTGACGCCGACCACGTCGGCTGTCCCGGTGTGCTTGTGGAGGTCGGAAATTATCTCCCGATACCCCGGCGAGCGGTTCTCTATCTTCGTGATGACCCTGGCGAGAGCGCTGTGCTTGCCCGCAAGCAGGTCAGCGACGAGGTCGCTCATCGCTCGGGCGCGTTCTGGTGGATGTAGTCGATCATCTCCTCCATCGACGCGCCCGGACCGAATATCTCGTCGACGCCCTGCCCGCGGAGTTCTTCCTGATCGTCGTCCGGAACGATGCCGCCGACGAGAATGAGACGGTCGTCGAACGCATCGTACTCCTTCAGTCCGTCGAGAATCTTTGGAACGAGCGTGTTGTGCGCCCCCGAGAGGATGGAGATGCCGACGACATCCACGTCCTCCTGCACGGCGGCCTGCACGACTTCGTCGGGTGCTCGGTGGAGTCCCGAGTATATCACTTCGAAGCCGGCGTCTCGGAGCGCCCGCGCGATGACGTGTGCGCCCCGGTCGTGACCGTCGAGTCCGACTTTCGCCACCAGACACCTGATGGTCCGTTCCGTCTGCTCCTGCTCGACACTCATGCCAGTACGTACCGCGCGGTGTGTTTTCATTCTTGCCCTATTCATCATGACTGATGTCGAGTACGGCTCCCCTCGGGGAACGAAGATTGAAACTGGGCATTCCGCACCGCGTGTGTGAGCCGGAACCAGTCCGGCCGTTCGGCCTGCAGTCGGCTGTGACCCTGGGAGGTCTGTATACCGTGCCCTGAGCGGTCAAAGAAGGGCGACAGGGAGGACTGAGACAATGCCAGAGAACGACAATTCTAAGTTCGCTGCTAGCGGCGTTTCCACCAGTGCGAACAGTCGCCGTCATCCCCGCGTACAACGAGTCGAGCACCATCGGGTCGGTGATTGACGGGACCAGCCAGCACGTCGACGAGGTCGTCGTCGTCGACGACGGCTCGTCTGACGACACCGCAGCCGTCGCCCGGAAGCACGGTGCACACGTCGTCACGCATGTGTTCAACACCGGTGTCGGCGGAGCCGTCAGGACGGGCTACCAGTACGCCATCCGCCACAACTACGACTTCGTCGTGCAGGTCGACGCCGACGGCCAGCACGACCCGGCGAAGATTCCGACCCTGCTTTCCCACGCCGAGGACGCGGACATGGTCATCGGCAGCCGCTACCTGAACGAGAGCATCGACGACTACCCGCTCATCAGGCGGCTGGGAATCACCTTCTTCACGACCGTCGTACGGAAGCTCGGCGGCATCGACATCACCGATGTGACGAGCGGCTTCCGCGTCTACCGCGTGTCGGCGCTACAGGACATCCTCCACCGCTCGGACAACCACTGGGCGGTCGAACAGACGCTCGACGCGGCCCAGCGCGGCCAGCGGATCGAAGAAGTATCGATAGAGATGCCGATCCGGGACGAGGGCGAGTCGCAGTTCAGCCTCGACACGCTCGTACTCTACCCGCTACGCATGACTGACACGGTGTTTCGCGTCCTCCTCTTTCGATAATCATGGTCTTTGGATTCGACTACTCACTGGTCAACCTCCTGTCGCTGGTCGTCGGCCTGGCCTTCCTCGCGAACGGGTACATCATCGTCAGAAGCGAACGCGAATCGCTGGAGCTGTTCGTGATGTCGCTGCTGCTCGGCGCGGGGCTCATCGTCGTCGCCATCGTCCCAAACGTGTTCGAGGTCGTGGCGCGGCTGCTGGGCCTGGAGTGGAAAGCCCGGGCCATCCTCGTCATCTCGAACCTGACGCTGTTCGTGGCGGTGACGTACCTGCTCAACCGCATCGGGCACATGTACGACCGGCTGTCGCGGCTGAACGAGGAGCTGAGCCTCCTCCGGAGCGAACTGGAGGAACACCAGCTACAGACCGAGGACAAGCAGGATGAGTAACCGCGCGGTGCTGTCGATAGATTTCGAGCTGTTCACCCAGACGCCGGCGTACCGGAGCGCGTCGGGGACGACGGACCGCGACGGCGTCGGTCTCGACGGCGGCCGGTTTTTCAGGGAGATATTGGCGGAGTACGACGCGACTGCCACCGCGTTCGTGGTGTCATCAGTCGCCCAGTCCCACCCCGACGCCGTCCGGGCACTTGCGGATGCGGGACTGGAAGTCGCGTCGCACACGCACACCCACCAGTTGCTCTCGGACCTCGACAGCGACGGGCGACGGGCGGAACTGGCCGAGTCGAAGGACGTGCTGGAGCGGGTCACCGGCGAGCAGGTCTCCGGGTTCCGCGCGCCCGCCTTCGACATCACTGACGACCACTTCCACCTGCTGGCCGACATCGGATACACGTACGACTCTAGCGTCGTCTCAAGCCGGTCGATTCCGGGGTGGTACGGCGGCGAGTACGACATCCACAGACCGGTTCCGGCGTCGGCGGTGCACCCGGACGCGCCGGACAGTATCACCGAGTTCCCGGCGAGCGTCATGCCGGGGCTGCAGTTGCCCCTCACCGGGACCTGGCTCCGGTTTTTCGGCCCGCGGTACACGATTCTGGGCATGAGGCTACTGGCCCGCCGGGGCATCACGCCGATGCTGTACGTCCACCCGTGGGAACTGGTGGACCTGCCGGCCGTAGAGGGGGTGCCGACGCGAGTGTACGTCAGGACCGGTGACTGGATGCGACGGGCCGTCGAGCGGATCTTACAGCAGGACTTCGAGTTCACGACCGTACAGGCGGTGCTGGCGGATGGCGAAACGGTCGCGACACGGCTACACAGGGGCGAGACGCCGTGACGAGCCGGGCTCGTGATCTGGGGATCACGGTCGCCCAGTACGGTCTCGCCGTCGTTGCGCTGGCATGGCTACTCACGCAGTTCGACATCGCCAGCGCTGTCGACCTGCTCGCCGGCGTCAAGATTCAGACGGTGCTCGCTATCGTCGCCGTCAGCACGCTCGGCATCTGTGGCCGGGTCTACTCGTGGTACGCGGTAATCACCCCGCTCGCACCGGTCCAGTTCCGGACCGCCGCCGGGACGACGCTCATCGTGAACTTCGTCAATCAGTTGCTCCCCTCGCGGCTCTCGGGACGGCTGGCCGCGCCGTTCGTCCTCCGGAGTCAGACCGGGATGGCTTACAGCGACGCCGCGGCCGCGTCAGCGCTTCACACCGGTATCTTCGCGCTATACTACGGCGTGGCGGCGACTGCAGGGCTCGTTCTGGCGATCCCACTGCTCCGGCTCGAACTTATTCTGCTGCTAGCGCTCGCGACGAGCCTGTACTTCGCGGCCGGACTCGCCATCCTGTTTGGAGGCCTCAATCTCTCGTATCTGGACCGGCTCATCGGCTGGCTGTCCGGGGTCGCGGTCCGGGTTCCACGCTTCGGTGAGGGACTCGCGGCACGGCTCGACGGCCTGCTTGAGTTCACCGACAGTTCGACAACGACGTTTCGGTCGCTCGCGAGCGAGCCGGCAGTGTGGCTCCGCTACGCGGTCGGCTGGGCCGTCGACCTCGTGCTCGCACCCGGTGTCCGCGTCGGCCTGCTGCTGGGGAGTTTCGGCGTCGCGTTCGAACCACTGGTCGCGTTGCCGCTGTATCTCTTGGTCGCGTACACCGTGACGCTTCTGCCGCTGACGCCCGGCGGCATCGGCATCACCGAGGCCACGGCGACGGCGGTGTTCGTCGCGCTGGGTATCCCAGCGGAGGTCATCATCCCTATCATCTTCGTCGACCGGTTCCTCAGTATTTACCTGCCCTCGCTCGCGGGCTGGTATCCCTCCGTTCGGCTCGACGTCACGTCATTGACGACGGAGTAGTCGGCGGAAAACGGAGCGGGAAGTCGAGAAAACGGCTCAGAACGGCGGATGCCGGCTCGTGTCGCACTCGCCGTCCCGTTCCAGAATGAGGGTGTACTGGTTCGCCGCGAGTTCTTGCTCGTCGGCGAACTGGTCCGTGTGCGGGACGACACCGAGCCGCAGCAGGTCGGTGAACGACCCGGGGGTCGGTCGCTGGGGAACGAAGTTCGGCGGCCGCTCCCCGAACTCGGCGACGATTCTGTAGTTGTACTCCTCGTTCAGGAGATTCCGGAGGTAGGTCGCCTGTGCATCGCCGTTCCGGTAGTAGGTGTCCTCCTTGAGATACAGCAGATCCCGATACCCGACCTGGATGTACCGCGGGCAGGCCATCGCCTCCTCCGCCTCCGAGTCCTGACCGGCGACGTGTCGGGCAGTCATCGAATGCGGGACGGCGGTGTCCTGGATGTGGACGCGGTAGGTCTCCACCACGTCGCCCTCGTCGCTGTTGTCTTCGAGCCAGGCCGTCGCCTCGTCTCGGGGCATGGATGCGAACTGTGCCGTCCCGATACCGGCGTAGACCGCCGTCGTCACCAGCAGAACGGCCAACACCGGGCGAGCGAGACTGGTCGAGCGCTCGCGGAGCTGCACCAGTCGGCCCCCGACGAGTAAGGCGATGAGCGGGAAGGTCGGCAGGAGGTGGTGTACGCGGAAGTCGTGCCACTGGGAGAACATCGCTATGTAGGCCACCAGTCCCGTCAGAACGAGGACGGTGCCGTGGAAGGCAGAGCCGCGGTCACGGATGGTTGCGACGGTCGCCACGACGCTCGCTGCGGCCGCGGCAAACAGCGGTAGCCCCAGCGCGCTGAAGTAGCCCCGGAGGAACCACCACCACATCGGGGCGTCGGGGCCCGTCGGATGGCTCATCCGCGAGGTCGAGCCGCCGAAGACCCGCTCGATGAACGGTTCGGCTCCCGCCACGAGCGCGGTTGGGAACCCGAGGACAATCATGACGAACCCGAGCAGTGCGCCACTCAGCAGTAGTCTCGGCCGGTACAGCGTCTCCGTCAGCGGCGCGTCAGCGGCATGGGCACGCAGCAGGAAGGCGACGCCGATGAGGAGGACGACCGGCGCGGCCGTCAGTTTGAACGCGATTGCGACACCGCCGGCGGCGCTCGCCGCCAGAAACAGCGTTCCGTCGTCCGTCTGGACGTACCTGACCAGCAGGTACAGCGCGAGGAGGACGAACACCAGCGCCGGCATATCTTCGCCGGCCTCCTTCGAGATGGTGAGGAAGCCGAAGGTCAGCGAGAGCACGACGGCCGACAGCCGGCCGGCGTTGCGGCCCTCGATGGCGACGCCGAGGCGGTAGGTGAGGTAGACGGCACAGATTGCAGCAACGACGTTGGTTAGCCGGATGAAGACCAGGCTCCAGGTCCAGATCCACTCTGGCGTGGCGGCCCAGACTTCGTAGTGGCCGAACTCCCAGCTAGGGAAGGCAATCGTGGTGAATGCGCCCAGGTCGCCGGTGATGGCGGCGACGAGCACGACGGGGAGGATAGCCAGCGCATAGAGGTACAGCGTCGCGCCGAAGGGGGCCCGGCCCCACTCGACGCCGGCCTTGAGCCCCTCGAAACTCGGTTCTTCGAGGACCGACCCGTAGACGACCATCGCGTCAAGGAGACGACTGTACTCGTCACGGGTCGCGAAGTTCGGGATGCGGTGCCAGAACCAGAACCCGACCATAACAGTCGACAGCAGGAGCACGTAGCGGAGATAGGGGTCGTCCCGGAAATCCGACCGTACCTGTTCGACAGCACGTCGGGACAGTGACCGCCAGCTACTCATCGTGTCACTGCTCCGGGGTGTGTGTTGAAAAGGCTGCCCTTCTCAGAAATAGTCGGCATCGAACTCCCGGCGGAGGATGTAGTGGTTCGCGTACCCGCGGACGTACTTCGCAAACAGCGAGAGATATCCCTCGTCGGCCTCACGGCGGGCCGACGTAGCGACGCAGGAGTCGGCGTCGTAGACGATTCGGCCGTACTCTTTCATCCGCAAGGAGAGCTCCGTGTCCTCCATGAACGGGATGTCCTCGTCGAAGCCGCCCGCGGCCTCGAAGGCGTCGGCCCGGAAGCTACAGTTGAAGCCCGGTTGCTGGACGAAGCCCAGCGGCCAGGACACCCGATACCAGTAGTCCGACAGCAGTTTGAACAGCACGCGGTGTTTGAGGCTGTCTTCGAGCGGGCGTGCGGGGCCGCCGACCCCCACCACATCGTCGTCGGTGTAGTGCCTGAGATGCAGGCGGACCCAGTCCTCGGGGACGACCGTATCGGCGTCGGTAAACAGCAGTATCGGGGCTTTTGCGGCCGCTGCTCCGTGGTTTCGGGCGATTCCCGCCCCGCCCTCGTCGCACCGGACAACCGTATCGACGAAGGGCGTGTCACGGGCCACCTGTTCCGTACCGTCGTCGCCGCCGACCACGACGACCAGTTCGACGGGCTGTGACTCGAAGGGAGCCAGGCAGCGGGCCAGCGACTCCGCCTCGTTGTAGGCCGGGACGATGACTGCGGCGTCCATCTGAGAGGCAGGTACATCGTACAGACAGAAATAGCAAGCGATGCGACGGCCTGTCCCCGGTCTCAGGCAGTCACGAACGCCGCGCGAGGGCGGTTCCCGCGAGAACGGCGACGAGTGCAATTCCGGCGAGCGTCCCGAACAGCGCCGTCGCGTTCGCAAAGGCCAGAATCGACCCGGCCAGCCCGCCGCCGAGCGCGCCGACGCCGAACACGCCCAGATACGTGTAGCCGTACGAGAGTCCGCGCGTGCCGGCGGGCGTGTACTCCGCAACTGCGGCCTGATACATCGGCTGGACGACGAAGAGGGTGACCCCTAGCAGCGCACCAAGCACCGCTAACGGACCGAAGCCCATCGCCGACACCGGAACGAACAGCACTGCAAGGACGGCAAGCACCAGAAACGAGCCGGCGATACCGTACTCGACGGGAATTCGGTCGCTCAGTTTCCCGCCGGCGTACTGGCCGAAAACGCCGATGAGCAACAGTCCGGCGTAGAAGTAGTCCTGTGGCTTGAGCGTCTGGCCCGTCCCGGCCTCGATACCGAGCGCCGACAGGACGCTGGGAGGCAACAACGTCTCTATCGGGATGGGCTCGAAGCCCGGCAGGTCCCGCAGGAGTTCCGGGAGGAAGGTGAGGACGCCGCGGTAGTACAATCCCGAGCACATGACGACGACGAACACGAGCAGGAAGCTCCCTGTCAGCAGGTGCTTGCTCTCCGTGAGGAACTCCCCGAGCGAGTCGATACCGCTGCTGGCCTTCGACCCGCCGTCGGTTGCAGTCGTCACGGCTGCCGTCTCGTCGAAACTCGCCCGCGAGGCGTAGACGGCGGCGAGCAACGCGGGAACGCCGAGGACGAGCGCGACCGTCCGCCACTCGGCGACCAGCAGGAGAATTGCGGCGACGAGTGGGCCGAGGCCGATACCGAGGTTCCCGGCGACACCGTGGTAGGCCAGCCCGGTTCCGCGCTGTTCGACGCCTTTGCTGATGAGCGAGAGCCCGGCCGGGTGGTAGACGCTGGCCGAGAGTCCCCAGAGGACGAGCGCCAGCGCGATGACGACCATGCTCGGAGCCAGTCCCAGCAGGATGTACGAGCCGCCCATCCCCAGCAGACAGCCGGTGATGAGTCGGCGGGAGCCGATACGGTCGACGACGATACCGCCCGGGAGCGCACCAGCCCCGAACAGGCCGTAGCCCAGCGTCACGATGACGCCGACGGTGGCCGTCGTCACGTCGAACTGGGCGATACCGAGGTTGATGAGGTCAAACTCGGTGAGCCAGATGACGACGAATATCGGGACCGCCATCTCGTAGGTGTGGACCAGCCCGTGTGCGAGCATGACCAGCGCGGTAATCGCTCGGTCGTTCGCGTTCACACTCTGGTTCGTGTCGGCCGCCGGCAAGTGTGTGACGGTTCCGCGGATCTGCGCGTGCGCCTTTTTCACCCCTCCCAAAACCAGGGGTGGGTTTTTATGTCCGAACAGTATAGGCGGCAAGTGTGAGCAAGATCAAGGTGTCACTTCCGGACCAGGTGGACTCGGACATCCAGCGACTCGTCGAACAGGGCGAGTTCCTCAACCGCGACCAGGCCGTCGAAGACCTCCTGAAGCGAGGGATTTCGGCCTACAACACTACGACGGAAGAGACCGAGACACTCGACGAAGAGATTTTCGACCAGACGGCATCCGAACAGCAGGACCCCGCGATGCAGGACGATTTCCTCTAGTCGCGGTTCTGTGAGAGTCGGCCGTCGTCCTCGGATGCCCGCTGTCCGGAGCCGTCGTTTTCCTGCCGCTGTTGTTTCATTTTTGCGCCGGGTTTCGGACCTCTGTCGACTGACTCGTACGGCGTTTCCGCGATGCTCTCCGGGATGATGTACCACGCGAGGCCACCGCCAACGACGGTTCCGCCAACAAACATTCCGGCGACAACCAGCAGTTCCGCACCGCCGTACAACGTCACCAGCCCCATCGAGACGCCGATGAGAAGCGCGAACCCGACCTGCGTGTATCTGAGAAAGCGTCGCCGGTCGGCGTCCGTCATCGAGGGGCCGACCATTAGCGACCCCCGAAACCGGTGGCGCGCGTCGGTTCGGCCATCAGTAGAAGCCCCGCGCTACGTCTTCCTCGATGACGTCCTCGAACTCCGCGTCGAGTAGTTCCTCCGCTTCCTCGAACGTCTCCGTGAGTTCGGTCATCTGGTCGGGCCGGTCGTGGTGGTCGAACTCCATCGGGCCGTAGGCCGGGGAGTCCATCGCGTCCATCATGTCCTCAAGCAGCGCTTGCGGCGACGTGGGTGCGTCCGCGTGGGTTTCGAGTACCGTTTCGAGGTTCTTGGCCTTCTCCTTGGCGTCGTCCTCGTCTTCCGGTCCCTGCTGGACGCCGAAGATGCCCGACCCGTCGTTCGGAAACAGCGGGTCGATGTCGTCGTCGATACGGCGGGCCACCTGTGACCCGACGCCCTGTACCTCGAAGGGGTTCTTCGCGTAGGTCTTGAGCTGGTAGACACCGGCGTCGGGGTGACCGAAGTAGATGTCCTCGCCGATACCGTTCGCGCGGTCGCCCCCGACGGCACGCCAGTCCCCCGGATTGGCATTGCTCTCCATCACGTCTTCGAGAATGTCCTGCCAGTCGCGAACGCGCATTGTCAGTTTCCCGTTCGGCCTGGGCCAGAATGAACCCATCGGTCCTGACCGTCGCCGGGCGGAAGCAGGGAGGTCGTGGATACGGACTGGCCAGCGTGCCCACACGACTGTCGCTGCTGTCGGCGACCATACCGGGGATTGATTATCTTTCACGCAGATATCCATGATAACAGCGTTGGGTGTCGCGGTACGGGCGTAAGTTACGAGGGGCGACAAGTGGGTACAGCATCCGAGACCGGCCATGGCGGCGTCGACTGGCGGCAGCTGGCACTGGTAAGTCTCTGCCTCGTCGGGCTGATCGTCGCCGCGTTTCTGGCCCCGCCACCGATCACTGAGAGCGGGATCAGCAGCGGGGGCGGTGACGGGAGTCACGGCACCGAGCCAGTCACGCAGACGCCAGCCGATACGCGGGAACAACGCCGCGACGGTGGCGGGGGCGGCAGCGTCACCGACACCCAGACACCTGCAGGCACACGGGAACACCGTCGCGACGGAGGTGGGAGCGGCGGCGTCACGGGAGGAACAGAGCCGATTCCGATTCCCGGCGATACCGCCCCGCCCACTGCGGACGGCTGTGGCGTCCTCGTCGAGTCAGAGCCGAAAGCCGGGCATCCCCTCACCGTTCTGGTGTATCAGGACCTCGAACCGGCGGCCGCGACCCGTGTCTGGTTCAACGACCGATACGTCGGCCGGACTGACCAGAACGGCCAGGTGACCGCACAGGTTCCGTACCAGCGCGAGCTGAACGTAACGGTCGAATCGCCGGGAACAGAGCCCTGTCAGTTCTACCGTCGACCGTACGAGGAATCGGATACTGAAACAGCAAGCCTCCTCGTGGAAGGAGATGTGTTGTCGCTTGGCGGGACTACCTCGGTCTCAAACGGGGACGGGTACGCACGAAGTACCCTTGGCGCATTTGGGACGGTTCCTGGCGCATCTGGGATGGTCGATTCGACGGCCCCACGCCAGCAGACCGCGGCCGACAACGACACCGGTCAGTACCGTGTCGGCGGGAGCGTCAACGTGACACTGCTCGGCGAGCCGTACCCCGGGTCGACCGTCCCGCTCGTCGCAACGGTCGACGGCGTGCCAGTCCGAAACGCGACCGTGACCCGCAACGGCGACATCGTCGGTCGAACTGACACCGCCGGCCGGTATCAACTGACAGTCCCCGACAGCGATACCGCCGCAGTAACGGTGTCCCGCGGCGAGTTCGAGGGGTCCGCGCGCGTCGACGTGCTGAACTTACACGTCCGCGTCGTGCCTGCGAAGGCCCTCCCGGTACCAGGTGACAGGGCCGCTGTCAACGCTACGATAAACGGAGACCCGGTCGAGAACGCGACTGTCACGCTCGGCGACCAGCGCCGGGGAAAGACTGGCGCTGACGGCGCTGTTGCCGTCTCGCTCCCAGCAAACCCCTCGCTTCCCGTCACAGCGGCAACAGACAGACAGACAGCGAGAACGACGCTCTGGGGCGCGTACACCGGGACCATCGTGGTAAGTTCGATACTGCTGGTGGCAACCGTCGTGACCGTCGCTATCGCCGCAGTGATGTACTCCCCCAAGGTCGCACGCGGCGTCGGTATTCTCTGGACAATCTTCGATTCGCTGTTTGTCATCGGCGTGCTCTGGGAACGGGACGGGCTGGTCGTCGCGCTCGCAGTCGTGGGCGTCGTCGCGCTGTACCACTATCGGACGGCTGCTTTCTCGGGCGGACAGGCGGTCGCATACGCGGCCAAGAACGGCGGTGAAACGGCGGCTGGCTTCGTCGCCCGCGTCGTTCAGTGGACCCGGCGAACGGCACTCTGGCTCGTCGGCCGTATCGAAGCCACGCTGAACATGGGCCGCCGACTGGCCGCCCGTCTGGCGACGTGGCTCTCATCGCTTCCGCTAACGCTGTCAGGGCTGTGGCGTCGCTTCCAGCGGTGGCTCCGGTCGGCCGGGTATCGAGCGGTCACTGTGGCCAGGGCTGAAAGCACGCCACGCAGGATTGCAACGCTCGGCGGCTCGTGTGTCATCGTGACAGTGAGCTATGTTCGCTGGGGCACGGCCGGTACCGTCGTGGCTGGGGCCGGGGTGGCACTGGGTGCGGTCGGTGTCTACATCGCTGGCCAGGTCGGCGATACGGACCGCCCGACTACGGCGTCTAACCCCGGACCGAGCGGGTCGGTCACTGACTCGTCGGGCGGCGGCGAATCGGCTCTCCCATCGATTCGCGACCTCTGGCGTGCGTTCGCCAAGCATGTCGTCCCCGGGCGCTGGCGGACGCGGACGCCCGGCGAGGTGTCCCGGGCCGCAATCGACAGCGGCCTCCCGAGGGCACCCGTCGAAGCACTGACAGAGGCGTTCCGGGACGTCGAATACGGCGGCCATTCGAGCGACAGCCGGCGCGAGCAGGCCCGTAGCGCGTACGATGCGCTGGTGGGTGCGAGCGACGAGCAGGAGGACGAAGGGTGAATCGCCGTCGCGTCGGGCTGGGAATCGCCGTGTTGTGTGGCCTGCTACTCGTGGCTGCCGGCGCGGTCCTCGGGCTGACAGGGACGCCAGAGCCGGCGGATTCCGGGCCGAGTGCGGCGGGTGTCCTCGTCCTCTTCGTCTGCGTGCTCGTGGCCTCCTGGAAGCTCTTCCGGACGCCCGACGACCCCTCGGTATCACCGTCGCCGTGGACTGCTGACGACAAGTTCACCGAGGGGTTTCTGGAGACGACACCGACAGACGACGCCGTCTCCGGAACCGAACTCGCGGAACGCGTCGAAGCGGCGGCTGCACAGGCCCGCGACGACGGGTCGGTCGCCGAGAGCGTCGGCCCCGTTCGGGAACCACTTCGGGCGGCGCTCACGGAGGCACTGGTCCAGGGCGGCCACGACCCCGACTCGGTGAAAGCACAGTTAGCCGCGGGGACCTGGACGGACGACCCGGTTGCCGCCGCGGTACTGGACGAATCCGTCACGCCACCGGACCGACCGTTTCGCACGCGCCTGTGGGCCTGGCTGTTTCCCGAAAAAGCCGTCCGAAAGCGGTGCGCACGGGCGATGACGGCAGTCAGCGTCGCGGCCGACGACGCGTTGCCGACAGTGGTCGGCCAGCAGGCGCCGCGTCCGGTGCCAGTCGTCGCCCCAGCGGTCGCCGACCTGCAGCGGGCGGCTGACGGGAGCCTCCAGCGGGCCGTCGACGGGTCGATTCCCGAGCGGGAAGCCGTCGGGACCAGCGCAGACGGCGCGTCTGACGGTGCCCACGTCGACGGAGCCGCCACCGAGGACGCAACTGCCGCGGACCGCCCGGCTGACTCCGAGTCTGAAGCTGGCGGGACAACGCCGGTTGACGAGGACGGAACGGATACCACAGCGACCGACGGGGCCGACTGGGGCGATGTGACGGAGGTGCAGGACTGATGGGCCGACGAGCCATGCGGTGGCGCGGCGCAATCGTCGCCGCACTGACACTCGCCGGAGCGGGCATCTGGGAGGGGAGCGGGACACTCCTGCTGGCCGCCACACTCCCGCTCTCGTATCTGGCCTACGGAATCCTGTCGACTGCTGCTGTCCCGGCAGAGCTCGTCGTGTCGCGGGCGGTCGACCCGACTCCAGCGCCGCCGGGGCACCCGGTTGCAGTCCAGTTGACGGTGACAAACAGCGGCCAGCAGACGCTGTCGGACATCCGGGTCGTCGACGGCGTTCCGACTGACCTCACAGTGCTGGAAGGGACGCCACGCGGCGGCGAGACGCTTGCGGCCGGCGAATCAGTCACGCTCGAGTACATGCTCATCGCCCGCCGAGGCGAACACGACTTCGGCGAGCCGCGGCTCCGCGTCCGGGGTACGGGAGCCGGCGAGGTCGCGACTGCGAGACAACAGGCGGAGGGCGATGACAGGCTGGTGTGTCAGCTTGACGCCCAGGCACCGCCGCTGTCCGACCAGGGGACCGACCGCGTGGGCCAACTCACAACCGACGACCCCGGCGATGGCTTCACCTTCCACTCGACGCGGGAGTATCAGCGCGGGGACCCGGCCGGCCGCATCGACTGGCGCGGGTACGCGAAGCGGGGAGCGCTGTCGACGGTCAACTACGAGCAGTGGGTGTCGACGACGGTCGTGTTCGTCGTCGACGCCCGCTCGCCGGCGCGGGTGACCGCCGGCCCCGGTCGCCCGACGGCAGTCGAACTCGGCGCGTACGCGACGACGCACGCAGTGACCTCGCTGCTGGATGCCGGTCACGAAGTCGGGCTGGCAATCGTCGGCATCGACGGCGACGGTCCAGCGGGACTGACGTGGCTCCAGCCGGGCGACGGACCCAACCAGCGGTCGCTGGCTGTCGAACGGCTACGGGCCGCTGCTGATGCTGCCGAGAGCGACCCGGCTGGTGGTCCAGAAGACGAGGGCGACACACAGCGGCAGTTCCGGAAAGTGATGGAGGTAGCCGGACCGCGCTGCCAGCTGGTGCTCGTGTCGCCGTTGCTCGACGACGCGCCGGTCGCCGCGATGGAGTCCTGGGCGGCGTTCGATTGCCAGCGAACCATGCTCTCGACGGACGTAACCGCGGCGAGCACCGTCAGCGGACAGTACGAGCACGTCCGCCGTCGGACCCGTCTGGCGCGGTGTCAGGCGTCTGGGGCCCGGACAATCGACTGGCGGCGTGGGACACCGCTGCCGCTCATCCTCGATTACGCCTTCGCCGTTGCGGCGCACCAGCCGCGTGGCAGTGTGCAGCCGGGAGGCGGAGCGTAAATGATCGGCGGGCCGCGACTCGATACACCATCGGCCGTCGGCGACGAGGGGCGGCCGCGGGCGACCAGCCTAACTATCGTCGCGCTTATCGTCGCTGCGTTCGCCCTGGCGACAGGGGTTCTGTCCGGCGACCCGCGACTGTTCAGCGGTATCGCACTCCTCGCCGGCATTGCCGTGGCGGGGTTGACGCTACTGGACCGGGACGGACTGGGACCGACGGTCATTGGCCACCTCTGTTTCCTGCCGGCAGCGACTGGCGTCGTTGCCTCGGTCGGGCAGGTGTCAGTCGCCCCGCTCATCGCGTTCGGTGTCGCCGTCGCAATGGTCGGCGTCGCGACCGCCTGGACCGACGTGCTCGACAGAGAGACCGTTTCGGAAGCGACAGTGAGCAGCGTCGTTTCGTATCTGTTCGCCGTGGTGGGCCTCGTCGTGGGTACGGTCGTCGTCGCGCTCGCGTGGCTTTGCTGGAAGGTGGTAAGCGCTGTCGCCGGTGGAGCGTCGCCGATAGCCACCACGGTCTGCCTCGGTGTACTCGGCGTCGCCGCGTCGGGCTGCCTGTATTTTGCTGTGACACAGCTCCCGCTCTTGCAGTTGACAGCTCGGAGCCGCCGCGACGCGATGGCGAACAGACTGAAACGGGGTACCCAGTCGCTCAAACTGGTCGCACTCGGTTCGGCAGCGTTCAGTGTAGTCGTTCCGCTGGCGCTTCTGGTAACGCCGTTTGGCCAGCTTGTGGCGTCCCCCCCGTTCAGTCTCGGTATCCGGCTGCTGTCGTCGTGGGTCGTTCTCGCGCCGCTTCTGGCAGTCACAGCCGGCGCGTTGCTTGCTGGTAGCGGTGCGATTGTCATCCGAAAGTTCACGACTGAGTTCGACGCCGCTTCGGTGCGGACTGTCGGGGCCGCCATCGCGGCCGCTGGCTACGTCGTGTTGCTAGCCCCGTTCCTCCTGCGAATCGGTATCTTCGGGTTCGCCTCGCTCCCGGCGGTGTTCTTCGGTGCCCTCCTGCTCCCACTGGTGGTGTATCTGCTTCTCGTTCTCGTCATCGGGGGACTCACGTTTGGCCTGTTGCCGGCGCGTGCCGGCCCCGCGGCACTGACCGCTTCGGGACTCATCTGTGCGAGCACCGGTGCGGCACAGGCCGACCTGTCATCGTTACTGGTGTTTGCTGGCGTCGTCGGCGGCCTCGTTGTCTGGGACGTTGGCACGTTCGGCCTGGGGCTGACAGCGGAACTGGGGCATCGGCCGGAAACGCGCCGGCTGGAGCTGTATCACAGCGTGTTCGCCGTCGGCGTCGGCCTTCTCGGTATCGCCGCCGTCGGTCTCGTCGATACAGCGCGTCACGCCGTCGGTGCCGCCATCGGATCGCCGGAGACAATGGCACTCGCCGCGATCGGTGTGTTACTGCTGCTCGCCCCGCTTCGTGGCTGAGGGACTGCTTCGCTGCTGGCCCGTCCAGAATGTGTCAGTAGCCACTGTGGCTCGACAAACGAGGGCTAATGGTACACATTGATACTTCCCCAGTGTAACGCATGGGGCATGGCCGGGTTAACGGGGGATTTGAGCGTCGAGGCTGCGTCAAACCACTGCCTCGACATTGTGGATCGAGTTGAGGAGGCTGTCGTCGTCGAACGCCGGGTGCTGTTCGAGACACTGGCTGGCGTCATCGCCAGAGGCCACGTTCTGGTTGAGGACGTGCCGGGAACGGGGAAAACAGTTCTGGCGCGGGTGTTGGCGGAGTCACTTGGACTCGAATTCAACCGGGTACAGTTCACGCCGGACCTGCTGCCGGCGGACGTGACCGGGTCGAACGTGTACAACGAACACGAGCGGGAGTTCGAGTTCGCACAGGGGCCGGTGTTCTCGAACGTCGTGCTCGCGGACGAGATCAACCGCGCGCCGCCGAAGACCCAATCTGCGCTGCTGGAATCAATGGAAGAGCGGCAGGTCAGTGTCGACGGGACGACGCATCCGCTCCCGACACCGTTCGTCGTTATCGCGACCCAGAACCCCGTCGAGCAGGAAGGCACATTCCAGCTTCCCGAGGCCCAGCGGGACCGCTTCAGCGTGAAAACGTCGATGGAGTATCCCGATGTCGAAGGGGAGATGGGGCTGCTCGACCGGCGGGCCAACCGGCGAACAATCGCGCCGTCAGTCGAGCCGGTAATGGGCCCAGAGACGGTGCGCGCCCTGCAGGAGTGTGCGGAAGACGTCCGCGTCGACACCAAGGTTCGTCGCTACATCGTCGATCTGGCGCGGGCGACACGCGAAGACGACCGGACAGAAATCGGCGTCTCGCCGCGGGGCGTCCAGCGTGTCTTCGAGGCAGTCCGAGCCAGCGCAGTCATCGCCGGTCGGCGGTATTCCACCCCGGACGACGTGAAGCGGCTGGCGAACGCGACGATGAGTCACCGACTGGTCCTGACGACGGAGGCGACTATCGAAGGGACGGAGAAGGCCGACGTGATTCAGGCCGCTCTGGACGCCGTCGACGTGCCCGCAGTCTCACCGAATGCGCCGGATACGGACGACACGCCCAAACAGACGACAACAGGCGGGTCCGAACGCGCTGACTCACCATCGGAGGCGACACCAGACGGCGATTCTCGCGGGCAGCGCCCCGAACGGAGTGCTGGTGAAGCAGCTGAGAACGAAGCTACGCAACTGGACGGAGATGACGGTCAGCCCACCGACTCGTCAGGTGACAGTCGGGACCGGAGTGATGATGACAGCGGACACGGACAGTGAGCGCAGGCGGGTAGCCGAACGGCTTTACTCCACGGAACAGCCAGACGTGGTATGGAAAGCGAACGCAACGTCCTCGGCGGGGAGCTGGCCCCCTGCTCGATGGACCCGGAGACCGGATTCATGCGCGACGGCTACTGCTACCCGCTCCAGCGCGACCCGGGTCGGCACGAAATCTGTGCCGTGATGACGGCCGAGTTTCTAGAGTACAGCAAGGCCCAGGGCAACGACCTCGTGACGCCGCGGCCGGAGCTGAATTTTCCGGGTCTCGACCCCGGTGACAACTGGTGTGTCTGCGTCCCGCGCTGGATAGAGGCCCACGAGGCCGGGCGCGCACCGCCGGTGAACCTCGACGCGACGAGCGAGGACGTACTCGAAGACGTGTCACTGGAGACGCTGCAGGAGTTCGCTGCCGATGGTGACTCGAATGCTGATGCGACGACTGAATGAGCCGCGGCGCGAACGACTTTTGAGGGGGCGTCCCGTCGCTTGGGTCGTGCAACAGGGGAGGGCCAAACGATGAGCGTCGACCGCGTTCGTGGCGTCGTCGTCGACATCGAGGAGCCGAAGACGGTGAACACCCAGTACGGCGAGAGCGACCTCTGTGAGGTGACTATCCGGCCGGACCGCGGGGCCGGCGAGCCGACGACGGTGACGCTCTGGGGGAAGTGGACCGAGAACGCCGCCGTCATCGAGACGGGGATGGAGGTCGCCGTCTACAACCCCGACGAGCGGGAGTATCAGGGCGAGCAGCAGTACTCCGTCGGCGGCGACGCCACCCTCGTCGTCCAGCCTGATTTTCTCGTCGACGTGACCGACATCCGGGCGTGGGTACAGTGCCCGCGGATGTACTACCTCCGGAAACTCGACGGCGCAGAGCACGCCTACCCGCTGGTGAAAGGGACCGTCGTCCACGAGGTCTTTGGCGACTTACTTCGGGGCCGGGACCTCGATACCGCTATCGAGGAACAGGTCGACGCCGCCGGCCTCGACATCGGACTGCTCGGCCGGGAGGCCGACGAGGTGGCCGGGGACGTGCGCGACCACGCGTCGGCCATCCAGGGGTGGCTCCAGCAGGGGACGCTTACTGAAACTGATGAGTGGCGCTCCGAGATGACGCTCATCTCCGAGCGGTTCGGGATGAAAGGGCGGGCCGACGCCGTCCGGCGGGGGATGCCCGTCGAACTCAAGACCGGCAAGAACACCAAGCGGGAGCCCCGCTTCCAGGACAAGATTCAGGCGACAGCGTACGCGCTGATGCTGGGCGAACGCGCTGCCGGCGCGGGCAGCGCCGTCGACGCCGCGCCGGACACAGGCACGCTTCTCTACACGAAAAACGCCGCCGTCGACCGCAACGAGGAGAGCGGCGACCTCTCGCCGGCCAAGGAGTTCTCTATCGGGAGCGGCCTGCTGAACTACGTCGTCCGGACCCGCAACGCGATTGCGGCGATGGAGTACGATTCGGGCGTGCCGACGGGCTACGAGGCAAACGCGAAGTGCGAGTACTGCTTCGAGCAGGACACCTGTATGGCCGTCTCCGGCCGGCTCGATCAAGAATCCAAGGCCGGAACGGTCGGTCGAGCGGTGCCGGAGGAGGAACTGGACTACTTCGAGCGGTTCTACACGGCAATCGAGGCCGAGCGCCGTGCTGTCCACCGGGAGTACGCAAAGCTCTGGGAGCAAACGCCCGAAGAGCGCGCCGACAACGACCGGGCGCTCATCGGTCTCGAACCGACCGGCCGCCGGGAACTCGACGGCGGCCGCTGGGAACTCCGCGCGACAGGGACCGGTGCCGTCTCGAAGATCCGCGAAGGCAATCTCGTGCTCGCCAGCGACGGCGACCCGGTGACCGGCAACGCCGAACTGGCCCGCGTGGAACGTCTCGGCGAAGAAATCGTCGTCACGGCCGACGAGCCGCTGGACCTCCGCCGACTGGACGTGTATCCCTCCGAACTGACGACCGACCGGCTCCAGAACGCGCTCCACGACGCCGTGCTCCTCCAGTCGCCCGAGCAGAAAGACGTGCTGTTCGGGCGGCGCGAGCCGGATTTCAATCCGGTCGAGGAGACGTTCATCGACAACAACGACGCGCAGAACGAGGCCGTCCAGCTAGCCGTCGGCGCGGCGGACTTCGCGCTCGTCCACGGCCCGCCTGGCACGGGCAAAACGTACACGCTGGCGCGGATGGTTCGGGCCCTCGTTGCTCGCGGTGACCGAGTGCTGCTCTCGGCGTTCACCAACCGCGCCGTCGACAATCTGCTGGAGGCGCTGGAAGAACAGGGCTACACCGATATCGTCCGAGTCGGCACGGAGAGCGGCGTCCGCGATGACATGCAGAAATACCGACTGGAGACCAGCGGCGACCCCGGCGAATGTGCGAGTCGGCTCCAGGGCGCGCAGGTCGTCGCGGCGACGACGGCCACCTGCGGCGGGAGCACGCTCCAGACCCAGGAGTTCGACGTCGCGGTCGTCGACGAGGCCGGCCAGCTGACCGAACCGGGGACGCTCGCGGCGACGACGCTCGCCGACCGATTCGTGCTCGTCGGCGACCACCAGCAGCTCCCGCCAGTGGTCCAGTCCGAGGACGAGACGCTGTCGACCTCGCTGTTCGAGCGGCTCATCGACGCCCACCCGGAAGCCGGCGTAATGTTGGACCGCCAGTACCGGATGGCACAGCACATCCAGGCCTTCGCCTCGCGGGAGTTCTACGACGGGCAGTTGCGGCCGGCGACCGGCGAGGTAGCCGCCCAGCGGCTCGACGACCTCGGCGGCGTCTCAATGGCTGACTTGCCAGAGATACTTCAGGACCGCGTGGCGTTCGTCGCCCCCGACGGAAGCCAGGTCGGCAACACCAACCCGGCTGAGGCCGACCGCATCGCCGAAATCGTCGCGTCGTACCGATCCGCAGGAGTTCCGGCCAACGATATCGGTGTCATCGCGCCGTACCGCGCCCAGGTCGCGGAGATTTCCAAGCGCCTGCCGGACGTGACCGTCGACACGGTCGACCGGTTCCAGGGGTCGAGCAAGGAGGTTATCGTCATCTCCTTCGTCGCCACGGGCACGCTCGACAGCCCCATCTTCGAGGATTACCGGCGCATCAACGTCGCGCTCACGCGAGCGAAGAAGGCGCTCGTCCTCGTCGGCGACGGCGACGCACTGGCGACCGACGAGGTGTACGGCCGAATGGTCGAGTGGGCGCGGGGCTGACTACGCGTCCGCGTCGCTAGCCCTGTCGCCCGTCCGCAGCCCTGCGACGTGTGCGGTGAGGCGCTCCCGAAGCGTGTCTCTGAGTTCTTTTGCGATGTCCTCGTCGATGTCGTACACCCGGGCGATACCACCGAGAAGGCTCGACGAACTCGCCGTGTCGGCCCCCACAGTCGCCAGGTCGCGACGGCGCTGGAACGGGGACCGCGTGACGAACACCGTCTGAAGCCGGTAGTACGGGACGATTCGCGTCGTCCGCCGCCAGAACCCGCTCCGGGTCGCCAGCACGGACTCGTCCAGGTCGTACCCACGGTGTCGCCAGCGAAGGTGGGCTGCCGGCACAACTGTGAGGAAGAGGAGGGCGGCGACCCACCAGTAGCCCGTCTCCAGCACCAGCGAGTCCACGGCGTAGGCGACTGCAGTGAGCCCGGCCGCGGCCAGTGAAAAGCGCGCGAGATACCGTCTGCGGGCGCGCTTCGGCGACCGGTCGAAGTCGAGGTCACCGAACGGCTCTATGTCACGGGCCAGTTCGTACACCTCCTCGCGAGGTGCGAGTGGAACGGCGACGCCCTGACTGGACTGCTGGTTGCCACCGCTGTAGCCGGCCGTCTCGACGGCCAGCGTCGCGTAGCCGAACCGCCGCATCAGGACGTTCTCTCGAATAGTGACCGTCTGGACCTTCTCCAGCGGGATGTTGCCGCTGTAGCGGCGCAACAGCCCCCGCTCGTACCGGAGGTCGCCGTCAGCCTGCGTGAGCTGGAAGCCGTAGTACTCGATGACGGTCAGCGCCACGCTGACGACCAGTGCGAGTAGGAGGAACTGGACGACGGAGAGTACGGCAAAGACGGCGAGCCGCGTGGTTTCCGGTGAGCCGGTCAGCCAGCGAACTACCGGCCCGCTCAGCGATGCGCCAGCAAGGGTCGCATTGAACCGCAGAACCGCCCAGACGACGTCCATCCCAAGCGGGAGTGACGCCAGCGTCAGGACCGGCGCGGCCGGCCGAACGGAGACGAGCGCGTACGTCAGGAGTTCGCGCTGGTCGAACGCGAACAGCAGCGACCCGTCCGGCTCGTCGCGTTCCGCCGTGTCCGATTCGGAAACCGGTTCCCCGAGGTCATTCCTCGCCTGAGTGTCGCCAGCGTGTGTCGGTTTGGGGCCGGTCACGCCGGGCAGATCAGCGTGGGCCGACCGGCCAGGTGTCGCAGCTTCGGACACCGCGTCGGCGGTGGCTGTCTCTGCCGCGGCGGCCTGGTCCCGGTCGTGGGTCCGCACGTAGTTCCGCAGGCGTTTGACCTCGGCCTCGTCGACTGCGTCCAGCGTGGCCTCCGTCGCGCTGCCACCGGCCGTCTCGAAGCGGACGATTGCGAGTCCGAGCAGGCGGTTAAGGATGTTCTGCTCGACGTCTAAGTTCTGGACGCGGCCCAGCGGAATCTGGCGGGACTGCCTGGCGAAGACGCCGGATTCGACAGTAAGCGTGTCGCCGTCGAGTTCGTACTGAAAACGGAAGTACCGTGCCAGCGCGTAGCCGCCAAACGTCAGCGCGCCGAGCAGGCCCAGCAGCGGAACCGCGAACGCTGGCAGTCCAAGCATTCCGGTCCCGACGGACCCGCCGAAGAAGCCGAAGAAGCCGCCTTGTAGCGCCGCTCGGGCGACGCTCAGAACCGCACTTCGCGGGTGGAGCCGGTTCATACCGCGTCCGTGGCCTCGCTCTCGTTCGCGAGGTCACGGAGTTGTTCTCGCAATTCGGTGGCTCGTTCGGGCCGCAGGCCTGGAATCGTGATGTCCGCGCCGCGGGTCCCGGCAGTGTAGACGACGACACTCGCCAGCCCGATAGCTCGCTCTACTGGGCCGCGCGTGGTGTCGACGTGCTGTACACGAACGTACGGGACCGACGTGTCGGTCCGGGTGACGACACCGCGAAGGAGAAAGAGCGCGTCGTCCTGTAGGTCAAAACGCCAAATCCGGTGGGCAGCGATGGCATGGGCAACACCCAGAAGCACCAGCACAACCCAGCCGCCGACGACCACCGTCTGTGGCAGTGAAACCGCGAACCGGTCGACAAGATACGCGATGACACCGAGCACCGACGCCTGGATAACTGTCGACAGAACCCACAGCAGTCTCACTCGCGGGTGAAGCGACTCCATGTCTCACCCGTGGGGCCGGCCGCGGATTAACGGTTTGGCTCAGGGGCGAAATTGGAAGAGTTCCGGTCCACGCACGGACCAAACTATGGGCGGAATCGTCCGAGACTTCGAAAAATCTCTTTGTATAGCCCCGACGCCGGACAAAGCGTATGTCACGAAGCCGACGGACGTTTCTGACGACGCTCGCCGCTGCAAGTGTCACGCTCCCGCTCGCTGGCTGTGCCGGCGGCGACGAGCGATCCGGAGACGAGGGGACGGATACAATGAACGACGAGGCGACTGGTTCGATGGAGGATGAAGGGATGACTGACTCCATGACGGGCGGCGAAGCGAGCGGCTCGGTGGAGCAGGTGAACGAAACGGAGTCGATGGGACCCGGCGCAATGACCGAGTCGATGACGGAGTCCACGGCTGGCGAGTCGATGGGTGACGACGTGACGAACGACACCATGGCCGAAAACGAGACGGCGTCGTGAGTCGCGCGGTGACGACCGCAACAGACTCCGCCGGCCTACACGCGCTCGTTGACCTGGTCGGCCTCAGTCGTCGGTCGCAACGGCGCTGTCTTCGGCGTCTCCATCTTCAATCTCGCTCAGCACCCGCTGGTGGAACTCCTGTAAGACGGCGGACTCGTCCTCGGCGAGGACCACGTCGCTGGCCATCAGCGTCGCGAGGCCGAAGGCGCGCGGTGACGGCGAGTCAACGCGAGTCCGGACCACGCCCACGTCGCCGTCCTGCATCGCACGCAGGACGGTTTCGATACCGTCGACGTTGAGTTTGTCCTCCAGAATCTCGCGGTAGGTCTCCTCGACGACGGCGAAGTCCCCGAGGTCCTCGGCGAACCCCAGCAGCATCTCCGAGGAGACCTGCTGTTCGCTCGCGGACTTCTCGTAGCCCTTGTAGCGTTTGAGTATCATCAGCGACCGTGTGGCGTTGATACGGAAGTACCGCTGGAGCAGGTCTGTCCCGTCGAGGCTAGCCCGAAGGTCCGCGCGGGCCGTGTCCGGGTCTAGGTCGCCCACGATTCGGGCGATATCGACTTTGCGGTTCAGCGGCATCGAGAGCGTGAAGCCGTTGTCGGCGACGGCGACCTGCACGTTCGCGCTGGCCGCCTGGGCGATGTGGTAGGCCAGCAGCCGCGAGAAGCCGTCGTTGAACCGTCGGCCGTAGTTCGAGTGGACGTGGTAGTGACGCTCGTACTCGTCGTGGTCCAGCGTCTCCTCGAGGACGAGTCGGTCGGTCGTGGCCACGCTGTCAGGTCCGGCGTAGGCCACCTGCTCACGGAACATCCGGGCGATAGCGCGAACGCTGTTCTCGTCGATGGGGAACCCCCGGAGCCAGTTGCGGACCTCCGACATCCCGCCGTCGGCCAGCCGGTCCAGTAGTTGGCCCTGGAAGTCCAGTATCTCGCGGCCGAGGTCGTAGGAGAGGGGGAGCCGCTCGGAGAACCACGACGGGACCGTCGGGCGGGCGGCGGTCCGGTCGACGTACACCTTCGACCCGCGGCGGTAGCGGTACTCGAAGTTGTTCCCACCCAGTACGAACACGTCGCCTTTCTCCAGGGTGTCCAGGTACGACTCGTCCAGTTGGCCGACCCAGCTGTCGTCGCTCCGGGTGACCACGTCACACGTAAAGGAGTCCGGAATCGTCCCGATGTTGGTCATGTAGATGACCCGCGCGAGCCGACCCCGTTTGCCGATGAGGTGCTCACCCACGTCGTACTCCTCGTAGTGGTGCTCCCCGTCGGGTGCGTCGTTCGTGTCCCGCCAGATCTTGGCGTAGACGTTCTTGTCTTCCATCCCCGGGTAGTCGGCGGTCATGTACCGCATCAGCTGCTCCCAGTTCTCGTCGTCGTAGTCCCGGTACGGGTAGGCCCGACGGAGGACGTTCTTAAACGTCGCCTCGGGACGGACGTCGTTGATAGCCATGCCGTAGACGTGCTGCGTGGCCACGTCCTGTGCGTTCTCAGGGATGAACACGCGGTCGACGAAGCCCCGCTCGGCCTTTTCGAGCATCACCGCACACTCCACGAGTTCGTCGCGGTCCAGCGCGATGACGCGGCCCTCCACTGTTTCGCCCAACTGGTGGCCCGCGCGGCCGATACGCTGGAGCAACGCGGCCACGGATTTTGGCGAGCCGACCTGCACGACGAGGTCGATATGAGGCATGTCGATGCCCAGTTCCAGGCTCGTCGAGGTCGTCACCACGTCCAGCGTCCCGGCTTTCAGCGATTCCTCGATGTCCCGGCGCTTCTCCTTCGAGAGCGAGCCGTGGTGGCAGCCGGAGTTGGACTCGTCGTAGTCGTCGAACTTCTCGCGGAGGTTGTGCAGGACCCGTTCGGCCCCCGAGCGCGTGTTCGTAAACACGAGCGTGTTGGTGTGGGACTGGACGTGGTCGTGGAGCTGGGTGTAGAACCGCTCGGTGACGATGTCCCGCGGCGTGTTGATGAGGTCGTCGGCCGGACAGGACAGCTCCATGTCGAAATCGCGGGCGAAGCGCGTGTCGACGATCTCGTAGTCCCGAGGGTCGCCGCCGGGTTCTGCGCGGCCGACCAGAAACTCCGCGACGGTGTCCAGCGGCTCGACGGTGGCCGAACAGCCGATTCGCGTGGGCGATTCCTCGACCATCTCCTCTAGCCGCTCCAGCGACACGGAGAGGTGGGTCCCGCGCTTGTTCTCGGCGAGGCTGTGGATCTCGTCGACGATGACGTACTCGATGGTTTCGAGCTTCTTCTTGAACTTCGGCGAGTTCAGCAGGATGGCCAGCGTCTCCGGCGTCGTATTGAGGATATGCGGCGTCGTTTCGAGCATCGCCTGGCGCTCGCTGTCGCTGGTGTCGCCGTGACGGATGGCGTGTCGGATTTCCACGTCTTCGCCGCGCTCCTCAAGCTTGGCCGTGATGCCGTCGAGGGGCTGTCCGAGGTTGCGGTGGATGTCGTTGGCCAGCGACTTCAGCGGCGAGACATAGAGGCAGTAGACGGAGTTCTCAAGCTCGTCTTCGCGGGCCTTCCCGAACAGTTCGTTGATGATACCGGTAAAGGATGCGAGGGTCTTGCCGCTCCCCGTCGGCGCACAGATGAGGGCGTTCTCGCCCTCGTGGATGAGCGGGATGGCCTCCTTCTGTGGCGGCGTGAAGAAGCCGCCGTTGCCGGGAACGAACTCGCTGAACTGCTCAACCCACCACTCCTGGACGACGGGCGCGAGGCGGGAAAGCACCTCGGCGTCGTCGATGTCGACCGCCTCCGGGTCGAAGTCCGGGTCCGTCGCTGCGAGACGCTCGCGTCCTCCCATTGTCGGCTCTTACCGACCAGTAGGACCGCCACGGCAAGTGGGTTCCGCCATATCGACGGGGAAAACGCCTAAGCGACCACCGTGTCTGGCCTGGGGCATGGCCGAATCCTTCGACGTACTGACGCCGCTGGTGACGCCGTTCGACGCCGACGGCGACCTCGATGTGGATGGCCTGAAATCACTGGTCCGGCACGTCGCCACGACCGGCGTCGACGGCATCGTCCCCTGCGGGACGACCGGCGAGTTCGAGACGCTCTCACCCGGGGAGTACCGGACCGTCGTCCGAACCACGACAGAGACAGTGCCCGAGGACTGCCGCGTCATCGTCGGGACAGCCGCCACCGACGTTGCGACCGTCCACGAGCGGATGGCGTTCGCCGCCGAGCAGGGCGCAGACAGCACGCTGGTCGTGCCGTCGTACTACGGCGGCCAGGCCAGCGGGGCAGGCAACGAGGCGTTCTTCGACGCGGTTCTGGCCGACGTGCCGCTGCCCGTCTACCTCTACAACATCCCCGGGGCTGTCGGACAGAAACTGTCCGTCGACACGGTCGCCGCGCTCGCTCAGTCCGACGCCGTCGCGGGGCTCAAGGACTCCTCTGGCGACCTCCCGTACGTCACTGCGGTCCTGAACCAGACGCCCGAGGACTTCACCGTCTATCAGGGCCACGACGGCCTGTTCGTCCCGTCGCTCCTGCTGGGCGGTGACGGCGGCGTCAGCGCGCTCTCCCATCTGCTGCACAGCGAGCTAGAACGATCGGGAACCGCCGTCGCCAACGGCGACGTGGCGGAAGCCAGAACGGTCCAGCGGAAGATCCTCTCACCACTCTCAGAAGCGTGTGCCGAGTTCGGTTTCGCGCCCACCGTGAAGGCGTTGCTTGCCGACCGCGGCATCATCGACCACGCGACGGTGCGGCCGCCCCGGGATTCACTCTCGCCGGACGCAGTAGCGTCCGTGACCGGGCTGTTGTAGTGGCAATCAGAACGCGCTGTCCTGTATATCGAGTCCCGCTGTCGCGGACGGGTGTGTCGTTGTCCATCGATAGCGAGCTCTGAGACTCAAATGGCCCTGTGAGGTTCCACGAGATTCATTACGCTGGGCGGCAGTGAACGCAATATATGTCGTTGCTGCCCTCCCGCGGTCCCGACACGAGCACCTCACAGGACGGGGAGCTACAGGTCGTCGGGGTCGACGAAGACGTCTCAGATGTCCTCGATGCCCTCTCCTCGGAAACGGCCAGAGAGATCCTCAACACCGTCTACGACGAGCCGGGAACACCCTCTGAACTGGCCGACCGGCTCGATATGTCGATACAGAAGGTCTCCTATCACCTAGAAAAGCTGGAAGACGAGGAGCTGATCACCGTCGCCGGGGTCCAGTACTCGGAAAAAGGCCAAGAGATGAAGGTGTACGAGCCCCCGGAGGACCCGCTGGTGTTGTTCGTCGGGACGCAGGAGCGCAAGCAGTCGCTCCGGTCGCTCGTCCGCCGCGTCCTGCCTGTCGTCGGTATCCTCACCGCCGCCAGCGTCATGCTGCAACTCCTGCTCGGGCAGTTCCCGATTCAGTTCGGAAGTTCGGGGGCCGGCGATTCGGGAGCCGCCGGTGACGGTGCCCAGGGCGGCGGGGACGCTGAGAGTCTAGACGCGGCGAACAAGACGGCCGCGACGGACGAACCCACGTCAGCCCCGACGGAGACAGACGACAGCGGGTTCCAGATAGCCGAGGCGACGGAGACGCCGGAAGCTACACCGGCCCCGGAAAGCACCCCGGTTCCGGAAGCCGATACCCCGGTCAGAGCGATGACCGAGGAAGCGCGGCAACTGACGACCGACGCCGCGGCCAGTGGTGGCATCGACCTCGAACCCGGCGTGGCCTTCTTCCTCGGTGGGCTGCTGGTCCTGACGCTGTACGTCTCGTTCTGGGCGTACAGGAACTACCGCTGAGCCGGTTTAGCGGTCCAGTCGCTTCAGTCCGAATCGATCCGTTCGGCGACCAGCACGCCAGCCTGCTCGGTGACCATCTCGACGGCCGTCAGCGCGTAGCCGGCGTCGGTGAAGGCGTCAGCCAGGACACCGACCGTCGCCGGGTCGTCGACTTCGGGGCTGTAAAACGGCGCATCGGGGTCGTCGTCGCCGAACAGCATCACGTCTCCGAGGACGATTCGTCGCGGCCCCAGATCGGCGATGGTGTCGATGGCGTCGCGCTTCTCGTCATCGCCGAGGTGATGCATCGCGAAGTTCGACGTGACGATGTCCACCGGGCCGTCGACGTTCGGAGCGCGGAAACGGCCATCGCCGAAGCTCACGTTCTCGACGCCTCGCTCGTCGGCTTTCTCCCGTGCTTTCTCCAGCATCCCGTCGCTGATGTCGCGGCCGATAACCTCGCCCGCGTCGGGCGCGAGTGCGAACGCAATCGCTCCGGTCCCCGTGCCGAGGTCGAGGACTACGTCGTCGCTTTCGGGGGCCGCGTGCTCGACAGCGAAGTCGACACAGGCGCGATACGCCGCCGAATCCTGGTCCTCGTCGTACGCGTCGGCGTGTTCGGAGAAGCGCTCGGCGTGTTCGTCGAGTGATTTCTTCATACTCGCTTCTCGTCGTGCTCGCACAAGTGTCTCCCGCTCCGTTTCGCGGTTTTGTCGCGGCTCGGGTTCGCTTAAAACGCGTTTTGAGCCACAGGTGGGCTTTTGCTATCCCCGTCCAAAGCATGAACTGCGCCGTCGACGGGTGACCTGCCCCCGAGCCGCCCTGACCCCGTCCCCGCCGACGGCCACCGCCCTCACTCCGCTGACGCTCCCTGGTAGTCTCCCCGCCCCCACACGCCAACGCCTTTGTCCGTTCGCTCGCTGTCGTCCGGTATGCGTCTCACGTTTCTCGGCACCGGAAGCGCCATGCCCACCGGCTCTCGAATGCAGTCCGGCTATCTGCTGGAACGCGACGGAAAACGGCTGCTCGTCGACTGTGGCAGCGGCGTGTTGCACTCGCTGGCCCGAACAGACGCGGGCTACGAAGGCGTCGACACCGTGTTGCTGACCCACCACCATCTAGACCACGTTTCCGACCTCGACGTGCTGATGAAGGCCCGCTGGCTGGCCGGCGAAACAGAGCTCACGATAGCGGGTCCACCGGGCACGTCCGACCTGGTTCGGGACCTCCTCGAAACACACGACTACATGCAGGACCGGCTGGACCTGACGCTCAGGGACCTCGATGGCGGACCGTTCGAACTGGCTGGGTTCAGCGGCGACACCTGCGAGACGCGCCACTCGATGCAGTGTTTCGCCTACCGACTCTCAGTCGATGACGGTCCGGCGATAACGCTTGGCGCAGACTCAGAGGCGTTCACGGACCTCGTCGAGTTCGCCGAAGGGTCGGCAGTGCTCGTCCACGACTGCTCGTTCCCGGATGACGTGGACGTGTCGAACCACCCGACGCCGACGACGCTCGGAGCGACGCTCCGCGATGCCGACGCCGAGGTCGGGCGTGTGTATCTCACCCACTTGTATCCACATACGGAGGGACGACACGAGGAGATGCTGGAGTCGATAGCGGACAGCTACGACGGCGACGTGCAGTTCGCCGAAGACGGCCTGACGATAACCGTCGACAGGACCTAAACGCGTTCGAGCGTGACGCGGAACTCGGCTCCACCGGCGTCGCTTTCTGCCACGCTGACCCTGCCGCCGTAGGACTCGGTCAGCGCCCGAACGAACCCGAGGCCGAAGCCGGTCCCCGAACTCTCCTGCCCCTTCACACCCATTTCGAAAATATTCTCGCGCAGGTCCGGCGAGATACCGTTCCCGTCGTCGTCGAAACAGACGGTGATCTCGTCGGAGCTGGTTTCCACCGGGGCCACTCGCATGTGTACCTCGCCCTCGTTGTGGACCGCCGCGTTGGACATGATGTTCGTGAACACCGAGTCGAGCAAATCGCCGCCGTACACCTGATACTCGAACGCTGACGGCTCGAAATCGACAGTCAGTGACCCGTAGTTGGCTCTGACATCCCGGACTGTGTCCCCGAGAACCGTCGCGAGGTCCTGTGGCTCCGGGTTGTCCTGCGATTCTAGCGTCGAGACGAGGTCGCCGACGCGCTGGATGAGGTCAGCGGCGCTCTCGGCCGCGCGCTGTATCTTGCCGGCGTACTCCTCGGTCTGGCCGTCGACCTGTCCCGCGACGACATCGGCGAACCCGGCGATGACCTGAAGGTCGTTGCCCAGGTCGTGGCGGAGAAGCCGGTCGTACATCTCGATCATCTCCTTTCGCCGTTCCAGGTCCCGGTGTGCCCGTTCTAGCCGTTCGCGGGAACGGATGTTGGAGATGGCCGTCGCGGCGTGGGTCGCGAGGATCTCCATCGGTCTGACGTACTCGTCCCCGAACTCCTCGACGGTTTGTGACCGTGTGACCAACACCGCTGTCACCTCGTCACCCATCCGGGCCGGGACAGCCAGCGCACCCGTCACGTCCGAGTCGGCCGTGACAGCGGCGTCAGCGCCCTGTTCAACGACCGTCTCGCCAGCCTCCTGCGCCCGTCGAGCCAGGTCACTGGGTGGCTCGCCCTGAACGAGATTCGGGTTCGTGCTGTGGACGACCCGGAGGTCGTCGTCACGAACTTCGACGAACGTAGAGTAGGAGAACTCGAACAGCAGCGACATCGCTTCGAGCGTGAGGGAAACGACCTCGTCGACGGACTCACAGCGATTGAGCGCCTGCCCGTACTTGTTCAGGTCGGCGACCTGTCTGGCAAAGTCCTGTTGTTCTTCGAACGACATATCACCCACTCCTCGCAGACATTGGAACTACGTAGCAATAGTGAGCGGGGCAAAAAACGGTTTCGGGAGACTCACCGGCGGAATGAAAGACGGCAGACACGTATCGTGGGTACGCGGTCTCAATCGAGTCGGTACCGAAGTAGCGCGGCGATGCCACCGAGGTTCGAGAGCTGCTGGCCGGGCGCGAACTCCGCGGAGAAGACGGTCACGTCGCCGCCTTTCTGCTCTGTCGTCTCGATGATCTGGTCGACGTCGATGTCCCAGTCGCCCTCGCCGGCCCGCTCCAGTCGGAGCCGCTCGTCGAGCACGAGCAGCGTCTCGATAGCGCCGTAGTCGGCCGCCTTGGCGACTTCCTCCGGGCCGTAGGCCACCTCCGAACCCGACCCGATGCGCTCCATCAGTTCGTCGATGTAATCCGCCTCCTCGGCGATGCGGGTCTGCTGTTGCACGTCCTCGACAGCGCCGCGTTTGAGTACTTCGTGGACGCCTCGGTCGCCGACAGCAGACGTGTCTACGACGGTAATCTGCTCGGCGATATCGGGAATCTCGTCCTGAAAGTGGTCTAGCGCGTCCTGTTTGGTGAAGCCGGGACCCGCGAGGATGTAGGCGTCCACGTCCTGGCGTTTGAGGACTGACGCCAGTTCGTCGAACAGTTCCTTGCGCGGGCGGGCATACTCGCCCTTGCCAGTCGTCGAGGTGATGGTCGCCCGCTCCTCTGTGCCGTACTGGGCGACGGTGTGGACGTGGGCCTCACCCTCTTCGACGGTCGCGATCGCCACATCGGGGTTCTCCGTGGCTTCGACGGCCTCCTCCAGGCGGTCGGCCTGGTCCGGTTTGAGATGCTTTTCGACGGTGAGTTCGGTGTGTTCCTCGACGTTGAGCGTGTGGTGAAAGCCCAGTTGGTCCTCCCGAGAGCAGTCGACGATTTCGCCGCCGACCCGGAGGCGGTTGGCGAACTTCGCGAACTCCACGTCGGTGACCTCGATCTGAATCCACATCGGCTCTCGCTCGCCGCCTTTGTCCCGGAGGTTGTCGTCGTTGCGCTGGATGCGACGGGTCGTGTCGCCGGAGACGAGGTCCCCCGGCTCGATGACGTACGAGAGATGCCAGAGGTCGTCCAGCGTCTCGGGGACCACCTCGATGCGCTCTGCCCCTTCGGCGGTGGTCTCCTGACTCTGTATTTGCATACTGAAGCGTCCGCTTCAGGGACACAAGTGTTCTGCCATTCGACGCGCTGGGACAGGAAAACCGTGACCGAACTAATCAGGCGACCGAGCCTGCAGCGGGCGTCGCGGGTTCAGAGGCGATTTCCGGCATCTCCCTGACAGCGGTCCCGATAGCGTAGGCCCCGGCCACGTAAGCGTAGAACACTACGAAGGGTGTCAGGACGGAACCCACGACGGTGGCGCTCAGGACGCTGACGACGACGCCGGCGAGGAGGCTGATACCGAACGCGACGACCCAGCCAGTAGCGTAGGTGCGGCTGAACAGGAGCGGGCGGAGGTCACTCGGCGAGAACGCCGCGGCGACGCTGTCGGTCCGAACGTAGGCGACGACGGCGGCCGGAACAATGTACACTGCGGCCAGGGAAATCGCGAGCATTCCGAGCGCGGCGACTGTGAGGAGCAATCCCGTGATTACGCCACTGAAGACGGTCTCGCTGGGTCCGAAGGTGGCAACAGTGAGAAACAGTGCTGTCCCTGTGATCACCGTCGGGACCAGCGAGTAAACGAATCCGATAGCGAACGCCTTCAGCCCGTCTATGCCCAGGTCGCCCCATTCGTCGAACTCCGGCGGCGTCGTCTCCCCGTTCATCACGGCCCGGAGTGACCGGACGACGTACCCGAACACGAAGAACAGCGGAACGACGAGGAAACTCAGGAACAGCAACGCACCCCCGATAGCGATGGTTTTCACTGCGCTGTCGCCGTCCTGCGGATACGATATGGCTTCTTTGAACATGATGACGCTCCGTGACAGTAGCCTGGCTGGCGTGGCCGCTGCCACGTCAGTCACGACGATGTGTCACATTGAATTATAATACGTCTTACAAGTACATATAGCAGTAGGTGTTACGTGCTGTCAGTTCGCGTCGGGAGAGTCTCCGTGTCTCACCGCTGGTCTGTGTCGCCCTCGGCAGCCGCCTGCAGGCGTCCAAAGGCCTCCCACGACGGGTCCGCCCCGGGGTGCGATTGTCGGGTACCGTCGACGTAGAGCCCTGAACCGTTGGTCACTTCGCCGACGACGGCGGCTGGCGTCCCGCGGTCCCTGAGCGCGTCGACGACGCTATCAGCGTCTGCAGGGTTGACGGCAGCCAGAAGCGTCCCGCAACTACTGACGTGCCAGGGGTCGATGTCGAGCGCGTCACAGAGCGCGCCGACGCCGTCAGCAACCGGCATCGCCTCGCTATCCACGTCGAATCGTGCCGACGCACCGTCGGCCATTTCGATGAACGCACCGGTGATACCGCCCTCTGTCGCGTCGTGCATCGCCGTCACGTTGCCGGCGTTTGTCGCGGCCATCGCGTCCTCGACGAGCGCGGTGTCGGCCAGTCGCTCCTGTGCGATGGCGGTTCGGTCGGGCGACAGCCCGATCTGTTCCGGAAAGAGATTGGCGAACAGGCCAGTGACTTCGGCCCCGGGGCCGGTGCCGACGACCAGTTTGTCGCCCGCCCGAGCGCCGTCCGGCCGGACGATGTCGTCGTGGGACCCGACGCCGAGCACCGTCGCACCACCGACCCAGGAGTAGTCGACGCCGGCGTAGCGGGCGGTGTGGCCGGTGACGACGCTCACGCCGACTTCCTCGGCCCGCCCGGCAAAGCCGTGCCACATCGCCGCCAGTTCGTCGTCGCTCATCGCCGGTGGGAGGGTGAACGTTACGGAGAGATGCGACGGCGGGAGACCGGAAACGGCAACGTCGGCCAGGACCACGTCAAGCGCGAACCGACCGGCCCGCTCGAACCCCAAATCGGGGAGGACCGACAATGGGTCGGTGGCCGTGACGAGGGCGTCGCCGCCGACGTCGATGACGCCGAAATCGATACCGTGGGTCGGCCCCAGCGTCACGTCCTCTCGGTCCGCGCCCAGTTCCGGGTAGATGACGGTATCGAACAGTTCGCGGTCGATTTTTCCGAGATCACTCATGCAGCCAGCTACCTCCGGCGCGGTGTTCTCTCTGCCCCGGCATCGTCACTCCTCGGTCATCCGACTGCCGCCGGGCGGCAGGAACTCCTGTATCTGGTCCGGGCTGGCGACCTTGCGGACGAACGTCTCGTCGGCGAACCGCTCCTTGAACTCGCGGTAGAGGCGCTTGGCGATATCGTTCTGGGCGTACTGGCCCGGTTCAACGGTGATGCTCGTCGCGGCCTGTCCCTCGATAGCCGCCGGCGGGCCACCGATGACCCGCGTCTCGTCGTCGCAGGTGATACCGACGGCGACGCCGGCCGGCGTGCCCTCGAAGTACGTCCGGTCGCCGCGGACGGCGAAGCCGCCCTTCTCCAGATACTCGCCGCTTTCCGGCGTTTTCGACACCTGGTCGGGGTCGACCATGTACACGTCGCCGGCGAACTTCCCGTCTTTCCAGACCGAGGAGTACGAGACCGCGAACTGGGCGGCCTGGTCCAGTGACGACTGCGGGAACTCAACCTCCTTGGACGGCTCACTGGGACCGGTGGCCTTGAGCACCGTGACCGGGCCGCCGTGGGCCTGCGCGTGGAAGAACTTGTCACCGCCCTCCAGATACTTCTGGACGAGTTCTTCGTTGTCGTCGGCGTCGCGGCCGCCGATGACGAGGAAGCCGTCCGAGGTGTGGAACCAGCGGAACTGCTCGTACCAGCGCTCGGTCGACCGGGTCGGAATGGACTGCATCGAGAGCCAGTCCGTCGGTTCGTCCTCGGCCTCGTCGTTATCGGCTTCGTCCTCGCCGTCGTCGGCCTCCCACTCCTCGCGCCGCTCTTTGACCGCTTCGAGGTCCTCGCGGGTGTTCTCGATGGCAGCGAGCGCGCCCTCCTTCTTCTCCTCGATGCGTTTGGCCTCCTTGTACAGTTCGTCGGCGTTCTTCTCGACGCCGGTGAAGGCGTCCACTGTGACCCGCGTCCCGTCGATGTCGAGGGTCACCGTCCCCTCGCTCCCATCAAGCGAGACAACTGCTTCGGCGGCCGCGATGCCGCGGTCGGCCCCCTCGTCGAACTTCGCCTCGATGTCGTCCCAGGACACGTCGTCCTCGCGGGCGGCCTGAACCGTCGAGAGCACGTCGTCGACGAGGTCGTAGTTCGCGTACAGCAGTTCGGCCTTCTCTCGTTCGACCTCGGCGTCAGCCTCGAAGTCCTCGATGGCCTGCTCCTGCTGCTGGATGATGCGCTGCTGTTTCTCTATCTCGGCCTCGAAGTCCGGGCGCTGTGTTTCGCCGCCCTCGACTTCCTCCTCCCGCTGGAAATTGAAGAAGTAGTCGTCCAGTGCGGGGTTGAACTCGGTGAAGGATTCGCTGTAGAGTTCTTCGTACTCCGCCAGCGGAATCGGCGTCACGTCGACGCGCCGGCGGTCCGGGTCATCGCCGGACCCTCCGTTGTCTGCACAGCCGTCGAGCGTCTCGTAGTACACCCGCGGGTCCACGTTCCCCTCACGTAGGCGCGTCCCCATCTGGTCGACGAGTTCGTACAGCCGCTCGAAATCGGAGTCGTCGAGTTCGTCGACGGCGATATTGTAGTCGATGCCGGCGCGGGTACACAGCTCCTCGCCGTAGAGGCCGCCGAAGTTGAGTTGCGTCGCCAGCGTCCGCACGAGGTCGGCGTCGGATTCCTTGATGCGAGCGACGAACCCGTCGTAATCGACGGTCATCGGGTTGAACCGCGCCGACGGGAACTCGTAGGGCGTCCCGGGTGCGACGGTCCGTGATTTGAGCCTGACCGTCTCCAGACAGTCGATAACCTCGCCGTATTCGTCCAGCACGGCAACGTTCCCGTCACCGAACAGTTCTGCAACAATAGTCGTCGAGGCGTCCTCACGGTCGAACTCCAGTTCGATGATGCGGTCGAACTCGAACTGCTCGACGCGGACGAGGTCAGCCCCGGACAGCCGATTCCGGAGCATCATCGCGAAGTCCGGCGGCCGACCCGGCGCGTCGGGGACGTGGCTCTGGTCGGCAACGTGGGCGCGCTTGACATCACCGACCTCAATGAGGAACTCGACGCGCCCGCGGTCGAAGTCCCGGAGCTTCAGTCTGACGAGGTCGTCCTCGGGGTAGAGGTACGCCTTGTCGAGCTTCGCACCCTCGTAGCCGGCGAGTTCGCCCTCCAGAGCGGCGAGGTCGACGCTCGTCAGTTCCCGCTTGTGGTCCATGTCGGTGGCTGTCGGCGGGCACCCAAAGGCGTTCCGTTACCTGCTGTCGGCGATTGCTTCGCCCGTCTCCAGTCCGTTCCGAAGCGCCGCGTGGAGTCGCCCCTCGCCGGCCACCCAGTCGCCAGCGAAGTGCAGGTCGTGCTCGGCCGCACACGACAGCAGATCGTGGTCGACTTCGCCCTCGGGCTGGGAGTACCGCCAGTGCTGGTGGTCGGTCCAGTCGGGGTCGGCCAGCCGGTCGTCGTCCAGCAATCGGGCCGTCCGCGCTGCGATGTCGTCAATGAGCGTGTCGGGGTGTTCGTCGTAGTTCGCAATCGACCACGGTTCGTTCATCTGCACCAGCAGCAGGGACTCGCCGTCGGGGACGTGGCCGTCCTTGCACTCCTCGCGGCCGACCCAGCCGATGTCGTGGTCCTTGTCGCTGTTGACCGCGGCATACCACGGCACGTCGATTTCGAAGGGATAGTGCAGCACCCCCGCGATGACCGTTCGATAGGGGACCGAAGCGATTTCCTGCCGAAGCGCCCGGCAGTCGTCGTGATCCCACCGCGACTGTCCCAGCAAATCTGCTGTCTGGGGGGCCGGCGGTGTCAGCAGCGCGGCGTCGAAGTGCCCCAGGTCCGCTCCGTCGTCGTCCTCGAGCCGCCAGCCGTCGCGCTGCCGCTCCAGTCGTTCGACCCGGACGCCGTTCTCTACTTCGGCGTCGGTCTCGTCGAACAGTCGCTTTGCAAGCTGTGTAATGCCCGCCTCGTACGTCCATTTGTGTTCGTCAGCGTCCCGTCCAGCGTCGATTTCCCCGGTCCTGTCGAACGCGTGCACCGGTTCCTCGATATCGACGAGTCCCTCGGTCGAGAGCGCCTCCGTGACCAGTTCCGTCACGCGCCCGTCGTCCGCCTTGAGATAGTTCGCCCCGTACTCGTACGTGCAGTCGCCGTGCCGCCGGGTCGCGGCGCGCCCGCAGACGCCGCGGCTCTTCTCGAACACTGTTACGTCGACTTCCGCGTCGTGGAGCGCGTACGTTGCCGCCGCACCGGCACCACCGGCACCGACGACTGCGAGGTTACGAGCCATACGTGCCAGTCGGACGGTGTGAGTAAAAATCCACCACACAACCAGTTCGGACCGCCCGCCAGTGGTCCGGTTCAGCGGTCCCGCTGGCGTCGGAGACCCCGACGCGTCCAGCCGACCACGGCGAGTATCGCGACACCGACGCCCACTTGGCGGAGTGAGAACCCGGGGCCCTGTGCCGCGGTCGTTGCCCTGTCATCGCTGTCAGTGGCCGGAATGGATTGGTTTTCGACTGTGAGTGGGCCCGCCGTCTCGCCGTTGACCCGAACGGGTCCGTTGACCGCCTCGAACTCTGTCTCGACGACCGTCTCCTCACCGGGCTCAAGCGCCACTTCGTCCGTCGTCACCGGTTCGCCGTCGACCGTCACCGTCAGTGTCTCGTTGACTGGCCGCGGACGGGCGTTCTTTACTGTCGTTCGCACGGTCGTATTGAACCCGGCCCGAACCCAGTCAGCCGACAGTGAGGCCTCCCTGATCTGCAAATCGGCGTTCCCCTGACCTTCGGGAGTGGGTTCCCCATCGGTACCCACTTCGGTTCCGAATCCGGCGGTTTCGTTTCCGTCGCCGGTCGTGTTGCCGGCAGGCGCGCCCCCGCCTGTTGTTCCGTTCCGCGCGGTTGCGTTCGTCCCATCGGTCGACGTCCCGTTTTCATTGCCATCCGACCCCGTGATCTCGTCATAGATTCCACCGTCAGACTGGGAGTCATCGTCGTTGTCCGAGCCGTCAGAGTCCTCGGAGCCGCTATTGTCGGAGTCGCCTGAGTCGTTCGAACCGTCTCCACTGGAGTCGGTATCGTCGTCGGAGTTGCCACCTGAGTCGTCAGTGTCGGCAGCGCCGACATCGCTATCCGCCTCAGTTTCCTCCTGTGTACCGTTCTCAGTTCTTTCACTGTCCGTCGGTGCCTCGGTCTCCTCACTGTCCGTTGGTTCTTCAGTTTCCTCACGGTCAGTGGGTTCCTCGGTCTCCTCACTGTCCGTTGGTTCTTCAGTTTCCTCACTGTCCGTTGGTTGCTCAGTCTCTCCATCGTCCGTCGGTTCCTCGGTCTCCTCACTGTCATTCGGCTCTTCAGTCTGGGTCTGTGTCTCGGTATGTTCTCTTTCTGTGGGGTTCTCGGTTTGCGTCGGCTCCTCCGTTTCTTCGTTTTCGGTCGATTCCTCCGTTTCCTCGCTCTCAGTCGGTGTCTCCGGGCTCTCCGTAGGTTCCTCCGTCTGGTCGGTCGGGTCTTCGGTTTCTTCGGAGTCTGTCTGTGGCTGTTCCGTCGGCGTCTGTTGGGCCTCCGCAGTCTGCTCGCCGTCGGTCGGTGCGTCCGTTTCGTTTACCTGCCCGAGCAGTCTCTCAGAGTCGGATTCGATAATAGATTCGACGGCGGCTCCGGGTGTGCTCACTGCGGCGTCCGATACACCGTTCTGGGGGCCGGCGCCGGAGGCACCCACGCTGCCGACAGCGAATACGGACGCGAGCGCAGCGGTGCCGAAAACGATAGTGACAGCAGCAAAGAGTTGTTTGACCTCGCTCATACAGGGAGGTACGCGAGTAAAGGATTAGTTACCCAGCAGCCAAACCCTCGGTAAGGTCGTCCTTCGTACACAGAACCGGTAGTGTGGCCGGAAAATCCGCCGTCCGTACGACCTCTACACCCTACGATGGACTCGGACGAGACCGCCGATTAACGCCAGCACAAGTGTGACTAACTGGACAGTAAATCCGGGCCCGGAGGCCGAGACCGTCTCGGAGGCTGGCTCCGCACCGCCGCCGCTTTCACCAGTCTCGGCAGTCCCGGACCCGCCCGTACTCGGGGCCGAGTTCGAGCCAACGCGGAGGTCACCGGCACTGACGCCGTTGACCGCGACTGCGCCGTCGACAGCCTCGAACTCCATCGTCACAGTAGTTTGTTCGCCGGCGTCGAGTCGAACGGTCCGAGAAGCGACCGGGTCGCCGTCGACAGTGACCGTCAGCGTCTGTTCGACGGTTTCGTTGGTCGGGTTCTCGACGGTCGCTCGCGCTGATGTGTTGAAGCCGGCCCGGACCCAGTCAGCCATCAGGGATGCATCGGCAACAGTGAGTTCTGCGGGCGTCGGCGTCGATGCATTCGTATTCGAGGAGCTGGCTGTCGTCGTCGGGGTGGACGTATTAGCGACCGGGGAGACGACAGCGATGGTCGCGAGGTTGGACGATGACGCCTGGATAGACGTATTCGTCGCGTTGGCGCTACTGGGTAGCTGACTCCAGGACCCGTTGTGGTACTGGAACACCCGGACGGCGTCCATCGATCCGTTGGTCGGCAGCGCCGATTCGTTGAGCCGCAGGGTGTACCTCACCCGGCTGATGGCAGACGCATTTGCGCCGGAAGTGACGGTCACGTACCCACGCACACCGTCTGCCTGAACTTCGGTCATGTTGTTCGGCGTGGCCTGCGGGCCGAGCATCGTCGCGTTGAACCCATCACTGTCGTTGGTCACGTCGAGCGAGAGTGCAGAGAGGGTGAACGCTGGCGCGGTCTCGGACGGCCCGGAGCGGTTCAGCGATTGGGTGACCGTCGAGTTCGCGGCGTCGGCAGTCACTCGGACAGTGACTCCGTTGTCGATCTGGGACTGCGAGATCGCGGGCGCCTCTGCGCCGCCGCCGTCGTCGGTCTCGTCCGACTCGTCGTCGAGATCGAAGCCGCCACCGCCACCGCCTCCGCCGCCTCCGCCGCCACCGCCTCCGCCGCCTCCGCCACCGCCGTCACTACTGCTTTCGGCTTCGACAGCAAGCGTTTCAGTGGCGGCGTTGCCAATAGCGAGCGAGCGGTTGCCCTCGTTGTCGAAGGAGATACTGAACGAGACAGTTACTGTTTCACCGCCGGCAATCGGGCCGATAGTTCTGGACTTGAGCGTCTGGTTGGTCTCTGTAAGCGCCGCGGTGTAGTTCCCACTCTCTGTCCCGACGTTTGCGACAGTCGCTGTCACGTCCACTGACTCGCCGGTTTCGGTGGACGAATTACTCAGTCGGGCGTCGCGAACCTCGAATGTCGCGGGTTGGGTCACTGAGATGTTTCCGCCGGAGTCACCGTTGACCGCCACGTCGTACTCTCCGCCGCTCTCGAAGACGTAGACGAAGGAGACCTCGGTCTGTTGACCGCCCGAGAGCGTGACGTTCGTCGTGTCCACGATGTCGTCGTTGGTCTGGAGGCGCACCGGGGAGGTCCCTGTCTCGTCGCCGTTGTTGACAACCGTGGCAGTCACCTCAATCGGTTCGCCTGTCCGAGCACTCGTCCGGTTCAGGTCGACGCTAGTGGTTTCGAACGTCGCCGCCTCGGAGACTCGAACTGTTCCGACCCGCTCGCCGTCGAGGTCAATAGGGTATGTGCCGACGGCGGTGAACGGCTCCGTGAACGAGACAGTCGTCGATTCTCCAGGGCCTAATTGCAGTTCCGTGGCGTTCACTCGCTCGTCAGCGACTGTAAGCGGGACCTCGTAGGTACCGGTCTGGTCGCCAGTGTTCGTAACCGTCGCGGTCACCGCGACGCTCTCGCCCTCGCCCACCCTCGTCGTGTTCAGCGCCCTTTCGGAGACTTCGAACGTCGCTGGCTGCTCCACCGTGACGGTCTGAGTCTCGCTACCGACCGTGAACTGGTACGTGCCGGGCTCCTCGAACGTGTGCACGTACGTGTCCGTATCGGATGCATCGGGTTCCAGATCGAACGAGACGGCGTCGACGGCTTCGTTCTCCGTTTCGACCCAGAACTCCTGCTTCGCGGTCACGGTCCCATCGTTTCTGGCCGTCACCGTCAGTTCTGCCGCGTCGCCCCGGGTGACCGTTGTTCTGTTCCACTTCGCGTCGGTGACCTGAATATCGGGCTGGCCGACAGTCAGGGTGCCGGCGATGACGCCGTCGACCGTGACCTCGTGGTCGCCCTCGTCAACAGCTCCTTCGAGTCGATAGAGGAGTGTCTCGTTGACTGTCTCTCCAGCCGGGACCGTTACCGACTCCTGGCCAACCTGTGTGCCGCCAACTTCGATAGGCAGCGTAATCGTTCCGGTCTGTCCGCCAGTGTTCTCCACCGTCACCCACAGCTCCGGCTCGCGGGTCCCGATGCCACCCGTGTCCGTGTCAGTATTGACCTGGGTGTCGATGAGCCCGGCGTCCTGAATCTGGAGCGAGCCCTCGTCCGCAACGTCGACAGTCCCGACCGATTCGCCGTTTATCGTCAGGTCGTAAGTACCCTCGCTGTCGAAGCTCGGTGAGAACTCCAGCGTCTCCGTATCGCCGTTTTCGATTTCGACGGTCCGGGTGGCGATTTCGGAGCTGTCAGTCTGCAGAACGACGTCCTCTGTCGCCGACCCGTCCCCGCCTCTGGGGTTTTGCATCCGGACCGTCAGGTCGACGGGCTCGCCGGTGATCGTCGAGTCGTCGCTTAGCTGCGAGTACTCGACGGTGAACTGCCTGGATTCCTCGATGGTGATGGTCGGGTTCGAGCCGGAACCGTCCCGCAGTTCGTACGCCCCGGCAGGCAACTCGTCGAGGGTCCCGGTGTCCAGCGTCCACGAGGTCGTCTCCGTGTCGCCGCCACCGACCTTGACGGCGAGTTCGTTGACCATCCGGGACGCTCCGGTGTCCGTGTTCTCAAGTTTCGGTATGATCGTCAGTTCGCCGGTTTGCCCGCCAGTGTTTTCGAGCGTATGAGTTACCTCGATGGTTTCGCCTCGCGTGACAGTAGCCCGGTCGACTGTCGTCTCGGTGACCGTGATGTTCGGCGGTTCGACGACGGTTACCGTCCCGGCCGGGACTCCATCGACGGCGAGGTCGTACTCGCCGGTGTCGTCGAGGGTGACGGGAACAGTCTCCGTCGTCTGCTGGCCGCCGCCAACCGCAACGTCGGCTTGCTCAATTTCCTCGCCGTCCGCCGTGACGGCTACTTGTTTCGTCCCATCGCTGTCTCCGGTGTTCTCAGCCGTGAGCTCCACCTGGAACTCCATCCCGGAGACGACAGAGAACGGCGCATCGTGTATACCGGAACTGTTGGTCTTTGTCGCAGAGGCGTCGGTCACCTCGATAGCCGCTGTCTCGTGATTGGACGCGGCTGCGACACCCGGCCCGAACACCGGGGCCGTCGACACCGCAACCACAGCCAGTAGCGTCATCGCTGATAGCCACAGGCCCGTAATCTTACCCATGGGAGGGGCGATGACAGTATGGTAATTAGTTAGCGGGAACGAATCGCAGAGTAAGGTACTATTATCGCGTATACCGTCCGCTACCGCCGGTTCTATCCTAATAAGGGCTGAAAGGTGGCATTACAAGTAATGGCTCACTCGGCGCACCCAGCCCACAGGGCTGGCACGTCGGTATACATATAGTACCTCAAACGGCGGCTGTTCTTTCGGTCAGCGCCCGTCACTCGTCGCGCGATGAAAGCATCTCTCGCTGGCGGGATCCACAACAGCGCGGCTGTAATCTATCGATGAGACGCTCAGGGACACACCTGAGGCCGGTAAGAATTAGACTGAGGCTGTGAGGCTATCAGAGACGCTTGCTCACGTATGGGCCGTCCTGCTTGTACCCCAGCTTCTCCCGGTAGTACTGCCGGACGCCGATACCGGAAATAACGGCCAATTTCGGGTAGCCGGCGTCCCGTGCCAGTGTTTCCGCTTTTTCCAGCAGTTTCTTGCCGTAGCCTTTGTGCTGGTGGTCCTCGTCGTCACCCTCTTGACCGACGCCGACGGCGTTGCCGTAGACGTGGAGTTCGCGGACGATTGCGGCGTCCTGTAGCTCCCGGCGTACCGGATCGTTGGGGAATCTGAGCCGACAGAACCCGACGAGCACGTCGTTGTCGAAGTCTTCGAAGGAGATGAAATGCTCCGTGCCGCCACAGGCCTCGTAGGTCATCACGTCGAGTTCGATGTTCTCGGCGGCATCGTCGCTGTGTCCGGCCTCCCGACAGCGGATACAGTCACACGTCCAGTCGTGCTCTTCCATCCGCTGCCAGGCGAGCTGGCGGAGGTTCGACTTCCAGACGCCGCCCTCGATGAAGTCCGCCGGGATGTCCCGCTGGACGCGCTGGAGGCGGGTGTAGCGGGGAATCATGTCCTTGATTTCGGCGACCAGTTCGGCGGCCTCGTCGTTGGAAAGCGGGTCGAACTCGTCGTTGCGCCACCAGTCGTATGTGACGGTTCCCTCGACAATCAGCGTCGGGTATATCTTGAGGTAGTCGGGCCGCCAGTCCGTCTGGTCGAAGATGCGCCGGAAGTCCTCCAGACACATCTCCTTGGACATCCCGGGCTGGCCTGGCATCATGTGAAAGCCCACCTTGAACCCGGAATCGCGCAGGCGGCGGTTCGCGTCGATGGAGGCCTGCACGCCGTGGCCGCGGTGCATCTCGCGGTTGATCCGCTCGAAGGTCGTCTGGACGCCGACCTCGACTTTCGTCCCGCCGAGGTCGAGCATCCGGTCGATCTGTTCCGGATCACACCAGTCCGGCTTCGTCTCGAACGTGGTGGCGACGTTGCGGACGTCAGCGGTCTCGTTTTCCGCGATGACATCTTCCAGATACCGGAACTCGTAGTCGTCCTCGGCGAAGCTCACGTCCTCCGCGGGCGTCGGCTCCGAATCCACGTCGAAGTCGTTCATCGCCTCCAGGGCCCGCTTGACGAACCACTCCTGGTAGTCGTGGCTCCGGGCCGTCATCGTCCCGCCCATCACGATGAGTTCGGCCTTGTCGACAGGATGGCCGATCTCCCGCAGTTGGTTGAGTCGGAGGGTCACCTGGCCGTAGGGGTCGTAGTCGTTCTGTTCGCCGCGTGCGGCCGCGGGCTCGTGGCCGGTGTAGGACTGCGCGGAGGAGAACTCCGAATCCGGGCCGCCCGGACAGTACAGGCACTTCCCGTGAGGACACCGCTCGGGTGAGGTCATGATAGCGATAGGGGAGACACCCGAGGCAGTCCGAACGGGCTTGCGCTGGAGGACCTCCTCCAGCACCTCGCGGTGCTCCTGTGGCGCGTAATCGAGCAGTTCGGAGTTTTTCGGCACTTTCGGCGCGGAATACTCTCGACAGACATCTATCTTGGCCGATTCGACGTCGTCGCGCTCGACCTCGCCTGCGAGAATCCGGTCGACCAGCTCCGCACACACCTGCTGGAAGGTCTCTGTCTCGTCTGGGTCCGGCGTCTCCGTGCTCATCGGCGTTGTGCGAAATCGGCGTCTCGGCCGAATAAGCGTGTCGCTCGGGTATCGTCAGCGACGGGGGTGGCCGTGGGGTTCATTGTGCTGTCACACCAAAGAGAGGTATGAGAAGCGAAACGGACGACACCAGGAGCCCCGACCGACCGACCTTCCGCGGCTGTGTGTTCTGTTACAGCGCGGAGTGGGCGTACTACGGTGCGAAGAAGGCAGCCAGGTCCGTCTCGGCGACTGATACGTAGCGGGACCCGGGTCGCAGTCGGCAGCGAATGAGCCGTCTGAAAACAACTCCAGAGTCGTTGAAGCCTCGTCTCAGGCGCTCTACCCCGTTATTTCGAATGATACTTCCAGGGGAGTCTTTTAGTCATTGCTCTCCTCGACTGTGTATATATGCCAGACACGACCAGTGGGTCTGCACAAACTCGCTCCCGGGAATTGACGCCGACGGAACGGTTCCAAGAGTTCATTGCATACATTCCGAGTGGCGATACAATCCCCGACGAGACATGGCGCGGCCGACACCGTAATATCCTCATTCTGCTGCTTGCGCATGTGCCGTTCCTGCTGGCACTCGGGCTGTATTCGGGAACTGAGTCGCTCGTCACGGGCGCGACGCTTCCCGAGATAGACACGCTCCACGTTCTCGCAGAGGTCGGGGTCGTCGTCGGCCTCGCCGTGTTAGCGAGGTTGCCCTGGTTCGGTCGGCGAACGCGAACCGCGCTGGCGACGATGGGACTCGTCACGACGTCCGGGTTCCTGGTCCACTTCTCCGGCGGGTACATCGAGGCTCACTTCCACTTTTTCGTCGTGATGGCTGTGGTTGCCGTCTACGAAGACTGGCTGCCGTTCTTCCTCGGCATCGGGTACGTCTCCGTCCAGCACGGGATTTTCGGCATGATCGACCCGAGTCGGGTGTACAACCACTCGGCGGCGATCAACAACCCGTGGGTGTGGGCGTTCATCCACGCGGGCTTCGTTCTGATGCTGGCCGCGGCGCTGATGGCGCACTGGTCGTCGACCGAGCGATCCCGTGAAGCGGCGGAACAACAACTCGAACAGGCCAGAGAGAAGACCCAAGAGGTCGAAAACCTGGAGGAGAAGAAAGCCGAGATGGAGCGGACCATCGCCGAGGCCGAAGAGGCGAAAGCCGAGGCCGAGGCCCGACAGCAAGAGGTCGAAGAGTTCAACGAGCACCTCGAAGCCACGGCCGACGCTTACAGCGCGGCGATGTCCCGGGCGGCCGACGGAGACCTCACGGTCCGGATTGACCCCGACAGCGAGAGTGACGCGATGGCACAGATCGCCGAGTCGTTCAACAAGATGATGACGGAGACGGAGTCGGCGATGGCCGAAATACAGACGTTCTCGCAAGAGGTCGCGTCGACGAGCGACCAGGCCACGGCCGGTGCCAACGAGGCAACAGGTGCCAGCGAAGACATGAGCGAATCGATTCAGGGCATCGCCAGCGGGGCGGTCGACCAGCGTGAGATGCTCGAAACCGTCTCAAGCGAGATGACCGACCTGTCAGCCACCGTCGAGGAGGTCGCCGCTTCGGCCGAAACCGTCGCGGAACGGTCCCGCGAGACAGCCAAGATCGCGGACGCCGGCGAGGAGACCGCACAGGAAGCGATAGCGGGCTCCCGAGAGGTCCAGACGGCCATCGATTCGACCGTCGAAAACGTGGAGCGGCTGGACGAGAAGATGGCAGAGATCGGTGAGATCGTCGATCTCATCGGCGACATCGCCGAGCAGACGAACATGCTGGCCCTGAATGCCAACATCGAGGCCGCACGGGCCGGAAACGGGTCGGGCGGCGATGGGTTCGCTGTCGTCGCAGACGAGGTCAAACAGCTGGCGGAGGAGACGCAGGCCTCTGCGACCGAAATCGAACAGCTCATCGCGGAGACCCAGGCCCAGACCGAAACCACGGTCACAGAGGCACGGGGGGCAAAGCAGGATATGCAGGAGAGTACAGAAGCCGTCGAAGAAGTCGTCGACACGTTCACGCAGGTGGCCGAGAACGCCGAGGCGACCGACGACGGGATTCAGGAGATCAGCGACACGACCGACGACCAGGCCGCCACGACCGAGGAAGCGGTGTCGATGGTCGAGGAGGCCGTGGACATCAGCGAGGCGACCGCCGCGGAGACCGAGACCGCCTCCGCGACCGCGCAGGAACAGGCCGCGTCCATGTCGCAGGTCAGTGCCAGCATCGAATCACTCGCCGAGCAGTCCGAACGGCTCCAGACGATGCTGTCGGAGTTCGAAGTCGACAGCCGATAGCGGCTCACTCCTCCCAGTACTCTTTTTCCGCGTTCCTGTCGAGATACGTCGACAACGTCCGGTCCGCCTTCTCGCCGCCCGGCGGTGACCCGGCGTACAGCCCGACCATCTCCCGGTCGGGGTAGACGGTGATATCCGGTTCCTCCATCGTCGAAACCATCAACAGTCGGAGTTCAGACTCGCCGGCTTCGATTTCGTGCGCACTCTCCTCGCCGGCCGGAAGCGCGACGAAATCGCCCGGCTTGAGTGCGTGTTCCTCAGCGTCGGGGCCGAGCCAGAGCGTGCCGGTCCCGGCCTGGACGAATATCGCTTCCTCGTTGCCCTCGTGGTAGTGGCGCACCCAGAGCCGCTTGCCCGGCGGGACGGCGTAGAGGCTCGTACCGAGTTTTTCGCCTCCGGCGGCGTCACCGATCTGCTTGTGCTTGAACGTCCGGTCGCCGTGGTCGTGGTCGGTCCAGTCGAGGTCGGCTTCGTTGACGGGGCTGTCGCTCATGCCCAGTTCAGACTGCCGGCAAGTAGAAAAATCTCCTGCGCTACAGTTCGTCGGCCAGCACGTCGAGCGTGGCGTCGAGGACGGCCGGTCGCTCGCCGGCCAGATAGCGGATAGTCCCCTCGCGGACGCTCCGGGTCGCGACACCGCCTTCAGGAACCCGCTCGCTGACTTCGCTGACTAGCTCGTGTAGGTCCAGGTCGCCGTTGGCACGGACGTACATCGTGTCCGTCGAGATGCCGAGCACGGCGTCGCTCTCGTCGCGAACGTCCCGATGGAGTTCATCGAGCAGGAGCGACTCCGGCGGGAACTCGTACTGGTGGGTAAAGGCGTCCGTATCGAGGACGGCGATGTCGACGTCGCCGACGGTCCGGTGGTCGAGGTTGGCCCGGGCGGTCGACACCTCTTCGTCGACCTTCTCGCGGAACTGCTCGGCGATGTGGCCGGCCAGGCCGCCCACGTCCTCCTCGTCGTCACCGAACACGAGGTCGGTGATGAGTTCGCGCTTGTCCTCGTAGGACTGGTAGTGGGCTTCGAGCGCGACGGCTTCGCGGAGTTCCGATACGGCGGTCTCGTCGTAGCCGGCCTCACTGGCTGCGTCAAGGTACGGTTCGGGGATGTCCTCCCAGAAGCTCACGGCCGGGAGGTGCTGCAGGTCGTCGCGGACGTCCTCGTTGACGTGTGCGGCGACGTTGGCCGCGAGCGCCGTCGAGGTGGTCTCCGAAACGGTGTCAGCCGAGGGGGAGACGACGGCGTCGACCGTATCGACGACCGCGCCGTCGACGTCGATGTCGTCGATGACGACGCTCGGGGCGCCGTAGACGTTCAGCAGGTCGAAGCCGTCGAGGCTCTCGCGCGTGCCGCCGGCGGCGACGAAGACGAACAGCGGGAGCTTCTCCTCGTGACGCTCCCGGTTGTCCAGCATCGTCGTCGTGTCCTTCGTTGCGTCGTCCATGTCGTAGACGCCGCCCTCGATTGGTCGCCGGTCGAAGTAGTGGTACTTCGCGTCGGCGCGGCGGTGCTGCTCGGTGACCAGCGGGAGTGCGGCGCGTTCGAGCGCGCTGCCGGCGAGATAGCCGTCCGCGGTGTTGGCGTGGCGGACGATGACCGGACGGTCCGTCAGCACTGCCTTCCGGATCTGGGTCGCCGCTTCGACCAGATCATCGGAGAGGGCCGCAACCGCCGTATCATCGGCGAGCGGTTCGGCCGTGTCAGGTCGGGCCTCGTCGTCGAGGGCGTCGGCGAGTCGCTGTTCGACTTCCTCGCGCTCCTCGGCTTCGAGGACATCGAGCTCCTCGGTCTCGACCTGCAGTTCACCGCGACGCTCGCGGACTTCGCCCGAGAGTCGGACGTAGTCGTCTTCCTCGACCTCGGGGTAGGCGCGGACGCCTGCCTCGACGAAGGCCGCGCAGTCGACAGTGCCGGTCTCGTCCTGCAGTTCGAACACCGTCGGCCCGGAGGTCTGTCGGATGCCGACGACTTCGCCTTCCAGTCGAACGTCCGCGCCGACATGGTCGTCGAGGTCGCCGATAGCCGCGGCGACCGGTTCGGCCGTGGTCGCCTCGTCCGTCTGCTCCTCGCTTTCGTCGCTCTCTGCGTCGGCTTCCTCGTCGGACTTGGTCATGACGGCGGTGTTCGACCCGCTGTCGTTGCCGCCGACGGCCGCAGTGCCCTCGACGCGGTCGGCGTCGCTGGCCCGGCTGACTGCGCCGGCGTTCGTGGCGCTGCTGTCGTCGGATTCGGTGCCTTCGTCCGCGTCCGATTCGTCGTCGCTTTGTCCCGCTGACTCGTCAGTTGAGGGTCGAGACGCCTCCTCGTCCGAATCGTCGGACTGTGTCTCGTCTTCGTCGTCTTCGTTCTCAAGCAGGACGGAGTGACCGATTTCCGGGTCGTCGACGAGGACGCCGCGGAACTCGCGTTCGGACTGGCGGATCGACCAGCCGAGGTCGACGTTGCCGTTGTCCCGTACGTTCTTGACCTGGACGTAGACGGTGTCGCCCGAGTCCCAGTCGAGGGAATCGAGCCGCTGGTCCAGTTCGCTCCGGTGGAGCAGCCCCGTTACGCTGTCGCCGATGTCGACGAACACGCCGAACTCGGCGAAGCCGTCAACACTGCCGCGGTAGTAGCGGTCGACCGATAGCTGGTCGGCACGCGAGCCACGGAACTCGAACAGGGCGTCCTCCTCGTGGAGGTCACAGATGCGTCCTTCGACAGATTTGCCGCAGATGATACACGAACCCATTACACGGTGCAAGCATGTCGGGCCTAAAACGGTTGTCGAATTCCGGACGAACGAAACAGGTCCGCTATTCGAACATCTCGCTCTCTTCTTCCAGTAGTTCGAGCCCTGAAGCGACCGCTTTCGCCTGTTCAGGGAACAGAGCGACCTCGATTTCGCTTCCCTGTTCGTCTTCGAAGGCAATTTTCACGCGCTTGTCGCCGTACTCGCGAACGTCGACACCCTCCACATCGTACATCTTGATCGTCGCTTCCTTGTTCGACGGGCCGACGCTCTTGAACGCTCCATCTTTGAGTTCCAGCATGAACTGGTCGATGTCGATACTGAGCATCGTGTGGAAACGCACGCCGGCGGACCCTAAAACCCGTAGTCAGCGGCCAGCACCGAGACGGCCTGAAAGCCCCGGAAGCCGTAGCCGAAAATAATTGCGGCGGGGACGGCTCCGACGATTGCGGCCACGGGGAGCCGGATATTGTGGACGACGGCAGTGCCGAGCAGGTACAGGCCCGCGCCCCAGGCGGTGACGAGCACCCGGACTTCTGCGCTGGGCAGCCCCGCCAGCAGACAGGGGGCCATCGCGTAGCACATCACCTGGACGGTTTCGCTCACGCCGCCGCGGTCCGACGCGACGGGGAGCAGTCCGAGGGGAAGCAACAGCAGCGTCTGTAGCGCCGCCGTCAGATGCACCGTCGCCGGCGTGACGAACACGAGAATAGCAAACAGCGCCAGTACCGCGACGCCGGGCGAGAAGCCACCGATAGCGGGGTAGTCGAACGGCCCCGTAGACAGCAGTCCCCGCTGGGCCAGCTTGACGACGGCGTAACGGCTCACCTCCTCGAAGAGGACTACTGTCGCCGCAAACACCAGCCCCGGAGCCTGGTCACCCGGCGCGACGCCGGTCCGGAAGAACCGACGCGGACGGCGGAGTATTTCCACCCACGCACGCACCAGCGCGGCTGGCCCGCGGTCCCGGCCACCGGTCGGATTCTCGACCCACTGAGTCACGCCTGAAACTTGGGCGCGAGCCGGTTTGACCGTTTCCTTCTATCCGTCAGCCCCCTTCGGCTCGGACACGCACAGCGGTCCTCGCGGTTAATCATCTGCTCCTGCGGACCGGACGCTCACGGCTCGGACACGCACAGCGGTCCTCACGGCTAATCGTCCGCTCCGACGTTCTCCGTACTCTCGAAACACGCCGAGTCCGGCTCGATGTTCGCGTACTTGACTGCTTCCTCACCGAGCGACGTCACGCGTTCCTCGATATCGGCGTCGACTATCTGACCGTCAGCGATGTGATTGTGTGCGTTCGGAACCGCGGCCTGATGCGGGATGACCCAGCAGTTCAGCGCCCGGCAGACCGAGCGGAGGTGTTCGAGCGCGGTGATGGGAAAGCCCCCGCCGGCGACCGCTAGCAATCCCACGGTTTTGTGTTCGAACTCGTCGAAGCCACAGTAGTCGAGTGCGTTCTTCAGCACGCCGGAATAGGACCCGTGATACACCGGCGTCCCCAGCAGAATTGAATCAGCCGCGTGAACTCTATCGGCGAACTCGACAGCGTCGCCGACCTCGCGATGGTCGGCATCGAACACCGGTAGGTCGAATTCCTGAAGATCCAGCAGTTCCGTGGTCGCCCCCAACTCCTCGGCGGCGACGAGCGCGCGCTCGATACCGACCCTGGTGTAGCTCTCCTCTCTGAGACTGCCGACGACACCGACGATGTGTGGTTCGGACATGTCGGGTCTATGGAGTGGGGCCGGTATATCGATGGGGGAGACGAGGCGCAGCGCTAGTCCCTTTCCGGCTGTCGGTTTGTCAGGCCATGAAGGTCGCTCTGGCCGACGCTCAGTTGTCGTGGTAGACGTAGAGGAGGTTCGGATACGGGATGTACGCGACACGTTCGAGCCCGCCACTGCCGACCTCCTTCTTCAGATGGACACCGTTCGACCCCTCGACCACGTCGTGAATGTTCTTGATTTCGGTGCCGTCACTCAGCTCAGCTGTCATGTGTGACATTATACTCCATAGGGACCCTGGTCGTAAAGCACCCCGGGCTGTGCGTGGTCGACGACAGCAGTCGATGAGTGGCTGGCGGATTACGCATGTTCGCTACGCTAACGGCTGCAAAAGGAGTCCGTGGCTCAGGAGCCGAGCTGAACCTTCTCGGACGACGCTTCCTCACGGGAGCGGTGGCCGAGGTCGGCTTTCAACGCCTCGATAGCCTCCTCAGGGTCGGTCTCCGAATCGAAGACCCGGTCGAAACCGAGCGCTTTGAACGTCTCGCGCGTCTCCTCGAAGGAGTCCTGCCCGACAGCGAGGTTGCCGCCGATGTAGGTCGTCACGTCCAGACCCGCCTCGTTGATCTGCTGCTGGAACCCCTGACAATCCTGCTCGGCGTGGCCGTACAGCGACGAAACGAGTATCGCTTCGGCGTCGTGTTCATCCGCGGCGTCGATGAACTCCGACTGGGACGACTGGACACCGAGGTTGACTACGTTGAACCCTGCCGCTTCGAACGCTCGTTCCAGAATGGTTATCCCAACGACGTGCGCGTCGGAGCCGATGACACCGAGGATGACTGTCCTCATACAAGACCACCAATGGGTGTCAACTACATAAACCTAATGATAAACCATGATAGATTATGGGAATGGTTCACACACCGGGGAGAGGATATTAGCCATGATAGCCCAAACGAACCGATAGACACAGCATCTATGGTACGCGACACGATTCAGCATCTGGCAGATCCCCGGGTACTGCGCCGCCTATCGCGTCAGTCCACCCACTGTGGCACCCGCTCGGAACAATCTGTCTGTCCGTCGTCGGGACACGCATGACGACCATCCGCCGAGCCTTCGACGCCGACGCCGACGGCATCCGCCGGGTCGCACGGGCGGCGTGGCACGACGCCTACGACTCGCTGGACTCCGACGTCATCGACGAGACGATATCCGACTGGTACGCCGACCCGCTGGGCAGCGCGCTCCACGGGTGGGCCGGCGGCGTCCCCGCCAACGACCTCGACGACATCGAGGCGACGTTACTGGTTGCCGAACAGGACGGCGAAATCATCGGCTTCACCCAGGGCATCACCATGCATACGATGGGGACGATGCTGCGGCTGTACGTCCACCCGGACTACCACGGGGAGGGTGTCGGGACGGCGCTGTACGACCGGCTCGAAGACATCTTTCTGGAACACGGCGTTGAGCAGTTCCGGGCGCTCGACCTGGCCTCGAACGACCGGAGCCGGGAGTTCTTCGAGAACCTCGGCTTCGAGCGGACCAAGACTCGGACACTCACTATCGGCGGCGATCCCTACGACGAGGCCGTGTATTTCCGCGAACTATCGCCCGGAGAAGGCGATGAGTAAGCCCAACAGGGCAGTTTCCCGAGAGCATCGAGGGCGGATGCTGGCTCACCAGTGACGGCACTGTGGACCCGCCTCAGATACCGCTAACCGTCTCAATAAGCCCGACCGATTCGAGGGCCATCCAGCAGACGAACACCACGTACAGCCCAAGCAGGGTGTACGCTTCGCGGTCGGTGAGCTCGAGATCGGTCCGGATAAACACGATGAACACCAGCGTTGCAGCCCCGAGAAAGCCCATCGTCGGGATCGCCACGAGGAAATCGATGGTCGCCCGGCCCGCGAGAAGAACACCGACTGGAATCGCCACTAGCAGATTGAACGTATTGCTTCCCAGGACGTTCGTCAGGCTCGTGACGCTGTCGTCGTCTTTCGCCGCGCGAACGCTGACGAAGGCATCGGGAAGGCTCGTGCCGGCGGCGATAACTGTCAGCCCCCAGAGAAACGTCGGCGTCTCGAAGATGACACCGAGAGAGAGCGCGCCCTGAACCATCCCCTCGACGCCGACCGTGATGACGACGAGTCCGACCCCCAGCATTCCCCACTCCCGTCCCGGACGGACGCTGTGGGTTTCGTCTGCGACGTGCTCGCTGGCGTCCTGCTGGTGCAAGAAGACGTAGATACCGTAGGCCATGAGCGGAACGGCGACGAGCGTCGGGGTCAGGATAGCCGCCCGATTGGTCCCGCCCGGAACGTACGTCGCCCCGAGCGCGAACACGATGAACAGGATGAGGACGCTGATGACGTAGAACTGGGCGTCTTTGTGGACGATGTCACGCGTCGACCGGAGTTCTTCGCTCGACAGCGCCGCGAGGGCCGGAATCACGAGCAGATTGAATATCGCGCTCCCGACGATTGCACCGACGCCCAGCGAGAACTCGTCGTGGACGACGGTGCTGATAACGACCGAACTTATCTCGGGAAAGCTCGACCCGACGGCGACGACGATTGCGCCGTGAACCGCCACCGGTAACCCGTAGTACTTGCTCAGCCGTTCTGCGGCCCGCTCGAAGTACGCGCTCCCTTTCCAGATGACAGCGGTTGCGACGACGATGAGAGCGACCGAACCCAGCAAGCCAGCCATTGTGGACGTATTGACCGCACGGGTTCAAGGGTGTATGCCACTGGCGGTCAGCGCTGGAGGCGCGCGACCGCCTCGCCGTCGCTGTTCTCGACATCGACTAGCCCGTCGTCGGCCAAATCCTCCAGAAGCCCTCGGAGCCATTCGCGGCCGTACTCCCCCTCGGGCGCGTAGTCCACGCGCACACGCGGCCCCAACTGGTCCAGTTGTAGCTCGTCGTACTCCTTGAGCGCCGAGATGACGCGGCCGCGCATCTGTCGACGGCTCCCCTCGAACTCGGGCTGGGTCGGGACGTCCGGCGCGGTGAAATCGCCCGTTTCGTAGGCCGAACACCACTCACGCCACGGGCACTGCGCGCCGTCACAATCCGGCGTCTTTTCGCAGGCAACCCCGCCCAGTTCCATGATGGCGTTGTTCCAGACTCGCGACTGGCCCCCGGGCATGAGTTTGCTTGCAGCCGCTTCAAACTCTGAATCGTCGTCCGGCACGTCGAAGGCGCGGTACAGGACACGCTTGACGTTCGTATCGACGACGGCGTTCCCGTTGTTGAACGCGAAGGAGGCGACGGCGTTGGCGGTGTAGGGACCGACACCCATCAGGTCGCTGAGGCCGTCCGGGTCGCGGGGCCACTCGCCGTCGTAGTCGTCGACCACTTGGCCGGCCGCCTCGTGGAGGTACTTCGCACGATTGTTGTAGCCCAGCGAGTGACTGGTCCAGAAGCCCACGACATCCGAACGGTCGGCCTCAGCCAGGGCCGCCGCAGTCGGCCAGCGGTCCAGAAAGTCTTCCCAAGCGTCGACGACCCGGTCCAGTTGGGTCTGCTGGCTCATCACTTCGGAAACGAGAATCTCGTAGGGGTCAGTCGTCTCCCGCCACGGGTACGAGCGGTGGTCCGCCTCGTACCACTCCACGAGCGCGTCCTGGACAGCCGACGGGTCCGCGGGCACGCCTCCCGGGCGGTCCGTCGCTGTCGACTGGTCAGTCATACCTCCGTTTAGCCCTGTCCCGATTTGTGCGTGGCGGTCGTTGTCGCCCATCCCGTCGGCTGTACGTCTGGAAAGAATCGCCGCCCTGAGATGGCGGATATCTTGCAGTAGTTGCAGCCAACAGTATCAGTCGTCGACTTCGGACCGTCCCCACTCGAACTCGGTCCCGTACCAGTCCGGCTCGTCCTCGCTGAACACGTCCGCGAACACGAACATCGCGCCGTCGGGGTAGGTCGTATCGATATACAGCCGCCAGCCGTGGGCCTCCGCGATGGTCTTGACGATAGAGAGGCCGAGCCCGGTTCCGTCCTCGCTCGTCGTGTGGCCGTACTCGAAGATGTTGTCGACCGCTTCGCTCGGAATCCCCGGACCGTCGTCGGCAACGTAGAACCCGTGGTCCGTCAGCCCGACCGTGACGGTCACCTCCGGGCCGACGTGGTCGATGGCGTTGCGAAACAGGTTTTCGAGGGCTCGCAAGAGCCGCGTCCGGTCGGCGTCGATGGTTCGACTGCCCGCGACCTCGATGCTGGCGTTTTTGTTGTCGATGTTGTCCCACGCGTCAGTGACGACGGCCTCCAGCGGAACCGGAGCGGTCTCCTCGACGCTTGCGCCCTTTCTCGTCAGCGTCAACACGTCGTCGATTATGGACTCGATACGGTCGTGTGCGTCTTCGAGTTTCTCGATGTGGGTCTGGAGGTCGTCCGAGTCCGTCTCCGGGTCCGACAGCCGCGTCGCAAGCAGTTCGACGTGCCCCCGGGCGACCGTGAGCGGGTTTCGAAGGTCGTGGCTCAGCGTCGACGCGAACTCGTCCAGCCGCTCGTTCTGGCGTTCGAGTTCGTGGCTCGACCGCTCGGCCTCCTCACGAGCTGCCTGGGCCTGGCGGATCTGACGCCGGAGCGTGTCCCGCATATTTCCGAAGGCGTCGTACAGCCGCCCGATCTCGTCCTGCCGGGCTGTCGAGATGTCAACGCCGAGGTCACCCTGTTCCATGGCCTGCGTCCGGTTACGGAGCTGTCTCAGGGGCCGAACCGTATGCCGTCCGAAAAGATATCCCGCGATGCCCAGCGAGGCGACTGCCGTCCCGATGACAGCGAGGAAGCCCCAGCGGACGAGCCGACTCGTTCCGTACAGTGTCTCTTGCGTCGCACTCGTCGTGACCACCCACGATGTACCGTTGACGGGCGTGTACGTCGCGACATGGGACCCCGTTTCGATAGTCGTCGTTCGGCCCGCTGTTGCGGCCCGGAGACCGTCCTGACTGATGGGCACGGAACCACCCTGGCCCCCGATAAGCGGGTCTCCGTCCCCAGTGAGCAGTTGCGTCTCGAACCCGTCGCGCCCGTCCTGAAACTGCTCGACCGGGACCCGGGCAACCAGCACTAGTGCTCCATCGCCATCGGAGACGGGAGTCACGAACGCCATCGAGTGGTTGTCACCGTCCGCGTATGCTGTCGAGTGGATCACTGTGCCAGTGTCGGTGGAGCCGTTCATCGTCGCCATCACAGGGGACTCCCACGCGGGTTCGACCGCCCGCGGTGGCCGGCCTTCTGTGTTCGTTCCGGTGCTCGCGACGACTATCTGAGAGTTGTCGACGGTGGAGACGTAGTGAAGCGAACGAATCTGTGACGACTCTGCCGTGGCTGCTGTCGTAAGGTACTGTCTGATATCTGCGGGCGTCCCAGTGACGTACACCCCTGCGGCTGCGATAGCGATGGCCTCCGTCTCGGTGGTCGTCCGCCACTGCCCGATACTGTCGGCGCGATGCGTGGCCGACGTTTCGAGGTCCGTCACCGCGTCGCTGACGACCCGGTCCTGTATCTGCAGGTAGCTGCCGAAGCCGACGGCTGCGAGTACGACGACGATTACCGCCAGCGCGACAGCGAACTTCGCCACGTAGTTACGCGTGTACACGTCCGGGAGGACTGCGTGAAGCCGCTCTAGCAGCCCGTCGGGCTGGCTGGACGCTGCTGTCTCGTCCCCACCACCTGTCATTATCTAATCTGAATCCTTCGGTAGTTGACCGCTACCAACCGTTATGTTCAGTCCATGATATAATTTATCATATGTTATAATCGTAGACATCCGTGTTTCGAGGGAGCGGTCCCAGACGAGTCGTAAGGGGTTTCCTCGCGCTCACCGTCCCCGTTCGTATGAGCCTCGACGATCTACAGGATGATATCGAAGCGGCGTACGGCGACTTCGACGACGAGTTCGAACTGTCCATCGACCGCGAGACGCGCAACGAACTCGCGATGCTGTCAGTCGCACTCGACCCGGACGACCCGGACGAACTCGTCAGGCGCGCGGTCCATATGCTGTTTCAGTCGACCGTCGACCGCGGGACGCTGGATTTCCACCTCCGGTCGAGCTACGACTGTACGTACGACGAGTACCTCTCGGGGATGACCTTCGACCAGATGACCGGGAACGACTTCCCTCAGCAACAGGACAAGGACGACCGGCGCTACCAGTTTTAAACGAAGAGCCCAAGCGCCGGCACCGTTACCGTACCGAGGACGACCGAACGAAACATCCCGAGCGCCCCGCAAGCAGAATACGAAACACGGTCGTCTGAATCGGCTCCAGGGATCGCTGCAAGAGGGCCGACATAGCTCCCATATACATGAAATTAGTTAACAGTTAGTGGTGCTATAGAGTCTTTCCTCGCTACTTGTACGGCGAAGATATCCGCGACACGGCAACTGCCTCACCCAGCTATCCGTCAGGACAGCGTCTCTGCCGGGAACCGCCCCTGGGTTGAGAGCCCCGCTGACACGAAATAGGCAGTGCGTCCCAACAATGATCGGGGTCGAATCGCGTACCCCACTCACCACCGCCCATAGCCAAGACAGACTACCATCTGTTTCCGATAGTCTTTGCCAAAATATCAATAAATGAAACAGATGTTCCGAGCTACTGTCTTTTATCTTCCGTTAAATACAGCACAAACGGCCGATTCTAACACAATATGTGAGGTGTCGAACAGACTTATTCAAGTTTGATAGTTGGAGGGGAATTATAAAACGACCCTAAATCAACGCTGACGTGTGGGATTATCGCCAGGCATACCGACGTGGGTTCTCCTCATCGCGTTCGGCATAAACCTGGGAATTGCCGGTATTGCCGTTCGTCGGCGGAGTGTACGCGGGGCAGTGCCGCTCGCCGCGATAATGATCTCTGTCGCACTTTATTCGCTCGGCAACGGCGTTCTGTCGGCAAGCACGACAATGCCGACGTACCGGACCGGTCTCGTTATCAAATACATCGGGGCGGTCGGGCTCGGGCCAACACAGTTCTGGTTCGGGCTGACATACAGCGGCCGGGAATCACTCCTGACCCGCCGACGCTGGGCGCTACTGCTCGCTCCCCCAGTCGTCGTTTTCGGGCTTGTCGTGACTGCACAGTCACACAACCTGCTGTGGACCCTCGACGGGTTCGTGCAGGGACCGCCGCTCGCGAGTCCGGAGCGCGTGAACGGCCCCGTCTTCTGGTTCAATCTCCTGTACCAGTACATTCTGATAGGGACGACGTACGTCATCGTCGGGCTCTTCGGACTCAAGCGAAGCGGTCGGTATCGAACACAGGCGACGTTGATGTTGCTTGGCGGCATTATTCCGCTGATTGCGAGTTTAGTGTTCGTCTTCGGCAGTGATCCGATGGGGTCCGCTGACCCGACAGCGTTCGCGTTCACGTTTACGGGGGTTGTCTTCGCTATCGCGCTCTTTCGCTTTGACCTCCTCGACCTGATGCCCGTCGCGAGACACACGCTCGTTGAAGAGATGTCTGATCCCGTCTTCGTCGTTGATAAAGACGGGCGGCTTGTCGATGTAAACGAGACTGGCACAGACCTCCTCGATGATGAAGGGACGGCGATTGGCCGGTCTGCGTCGGAAGTCATGCCGTCCTACGACTCGCTACCAGACGGCGACGCCAGTGCCGACGCCGATGTCGTCATCGAAGCTGACGGCGGACCACACTACTTTGATATCAACCGTTCAACGCTCACCGACCAAACCGGCTCAGTGATCGGACAGCTGCTCATCTACCGTGACGTGACTGAGCGCCGTATCGCGGAAGAGCGCTTCCAGCGCCTCATCGAACGGTCTTCGGACATGGTGACGGTTCTGGACGAAGACGGGGAGTTCACGTACGTCAGCCAGCCAGTTAAGAAGATACTCGGATACGAACCTCCCGAGTTGGTCGGTGAGAACGCCGTCGAATACATCCATCCCGACGACAGACAGCGCGTTGTTGAGGACCTGGCCAGATACGTCGACGATTACGGCTACTCCGGCACGTACGTCGTGCGGTTCCGCGACGCAGCGGGTAACTGGCGTTTCATCGAAGCGCACGCAACAAATCTGCTCGCCGACCCGTTCGTCGAGGGGATCGTCCTCAATTCCCGAGACGTGACCGAGCAACTACAGCGAAAGCGGAAACTGGAACGGCAGAACGAACGGCTCGACCAGTTTGCGAGCATCGTTGCGCACGACCTCCGGAACCCACTGAACGTCGCGAGTGGACGACTTAGCCTACTTGAGAGCGATGTCGCTAGCCACGACGCGTCGATCGGGACGATTCAGGAGCAACTCGAGCGCATGGAGTCGATCATCGACGACTCGCTCACGTTGGCTCGCTCAGGAGAAACGGTGACTGAGACCGACGAGGTAGACCTCGAACTGATCGCATACGATGCCTGGCAGAGCGTCGAGACTGGCGGGGCGACCCTCGTCGTCGAAACGACGCTCCAGATCGATGGCGACCGTAATCGGCTCCGGAATATGTTCGAAAACCTGTTCCGAAACAGCGTCGAGCACAACGAGTCGGCTGACCTGACCGTCAAAGCCGGGTCCTTACCCGACGCGGTCGGGTTCTACGTTGAAGACACTGGGGCAGGTATCCCCTGCGAAGAACGTGACGCAGTGTTCGAACAGGGATATACCACAAACGCGGAGGGGACAGGATTCGGCCTCGCTATCGTTAAAGACATCGTGCAGGCCCACGGGTGGGACATATCAGCCACTGAGGGCGAGAGCGGCGGAGCAAGGTTCGTGATCGAGTGCCACGAGTCACCTATGGTGAACCAACCCGACACCACATGACGCTGAACGACTCCAGCGACGAATGCCGTCATCGTAGCGTTACCCGCTCCCGTCACTGAAGACGGACCCACCGCTACCGGCGAAACGACGGCCTCAGCACAAGGGGCGGTGCGACACTCTTACAGGTCGACGTACTGGTCTTCCCATTCGCGGCGGGCGTCGATCTCACGACGCCCGCGGCGCGTAAGCGTATAGAAGTTGGTCCGGCGGTCGCGCTGGCCCTTCTCGACCAGTCCCTTGTCGACCAGAGTGTCGAGGTTCGGGTACAGACGACCGTGATGGATCTCCTTCTCGTAGTACGCTTCGAGCTCCTCCTTGATAGCTAAGCCGTGGGGCTCTTCCCTGCCAGCGATCACGTAGAGAAGGTCACGCTGGAATCCTGTCAAGTCGTGCATCGGTTTTCCTATGTAATGATTTAGTATCTATACTGTTAAATATATCGGCCCAGAGAACTTGATGTTGTTTCGGTAGTCCAGAGTGTCGAATTTTCTGTATTTAGGCCCTCAGTCATCGTTTTGTTCAAATGGTAAATACAGTCAGTATATCATCATTCTTCGGAAACTGATGGCGACAGTATTATTTGTCACTGGAGGGCACTGAGAGGTTGGTAGAAACAGTCCTGCTCGAAAGCGAGCAAGGACTCGACCACAGCGCCGTCGCAGCATATCTCAGAACGGTGGTCGACTCTCCGGGAGATAGATCTGAGATCACGCTCAGCGCAGGGAGGGGTCGGGGCCATGTCGCGCCGCCACCACAGGCGGAGTTCGAGGTGAACGCCGAGCGCGCGAGTCCGGAGGGGCGACGGTAACTCAGTATCGGAGTCGAACCGGAGTGGCCCGAGAACGCGACAGACACAAAGTGGTCTATCGAGTACGTCGTATCGTCCAGCGGTTCCTTTTCGGATGTACAGCAATCGCTCGTATCTGGTCGTTAGCAGCGAAGTAAGTGGAAAGCGGTCGCGAAAAACGCGACCGCTTGCCGCCCTGAATTGGTCCCCGCTGACGCTTCGGCCCTCCAAGCGAAGCGTCACTTGGTCGAATGGGGCAGAATAACTTAAAAGTACCGGCCCCGTCCAGCAGATGTTAGTTATCGAATTAGAAGCGAATGTAAGCTGTAACTAACCTAGATATGTTCCTCCTCGAGCACCCATCCAAGTGCCCGCTTGTAGTGGGTGAACATCATACGGACCCGCTCGTGATCCATCTCCTCGTCGTCTAGCTGTTCAGCAAGGAACTCGTACTGCTCGCGGATCTCGTCTTCCGAGCGCATACGTTGGCGTAGACAGCCCTCACGGAACAATCTTGAGGGCTGGCCTCTCAGCATCACGTATGAAAGTCCGCGGGGAGCGCGAGTGCCAGGACTGTGGCACGCGATGGCGGTACTACGAGACGGGGAGCATCGCCTGTCCGGACTGTGGCAGCATCCACAGCGTCGGCATCGACGAGCACACCGAACACACCGACTCACCGGCCACCCTCGACCTGACGCCGGTCCGGAGCCGGATCGACGCGGACCCGACCCGGGAGCTCGCTGACGCGGCCGCCGAGCGCTGTCGGGAGTACACACGCAAGCGGGGGTTCATCGACGCGGGCGAGCTTCGCTCGCTCAACCCGACGTTCGTCGCCGCGGTCGAACTCCAGCACGTCGGTGCACACCTCTCCCGGGAGTTGCGCAGCGGCGACCCGGCGGAGCGGTACTTCTACGAACTTCTCGGCAGTGCTGACGACGGCGACCGTCCGGCTGTCGAGTCGGTCCCGTCGGAGCTTCGAGTGCCGTACGGCCTGGCGATGGCGGCCGCCGTCGATAGCTATCAGCGCGACGTACGGACGTATCTGGACGCCAATTCGGAGCCGACTGCACGACAGCTCTCCGGACGGATTCGCGACCATCGAAAGCGGATCGAGGCGCTGGACGGCGATGTCGACCCCGCGGACGCCAACCGTCTCGTTCACGCGGCGCGGAACCTGGGGTCGTACATTACCGGCGACGAGAGCGCCTTCGTCAGAGCCGAGAACTGGCTTGCCGGAATCGAGAACGACACGGTCTAAGCGGTCACTGGAGCCGCCGTACGAGGGTTTCGTCCAGACAGTTTTCCGGAACCGCATCCCGCCACGCTACGGTCTCTATCGACTCGCCGTCGAGTCCGGGGTCCGACGCGAGGTCCGTGGAGTCAGCCGTCGCGCGATAGGTCCCGAAAAAGAACATCGCCTCTCGGCCGCCATCGGTCACCGTGACCTCGGTGACGGCACCCAGTTCGTCGACGGTACTCTCGACGCCCGTCTCCTCGCGTACCTCGCGGCACACTGCTTCCTGACGCGTCTCGCCGGTTTCGACGCCGCCGCCCGGGAGCTTCCAGATGTCGTCCTCGTAGACGAACAGCAGGCGGTCCGCCGGGTCGGTGACGAGCGCGCCGACCGCCCAGTGGAGCCCCCGGTCAGCACGGGCGCGGACCCCTTCTACACCCGCTGTGTCGGTCTCGCGAGTCACCCGACGGGTGAGCACGTCACGGTTCTCGAAGGCCGCAAGCGACGGCATTCAGGGCAGGTCGACGTCGATGTCGTGTTGCAGGCCCGTCGCTTTCACCGTGTTGTACAGGAGCATTGCGCGGGTCATCGGGCCGACGCCGCCGGGAACCGGCGTGATCGCGCCCGCGACCTCCTTCGCGCTCTCGTATTCCACGTCGCCGACCAGTTCGTACCCCTTCTCGGTATCAGCGTCGACGCGGTTGATGCCCACGTCGATGACCGTCGCGCCCTCCCCAATCATTTCGCCGTCGATCATCTCCGGGACGCCGGCCGCAGCGACAAGAATGTCGGCGTTGCGGGTCCGCTCGGCGAGGTTCTCGGTGCGGGAGTGACACACCGTTGTCGTCGCGTTGCCGCCCGGTGCCTTCTGGATGAGCAGGTTCGCCATCGGCTTGCCGACGATGTCCGACCGGCCGACGACGACGGCGTCCTTGCCCTCGGTATCCACGCCGGCGCTCTCGATGAGCTTCTGGATGCCGTGGGGCGTGCAGGGCTTGTAGCGGGCGTCACCGGCGACGAGTCGGCCGACGTTCTCCGGATGGAAGCCGTCGACGTCTTTCATCGGGTCGATGGCTCGCAGGACCGACCTGTCCTCGACGTGGTCGGGGACCGGCATCTGGACCAGGATGCCGTTGACGTCGTCGTCGGCGTTGAGGTCCTCGATAGTGTCGTACAGTTCGGCAGCGTCCGCGTCGGGGTCGATGTCGATGTCGATTGCCTCGATACCGACCTCCTCGCAGTCGTTCTGTTTCATCGAGACGTAGGTCTCGCTGGCCGGGTCCTCGGACATCAGGACCGTCGCCAGCGACGGGCGCTCGCCCGCGTCGGCGAGGTGGTCGATGGACGCGACCAGATCGTCCCGAATCGACTGTGCGACGGCGTTGCCGTCGATAATCTCTGTCATTGGGTACAACGGCGGCGCGGGGCGGTATGAACGTCCCGGATTTCGGCCGGCCGCGACAGGCAGGCGCGCGCTCGCTCAGGGACAGTCCGATTCGGTGACTGACTGGCGCTCCGCTCCCTGCTCGACGGCCCGCGTTTCGCCGTCCGGGACAGTTACGGTCATCGCCTGGCCGCCGTAGCCGTGGGTCTGGTCGTGGCCCCGGACCACGACACAGGTCGTATCGTCGGGAACAGTAATGGTCTCGGACCGGGTGAACGGAGCCGTCGAGTGAGCGTGCCGGAGATCACGGCGGCCGAGTCGGTCGCCCGCCAGCGTCTCGACCTGCCACCAGTTCGCGTAGCCGTCCTCGCCGTCGTCATCGTGATAGAGTGTTACGTCGAAGCGGTAGTCGTCGCCTTCGTCCGTGAGTTCGACCCCGACGACGTTGGCCTCCCGCAGGTCGAGTTCTGTGGCTGTTTCGGTCTGTCCAGCAGTCGACTCCTGGCCTGTGGGGGTAGCGGCGTCTGTCTCCGCCGCCGTAGCCGTCACTGTCGGCTCGCTCGCGCCGCCGTCGCTTTGCCCGGTTTCCGCCCCTGACTCGCTCTCGAACTGCGTACAGCCAGCGAACACCGACAGGGAGGCACCCAGTGCATAGAGCGTCCGGCGTCGGGTTGTGCGGGGCATACCAGTCGTATCGGAGAGAGATGCCAAAAAGGAGGATGCCAGTGGGCGGACAGCAGAATCCGCGCTCCAGGGCTAGCCTGTCGCTACTCGTACAGCGTGTACTCGTCGGTCATCTCGTCCACGCGGTCGCTGACTTCCGCCACGACATCGTCGTCGTGGGGGGCGTCGACGACCTTGTAGATGAGATCGGCGACCTCGCGGCAGGCGTCCTCGTCGAAACCGCGGGTGGTGAGCGCGGGCGTACCGGCGCGGATGCCCGAGGGGTTGAACGCCGAGCGGGTCTCGCCGGGGACGGTGTTGGCGTTGAGGACGATGCCGGCCTCTTCGAGCGCTTCCTCGACTTCCTTGCCAGTCGTATCCGGATGGGACGGACGGAGGTCGATGAGCACGAGGTGGTTGTCCGTGCCACCGGAGACCAGATCCAGACCGTGTTCCTTGAGTCGGTCACCGAGGGCGACGGCGTTGTCGACGGTCTGCTGGGCGTATTGCTCGAACTCGGGGGCCAGCGCCTCGCCGAAGCCGACGGCCTTGCCGGCGACGTTGTGCATCAGCGGGCCGCCCTGGGAGCCGGGGAACACCGCGCTGTCGATGTCGTCGGCGTACTCCTCGTCGCACATGATGATGCCACCGCGGCCGGCGCGGATGGTCTTGTGCGTCGAGCCGGTGACGAAGTCGGCGACGCCGACCGGCGACTCGTGGACGCCGGCGGCGACGAGGCCGGTGATGTGGGCAATATCCGCGAGGTGGTAAGCATCAACTGCGTCGGCAGCTTCCTGAATGCGCTCGAAGTCGACTTCGCGCGGGTACGCGGAGTAGCCCGAGACGATGATGTCCGGCTCGAACTCTTCGGCGTGGTCGTGCAGTCCCTCGTAGTCGATGTAGCCGGTCTCCTCGTCGACTTTGTACTGTTCGACCTCGTAGACCTGCCCGGCGAAGTTCGCCGGGTGACCGTGCGAGAGGTGGCCGCCGTGCGTCAGGTCCAGCGAGAGGATCTTGTCGCCGGGTTCGAGCACGCCGAGGTAGACGCCCATGTTGGCCTGCGAGCCGGAGTGTGGCTGGACGTTGACGTGGTCCGCGCCCCACAGTTCCTTCGCGCGGTCGATTGCCAGCTCCTCGACGTCGTCGGCGTACTCGCAGCCGCCGTAGTAGCGTTCGCCGGGGTAGCCTTCGGCGTACTTGTTCGTCAGTTCGGAGCTCTGTGCCTCCATCACAGCTTCGCTGACGTGGTTCTCGCTGGCGATCATCGCCAGCGTGTCGTTCTGCCGGCCTCGTTCGCCCTCCAGGGCGTCTGCGACTGCCGGGTCCGCTTCCCGTACGGTTTCGTAGCTCATGTATCCGAGTCAGGACCGATACGACAATAATCTACCCTTTGGCCCACGCATGTGTAATGTTATCGCACATTGTCCGGTGCCGCGGGTACAGTTGGGGTGACGACGTCCTGACACCCGTACGTATATATCAGATGACGTTCCACATGTCTATGCATGGTCACCTGGGGGGTGGCAGGCGAGCGGGTGGACCGGAACAGCAGTAACCCGCCGGAGTGGGATGGAGAAACGGTCGACCCGAGCGCACTGGTGCGCCAGTTACACGATCGAGAAGTTACGGACGGCGAACAGTTACCACATCGTGTCGACGACTGCTACAGCGGGTCCGTCACCGAGTTAGCACTGCCGGCGGTGGATGCCACGGTAACCCGAGTCGCTACTGACACGAATACTGGAGCAGTTGATTCACCGACGACCCTAGAGGAGGGGGAGTACCTGCTGACGATGGAGGCCCGTGCTGCGGATAGCGACCGAGGGTCGCCGTTGGGCGTCGTTGACGACATTCGGATCCACGTCCGCTTCGACGGGCCGGCGTCGCTCCACTCGGCCGGCATTACCTCTGTCCTCGGTTTCCAAGAGCCGACGAGTATTACCGTCGGGTTCGTCTGGGAGACGAGCGCGGAGCGGCCGCATCTGCAGGTCCCCGCGACACCTGCCGGACTCGCAACGGCGATTACCCATCTGAGTGGGGCCCATCATACGATGCAGCCGTCCCGCTCACATCCGGAACTCCGCGGCCATCCGCCGATAGTCACGACCGGCGAGACGACCCGTATTCCCGAACCGGTTCGGCAGAACCGTCCGGAGACTGGCATCACGCTCCGTGTTCCGGAGTGCGAGGCGGAACTGCTCGTCAGCGCCCCGCTGGCGTACTATCTCGGGGCCGAAGTGGTAGTCGAGTCACGGGATGCAGCACTGTTGACGGCCGACGGCACGTCGGTACACCGCTCTTTCGACGCGTGGCCGTCGCTACAGGCCGGCGTCGCGGCGCTGCTCCGGAAGGTGTTCTACCTCGACTGTCTGGTCAGACGCGTCGATCCAGCCGAGAGTGGCGCTCGTATCACGTCCGCGCTCTCGCTCGACCCGGACACAGTTCGGTCGCTGTCGCCGGCTGGACGGCTCGAGCGGTACATCGATGTCTCCGACGAGGCCGTGAACTCGATTCTGCCGGAGTGGCCACTCTCGACGTACGTCTCACCCGAACCGGAACGGGTCCGATGCCTGCCGTTCCTGCTCGACCGACTCAGTCTCATCTACCTGCCGGACAGCTCCCGGCTCGACCAGGATGAGCTTCTCGACAGGACGCTGTCGGATTCGTATCTGAGCCGCGGTTCGGCCGAGCGCCCACCGGTCATCGAGCCGAACCTACGCGAGGGCCAACTGCACTCGTGGCTCGCTCCGGGGAACCCGATAGACGCCTGTAAAACGCCGGCGGAGGCGTACGTGAACCGCTACCGGAGTCAGAACCGGGATGCCGACAGCCAACGGGTCGCGGTCGTCCTCAACGACGAGGAGATGGCCGGCGAACACACGGAAGTCACAGAGATATACCGGGCCGCGGACCTGCCGATGGACGTCCAGGTCAGCGAACTGCTGTCGGTCAACGAACTGGCCGACGTGTTCGAACAGCCGGCCGATTTCGTCCACTTCATCGGCCACTGCGACGAGGAGGGACTGCGCTGTCCCGACGGCAATCTGGCGCTGTCGTCGCTGTCGGAAGCCCGAACGCAGACGTTCTTCCTGAACGCCTGTGGCTCCTATGACGAAGGGCTTGACCTCGTCAAACAGGGCGCGGTCGCCGGTGCGGTGACACTTACCGACGTGCTGGACAAACACGCCGCCCTGGTCGGGACCGCCTTCGCGCGCCTGCTCAGTAACGGATTCAGCATTCAGCGAGCGCTGGAACTCGCTCGCCGACGGATAATGATGTGCAAGGACTACGCGGTCGTCGGCGACGGGACCTACTCTATCGTTCCCAATCCCGCACACCCCGCGGTCGTCTGGGTCTCCAAAGGGGAAACGGGATTCGACGTCCAGTGTACGGTCGTGTCCCCGGAACGGCCCGGTGAGAGCTACCGCCTGCCGTTCGACGACAGCGCCGCGCTGAACGGCGAACAGACGAGCCACTCGCTCGGCGCTACGGAGTTGGCCGACGCGCTGGGCCAGACCTCACTGCCCGTCATCTTCGACGGGGAGTTTCACTGGTCCGACGACCTCGCTGCGCGTCTCCGGACGGACTTCTGACGAGCGCGAAGCTGTCAGACTCCGTGACGGAAGCCGAGACGGCCGTCATCTATTTTCGAACCGGCCACCCGAGGAGCCGTATTGATGCGACACTCTCCGTACGCACTCAGGTACAGATTTGATACTGTGCTCCAGTCGTGGCTTCCGGCGGGTAGGAGACAGTGACAGTAACCACTGATTCGAGCGAATTCGCGTGACGACGACGAGCAGAACAGATGGTTCAGTCCGTGAGACGAACGGCTTCTGCTTAGGACAGTTGACCAATATTTTATCGCCTCTCATCGGTGGGTGTTGTCGGATTGTTGGCGAAATCAACACAGTATGGCCGGTAAAATTAAATATAATAATACACTATATACTTGGAAGGGACAATGACTGAAAATCTCCTGCAAGACGACGTTGGGTCTATGTTGACCACGGTGTTTGGGGCAACTGACGAGCCGGTGTACGTCGTGAACCCGTCGCGGCGGACCATCTCTGAGCTTGTATCGACACTGGACGCGGATTCGGGCGCTCCCGAAGTTCGGCTGCTCGCCGACGAGCGCGCACTGAAAGACGTCATGGACGACTTCCTCGTTGCGAGCACCGCGGCCGACCTCATCGACGAGGAGCGGCTCACGATGCGACTGCTCGACGACGTGCCGAACCACTCGGTCGCGGTAACTGTCGATACGGTGTACGCACTCGTCACCATCAGCGACACGGTCGGCGGTCTCGGGACCGACGACGCGGCGTTCGTCGACAACGCCTACGACTACTACGGCTCGACCTGGGAAGACGCCGACGAGTACTCGCTCCGGACGCCGCCGCTCAACCGCGTCCAGAGCACGCTGGAAGCCGACATCGGCCCGGAAACCGCGTCGGACTTCAACGACGTTCTCAGCTCTCTGTCGACGGCTCGTGGCGACGGCGACGGTCTCGACGAGGTCACCATCAGCCTGCTCGTGGCCGCACGGAACGGCGAACTGCTGTACGACATCAGCAAATGGGGCGAAGACGTCGGACTGGCGAGCAAGGCGACGTTCTCGCGGACGAAGACGAAGCTCGAAGACATGAACCTCATCGACACGGAGAAGGTCCCGATCGACGTGGGCCGACCGCGGCTCCGCCTGATGCTCGGTGACGACCGGCTCAAAGACGCCGAGCCGGACGAGCTGGCCTCCGTGGCTCAGTCGATCCTCGCCGCGTAGGTTTTTCCCGCTCCACCGCGAGGGGTTCGGCATGCAAACTGTCGAAGTCGTCGGGCGTGGACCGGCCGTCGACGCACTCACTGCGTTTCTCGCTGATATCGACGTTACAGTAGCACAGCCGTCGACACCGGCGAACAGTAGTGGCGACCTCGCCGTCGTCGTCGATACTGTCGGGTCAGAGACGTTTGCGGCGTGGAACGACCGAGCGAAAGGCGATGACGTCCCGTGGGTCGCCGTCGAACTGGGCGGCGTCGGCGGCGTCCCGGTGACTGACGCCGCGATCAGCGGCTTCGGACCCGAAACGGGCTGTTTCGACTGTCTGCGGACTCGGGTCGAGGCGACGGTCGACGAGACCGAGGAGATCACAGAAGCCCCGGCGGCGGCCACGCAACGATTCACGGGAGCGCTGGCGGGCCGACTGGTAACCCAGTTTCTCGACGGCGACACTGCCCTCTTCGGGACAGTTACGGAACTCCCACATACGCAGCGCCGGTTCCTCCCCGTCCCGGGCTGTGACTGCAGTGAGACGCCGAGCCGTACCCTCGGCGACGGTCGCCGAACGGCCCCGGACAGCGAGGCGCTCTCGCGGGCGGAACTGGGCCTCGACGACCGGGTCGGTATCGCCACGGAGGTCGGCGAAGTCGAGTCGTTCCCCGCCCCGTACTACCTGTCGACGCTCGCCGAGACTGCCGGTTTCAGCGACGTATCGGCCGCCGCCAAGGCCGCCGGTGTTGCCATCGACTGGGACACGGCGTTCATGAAAGCGCTGGGCGAGAACTACGAGCGGTACGCGGCCGGGGTCTACCGAGAAAGGAATCTGCGGCACGGGACGGTCGTCGATGTTCCGGATGCCGTCGCACCCGACGCGTTCGTCAGGGACGAGGCCGAATGGGACGACTCGACGGCGCTTCCCTGGGTCCCGGCCGAAAATCTGCTGACCGACGAACGGCGGTCGCTTCCCGCCGAGACCGTCCACTATCCGCCGCCATCGAACGTGGTTAGACCGGCAACGACGACCGGGCTCGGGCTCGGAAACACCGTCACCGAGGCGCTGCTGACCGGGCTCTACGAGGTCATCGAGCGCGACGCCGCGATGCTGTCGTGGTACTCGACGTTCGAGCCGCTTCGAGTTGCCGTCGACGACCACGAGCGGTACGACACGCTCCGGCGTCGCGCGGCGTCCGAGGGGCTCGAGGTGACGGCGCTGTTACTGACACAGGACGTGGACATGCCGGTCATCACCGTCGCACTGGAACAGGACGAGTGGCCTCGCTTCGCACTCGGCACCGATGCGGATCTGGACCCGGGTACGGCCGCCGTCGGTGCGCTGGAAGAGGCGCTCCAGAACTGGATGGAACTCGACAGCATGGGTCCCGAGGCGGCCATGGACGCACAGGGTGCAATCGGGCGCTACGCCGAATCACCCGGCGAGGGGGCCGACCTGACGGCCACCGAGACGGCGGTCCCGCTGGACTCGCTCGGCCCGGACGCAGACCTCTCCGGCGAGGCGGAGCTAGAGACGTTGTGTGACCGGGCAGCTGACGCGGGACTCACGCCCTACGGAGCGCGGCTGACGACGCGCGACCTCGAACAGCTCGGGTTCGAGGCCGTCCGTGTCGTCTGTCCGTCGGCACAGCCGCTGTTCTTCGGTGATTCGTTCTTCGGCGAGCGGGCCGAAGCCGTGCCTGCTGACCTGGGCTTCGAGCCGCGGCTCGACAGGGAGCATCATCCGTTCCCGTAGCAACAGCCGACGAGCGAGAGTCAGATACCGGACAGTCCGTATTCAGATGCCGAACGTCGCCCGCAGCATGTCCCGCGTGCCCGGCCCGAGGCCGACCGCGGTAACGGCGATGAGCAACAGCAGCGCGTACCGCGGGCTGTCGTCGATGAACTCCTGGTTGAACAGCGAGACGACCAGCGAGGCGACAGCGAGCTTGACAATCAGGAACGGCCACGACGTGCCGATAGCAGCAGTCAGACCGGCTGACTGGAGAGATTCGGTGGCTTCAATGATGAATGCGTTGGCCGGGTGTTTCGGGTAGTACGTCAGCGGGACGTTGAGCGCGTCAAGCCAGTCAGCCAGCAGGACGTTCGCGACGCCGTCGATGGCGTGGCCCCAGATGACCAGCAAGCCGATATAGCCGGTTCCGTCGTTCAGCGCCGGTCGATAGGACTCGAACAGGCGGTACAGACCGTACGACAGCGCCGATGCCAGTGCGACAGTCGTGATGAGGACTGACGGGTACAGCGTCGCGTACTCGCGTGTGAGCGCGACAAACGTAAGATAGAGTAGCGTCACGGCGACGAAAATGCTACCAACAGCGCCAGTCGTCCGGTAGTAGCTGTCGACGATGCCGCGCTGTTCGAGGTCCACGCAGACGACGAGGACGAGCAGCGTCAGTAGGAACACCGTGCCGTAAATAACGGGACTGATGATGAGTGAACTCAGCGGATACTCGACGATGGGTGAGACGCCGGCATCCACCGCGCGGTCGGTCGCGTCCTCGACAGTCCGCAACGCGCCGCCGAGCAACATGAACGGCACGAACGCGAAGTAGAGCTTCGGGTCCTCGGCGATGTCCAGTCGCTCGAGGAGGAAGTAGACGCCGACGAGCATATACACCAGAATCAACATGTAGCCGATCTCGGAGACGATAGTGTATCCCGGCTCGGCGATGAGCCGTCCCTCCTGAATAGCCGCCCTACAGCCATCGTACAGCGGTTGTGGCCCGGATGCAGTCATCTCGGCACAGCTGGCCGCCTTGGCGTCCGCGTACACTGGCCCCCAGAAGTACTGCCAGAGGAACCGATCCCAGACGGCCTGTGGAGCGGCCATAACGGCTCCGACCGCGACGAGGAGGACGGCAGCGAAAGAGCCCACCCAGAGCTGGCCGGGCCCGTACTCATCGACGGCTCGCTCGAACGTTTCCATGGCCGAGTGACCGGTGGCAGGCGGTTTTAGCGTTCCGGTCCCGTGTGCGTGGAGCGGACTTCCGCGAGCCAGACGCGGCGGGATTTGATGGCGAAACTGTGTTCAATCCTCAGCGAGTGCCTCGTTGCCGGCCGCCACGAAGGCCTCGTGTGCCTCGCCGTTGGAGGCGACGACGGAATCGCTGTCGTGGGTCCAGGGCTCGCCATCGAGGTCAGTGACCGTGCCGCCAGCCCGTCTGACCATATGGACGCCAGCGAGCGTGTCCCAGGGGGCCATCGGGCGCGTGCAAACGAGCCCTTCGAGCGCCCCGTCGGCAACGTGTGCCAGCGTGGCCTGGAACGAACCCAGACGCCGAATGTCGCCGAAGCGGTCGCCGACAGCGCTACACAGCCGACCGAACTCGTCCCTGTCGTCGCGATCCCACCAGCCGACAGGAGCCACGGCGAACGTCTCCGGGTCGGTTCGACCACTTACCGACAGTTCGGTCCCGTCTCGTGTCACGCTTTCGGGGCCAGCCGCGTAGAGGTCGCCGTACGAGGGGAGATAGGTCACCGATGCGACCGGCTCGCCGTCGACAACTGCGCTGACGGCCGTCCCCCACAGACGCATCCCACGGACGTAGTTCGCCGTCCCGTCGATTGGGTCGATGACCCACACAGAGCCGCTATTTGGGATGCTATCGACCGCTTCAGGCTCGGAGTCAGTGTCCGGGCCAGCTAACGTTGAGAGGTCCTCCTCACAGAGGAACCGGTCACGGGAGAACTCCGCTCGAATCGTGGCGACGACTTGCCGCTGGGCGTCACGGTCCGTCTCCGTGACGAGATCGTTTTTGTTGGCCTTCGACTCGACACTGAGGTCGCCCCGGAACTGCTCCCGAGCAACGACACCGCCAGCGCGGGCCGCTCGCTCGGCGACCGCCGCCCGGTGGCTTGCATCTGTCATACCTGACGCTGGACCTCCCTTGTTCAAACCATCTCGCCTTCCAGCAAAACAGGGCCGACGGATGGCGATGGGTTACTCTTCTTCGACAGCCTCGTCAACAGCGTCGAGAATGGCTTCGGCGATGTCCCGCGCCTCATTGGGCGTGTACAGGACCTGGTTCCCCAGTGACTGTTCAATACGGACGTAGCCGTCGTCGTCCTCAATGGAGAAAAACGCTGTATTCTCCAGCGGTGGCACATGCAGGCTCGCCCCCTCGGACTGATCGGTGGCCATGTTATCGTTTAGCACATAGGGCGGCTTAAATCTACGGCTCTGGACAACAGCGGCCGCCCAATTACAAATATTAATAATCAGACCCCAACGGCTTATACTCAGTCCAGGTATGTACGTATATGGCATCGATACGTGGGGCACTTCGGTTCAGCAAGGACATCTCGGTTATCATGCTTTTGGGAGTCGTCTACGTCCTTGGGCTGAGCGTCGCAACGCTGATCAGTGCATCGGAGGAGCGACTGCCGCGGATACACGCTGTTAGTGGCGAGATACGGAGTCGGCTTCGTCGCCCAGTGTGAGACGCTCAGCAACCATGACGCCAAAGCCACCGACCGGTACATGGAATCAGGTGGCTGTACCCGGAACGCGCTACTCGAATTGACGCATTTTCCCGATTACAGACTATCCGAAACGACTGCCCAGTGCCTCTCGTAGTAGTTTCCCGGTGTAGTTCGACATTCGCAGACGTGACTTCCTAGTGATGGTTCCCGTTTTATCACCTTGCTTGAGATATCCGGCGCTGAAACCGCGGGAGACATAGTCTACTAGTCTGATAGATATCTGCTTCACAACGTACATTAGTGCGTGAATAATGTGCTTTATTGATAGATGGCACGCCACACTGTGGTCATGGGTCGAAGAAATCGTGTACAATCAGGGGAGGAGAGGGATTCTCATGACAACTATTGTTATTAATGATGGATTATCCCACCCGACAGCTTTATTATATGCTGCTTTGACATGACACTCTGTGTGGAAGCCGTGCGGTACATATCAGAAATTCGGCATTGAACTCAGATAAAATGGGGCCTACTAGCCGTGTTCATCGGAAGCCGCTCAGGGGAGTGGAGAGTGTATGCTACCAGACGCACCAGCGATAGCCGAGGTACGGGAATGACGATACAAGCAAATCAGGCAAATCAAGCGGGTCAACAGGGGATCACGAAGGCTGTAGACGAGTTTCTCGTCACGCCGGAGAGCGAAGTCACGCCGGTTTTGAGCGTCGTGATGCCCACCCTCAACGAGGAGAAAGGGATCGTCGAATGTATTGATCGGATCAAGACAGCGATCTCGGAGTTACGTGTGCCGACCGAGATCATCGTGAGCGACAGTTCGACCGACGCGACTCCGGAGTTAGCTCGCGAGCGGGGTGCGACAGTCGTGACACCTGATGAACCGGGCTATGGCTATGCGTATCGCTACGCGTTCGACAAGGCACGGGGAGAGTACATTGCGATGGGTGATGCTGACACGACGTACGATTTCGAGATGATTCCCCAGCTCCTCGAACCGGTCCAGAACGGCGACGCGGACATCTGTATGGGGAGCCGACTGGAGGGCGAGATCCGGGACGGGTCGATGCCGCCACTCCACAAATACGTCGGAAACCCGCTGTTGACGCGGTTCCTGAACACGTTCTATGGAGCCGGTGTAAGCGATGCACACAGCGGCTTCCGTGTGTTCACCAAGGACGCGCTCGAAACGCTAGAGCTAGAGACGACCGGGATGGAGTTCGCCAGCGAAATGATCATGGAAGCCGGTGCGAACGACCTCACCATAGAGGAGGTCCCGATTATCTACCACGAGCGGGAAGGCGAGGAGACGCTCGATAGTTTCAGTGACGGCTGGCGACACGTCCGCTTCATGCTCGTGAACGCGCCGGACTACCTGTTCTCGTATCCGGCTCTGTTGCTAGTGTCGGTCGGGGCAGTGTTGATGTCGCTATCAATCGCTCGGCTGTCGATCGGTGGCGTTAACTTCGGCATACAGACGATGGTCGGCGGGTCGTTGCTGGCAATCGTCGGGTATCAGGTCTGGACGCTCGCGCTGTTCAGTTCCATCGCCGCGAACCCGATAAACAAGCCCGAGGGTGTGCTTGTCGGCATGATACGGGAGCGGTTCCAGTTGGAGCACGGCGCGTCCATCGGCATTCTCGCGGCTGCAGTCGGGATTCTGTACCTCGGGAGCGTGTTCGGACAGTGGCTGCTCGCCGGCGAGGCGGCGTTACCGTCAGCTACAGCGACCCTTCTGGCCTCGACAGTCGTAGTGCTGGGGCTACAGACAGTGTTCGGGTCGTTCTTCATGAGTATGCTAGCAGACAGCAGCTAACCGTTGACAGTCGCTTTAGCGGAATTGGTCAGTTCTGGGTACACCTGCTAGGGCACGTTCCGTTCTCGACGCAGTCGATGTCGGGCTGTGTTCGGTTCTCGGCAACGAACTGCCACTCGTTTCGGCCTACACTGTCGGTGCCGTTGGAATAGGAAAGTTGTCTGTACAGCCCGTTGTAGTTCATCACGCTGTCGTACTCTGTCTGGGAGTACCGCTCCTCGTCGATACCGTCCTGATGGGCGTCGAGCCCCATCGCGTGCCCGAATTCGTGCATGAACAGCGAGGCGGTGATCTTCGGTGAATCGAACCGCTCCATCGCCGCGATTTCAGGTCGGCCCGCACCGACGAAGTAGTCGTCCCCGTTGTAGGCGACGTCGTCAGTTAGCAGGACGTAGTAGTAGCCGTCAGCACGGTGCTCGGAGTGGTTGGCCCGGAAGTCATAGATGTCGTTCCCGGCACCAGCACGGGATTTCGAGTGTACCGTCCCGTTGGCCGAGAGGTTCGTATCGTCTGTGACGAGATGGATATCGATCCCGGTGGAGCCGTCGGGGTTCGAAACGGGTGCATTCTCAAACGTCTCGACAATAGATGTCCGGACCGGGTCGCTGAGCGTCGTTGACTGTGTAGAGTCGACTTCGACGTAGATGTCCGTTCGGAGCGGGTCTGCATCCGGAAGAGCCTGCTCACAGCGGACTTCCATGCCGTCCGGATAACCGTCGCCGTCCGTGTCCGGGTCCGTCGGATCAGTGCCGTAAACGGAGCGCTCTAGCGAATCCGCCAGCCCGTCTCCGTCTGTATCAGTGGCGTTCGAATCGGCCTGAGCCTGCTGTACGTCCGGAGTATCGGCCCCGCCACCGCTAGCAGTGTTCACCTGCGGCGACGTCCCGGCGACTGGAAACACGACACCGGCGAGAAGCAGCGCCACGAGGACGACGGCACCGGCGCGAACCGTCGGCAGGCGACAGAACCAGTTGTTCGCGAGACGGCGGGCGCCAACTAAGATGTCTGTGAGCATAGTGCTAATATTAATACTGATTCCAATAGCTACATTTAGCTGAGTTCTCGAATTCCGATCTCTAGTGAACTCAGACCATCCATGACTAAGGATTTTTGAGTGACGGTTAAGTAGGTAATCCCCCAAATATCAATATCAATTTCGATATTAACGATAGATGCGAACTCCCAGCACTCGGCTGTGTCTGTCGGTATCTTCAATGGGCTCGGTTCAGTAACCGAAGCTAATGCGTGTCACCCGGCGGTTCTGGCTCACGATCACTGCTATCGGTAGTCTCGTCGTGGGTGGTGGGCTGCTCGATGCGCCCCTGTTAGTCGTCGGGGCCGTCGGGCTCGCAGGCTGGCTGCTCGCAATGCAGTTTGCGTTCGTCCGTGGCGTTTCACGACTCGAGGACGAACTCACCGTCAGCCAGTCGCTCGACCGGTCCCGAATACGGACCGACGCCGAAACGAAGTACACTCTCGAAGCATCAGTTGCCGCCGCCGGCGATCACCTGCCGCTCTCCGTCGAGGCAAGGATTCCACTCGCAGCGCGGATGGAAGCGGGTTCCTCTCCGGATATCCATCTCGATACGTCGATGCAGTCCTCGTCGGTGACGCTTCCGCTCACCTGGGAGACTGTTGGCAACTACACCGTTCCCGGAGCCACAGTAACCGTCAGTGACGGCACCGGGCTGTTTACCCAGTCGTTCACGACGGCTCCCGGCCCCGAACTAGCAGTCGAGTCGCCGTCGGTCGGTCCGATTCACGTTGGCCAGAGCGGGAAACAGTTGCTACGCGGTGTCGGCGAGCACGATGCCCGGGGGCGGACGGGTGGCCTGTCAGCTGAGGAGATTCGAAAATATGTCCCGGGTGACGCACTGAAATACGTCGACTGGAAGGCGACTGCCAGACTAGACGAGACGCACGTCCGCAACTACGAGGCTGAGAGTAACCGTAGCGTGGTGCTCGTCCTCGATCACCGGCAGACTCTGGGTGATGGGACACCTGGCGAAACGAAGCTAGATCACCTCAGAGCGGTCGCCGCAGCGTTCCAGCAACGTGCCGAAACGATCCGTGATCCCCTGGGCTATCTCACTATTGACGACGCGGGCGTGACGGAATCGAGAATCCCTGTGGCGAGAACCGAGGCCTACAGGTCGTGCCGGCATCGGATCAACGACCTCGACACCGAAACTGAGACGCCGGCAACAGCTACCACGACAGCGTCTCACACCGGCAGGATGACAGGGACGGTGAACCCGACGGCGGACACACAATCACCGATGGAAACGACGTTGCTCGCGTATCGAGATGCCGCCGGATCAAAACGACACCTTCCCAACCAGCCGCTGTACAACGGGCTCCAGGCGGCACCACACGAGATACGCAGCGCGAACCTGCTGGTCATCTGTACTGACGACAGCAACCCGAGTGAACTACGGAACGCGGTTGGACTGGCGAGACGCAACGCAACGGAGGTCGTCGTGTTTATCGCTCCATCAGTAGCCTTCGATACGGACCTCCTCACCGATCTCGATACCGCATACGAACGGTATCGAACCTTCGACCAGTTCCGGCGTGAACTGAACGAGGTCGACTCGGTGACGGCCTACGAGGTTGGGTCCCCGGACCAGATCTCGGCTATTCTGTCCGGCAGCCCAGCGAACACAGACCGGAGGGAGTACGCATGAGCGTCGCACTGAAAACGGCACGCTCGCGCCGATCACTACCCACCGTGCTCGGCCTGCTGGGCATCGTCGTAGCTACAGGCGGACTCGTCTGGGGCGGGCCGGTATGGCTTGGTTTCGTCGGTGTTGTCCTCGGCGGTCTCTACCTGTCCGGTACACCCGTTCTCGCGGTCGTGCTCGGACAGGTAGCGCTCGTCACAGTCGATACACCATCACTGCTACCGCTCGTCATCGTCGAAGGCGGCCTGTTCCTTGCGTTGCTTTCGGTACCTATCGAGACACCCGACAGGCGAGTCGCCGGCAGCCTCGTCGCACTTGTCGTTCCGCTGCTCGGCAGTCTCGCCTGGCTGTCGCTCTGGCGCTGGGACTTGGCCCCCCTCAGCGTCGGGGCCACCGTGGTCATCGGAATTGCCATCGTCGGCTATCTCTTCCATCGCTATCTGCTGATAGAACTCGACATCGTGACTGAAGACGCAGCTTCGGACCGTGATTTCCTATGAGCCAACCCGAGCCTACGCAACCGGACGCATCAGCTGATGACAGCACCCGACAGACGGATATTGTACACGACCGCCAGACACTCGAAGCGGAGCTGGAAGTGTTACGGGAGGAGAACCGCCGGTTGCGCGACTCCTACGCGCATGCGAAGCGGGCAACGTTCAGACGGACCGCAGTGGGCTTCTTTGCGGTCGGTGGACTATCCCTCATAGCGGCACTCCTCTTTCCAACCCTGCAGACCATCTTCGTCGCGTTCGCAGGAACCGGTGTGTTTGCGGGCATCGTCACGTTCTATCTCACTCCCGAGCGGTTCGTCTCGGCGTCGGTCAGTGACACGGTGTTCGACACGTTGGCCGATGTCGAACAGCACCTCGTCAGCGAACTGGAACTCCAGACCGAGACGGTGTATGTCCCAACGGCATCCCGTCCGGAGACGAATGCGCGCCTGTTCGTCCCCCAACACGTCGAGTACGCGGTGCCCGATCCAGACCAGTTGGGAGACCTGTTCGTTACGAGCGGTGCCGAGGCGGAACAGGGCATATCGCTTCCCCCGACTGGAGACCGTCTGTACACCGAGTTCGAGCAAACGATCTCCGGCAAATTCGGTAACGACCCCGATGCAATAGCGGCGCAACTGACCGCAGCCCTGTCCGAGCAGTTCGAACTCGTCGATGACACAACAATCGAAATCGATGGCGGGAACCGAACTGCTACTATTGCCATCAGCAATCCCGCGTTCGGCGACGTTCACCAGCTAGATCACCCAGTGGTGTCCTTGCTCGCGGTGGGGTTTGCCACGGGACTTGATCGACCGGTTACTGTCGATACGCGCGATGACGACCGGTTCAGCGGTGTCGTGACCGTTTCGTGGAACGCACTCGAACAACCATCGGCGCAGTCCAATGGCGCGGCGACCCGAGAACGAGAGACGACACCAGCCCCGGAAAACAGCTAACTGCGGTCCAGTCGCTACTCGAACTCCCGTTTCGTTCCGCCGTCGCCGACCGCTGTCTCGACACCCGTACTGTGGTCGGTGTCGGACCCGGGCGGCGTAATCGACTGAAGGATTTCTTCGATAACCGTTTCGGCGCTGATCTGGCTTAGTTCGGCATCGCTGTTCATAATGAGACGATGCCGCAACACCGGGAGCGCCATCTCTTTGACGTCGTCCGGAATGACGTACTCCCGGCCGTTCAGACGAGCGACTGCTTTGGCCGTATTCTGCAGGGCGATTGTCGCCCGCGGTGAGGCCCCGTGAACGACGTTTCGGTGGTCCCGTGTCGCGCCGACGATAGCGAGAATGTACTCCTTGATGCTGTCTTCGATATGCGTCTCGGGGATGACTGACCGGGCGTCCAGAAGTTCGCTCCGGGAGATAACCTGCGAGATAGAGTCCGCGTCAAGCGTCGGGTTCGCGTCGAATCGGTCGAGGATCGCGCGCTCCTCCTCGGAGTTGGGAATCTCGGTGACGAGTTTCATCTGAAACCGGTCGCGCTGGGCCTCCGGGAGTTTGAACGTCCCTTCCATCTCAAGAGGGTTCATCGTCGCAACGACGGTAAACGGCGTCGGGAGTTCGAGCGTCGACCCTTCAATGGAAACCTGTCCCTCCTGCATCGCTTCGAGGAGTGCGCTCTGTGTTTTCGGCGGGGCGCGGTTGATCTCGTCGGCGATGACCAGATTGGTAAACACTGGGCCTTTCTGCAGCTCGAACTCGCCGTTTCGCTGGTGATACACCGTTGTTCCGGTGATATCCGCAGGGAGGAGGTCGGGCGTCATCTGGACCCGGGAGTGCTGGAGATCCGTCGCGTTGGCGACGAGCGTGGCGATCGTCGTTTTCGCGACACCGGGGACCCCCTCCAGAAGCACATGACCGCGTGTAAGCATGGCGACAGTAATGTGTCGGAGAACTTCCTCGTTACCGATAAGAACTGTCTTCGTCTCCTCCTTGAGACGGTCGTACAGCACCGACGGATCAGTCATTGCGTTGACGTTCGGCCCGCTGTTTAATAATGGCTTCCGTTACTCGCTCTACCTGTGCGGTCTCCCAGTCTGGATGACTGGCTCTGAGATACTTCTCAACGCCGTCCCTGGAGAGATTCGGGTCCGGATCGCCGCCACTGTATTCCCGGAGGCGATCCCGGAGATGCTCGTCGAGACGGCGGTCGTACGCGAGCAGCGCCCCGACCAGCACGACGCCACAGAGCAGTAACAGCGCGTCTGACCGCTGGACGGCCAGGACGGCAGCGGCCACCGGCGGGACGCTACTGGCGTGTGAGTAGTCCAGCAGTGCGTCGTCGTGGCTGGCGACGAGGTTCCGGACGAACCGTCGGTTGTCACCGCGTTCGAGCATCGCGTTCACGAAGATGCTCGGGTCACTGACGGCGATAACCCGGCCGTCGCCGACCGGTTCGCTCGTGACGACGGGTCGGGACGCTAACTGCTCCTCGCCGTCGAGTTCGCCGTTGCCGTTGGTGTCGAGGTAGGCGTATTCGGAGGTGTTGACGAGCGTCGTCGCGTCTCCGGCTCTGACAGTCGTCCCGTAGTTGAGGACGACAGTATCGACGCCGGCAGTCTCCGGATAGTCGCCGGCAGGCGTTGCTTCCGGGAGCGAGGAGTTGCGGTAGTAATTTCGGTTGTCGTACACCGGGCGACCGTCAAAACGCGCGTCAGCACCGACGGCAGCGAGCAGGGCATTCCCTTCTGGGCGGTAATCCTCGGCAACGACGAGTGTCCCGCCGCTTCGAACGAACTCCGCGATTCGTGCCCGCTCGCTCGACGAGTACGGCTCCGCCGGCGAGAGAACGACCGCAACGGTGGTGTCCGTGTCACTCGTCGGATACTGACTTACGTTCGTTCCGACGGTCACGTTTGCACCGGCGTCAGCTGCGACGGTTCGAAGTTCGCCCGCCCCGTCCCACTGGGAGTTATACGCACCGAACGCTGCTGAGGACGTGCTTGCGGCGTAGACGAGCGCGATGATCGTGAGGACGGTGTAAGCGGCCAGCAGGAGCTGCGGGAGAGTGAGCGACGGTAGCCAGGAGTCCTCGGAGAGCGGTGTCAGCGCCATCAGACCAGCCCCGGCGGTAGAATCTCGAGGATCCGTTTGATGACCACGTAGGCAAAGCCAACCAGTCCGAGCCCGATGAGCCACCAGAGCCGCCGTCGCCAGCGCGGCGACACGGCCTGCGGTGCGACCAGTTCGACAGTCACGAGAAACCCGATCAGCGAGACGACGAAAAACAGCTCCAACGTCAGCGCATCCAGGAGGGTCAACACGAGGATGGTACCAAGCACCCACATGAGATGCCCGTAAATGAACTGTTGGCGCTGTCGGGTCGCCATGGTACGGCGTTCTCCTCGGCAGACAGTCAAAGTTCCGACCGACGGCCGCTGACTGAGCCATGGGGGAACGGCTAACCTAGCAGTTCAGTCGTCGCTAGGCTGTCTCTCGTCGACCGACTCCTCGTCGGGCGTTCGCGTTCGGTCGCCGCTCGGGAGCAACGAGACCGGTGACGCCGTCAGATACGGCACCGTTGCGACGAGGGCACCGAACAGGGCGAGTGAGACGCCGCCGAGGAATATCGCTGCGAGGATAGCTGGCGGCGTCCGCGCGGAGAGGCGGAAGCCGAAGAAGACGAGCCAGCCAGCCCGCTCCAGCAACTGTAACGCGACGACCGAGAGGCCGAGAGCGAGCGCCGTCGCTGGGATCGCGATACGAGCGATGTCGGCCAGAATCGTCCGCAGGACCCGCCACTGCGTCGCGCCGGTCGAGCGATGGATGCCGATGGCCTGCCGACGCGCGTGGACCCCCTGGGCGAACGTCGCCGTGGTACTGCCGACGGTACTCAGCGCCGAGAGGACGACGAGGACGCCGAGGATCAGCTGGACGTTCCCGAACACGCCCTCGACGGAGCGTTCGATGGGCGTTCCGGACGCGTACGACCCGCTACTTGCCACGGCAGACGCCAGCCGACGATCCCCGGTCACCTCGTACTCCGCCGTGGTGAGGGTGGTCCCGTTGGCCGTCACTCGGTAGGTGTAGGTTCCAGGCTGACTTCGTCCGCCGTCCGGGGAGAACCGCGTCTGTGTGACGTTTCCGGGCGGCATGTAGACGGTCCGGTTCCGGGAGACACCGGGGCCGATGACACCGACATTGCGTGTGATCGGCTCCTGCCAGGGGTTTGCGAGCCCGATCCTGAGGGTTGGCGTCGTCAGGACCGAGCCCGAAGACGGCGATATCGACAACTCCCCGTACAGTTCCCGCTCGGTACCACGGACGATCTGGATATCGTGTGTCGCCGTCTGGTCGCCCGAACGAGCTGTTATCGTGTAGTTCCCCGGCTCGCGTGGCAGGGGAACGACGGCGACACCACTCGATCCAGTTCTGAGCGACGGCCCGTTCACCGTGACGGTGGCGTTCGAAACGCGGTCCCCCGTTTTGGTGACGACAGGAACTGAGAGACCCGATCCGGGCGGGGCCTGTGACGGCAGCTGGCTCGGAATATCGATAGCGTTCGGCGAGACGACGGTCACGGAATGGGTGTACTCCCCGGCAGTGGCGTTTGCAGTCCCCAGTTCTGTCGCGGTAAAGGAGACGGACTCGGTCCGCTCCTGTCCCGGCGGGACGGCGACCGTCGTCGTTCGCTGTTCGCCCCGATATCGGACTGTGACCTCCCGGTCAGCCCGCTCGGTACCGACGTTTCGCACGGCGACTGAGAGGTTGACTGTGTCGCCTTTCGTGACGCGTTTCGGACCCGATAACCCCGTCACGACAGCGCCTGACCGGTTGGCAGCGACGCCGTCGGCGCCGTCAATCTCCGAAACGGACCCTTTCACGCGGATCATGTGGACCTCCCCTGGTCCGGTCGCCAAGTCGGCCGCGGAGTCGAGCGGCAGAATGAGCAGGTCATCGAGCGTTCTGGGGGCGTCGTACCGCCCGACGATAGTGACCCGTCGAACCCCGGGCTTGACGCTCCCACTGACAGTCAGTTCGTCACCGACCTCGACATCGAGCGTCCGCGCGAGGTCGCTCCCGATGACGGCCTCGTCGTACCGCTGCGGTCGCTTTCCGTCGACCAACGTGGCCCCGGTGACGTTCGCGAACGCGTCGTACTCCGCTCCGTGGGCCATGTACGGCTGGCCGTCCGACACCTGGGCGTAGATGATTTCCGGGCTGGCTGGCGTCCCGTCGGCCCGCAGGGCTGCGGCGTACTCAGCGTCGAGGCGACTGTTCAGCGGATGGGGCGCACCGGCTTCGGTGATGGTCCCGGAGCCCCCTCCCCCACCCCCAAGCGGAGACGCGAGACCGGCCAGGGAGACGACCAGCAGGAACGTGATGCCGAAGACGGTCAGCGTCGCCGCCGTCGGCACGACCGAGCGCCACGACAGGAACGTCGGCGCGACCCAGTTTCGGATCCTCCCAAGCGTCGACTGCTCGGACTGGCCGGACCGGGCGTGACGGCTCCCGAGCGCGGCTGGTGGGCGGGTCGCCGCGGGGTAGGCCGCGAGCGCGCCGGCAGCGAGGCCCATCAGAACGAACACACCGGCGACGCCACCGACGACGGTCGCGCTCTGGCCCGTGACGGTAACGTCGAGTGCGATGGGGAGACCGACGTAGATCGCGACGTTGACCAGCGCCTTGATGAGGATCAGTCCGACGGCGTAGCCCAGCACCACGCCGGTCGTCACGAGGAGGCCGGCCCGAAGTGTAAACAGGAGTCCCACGCGCCACCCCGGTGCGCCGGTCGAGCGGATGACCCGTATCGCGTCGAGTCGGTCACGGACGCTCATCCGCGTGACGTTGTAGACGACGATGAGGACCAACAAGCCACCGGCGGCCGCCGCGATGCCCAGCGCCCAGAGTACCTGCTCTAAGCCGCCGAGGACGTACAGGAGCGCGCTGACCAGCGGTGCCCCTTCGCTTGGGAGGCTTCCCAGCCCGGTCCCGCTCGGACTGTGGTCGATGACGAAGTAGCCGGTGACGCCGACCTGCTGGGCGGTCGAGGCGTTCGTCGCGTACCACTGATTGGAGAGGAACGTCGTCCCCCGCTCCTGTGGGACAACGGTAAGCGAGACGGTACCGTCTGACCCGCTAACCGTTCGGGTCCGCTGCTGAGAGACCGGTCCCCGGCCGTCAACGCCGTCGGGAATCGTCGGTAATCGTCCCTCCTGCCACTGGGCCGACCCCTCGATGAGCACCCTGGGCGTATCGGGCGGGATGCCAACGAGCCGAACATCAGTCCCGCTTGTGGTCGCCGTCGCTGTCGGGAGCACGGTGACGTCCCCACCGGTTTCGGGCGGGCCGTTTTCCGCGTCGTGGTAGGTGACCGTCCCGGAGTTCGCGAGCGGCTCTGCGAACGTTTCCGAGTACGTGACTGCGGTGAACAACAGCAAGACCGTACCGATGAGAAACGCGGCCGTCACGGCGACGACGACGACGGTGAGCCGGTCCCGTCTGGACCAGCGAAACAGGAGGGCGTTTCTGTATCCCATCGGTTCGTTAGTTCGTCTCCGTGGACGGGCTCGCGTCCGGCGTCGAGGCGGCATCGGAGACGAGCGTGCCGCCGCGGATGAACAGCCGCTCGTCGAACCGCTGGGCCAGTTGGGGGTCGTGGCTGATGACGACGAGCGCGGTTTCCGTCGATTCCTTCATGCTGAACAGAAGGTTCAGCACCGACTCGGCCGTGTCCGGATCTAGCTGCCCGGTCGGCTCGTCGGCGAGGATCACCTCGGGGCGGTTCGCGAGCGCCCGTGCGATGGCGACGCGCTGTTTCTCGCCCCCGCTCAGCGTCGCAGGGTACTGGTGTTCGAGCCCGGCGATACCGAGGCGGTCGAACAGCGTGTCCAGCCAGTCTGGGTCGCGGTCGCCCGCGTGTTCCTGCGGGAGCGACGCGTTCTCGCGAGCGGTCAGATCGCCGATGAGCTGGAAGTCCTGAAAGACGAACCCGAGCGTCGTCCGCCGCAGGCTCGCGCGCTGGCGTTCGGACAGGGTACTCGCGTCCCGACCGTCGATCTCCAGTCGACCGCTAGACGGTGATTCTAGCAATCCGAGGACGTTGAACAGCGTCGACTTGCCGGCCCCGCTAGGGCCCTGAACGAGCATCGCCGCATCGGACCCGACCGAGAGTGAGACGCCGTCGAGAATCCTGGTGCCCCGTCGTGTGACACACAACTCCGAGCCGACGAGGACGGGGTCAGTCATTGTCGGCCTTTCTGCCGGCCCCGTATTGTATGCCACGGTTACATACCCGGGAGAGGTGAGGATGGGAGAGACCGTCGAACCGGGTCCGTTCAGAACTCGTCAACAACTCGTTCGGTTCCCGCCGGGCCGAACGAGGTACACGGAGTCGAGGCCGCGCGTGTCATAGACCACGTCGTTCTCGTAGCGCCACTCCGCCAGCGCCGCGGGCGTGGTCTTCTCGCTCGCTGCCGGGAACAGGTGCGCCCCTGTCGTCCCCCACGACGCCCGCGACAGCGTCGGGCAGTTGGGTTCCGTCCCACCACCGAGCCACCGGGCGGTCGGCTGGTACGTTCCGTTGGACGCGCTCGGATAGTACAGATCGACGATACGGCTGAACGGGTGGTCGGACGCCCACTGCTCGTCGACGTGGTCCGCGGTAAACGTCGCGGCCGCGAACTGCGATTCGGTCGCCCCGGTCGGGAACGCGAGCGTGTCGAGATTGACGAAGGCGATAGGCATCGTCGCAACTGCGGCAACCACGACGACGACCGTCAGGACTGTTGCGAGTCGGTGGCTGTGAGTCTTCGGCGTTCCAAGCCCGCCGTCCGGCGACCCCCGGTAGGCGACCGACGCGACGCCGATGCCGGCGAGGACGAACACGGGCAAGTGAACGAACGTCTGGCCGCGGAGCGCGGTCCCGTAGTACTCCGGCGTCAGCGAGGCGGTCAGCGAGAAGTACACGATGACAATCGGCGCCAGCAGCAACGCCAGCACGACCGGCCCGGTCAGCCGGCGGTCGCGGCTCGCAAGTGGGAGGCCGACGACTGCAAACACAACCGGGACAGCGAAAGCCGCGACGAGCACCAAGAGGCCGGCTGGTGTGGTCTGTGTCCCGGGAAACACGGTCTGTACCGCGTTCGCACCCAGCGTCAGGAACCAGAGACCGACCGCGCCGCCGATGGTCACCCGCTGCAGGCGAGCGCTCGTCCGCTGGAACCAGACCAGTGTCGCCACCAGAACGACGACCCAGGCCAGGAACAGCCCCGGATACGCACTGACACGGTCGACGTACGGGACCTCCAGAAGCGAGCGTTCTGCAATCCGGTAGTACCCCCACATGTACACCCAGAAGCCCGCGACGGCGACGAGCGCAGTGACGGCGTCACGACGCGACGGAATCCTGGCGAGATGGGCGGCTAGCACCCCCGTCAGTACCAGCGCAGCGATGAGCGAGCTGAACGTATGCAGGAGCGGGAAGGCAGCGAACAGGACGACCACAACTGCGCCCCATCGACGCCTGTATCGCTCCGTCGTGAGCAACCGATGGACGGCAATCGCAAACAGCGGCAGCAAGAGAAACGCCAGCGCTTCCTCGTCCGTTTGTCCGGTCCGCCGGAGATAGATGCCTTCCACCGCGAGCCCCATCCCGACCACGCCCATCGCCAGCGTCGTCCGCGAGTGACGCCACCGACTCGACTGTGCGAGTCGTTTGACCAGCGCCATCGCCGTCAGGCAGGACGCTGCACCGGTGACCGCGACGACCAGCTGTGCGATGTACAGTGGCCGCTCGCCGGTGAGTGCGCCGACGACGGTCAGAACAGCGGTAAACACGATGTTGTCAGCGCGGAAGCGTCTGAGCGGAAACGTCCCCGTTTCGAGCGTGTCCCTGGCCAGAGCGACGTAGCCGAACCCGTCTAGCGTTGAGGGCAGCGGCGTCCAGTGGAGCGTCGTCAACCGGGCCGCGACTGCCACGGCCAGCACAGCCACGATGAGCAGCAATCGCCCCTTCCGGCCGTCACTCATTGGCGGGTCCTACAGCGGGTGGGTGTAAGATAGTTACCGCATTTCGACGGCCGACTCGGGAGCCCTGACAGTCTCTCGGTCTACCGCTAGCCCTGTCGAAAATCCGGGATTGCTGCCGGGCTCTAGACACACCTGGAGTGTCCATGACGATTGGCGGTCACTGGTCCCCGTTCGACTTGATCTTGCGGGCGCGTTCGACGGCCGCCTCCGCGCGTGACGGATCAACCGATGTCGGTGCGAACGCCGCCGTCTCGAAGGCTTCGACCACCGTTTCGATATCCGCCATGCGTTCCTCGGGAACGCCGTGTTCCTGGCTCTGCTGGAGGAGTTCCCAGTGTGTCGCCCCCTCGTCAATACCGTTTTTCACCGCTAGCTCATCGTGGACTACAGTGTACGCTACCATCGCTGCGGCGTCGTAGTCCCCGCCATCCAGATACGTATCGACGCGGTCCGCAAACGTCGGACTCGTCGCGTTCGATGGCGTCGTCGCCTGGTCGGGTCCACTCATCGATACCTCAGTTGCCTCCACTGAGGAAGTCGCGTTCACATCCTGGGATTGGCGGCGCCGCGACACGATAAACCAAGCCCCGACGACAACTGCAAGCGCTACCCCGCCGCCCAGGACGGGCAGCCAGCTGTATCCGATGATCCCGTTCCCAAAGGCTACTTCCGGGTTCTCGTCAGAGCCGAACAGTATCGCTACCAGGGTATCGATAAGCAGATCCCTGTCCGAATCGGAGCCGACCGGTGGGTTTCCGCCGCCGGCTCCTGCGGCCAGCGTTGTCGTTGCGGTCGCGTTACCGAGGTTCGAACTCGGTTCGTCGTACGTAGCGGTAACGGTAACTGTCTCGTTGTTCTGCGGATATTCGAGGACGGTCTGGAACGACCCGTTCCGGTTCGTCTCGACGAGTTGGGTGCCGCCAGCACCGACCTGCAGGCGTACCGGGCGACCCGCGACAGGCTCCCCGGCAACGGTCTGGAGTTGCCCCCTGGCAAGGGCCCCATCATCCGTGCGTGACGCACTCACGGAGAGGGTCGTCTGAGTCTCGACGACGACAACAGGGGTCTCCGACTGGACGCCCGCAATCGCTCGGTTTTCGTACGGAACCCGAGCGACAACTACACGCTCACCGTCGTTTACCGACGCTGGGGCTCGGGTCGATGCTGTCGCCGTTCCGTTCGGTCCGGTCGTCGTTCGTGCAACGACAGTATCACCAACGGTGAACTCGACCGGTACTCCGTCGACACCTCTCGACTCGACTGTCACGGACGCCGTGGCGTCGAATCGGTCGCCGTACCCTACCGTCCCCGGTGCGATGTCGCTCGTCGCGTTCGGCGTCACCTGTTTCACGTCAATCGTGAACGTGGTGTCGTCGGACAGGTACACTGAGTCGGTATCCGGGACGTACTTGACCGGGACGGACTGCGACCCGAGTCTGGCTGAGCGTGGCCGGTACTGGGATTCGAACACACCGCTGGCATCAGTTCGAACAGTTTGTGTCCGGTTCCCGATCCTGAGTTCGACCACCTCGTCTGCGATGACCGAGCCGTTCTCAGTCCGTATCTGGCCGGAGACCGTTCCGGGATCGCTGAACGATGCAGTCGAGTCTATCGCCTGAACTGTGAGCGTCGTCCCAACGAGTGTCTCTTCGCGGATAACCGCCTGCGTCGTCGTAATGTTCTCTGTCGTCTCATTGATCTCGGTCTGTCCCGAAGAGAGGTCGACAGACGTGGTGTTCTCTATCCGTTCGAAGTTCCGGTTCAGTTCTCGGCTCCTATCGCTGATGTTCGACGCCGTTCGCTCCATCGCACGCGCAGTGATGCGGGCCTTGCTTTCGTTACCGCGCTCGCGTGCCGCCTGATACGCCGTATATTGCTGGCGGTACCGCTGTACCTCGTTCGTGAGATTCCGCTGGTTCTCGCTCGCGGCCTCGAACTCCCTTGCAGCGGTGTCGTCCGTATCCGAGGACGTGTCACCGGCAACGTCGACGTACTGCTCCAGACGCTTGTCGTAGTCGTCGCCGAGGACCGACCGAGCCTGGTCGTACTGGTCGTTCGACAGCGCAATACTGCTGTTCTCCAGCCGCCCCCCCATCGTCCGAGCCAACCAGGCGGCCGTTTCATCGCCGTACTCGCCGTCCGACACCGAATCCGGGTTTTCCTGTTGCGTCTCGTTGTCGTCCGTCGGCGTCTCCACCTGCCGGTTCAGAGCCGGACCCCCATCGTCGGTCCCCATCGCTGCCACCCCACCAGCGCCCGCTGTAAGTCCAAGTATTGTCAGGGTGACGAACACGGCCCACGACTGGCTCCGGAACACACCGAGTTATTCCGCTGGTTTGATAAAATGCGTTCGGTTGACTCACCGGAGTCGGTCGCAGTCACGTACCGTGGCAGAGAGGGACGCAATCAGCTATTTTTTTACCGTGCCGACATGACTCATTGCCAATGGCTGAAACCCAGACGTGGAAACTACTCTTGCCACGTCAACTCCGCCACCTCCCGGCCGATCTGGCAGGCGTTATCGGCGTGGTGATTCTGACGAATCTGGCTGCCCTGCTGCCGGTCATCTCCGACACGCCGGTCCGCATCGTCGCCGGGCTCGTGTTTGTCCTCTTCATTCCCGGCTATGCGTTCATCGCAGCGCTGTTTCCGGAGGCCGGGAGCGGCCCCACGGCCGACGACGAGACCGTTTCGGATCCACGAGCCGACGGAATCGACGGTATCGAACGGGTCGCACTCTCGTTCGGACTCAGTATCGCCCTCGTTCCCTTGGTCGGCCTAGTGTTGAATTTCACGCCGTGGGGTATCCGCCTGCTTCCGATTCTCGTGTCGCTCAGCGGGCTGACGCTCGTGTTGACCGCTGTCGCGGCTGTTCGACGCTGGGCGGTACCCGCTGACGAACGGTTTCATGTCCCGTATCGCGCGTGGCTCAGTGCCGGACGTGCGGAGTTGTTCTCGCCGGCCTCACGGACGGACGCGGTCCTGAACGTGCTGTTGGTCCTGAGCATCCTGCTTGCGGCCGCCAGCGTCGGATACGCGGTCACGGTACCAAAGGACGGCGAGCGGTTCAGCGAGTTCTACCTGCTGACCGAAGACGAAGACGGGGAACTCGTCGCTGACGGCTATCCGACGGAGTTTCAGCAGGGCGAAGGTCGCTCGTTGATCGTCGGTATCGGGAATCAGGAACACGAACGGACAGAGTACACCGTAGTCGCCGAGTTACAACGCGTCGAGCGCGTCGGCAACGAAACCCAGGTCCGGGAACGGTCGGAACTTCGGCGCTTCCAGCCGACCCTGGGCCACAACGAGACCTGGCACCGCCAGCACGAAGTGACGCCCGAGATGACTGGGGAGGGGCTTCGGCTCCAGTACCTGCTGTACCGCGGGTCACCACCTGAGACCGTGGACCAATCGACTGCGTACCGGGAAGTCCACCTCTGGGTGAACGTAACCGGCTGACCCAGGTTCTCGTAGCGAGCAGCGCTCCCCCAGGTAAAACAGGGACCGACTTACTGCCCATTCTTTTGAGATCTAACCCGGCAAACAGCTTTTCCTTGCCTGGATCATTGGTTTCACCGTGTACCCCGCAGGCCACTTCCTCCTCGCAGCCGTCCCGCTGACGGCATACATGGTGGCTCGGTGGCGTCGACTCCCGTCTGGGCCGATGGTACTGCTCTTGCTTGTTGCGACGCAACTCCCGGACGTAATCGACAAGCCGCTCGCGTGGACAGTCGCTATTCTTCCGAGCGGGCGTATGCTTGCCCATTCGCTGGTCGTCTCGCTACCCGTCCTCACCATCCTTGTACTGCTGGCTGCACGCCAGAGCTACGGACGGCACGCAGTGGTGTTTTCCGCCGGCTACCTCTCACACATCGCCGGCGACTTCTATCCGATTGTGCGGCTCGGGACGGACTACTACTTCTTTCCGAACCTGTTCTGGCCGCTGTTGTCAGCAACCCCCGATAGAACGCCGTCGTTTGCGGCGCATTCGCCCGACAGTCTACTCTCGCTTGCCGTCCCTGTGATCGTCTTCGGACTGGCCATCAGCTACAGCCTCGTGACGGTGTACTGGAGATACGAGCAGGTCTCAGCCGAAATACCACAACGGTAAAGCGTTCGCGGCCAACGGTCGTTGCTACTGAAGCAGTGGGTCTCAAGCGGCGGATTTCGAACTACCCGTCAGATATCAAAGCTACCGTTCCCGCCTCTGGAGATCGCGGAGTGAAGCTGAAACGCCTGTCTCAAACTGGGGTCGCCGATTCGATCGGTGCTTCGCCGCAGCTGACACAGATATACTCTTCGTCGACGGTGAGCACGACCGGTGAGTTACACTTGATGCACTTGATTTTCGCCGCACGGGATGGCTTTGCGTAGTCCCCCATTGTATGTACCTTACATAGCAATGTTATATGTAAAATGACATAAAATTACCCCTTTCAGCAATATTGTATCCGCAGCCGCTAGGAGGGGATAACTCAGTTATGCAGGAAAGCTAGCTCCGGCTAGTACACAACAGGAGAGAAATCCGTCAGAGAAAGAGATTCGTCAGAGAATAGACAAATGCCGCGTAAACTGTGGCAGTTCCTCAGTCCCGACGTGCCAGGAATCCAGCGCCTAGCAATGCTAGCACCGCGACGAGGACGGTGAAACCGGGGCCGCTCGAACTCGTGGTCTCGACCGAGCCCTCCGTTCCGGTTGTGTCTGTCTCATCAGGTTGCTGTGCCCCACCACCTGCGGTCGTGGCTGCTTCCGTTGGCACCTCTCCGTCTTCAGTCTCGACTGTCTCAGTGTCGTCGGTGTCGGTCGTAGCTTCGTCCTCAGTGTCTTCTTCAGTCCCCTCGGTATCGGAGTCGTCGTTCCCACTATCGTCATCGCTATCTCCGCTATCGCTGTCATCGCTCCCGTTATTGTTGTCGTCGTTGTCGTTGTTGTCGTTGTCGCCGTCACCGTTGTTGCCATCACTCCCGTCGTCGCCGCCGCCGTTGTTGCCATCACTCCCGTCGTCGCTATCGTCATCATCGTCGCCGGAATCGGTTTCATTCGACTGTGATAGCGTGACTGTCCCGGTCGCGGAGTTGATATCGTTTGAGTCTTCGCCAACAGCGACGTGAACATACGTGTACGTCCCGTTTGGCCAGGAGTCGAGTGTTTCGACGTCGACGGTGGTATCGGAGGCACCGGAGACCGTCGTCGACGAGGCGTGCATCACGTCATCACCGGTCGAATCCGGCGATGCTTCGGAGAGAACGAACCCGAACAGCCCGATCAGTCCCGCTGACGGCATCGCTCCTGCTGCCGTCGAGTCCTCACCGGTGAGGGTAGCGTCATCGTCGGCCGACGAGACGCCGTTGACGCCGTCGAAGGAGTTCTCGACCGTGACCTGGTCTTCCGAGAAATTCTCATCGATTTCGCCGGTCACACGGACGGTGCTCGTCCGCTGTTGGAGTTCGTCCTCGTCGAGTAGCAACACAGCGTGCGTGACAGAGTCGTCCTCCAGTTCGGTCTCGATATCGAGCGAGACGTTATCGCCAGCGGTGATATCGTCGGAGGTCGCATCGACCGTCGACGGGCTTTCCTGAACCAGCGTCTGTTCGACGCCGACGACGGTCACGTTCCCATCGACCGAGACATTGTTGTCCGAAACGGACATGCCCTGTCCGTCATCGACAGTGACCAGGACGAAGCCGTAGGCACCGCCCGAGTCAGGCGTGTACGAGGTTTCGAGCGCACCGTTGTCATCTATCGAACCGACACCGTCTCCGTCGTCTAGCAGTTCGACCGAGTTGGCGTTGGAGTCGTTCGTAAAGATACTGGCCAGATCGGTTCTGATGCTACCTTCGCTAAACCCTGCTGAAGATGGGTTCTCAGAGAGTCTGACAGCGAGCAGTTGCGCCTCGTCACCAGCAAGTCCCGTCGTTCCAGCCCCAGTCGTTGATTCGAACCGAAGGTCTACTGATTCGCCCGTCTCGTGAATCGTGTACTCCTCCCTGTTGAGAGGGACGTCACCTGTCTGGGCAGACTCGATGTTGATGTACGTCTCCGGGGCTGCTATCGCCGTTGGGCCGGTGGAGGACGTCCGAAGCGGGAGCAGCGACCGTTCCCAGACATCCACGTTTTCCGTCACCGCTGTCGTTTGCCCTTCATCGACTGGCGTTGCCGCCGCCGACGTTACCGACAGGGGGGCGGCTAACACCAGCAGCACTGTCATCGCACAAATTACAGTGCGTTTTCCGTTTGTTGTTTTATACATTACTGAATTTTTTCGGAGGGGTGCGGTATAATTCTTATGCAGTGACATTCGACGCTACACAGTGTCATATGACGGTTACAAAACACGTACCTGCTGTCCGGGGATTTACAGCGCGAATCGTGAGTCGTGTCTCGGTAAATTACCTATTCGCATTCATGACAGGTTCCCGAGTTGATGGATTCCTTATAGTAAATGCTCGACAGCGGACCCGGGTTTAACAGCAATCGGCCAACAGTCGGCCGTGTCATCGAGTAGAATCTGCACACGTCGGCGCACAAAGAGGTGCTGTGTCCGGTGAACACCACCAGTAAAGGCCGCCCGATCAGTTACTCTCCGTCCTCTTCGTCGTCGTCCCCAGCATCACTCGGTCCGCCAGCGTTGTCCGGGGGACCGCCACCGTTGCCCGGGCCACCACCATTATCAGGGCCGCCGCCCGGACTCACTGCCACCGTGCCGGTATCCGAGTTGAGAGTCCCGGTTTCGTTACCGACTGCGACGTGGACGTACTGATACGCACCGTTTGGCCAAGAATCCAGGGTCTGGACCGTCACGTTGGCGTCAGCGTCACCGCTGACAATCGTTGCAGAGGCATGGATAACGTCCCCGCTAGCGTCCGATTCGGCCTCGGAAACCACCGTGCCGAACAGCCCCTGCAACCCGATTGCAGGTATCGACTGGTTCTCGGAGAGGGTGAAACTCCCCAGTCCAGTGTTGCTCTCAACCGTCCCAACACCGCTGATGTTATCGAAAGAATTCTCGACGGTGATCTGGTCAGCCGAGAAGCTCTCGTTCAGTTCGCCCGACACAGTCACCGTGCTCGACTGCCGCTGGAGTACGCCCTGTCGGACCAGCAGGACCGCGTGGGTGGCGTTTTCGTCTTCCATCTCAGTGTCGACAGCCAGCGTGACGTTGTCGCCGGGGTTGACTGGGTTCTGGGTCCGCTCGACGTTCGAGGCGTTGTCCTGCACCACGGCCTGTTCGACACCGACGACGGTCACGTTCCCGTTGACGGAGACGTTACCGTCCGATACCGATAGCCCTTCATCGCCCTCGTCGACAGTCACCAGAACGAAGCCGTATGCGCCGCCCGATTCAGGGGTGTAGGACGCCTGCAGTTCGCCATCCTCGTCTATCGTGCCGACGTCTTCCGCGTCATCGAGTAGCTCCGATGACGTAGTGTCCGAGTTATTTGCGAAGACATCTTCGAGGGAAGCGCGGGAGATGTTACTGGCGTTTGCCCCTGCCGTAGTCGGTGCTTCATCCAACTTGACAGCCAGCAGTTGCGCCTCGTCGCCGGCGAGTGCCCTCGTTCCGGCACCGATTCTGGGTTCGAAGGACATGTTTATTGACTCGTTGCGCTCGTGGATCGTCATCGTCCGCTTGTTGAGCGGCAAGTCGCCAGTCGCAGCTGATTCGACGTTGAGGAACGTCCGCGGTGCCACTATCGTGGTCGGCCCTTCTGACGTCGTTCGGAGCGTGAGCGGGGACCGGTCCCACACGTCGACGTTTTCGGTCACCGAGAGCGACTGGCTCTCAGCGACGGGGGTTGCCCCAACAGTGGTCGTCACTGATAACGGACCAGCGAGTACCAACGCGACTGCCATGACGAAGATGACAGCCGGCGTTATTATTGGTGTTTTTACCATTACTGAAACATTACTGAAGCCTGTGGTATATTTCTTGTGCAGTGATACTATTCTGAGGCCTTTAGAAGCCTTCTGGGCCGAGATAGTACATGAACTGAGGTATAATTGATTGTTTTCCTGTATTTATTAGTTTTTGATATATATTCACAAATAAGATGGTAACTAACCGATGCTAAAAGAGTCTAAATAATGTCTCAGTAACTGTAGTCCGCGTTTAGAGCGGTACTTACTGAACTGATCTGGGGCAATTCACGGGAGAGCCAGCTTCATCGGGGAGGTGTCACAGGGTGCCGCATCGCTGAGACACGTCTCTAGCAGATCGGTTCGGAGAATTGCGAGGGAAGATCGCTCCGTGCGAGTCTTCCGGCACCGGTCGGCCGTCGTCTTCACAGCGAGACACCATCGGGGTCGATGGCGTACTCGCGACCGTGACGAGGGCCGCTCACTGTTTGCGAGGGACCGCGTCGGTCCAACAGTGCGAGGGAAGGGATTTGAACTACGCGGAGACGGGCAACCGCCCCGCCTTCTCTCGTTCAAACCCTTCCGTGTGCATCCTTCGGCGCCGCGTTGTGCGGCCCCTATACGATGCGAGGGAAGGGATTTGAACCCTTGGACCCCTACGGGAGCGGATCTTGAGTCCGCCGCCGTTTCCTGGCTTGGCTACCCTCGCACGCGTAGTGCATTCGGTACACATGGCGGTACGGTATAAATGTCGTACGGAAGCGACTCAAGGCCGGTGGGACAGTATGTCAGTAATTGAAAGCGTTTGCGTACTGGCCGCACTGCCGCCGCGCGATCAGGTGTGCATTGCGTTCCAATGGCGACTGTCGCCGATAGAACCGGTGGTTTGACCCACCGTGAACCAGTAGCGTAGGCATGGACGACCACACGCGCGACCCGACCGTCGAGGCCCCCGACGGGAACCCTTCGGGCTGGCGAACCGACGGTCAATGGGAACACGAGACGCTCAGGCGGGCCGTCGTCCACGGCGTCCGTCTGTACAACTCCGGGGAGTTCCACGAATCACACGACTGTTTCGAGGACGAATGGTACAACTACGGCCGCGGGAACACGGAGAGCAAATTCCTCCACGGGATGGTGCAGGTCGCCGCCGGCGCGTACAAGCACTTCGACTTCGAGGACGACGACGGGATGCGGTCGCTGTTTCGCACATCGCTGCAGTACTTCCGTGGCGTCCCTAACGACTACTACGGCGTCGACCTGTTAGATGTGCGGACGACGGTGACGAACGCGCTGTCGGACCCGTCAGCGCTCCAGGGCTGGCAGATCCGTCTCGACGGCGAGTGCCCGACGTGTCGCCCGGAGGACATCGAGTTCGCGGAGTCGCTCGAACATTGACCGAATCCGGATAATTCTAAAGGCTGGAAGCGTTAGCACGGACAGATGCGAATCGAGCAACTGGGAGACGGGGTTCCGGAGGTGGCCGTCGTGGGGAGCATCCACGGCGACGAACCGTGCGGTCGGGACGGCATCGAAGCCGTCCTTGCCGACCCACCGGAGGTCGAGCGACCGGTCAAGTTCATCATCGCGAACGAGGCCGCCCTCGACGCAAACAAGCGATATCTCGATACGGACCTCAACCGATCGTTCCCAGGCGACGCTGACAGCGAGTCCCACGAGACACGGCTGGCCGCGGCTCTCGCCGCAGAACTCCACGATTGCACCGTGCTTTCGCTGCACTCCACACAGTCCTACGACGGAATGTTCGCCCTCGTCGACGACCTCACGCCGGAAATGGAGGCACTCTGTAGCGCCCTCTCCGTGGACGCCGTCGTTCAGACGAAAGGCGCAAATGAGGGGCGATTGTTCGCGACGGTGGACTCAGTCGTCGAAGTCGAATGTGGCTATCAGGGCTCCGCGGAAGCCGCCGAGAACGCGGAGCAGGTCATCCGGGAGTTCCTCGCTGCCACTGGAGTCACCGCGGAGTCACCTCAACAACGGGAGACGTCACTCCCAGTGTTCCAGCTTGGCGAGCCGATTCCGAAGGCAGCAGCAGAACAGTACGAGGTGTTCGTCCGGAACTTCGAGCCGGTGCCAGAGGGTGACCCTGTGGCAGCAGCCGACGACGAAACTGTCGTCGCGGAGGAGGCCTTCCACCCGGTGTTGCTCTCAGCCTACGGCTACGAGGACGTGTTCGGCTTTACCGCGGATCAGATCGGGATGCTTGACTGAGACGGGTTTGCCGCGGGGTTCCGGTCCGGTCGTGACTTCACCGTCGGATTAGGCATCATTCTGGGCGACGACTTCGTACGAGGTGTACTCGATCTTGTCCGAGTCGCCCGAAAGCACCGGATCGAGTAGCTCGTCCTCACAGCATGAGAGATGCGGGAACAGCACGAACCGTTCTTGCAGGGGTATTTGTGGGGCGGTTGATTCTGGGAGGAATCGTGCTACGTTAGGACGGCAGGCGACGTTTCGACCGATACGATTGAGCTATCGTCCTGTTCGTCTTCGTCCCCGTTTTTACAGAGAGAGGTGTACAGAAGAGGTATGCACGAACGCGCTTCGGAATTTGCGGACCGGGCCCGTGACCGATACGGGGTTGACCTCGATGTCTCGGAATTCGAGTCGGGAACGGAAACAGCCGCAGCGGCCGCCGAGGCCATCGGCTGCGAGACGGCCGCCATCGCATCGACCATCGTCGTCGCACTTGCAGGCAGCAATCGCGACGGTGACCTCGTCGCCGCAATCACGAGCGGTGCGAACCGTCTTGACCTTGACGCGGTCGCGAACCACTACGGTGCAGAAACCGCGTCGATGGCCGACCCGGGCGACATTCGGAGCGTCGTCGGCTGGAGCATCGGCGGCGTCCCCCCGATCTGTCACGATACGGCCCTCCCGACCACGGTCGACCCGACACTGACCCACTACGACGTTGTTCACGCTGCCGCCGGCACGCCGAGCGCGGTGTTTGCGGTCGAACCGGACCGGTTGGGGGACCTCGCCGACGCCGACGTCGTCGACCTCACAGAGTAGCGCCGACGGTGCGACCATCCGTCGTTTCAGGCTTGTTGGCACTCAGACCGGGGGTCGAGTACTGGCCGCGGAACCGGCCGGTCAGTACCCGGGGAAACAGCCGACAGACGGACGAAACACAGCAGGAGCGGTTGTATCGCCAGCTGCGATGACAGATCGCGAACATACAGAAGAGGTTTACAACCGCAGATGAAACCGAGAAGACGCTACTATGCCCTCCAAGCAAGCCGTTAGTAGTCTCGGGAGTCTACTCGCCGTACTCGGACTCTCCGGGGTCGCAACAGCACAGCCTACAGCCTCGGGTGGGAGTCTTAGCCCGGCGCTCGAAGTCGTTCTCCGATTCGGTGTCGGGTTCGTTATTCTTGCAGTATTAGGTGCTGCAGCCGCCGCTATCGGCCCGAAGTATACGACTAACGCCGTGCGGGAGATTCAGGACGACCTCGGCGGCGCAATCGGCTGGGGAGTTCTCGTCGGCATTTTCCTCCCCATCGGGCTGGTGATACTCGCGCTGACGGTTATCGGCGCTCTGATCTCGATCCCCGGGCTGCTTCTCATCGGCATCCTGGGTATCATCGGTACCGGCATTACTGCCGTCTGGGTCGGGAACTCGGTTATCGGCGATGACGGGACCGTGAGCGCAACAGATGGCGTCGCTGGCGGACTACTACTGGCCGTCCCGTTCGCAATTCCGGTCGTCGGTGGCCTCCTCCTCAACCTCATAACGCTCGTCGGCCTCGGTGTCGTCGGCCGCGGGCTGTACGAGGACTGGACGGACTGAGCGAGTTTCTCGCCCACCGTTCAGCGGTTTCTCTCTGTTGCTGACGAGTGGGTCAGCTGGCACCGGGACAGCCGAGTTCGTAGGGGTCGTCGTACACCTCCGGTGGTACCGAGATTTTGGTCGGTTCGTCGAAGTCAGTGTACCTGAGCGTAATTGTCGCGGTTGCGGTCGCGCCTCGCTGTGAGATTTGTAGTCGGAGTTCCGATTTTACTGGCCTGTTTGTTTCCGGGTCGAGCCAGAGTCGCGCCGTCGCGTTCTCAAGCGAGCCGCGGTTGAGCGCCATGTCGCCAGCCTGTCGGCGATTCATCAGTGACTCGATGGTCTCGGCGCTCGGGGACGCCGTGACGAGGACAGTCCGGTTGCCGTCGAGCGTCTCGTTGCCCCGCCAGTAGACGTTCGAGCGTTCGAAGAGCAGGACTTGCCGATGGAGCGGTGTCGCGGTTGCCCACGGCTCGGAGCGCGAAACGTTCTCGACGCCGTAGCCGTCCCAGGGTTCCTGACAGCCCTGGTACGCTTTGTACCCATCGACGAAGGACTCGACCGTCTGGTCTTGCATCCGTGTCGTCGCCTGCATCCGTTTTTCCGAGACGTTCACCGCACCCTCACCGTCGACTCTCACGGTCCGTGACTGCTCACCATCCGACGCAGTTACGTGCATATCCATTCCGAATCGGTACGCTTTGACGGTGGCGACAGTGCTGTTCGCCTCCTCGACGGCCGCGACGGCTCGTTCGTCACTCGGCGGCGGACTATCACCCACGAATGTGCCACACCCAGCGAAGAGGGCAACGAAGCAGACGGCGAGGACCAATCGTCGCATACGATACTGTCGTTCGCCCGTCGGTCTAAAACGTCATGGCTCCGGCTGGTGATGCCCCTCAAAACAATCTGAAGTCGAGTTGGGTCTGCAGGTCCACTACTAGAATGTACGCCGCCAGTGCGAGAACGAGCACCGAAAACCCGGTCCAGAGGTGGAGATTTACTGCACCCTCGCCGACCCACTGTGGGACCGCCGGGCGCACAACGGGCGGCTGGAGCGGCCAGAGCAAGTCCGACGACACGTACGGGTCCGGGCGAAGGAGCTGTCGGTTATCGGCCACCAGATGTGAGAGATGGGCGAAGGCAAACGCCGCCCCAAGTCTAGTCCGATCCGTTCGGACCGCGTATGCGACGACGGCAATCGAGAGCGGAATCGCGAACGGAAGCGAGTGCATAAATACCCGCCCGGAGGGGATCAATTGGAGTTCGTACGCCAGTGGCTTGTCGATGAGATCCGGGAACTGGCTGCCGAAGAACGTCACTGCCAGTAAGTGAAGCGTTGGGAGCTGTCGATCGCGGAGGAGGGCGTATACTGCGACGGGAAGGAGGGCGATGATGAAATGTTCGATTGGGAGGACCATTCTCTGACTCGGTAGTAGTGCTACGTTGATGTGGGAGGAAATACCTTGTGTGGGAGGGAAGACTGCGTGTCACATGGCATTCTATTAACGAACAGCCAGTGCGCCCGCTGTAGTGATTCCCCACCGTGTCGAGTGCTTTCCAATTGATTCATACGGGCCTCGTGGGAAGCGGTACTCTATCGCTCTCCTACCCAGTCGCCGTCTCGTCGAGTGTCTCGAATGTCCTCTGTATTGGTATCTGAACCCGGGACACTCGACGTAGCGTAGTACTGCAATCACAACCTTGTTGCAGGATATCAGGTCCCTCAGCCAACTCCACGACAGTACACAGTCGCCCAAATAAATAGATACACAGAAAGTCAGACACAGATGCCGAGTAAAACAATCAGTCTCAAAGAGGAAACATACGAGCGGTTGCGTCGTAAGAAAGGCGAAGGTGAGAGCTTTAGCGACGTTATTGATCGTATCCTTACCGAAGAGGAACATCCACTGTATGGATTGGTCGGGTTGGCAGAAGATGACGAAGTAGCGCAGATTCAAGAGAAATCCCGCTCATTCCGTGATGATGTCGATAGACGCATCAACGATGAGAGCCAGATTGAACAGTGATTCTCGATGTATGCTTTTTGACTGATTTACTCGCTGAGGACGCCGGAGCAGTTGCAAAACTCGATGAGATCTCCGATGAACTACTTGTTGTCCAACCCTAGTCTATACCGACGTCGGGATCGGTATCGACCCAACGACAACGACTGGCCAACAGTTCGATGAGATTCTCGACGACAGTCCGTTAGTGCCATACGATAGCGAAGCTGCGTGTCGTGCCGTGGACGTTCAACGTGATCTTGCTCGCTCCGGGGAACAGATTGGTGCTGTCGAGGCAATGATCGCGGGGATTGCTGTTGGCCGTGATGAACCAGTCGTCACGCGCAATGCCGGTGAATTTGCTCGGACGCCTGTTCGCGTCTCGCCGTACTGAGGATGGTGTTTAGATTTCGAACGACGGCCGCAGAGAGACAGAAAGCCCTGGCTGGTTGAGGTCGGGGGACTTGCTCAGTACAGTCGTGATGGTCAACAAGCGCAGGTTCGAACACCAGATTTCCGGAGTGTTCTGGTAGCAAATATACCCGATCTGATGGCTGGAACTAGCTCGATAGCACCAGGGATATCCATTGACCGTTGAGACACACACCCGATTCGGAGTTAGTTCAGTTCTCAACTTCGTGAGGCAGGGCTATGCTTCAGCAGCTATCTTTGTAGACATCTGAGCGTCTAACTGGGTGTCAAGTGTGTCTCTGGGCACAGGAATTGAACTGAGGCGCTACGTGTCCTTCTGAATCGAACCGCCGAACTCCTCTTCGAATCCCTCGACGAGACGCGCGACGCCCGACTGAAGCGAGAATTTGGCGTCTTCTTTCGCTTCACGGAGGTGCTTCGCCTGCGTCCCCGACGTTTCCCCTGCCATATCGTCAAGTTCGATGACAAGCGCTTCCAGTGTCTCCTCATCGTCAAGCGCGTCGTAGGTTCGAAACACGTCTTTCAAGCCACGCTTGGCCGCTTGTCTAACACGGCCATCGTCGTCCGTGAGCGCCTCTAGTAGAAAGCCACACAGTGCATCTGTCTGGTCTTGGAAAGTTGCTTCGTCGATAGCGATAGATCGGTCGTCATTGTCGAGTGCCGCTACGATCGGAAGTCCAGGTACAAGCTGGTCTGCGACGCGGACAACTGACTGCCGGACGTATCCATCGTCGGCCGCCTCATACAGTTGGACTACCTCGTCGAAGCAGCTGTTGAAGAGTTCGCTCCGCTCGCTGAGACTCATATCGCTAATATCGTCAATAACGTCGTTGACGCGGTCCGATTCACCGGATTCGAGTTCTGGTGCGAAGTCTGACCACCGCTGGTGCATGGTTAGTGTTACTCTTTCCACTTACTAACACCTAATCAATAAGGCGTCAAGCGTCTCCGTGTACGAGTCAGCCGTGGGTTATGAACAGCTATAGTAGCCATTGCAAATCAATGTACACCTGATCGCACGATGGCAGTGTGATCTGTGTACATCGTTTCAATTGTTACTATAGGGACAACCGGAGCAGTACGTTGTAATCACATACTGGCTCGAAAAGCGATAACGGTCCGTATGACACATGGCGACCAGAAGCCTGTTCCTGCTACCACATGTCCAGTGTCTTTTGTAGCAGTTGGACGACCTCGTATCGAGGACAGCTCAGTGACTCCGATCAAGACGCTGTTGTACTTCCTTGAAGATACCCATGTGGCCTACCGTTTTGCTGATTGTCTCGATACAGGGAGTGGATTCGCAGCAAGAGCGTACTCGTAGTACCGTCCTCCAACGTCGTCTGTATCCTACTCAACCCAACTGGTGATTCCCAGCATGGCGAGCTCGTGTAGGTAACCTTGCATCCACCGAGGGAAGAGTGCACCTGTCACCGCCCGGTGGTGAATGACGTCGTACCGCGCTCGAATCGCTCGTGTCCGGACTGTCGTATCGCTTCCCTCGTGAGCTCTCATATGGACTACGCGGCTGCTGCCGTGGGTGGTGCTTTGGGGTTGATCTGCCGTTGGTACAGGTGTGCTGGTCCTGCCTGACTGGCGGAAAGCTTGTCCCGGACACACCTGATACCGAGTGTACTGGCTGGTTGTCATTGTCTGTCCGATAGATTCTCGTCTCAGACACACCCCACACCGAGTGAAAGATCGGATCTCCACAGCGTCTCTGATGAGCGGCAAGTAAGCGGGTTTCGGGACGAAAAGCGGACTGAGACAAAAGCCGCGAAGTTGCGGGTTGCATCGAATATGCAACCCGACTGCGTTTTATAATAGTCCACAAATGGATCTCGCAGGCACGCACCAAGTACCGAGTGTACTGACCGCTGATCGTCGTTGACAGAGAGATACTCGTCATGAGCGGATCATGAACCGAACGTAAGCTGTGTATTCTCGGCCAGTCGTTCGGCGTTTACTGTAAGTAGACGCTGCGCCAGTGGTGAAATGAGGGTAAGGGACTCCGATCTAGATATAGTCCATCGTGGACTGCATGCCTTCCCGCGCGTGACTTCAAGTAGCCTAGTGTGGGCAGTAGGCGATTACACTCGGTAGAGGGTGTGTGACACCCCACTCAGACATATATAAATTTATGTGAAAAGCTACTAAAATGGTTTTAGACGGGTTTTACTAAACTTCACTCGTTGCTTGGTCGCTACACTTATCATACAGGGACGGATTTGATAGAGTAAATAATGTCAGACTCAGATGAAGATGATAATATCTTCAAAACCGGCGGAATATTTGCTAACAGGGAACTGGTACGCGTCGGCCACGTCCCCGATCTGGAGCGAGTCGTTGGGCGGGACGACGAAGTCAGCGCTATCGGGCAAGCACTCGGTCCAGCAACGGTCGGCGGCCCACCGGAGAGTACGATCATATACGGCAAGACCGGAACCGGAAAGTCACTCGTTGCGAGGTGTGTGTCTCGTGAGGCTCACTTCGAGGCACAGGCAAACGATATCTCGTTTCAGCAGGCGTACGTCGACTGCTCCGATTATCAGACCGACGCAAAGGCAAGCCGGGAGATGGCACGCAAACTAGTGGCGAGCCTCGACGCAGATATCGACGTCCCGCGTGTCGGGATCGGAGCCACCGACTACCGTGACATCACCTGGGACCTACTTGAGGAGTACAACATTAACTCACTGGTCGTCATTCTCGATGAAATCGACAAGTTAGACGATGATGAACTGTTACGCAGCCTCTCTCGGGCTCGCGAGAGCGGGAAAGCAGAGACACACGTCGGCGCCATCTGCATCAGTAACAAGATCGAATATCGCGAGCGCTTGAGCGAACGCATCGACTCAAGTCTGCAGGAGAACGAACTCGTCTTTGACCCCTACGATGCTGGTCAGTTACGAGCAATCTTGGACAACCGGACGGATGCCTTCGAACCGGACGTGTTGGAGCACGATGTGATCCCAAAGGTCGCTGCCCTCTCAGCCAAAGAACACGGGGATGCACGGAAAGCGATCGATACGCTATACGAAGCTGGTCGTCTCGCTGAGAAACAGGGGACGGAGACAGTCACAGTCTCGCACGTCGATGACGCCGTCCAACGAGCGGAGGTGAACCGCTTCGAGAAACTCGTGCGTGGGACGACGCCGCATGTGAAATACATCCTCCGAGCGCTGGCGCTACTTACCGTCGACAACCCAGCTCAGGAAGCTTTTCGAACTCATCAGATCTATACGCTTTATTTAAAGGTCGCTGAGCAGGCTGGAGCGGATCCACTCTCCGAGGATCGCGTGTACCGGCTGCTGAAAGAACAGTCGTTTCTCGGGGTGACTGAGTCGAATCACACAGGGGGTGGACAGGGTGAAGGGAGCTACCTGGAACATCGACTGCTTCGGGATCCAGAGGTTGTCATCCAAGCCATTGAGTGCTCAGCGACGGGCGGGGACCCATGACGATGTTTCACTCGTTACGAGGTGTGTGGGTCGGCTTCGATATTAAACCGCAGAGGGGAGCCAAAGCGCAGTTCCGTTTCCGCTAGAGTTCATGTTACCACGACCCGTCAATAGCTCGCTGATAGACGGTTTCGGCCTGATCTGCAACCGCATCCCAGTCGTATTGCTGCGCACGTTCGACGGGATCCGTCGCTGGGCGGTCACCACCTAAAATATCATCGAGCGTTTCTGTGAGCGAGGCAATGGTAGGTTCTACGAGGAAGCCGGCGCCGTCGATGACCTCGTCTGCCGCCGAATCTGGGTGGTCAGCAGCAATCACGGTGCAGTCGGCGGCCATCGCCTCGACGAAGGTAATTCCGAATCCCTCTCTCGTTGAGGGAGACGCGAATATGTCTGCAGCCCGCATATGGCCGAGAACATCCTCGTACACTTCGAGAAAGCCTAACATCGAAACGCGGTCGGCGTGTTCCAGTGATTCGCGTTTGGTATCCAGCCGGTCACGCTCCGGGCCGTCACCGATGATCCCCAGCGTGACGTCATGCCTGTCGGCGACTGCATCGAAAGCCTCTAGCAGAATGTCAACGTTCTTGTGCTCGATCAGTCGACCTGCGAAGACGATGTCGTAGCCGGTGTCGGGGCGGGGGGCCGTCTGGACCTGCTCGGTATCGAGCCCGTTTGGCACGACTTCGATGTGCTCACGGCTCGGGCCGATGGCAGCGAGGTTGTCCGCTGTGATGCCTGAAACCGCGATCGGATGCTGGGGCGTCTTGGCCGTGAGTTGTTCGACGAGTTTGCCACCCGGAGCGAGCGGGCCAAGGTACTCCTCCCAGTAGTCGCCCCAGACCTCGTGCCAAGTCGTGACCACTGGTGTGCTAGTCCCGAGGCTAGCAAGCTTCGTCGAGAGAACTGGAAAATACGGGAAGACGCTAGCGATCGCGAGGTCGTGTTCATCGTCGCTGAGACGTCGACGGAGCGGAGGGAGTGCGCGAGCCGCAAAGTCGATGGCCTCGGTGATGGACCGGCGGTCGTCTTCGTAGAGCTCTGCTTCGGGGGCGACCGCACGGAGGGTCATTCCCTCGTGTGTGGTCTCTGCCGGTCCGTCCCAGAAATGTCGGCCGTAGATGGTGATGTCGTGGCCCTCGTCAGCGAGGCGAGTGCCGATTTCGTGGATGCGTTTCTCAGCGCCGCCTTTCACATAGGGAAATACCACATTACTGATAAAAGCGACATCCATCGTAAGGTAGCCGTATCGTCACGGGGCGGCATCTTGAACGCAGCGTTTCAAGAGTGCCGTTCAGTTTGTCACACTCCGACCGTGACAAGGGACAAGTAGAGTGCTCTTTCCGAAACCTCACAACTGCTAGTTGGATCAAACAACTAAACAAAGGCAGCCTGCACGAGTGCTTTGCCGACCCACGGAACTGATGGTTTGTTTCGCTAATTGGTCACCTGATATTCAGGACACAATAACTACTAGCTTCGGAAGAATAAAATCATATCCGGAGAAAAGGTCGGATACATGACTTCTTCCCCGCGGAACATCATCCTGCTTTCTGCGGATGCACTTCGTGCTGACCACCTCTCCTGTTATGGCTACCACCGTGAGACTTCACCTGTACTTGATGAGTTTGCTGAGGAGAGTATTCGGTTCACAAATGCCTACAGCGCGAGTTCACACACACGCGAAGCGGTCCCTGCGCTGTTGACCGGGGAGTACCCCGATGTGGCAATCAACGATAGCTACCGGCTTGCAACGGAGACAATCGCTTCCCAACTTTCGGAAGCTGGATTCGCTACTGGTGGATTCCATTCCAATCCATTCGTCTCGAGAGCATATGGATTCGATCAGGGCTTCGATAAGTTTGACGACGATCTTCATTTCGGCCAGCACAAACTCGTCGCCCTAGCCCAACGCGCACTTGACAAACTACGAAATCGCCATTATGCTCGGGCCGAAGAGATCAACGAGCGGTCGCTGTCGTGGATTGATTCGCTGGATTCTGACGACCCGTTCTTCCTCTGGAACCATTACATGGACACCCATGGACCGTACGAGCCACCAGGTGAGTACGCGACGCTGTATGCAGACAAGAAATTGTCTGGCCGCGACGCCCAGTCGCTGTACCAGCGTGCTATTGATAAGCCGGAATCGATTACCGAGGAAGAACGTCAGCTGTTGATTGATCTGTATGACGCTGAAATCCGTTACAACGACGAGCATATCGGTGAGTTCCTGAACGAACTCCGAAGCCGGGATTTGCTGGAGGATTCGCTACTGGTGGTCACCGCTGACCATGGGGATGCGTTCGGTGAACACGGCTACTACGAGCACCCGCGATATCTCCACGATGAGATAACGCATATCCCGCTGTTCGTTCGGGAACCCGACGGGGCTGATAGAACAGTAGAGACGCCGGTAAGCACGTTAGATATCGTGAGTACATTCAAACGGATTGCAGGGCTGGATATTGATTCTGAACGTGTATCGTTGCTAGACCAATTGGATGCTGACCGAACGGTGTTTCTCCAAGCCCGCGGTGAGGACGAACACAGCCACATTCGTCGATACGCGCTTCGGACACAGGAAGGGTCCTGCTTCTGTGAGCGCGATCGTGAGAGCGGTTCGATTGAGTTCGGAGCGTGTTCGAACCGCTCACTCCGCGAAGATCTGGAAGCACACGTTACCGAACGAGTTCAACTGGAAAGTGACGAAGAGGAAGGTGACGAAGATGAGGTAGATGAGGAAATCGAACGTCGGTTGAGTGCACTGGGTTACAAGGAATGATTCGATGAAAATCGCGATGTTACAGGACGACTGGTGGCCACGAACAGGTGGAGGCCCTGTTCATGTGAAGGAACTATCAGTGGCACTTGCGGAGAACTTCGGCCACGAGATCGATATCTACACCCGCGCTCTCCAGCAAGACGGAGACCAGTATAAACAAACAGAACAGTTCGCGGGCGGTGCAGTTACGCTGCATAGACTTGGCCCCTGTACAGAGTATTGGAATCCCGTTGGCCGTATCGCCTCGATGGTGACACCACTCCCCAAACTGCTCGCCGGTGATTATGATATCATCCACGGCCACACATTTCTACCCGCGATGCCGACTCGCCTCGGAAAGGTATTAACGGACGCTTCGACCGTATTTACCGTACATGGAACTGCAATCACGTCCGGTGTTGGTCGAGACACGTCGAAGCTCGCCGGTGCCAAACTACGTATCGAACGGCAGTTCGTCCTCGGATTCGACTACGACCACGTAATTTCGGTCAACAACGAACACGTCGGTCTGCTTGCTGACCACCATCCAAACGTGAGCTGTATTCCCAACGGCGTTGACCTAGACCGTTTCTCAGGTGATTTGGAGCGGAGTTCAGATATCCTATTTCTTGGTCGCCTCGCACCGAAAAAGCGTGTCTCTGACTTGATCCGTGCATTTGCACAGTTTGAATCAGAGTTCCCGGAGACGGACCTGATTATCGTTGGGACCGGGCCCAAACAAGAGGAGCTGGTTGAGCTTGCAAACGATCTGAATGTGAGCGACCGAGTAATATTCGAAGGTCGCGTTTCCGACGAGGCAGTCACGAGACACTATGCATCGGCAGGTGTCTTCGTACTGCCATCTGTCTGGGAGGGACACCCTCTTACGCTGCTGGAGGCTTGGGCTTCCGGTGCGCCGGTCATTGCGACCTCAGTTGAAGGAATCGAAGAGTTCGTCGATCATCGAGAGACAGGCTATCTCGTCCCACCCAAATCCCCCGATGAGTTGGCTGACGGACTTCGATTTGCGCTTGATAATCCTGATAAAGCCTGTAAGTGGGGAGAGAACGCACGGAAGTTAGTTGAAGCGGAGTACTCGTGGGACGGTGTCGCGGAGCGTACACACCAACTCTACACTGACATCGCCTGATAGTTCTCCTCTGTATTTACTCCATATACCCGAGGTCGGCAAGTCTATCTTCTACATCGTCGGTCGGGCCACTCTTAGAGTCCGCTACTTCACGATACTCTCCAGCGAGTTCATCCCAATCGACTCGCTCGTCCGCCTCAAACGGACCTAGCACTTCTCCGTCGGTTTCACTATCCACGGGCAATCCAAGTGCAGCCGCGACAGTGGGTGCAATATCATAAATAGACGCACCTGTTTCGGGGTCTATTTCCAAGTCCCGATTCGAGATGAGAATTCCTTCGGGCTTGTGATTTTTGTGAGGATACCGACGGAAGGTATCTACGATGGAGCCGCTCACGTCGTACTGATAGTCCCGTGGAACAAGTACGATATCTGGAGCGTCCTCCAAGTGTTCGCCTTCGTAGACTTCCTCACGGGGGAGGACGTCGTCGAACACAAGGTTTTCATCTGGATCTCGGACTTTCGAGAGGTCATTGATCAGTTCCTTGCGAACATCATCGTATTTCTCGGGAGAGACCTGCCCATTCGATTCCCGCCCTTCAACGTTCAGATGGACGCCAAGACTGTTGAACAAGAGCTGGTAGGCGACCGAATCCTCGTGGTCAACGACCTGATTCTGGGCGGCCACTAGCGCATCTTCTGGTAACAGTCGCTCAACGGTCTTATCTAAGCCGACCGTACCGAGCCCTTGATGAATCCGTCGGGGGGAGAGGCCAACTGCTGATAGGGCAGAAGCAGCGGCCCCAACAGCTGAAATGATGCTAGAGGAGCCTTTCTCTCCGCTTTCGCCTTTCAGTTCGTCTTTAGCCTGTCTGAAATACTGTTCCTCTCCGGTCGTGGTCTCACAATAGCCGTTCTCAGCGAGCCAAGAATTGACGTAGAAAGTCCAGTCGTAGTCACCCATCCCGTGGTCGGAAGCGATGAAGACCAATGGATCCTCTCCGCCGAGGTCAATGATGTCGCCGACAAACTCGTCCACGTTTTCGAGTACCTGCCGGATCTGCTCACGATCATCAAGATCATGGAAGATCGAGTCGGTGACCTGGAACTGAATTGCCATCAAGTCCCAGTCGTAGCGCTCGTCGAGGAAGCGGGCCATGTCGCGGCGGTGGCGAGCAACTTCCGTGTACTCTGCGACCGGATCATCGTCAGTGCCGTATGATGGGTAGATCCGATACTTTCCGTACTCAGATTCGTACTTATCTCGGAGTTCGGGGGGCGAGAACTCGACGTCTTCCGCGGCCAGATAGCCGGGGACGACGGCGCCGCGTTCGAGTTCCGGAGCGGGATGGGTGACGGGATAGTTGATCGCGATTGGCGTCTTCCCGGCTTCCGCGGCAGTTTCGAAGATATACGGTGCGTCGACGGCCGGTCGATCGATGAGGGCCTTCTCGTAACTGTCGTTCGTGAAGAAGTCAAAAACGCCATGCGATCCTGGGTTGCGACCACTGAGCAGGGAGGGCCACGCGCAAGGTGTCCAAGGAGGTTGAGTGCTAGATAGTTCACTCTGACAACCTGTCGCCACCAATGAAGAGAGATTGCTCAGTGAGTGGTCATTGAGCCAAGGCGAAATCTCCGCAAAGTCGAGGCCGTCTAGCCCGACCAATATCGCTTTTTGCGCCATTATTGTCTTCCAGAATGTATATTCATTTGTACCTTGAATAACTTCTCGCATTTGATGAGTTCGGAACCAAAAGTTAGCGTGGTTATTCCAACATATAACCGCCCCAATCGATTGCGGCGCGCTTTGAGCTCTATCGAAAGACAAACCTACAGTAATATTGAAACTATCGTCGTTGACGACCATTCGAAACAAGAAGTGGAACCCATAACTCAGGAGTACGCGTCTTCCTGTAATGTACAATACGTACGACACAAGGAGAATCGCGGTGCGAATGCGGCACGAAATTCAGGAATCGAAAGGGCATCAGGTGAGTTCATAGCCTTCCTAGATGATGATGACACCTGGGAGCCAGAGAAGGTTGAGAAGCAGGTGAGTGCAGCACAGGAATCTGGATCAGGAGTTGTCTATACGGGTATCAGGCATATTGGCGGTGATGGGAAAACTATTAAAGAAGCCATTCCGGACGAGGTAGAAGATATCACGACAAAACTTCTCTACAAGAATGTGGTTGGTTCGTTTTCTGCAGTCATGGTTGATGCCGATGCAATCGAAGTTGCAGGTCTGCCCGATGAATCGTTCCCAATATGGCAGGACAAAGAATGGTATATTCGACTATCCCAGTACTGTTCATTTATTCCGGTCTCGGAACTTCTGGTCAATCATCATCGCGGTGACGAAAGCCGGATAAGCGAGGATTTCGGTTCAATTGAGAAGGTATTGCCGAAGTTTCTGAATAAATACAGTACCGAAATCCAACGACGTGGTGCCCTGAAGAGTCGAAAGATATATTCTGAAAACTTCTTCAATGCAGCCAGATATGGTCTTGCTACGGGGAATTTCGATAAGTCTCGTAAGTACGCAATTAAATCAGCTAAATATTATCCAATGAATTACATGGCGTTCATCGCCTTTGTGTTTTCTCTCGGTGACGGCTTATTATATTCCCTCTATCAAAATCAGTTGAAGCAGAACTAATTTGTGATTTTACTGAGTTCTATCGGTTAGAAATGGTTTCGGCCAAGCAAGTGATACGGAACACGGTACGCCCGTCCGAAGGGATGATGATGGTTAATAGATTAATTAACAGATTTCGCGGAGATACTGACTACAACACTGAAGGCGTCGATGTGATGACAGAAGACTGGGATACTCTCATTATTCTTGATGCTTGTCGATATGATCTCTTCCGTGATCGATATGATCTGCCTGGTGAACTGCGGTCAAAAGTTTCGCGTGGCGGTGGAACTGTCGAGTTTCTTCGGGGTAATTTACGAGAGCGTTCTTTCCCTGACACAGTATACGTCTCGGCAAATCCACAGATAGCGAGACTCAAGGATGAGCTCAATACTGAGTTCCATGATGTTGTTTCGCTGTGGGAAACAAAGTGGGATGACGACATTCAGAATGTTCCGCCAGATCGGATGACAGAAGCAGCAATTGACGCGTTGGAGACCTATCCCAATAAGCGGCTAATATTCCACTATAATCAACCGCATGGTCCGTTTCTTGGGCCTACTGCTAGCGATTTAGTAATCGGACCAAATCGAACACAGGACGAGTCTCTCTTCGAATTTACATGGGACCAGATACAGCACAATTTCATCTCACACGACGAGTGGTGGGATGCCTATACAGAAACATTCGACATTGTCCAAGAGTACATTCAAGACCTGCTACCGGAGATTGATGGGCGAACGGTGGTCACATCTGACCACGGAAAACTAATGGGGGAACGGGGATCCCCCATTCCAGTCAAATACTACGGTCACCACATTGGGGTCCACGACAACCCTCTTGTCAAAATTCCGTGGTTGGTTCACGAAACAGGGTCAAGAAGAGAAATTACTGAAGGAAGTGTGACGGCAATTGGGGAATCAGACGAAGGTCGGGTGCAAGAACAGTTACGAGATCTGGGATATGTGTAGCGACTTCAGCATACTAGATTCTCTATGACCGTTGAGGCGGGCAATCTCTGCCATCGACCAGCAAGAAATTCGTCCGCCTCACTTTTCATCGCTAAGTAAACAGCGCTGATTTATCCTAACAGAGCCTGTCATACAATAGTTCTCGACAGTTATGATCCACTGTCTCTATATTGAATAGAACCGGCGAATAGCGAAAGCACAGTCTTAAACGAAAGTTTATGACTGTATAATCGCCAAGTAGAGAGCGTGAGATGCATTCTATGACACACTGCTAACATCTATTAATTGTGATTCAACTGTAGGTTTGTAATCCTGGGGGAATTGTACATTTCGAAAGGGAGGTCTGTCCCGCCGAGTAAAACTTATTATACGGTGCTTCAATATGACCGCGTTCCACGCCGAACTCGCCTTCCAGTGCTTCCTTCCAAATGTAGACTGCATTCTCACATTGAACAAACGGCCAATCTGGCTCAGTAAATCGTTGGAAGAAAGTCCCTGTTGTTGTCCTCCAGAGTTCTCCTTCATATCCAATAACCTCTGAATTAGCAGGGCGATACGTTGCATAGGTTTCGGTTGCTTGGTGTGTCTGAGCGGTATAATGGCCGTGGTAGGGGTATCCTGTTGACTGATCTGTGTAAACAAGTGCCGGTGCCAGCGCAAACACTTGTGGCACGATAAAGATCATAAGGACACTGTAAGTCAACAGTTGCTTTGATCTCTGTGTGTCGCTCCAAAGATACGAAACTGCGACTGGGAGCAGTGAGAGACAAACAAAAAAGTAAAATCGAGTCGCACTCAGATTGACTAGTTGGCCCGCTACGAGAGCGAGAACATAGATAACAGCCACACCACCACCAAACACCGCCCACGAGAACTCCCAGTCAGTGATTTTCTTTCGGCTGACAACTGCAAGACAGGCTACAGAGACGAGTAAAACAGTTGCAATCCGCCCACCAATTGACTCAATTATTTCTATTAGTGATGACGCAGACGTCGAAACCACGGCTCCCTCCTGTTCTGTCGGTCCCTCAATGACCAAACTAGTCACAATGCCTCTTAAGATCACTTCAGCAAATGGATAGAGGAGATAAATTACGATAGCAATTGAGAGGACTGCAGCCAGGAGATAGGACGGCGTCTGGTAGTTAGATGGGGATGACCTGAGCGCGAACAATCGAGTGATGACCTCATAGTCACTCCAATCTGCGGTCCACCAAATCGCAAGGAATACAAACATCATGAAAGCAGTGTAATGGTGGGTAAACACGACTGCAACTATGAGAATATAAACCAAGACCCTTTTTTCCGTCCGAGCGGCTATAGCGGTAAATAAGACAAACATCGAGAAGTATGTCACAGCAAGCGATTCCTCGTGGAACATAGAGTGAAAGAATAAAAATGTTTGGATGCTCGCGACTCCAATCCCGGATAGATAGGCTTTCTGCTCACCTATATACTGTTTGAGCCCCAAATAGTAGATCGAGGGAATGCTAACAGCGAGAAGTGGGAGATACTTAGCTAGTGACTCTAGTGGAACACCCAAGAGTTCCCTTAGAAGCATTGATAATATAAAGAACAGCGGAAATGAGAGTACACTGTCGACAAATCCAGTTACAGAACCGTCTAAATCGAGCGCATTTTGCATTTTAAAATATGGATCGTGACCTACGAGACCAACTTCAATCGGGTCAATGACAATGAGAAAGGGGACGAGTGGGACAAGAACAAGAATGAAAAAATGTCGATAAGCAGGATTCGTTCGTGAGACCACATTGTTTTCTGCAAGTGCGAATCCGTAAATCGCTATCAAAAGGATATACCCTACAAGGATAGGTGGATTTGACCAATAGAACGTCGTGAAGAATGTCAGACTCATGAGCAGGAGGCCGATGATAGAGTATACTTTCAGATCTCGATTCACATGGCGTTTGTGTCGCCTAACTCATATAATGCTCACGGTGCTGTAGCGTGGAAGAGAATTTGTGAGGAGTAGTACCTTCTTTGCGTAATGGGGTACCCCAGCGATCTACTAAATAAGCAAAATACTGTATCGCTTGGCAAGTGGTAGGCCAGCCCCAGCTGTACTCTACTGGTCTGACCCACACTGCGTCTCTCGAGTATTGGTAAGTATTGATTCCGGCAGCTTAAGAATGGAATCACCACTCTTGCTACAAAACTCAGGCCTAGAGGCAACTCCCAGACATTGTGACAGACCACTCCGAAGGCTAGCGCTTGAATCCACGACTTAGCATCGGAGGCCGACACCTGTAACAAAAATCTTATTAACTCCTGCAGACAGGATGGAACAGTGCGTATTTGTATAACATCATTATCACTGGATACTTTTGGAGGGGCAGAACGTGTGATTGTGTCTGATGCAACTCACTTTGCTGAAGCAGGACATGAAGTGCACATTCTAACGGATAGCTTCGACAGAGAAGTACTGTCCAATTATGGAGAGTTGGACTCTATCAACGTCCATCAGTATCCCATTAATGAAGGTGGCACCGTATCAACACACCTATCACATGCACGACACATAAGGGAGCTGTTAAAATCGATCAAACCAGATGCTGTAATCGCCCATTATCGCGAGAAAGAGACTTGGCTGGCACTATCTACAATTTCTATTAGTCCGGTATTTGCAACACACGTCCACGGCTCTCTCTTTTGGTTTGAAAATAAAACGAATCGTACAGCCCATATGTGGAAGGATTGTACGAAAGATATCATTTCAGATGTGCCGGGACATTCTGAGTTCTGGTCCGTCAGTAGTATCTCTTTATCTGAAAGGTTACAGAAATTTAGCGAAGAGAAAATTGAAGCATTAGCGCTTCAAAGTTGCGACACTGTTTTCGTTAATACGTATCAGGTTGCTCGTGAATTAGAGTGTCTGTACGGGGTTAGTCCAATTGTAAATCCACCGGGGGTAAGCGACGTGAGTGTAGAGAAGGAACTGACAAACGAGGTCCCTGTAGACCAGCCTTTCATTTTTAGCGTCAGCCGCTTGGATGCCAGAAAAAGGATCGACTTGTTGCTCCGAACATTTGCCGAGTTGCTTAATTTCCGACAGAATATACGACTTGTTATAGGAGGGACAGGCGACGAGGAGCGTCATCTAAAAAACCTTGCTTCAGATTTGAACATAAGAGAGAATGTAGTATTTGCCGGATACATAAATGAGCAGATTCTGTCAAGTTATTACTCTGAAGCTGAGGTGTTCGCCTGCCCCGGGTGGATGTCGTACGGTCTAACTCCCTTAGAAGCAGTCCGCTCTGGAACAAAAGTAGCCCTCTCTACCGACGCCTTTGCTAAAGAGGTTATTGGAAACAAAGATGGAGTCAAAGTGATTGCGCCGAAGTTGGACGCATGGGTTAGTGGATTAGTCAAATTGATTGGATATGATAAAACCCCATCATCCACTCATGTACCCACCACAAAGACGCATGCCGAATCAAAATTGAACGAGATTCTTGGTTGTGAGTGAGTATATAAATGAAGAGATTACTCTGCTAGATCTGTCCAGAGGAACAGATTGCTCGGTGAAAATTGACAGTAGATGCGCTTCGACACGGAACTCGTGCTTCAGAACCAAGCGGCTAAGAGCGCTTCGTGAGTTACTGGGAATAGTGTTGGTCTCGGGAGAGGAACAAAGCGGCTAGCAAAAGTATTTTTTTACCCTCTCCAAGTGTGGCCGGACCCATTGGACCGGGATATAACCGGCGGTGACGTTGATTCCGAGGAACAGTATCAATCCTACTGGTGGGAACACAAGCAGTGAGACCCACGATGAAGTGTCTGAAAGTCCGATTATTCCGAGGAACGAAACTGCGAAGATTCCTTGTGCTGTTGCGAGTTTTCCAACCCACTTCAACGAAACGACATCAAACTGGGAATACTTCCACAGAGTCACATTCCCGACGAATATGGCGACGTAAGATAGTCCAGTTCCGATTCCAGCACCGACAATCCCGTATCGAGGTATGAGAGTCACGTTTAACACGATATTTATAAGTAGCCCGACTACGGTGACGAATTCGGATTGTCGAACCCAGCCCGTTGCATGGAGTACTGGTGTTACAACTCGTGTAGTTCCCAAAAAGAAAGTCCCAAATATAAGTATCTGTAAGGTCATTTTTGCTCCAACATAGTCTGAACCAAAGTAAACACTGAGAAACGGTCCTGCGAGTCCAAAAAGTCCCACTCCGAAGAGCGTTAACGACAATATCGCGTATTTAACGCCCGTCTGTAGCCTTTGGGTAATCTTGTCGGTTTTTCCTTCGGCCCAGAGACTTGCAGTATGCTGTAGAAACGCTAGTTGAATTGCTGACGGCACGAACCAGATCATCTCAGCGGGCACTATCGCACTTTGATATAGAGCAGCGGGTACCGTGCCATGGAAAAACTCAACCAGAAGTATATCAGATTTGTATAGCAACGTAGCACTGATTCCGCCGACTAATTGGTACCCCCCAAATGATGCGATTTGCCCACCGTATTGCTTGATTGGTATCTTTGTAGACAGATGGTATGACGTGTTCTTTATCAGTATAATTAGGCCGATTGTCCCCAAAAGAACGAAAGAGAATGCATATGCAGTAAATACACCTAGTACGTCGTATCCAATATACGCAAACAATAATGCAAGAATCGTATACGACAATCGGCGTCCAACCTGCAGGACTTCAGTAATTGATTCTCGCTGAAGTCCATAGAAAGATCCCTTAACGATACTGAACACGTTGCCGAAAATGATCACAACGGACAGCACTAGAACAAATTGGGCATATTTTGGGGGAATGATACCAAGGTCTGCAGCAAAGAAGGTGAATAATACGGCGACTATACTATAACCGACACTCAAAAATAGGGAAACTGTAATTACAGACGAAACTGCGCTCACATCAGTGGAGTATTCGGCGACTGTTTTCCTTGTTGCATCAAATAGTCCACCTTTCGCGAGGAGAGTTACAATACTGAACGCGGCGAAAACACTTGCATAGACCCCATACTGGTCCTGAGAAAGAAGGCGGACGAGAAGAGGAGTAAATACCAAACTGATTAAAATCCCCACAACTTTCCCAGAGAAAATAGAGAGAATCGAACGTAGCAGTGAGGTCATGGTGCGGGAAATACGTCGTTCTACCGATACTTAACTTGAATGAATTACTCTACAAATCGAATCCTGTCTGATTGACTAGAGGGGTATATTATAAAGATTGAGAAGCGATCTCGAAGTTCTTTCGCGCAGCATCCCGTAGCCGTTCGATATTAGAAACTTCCGCGAATTCAACGGTTACTTCCTTATGAGGTTTATAATAGGGTACGTTAAGTCGCTCAGCCACCTGTTCAACCTTCGGTTCATAGGCGATTGGTAGCACTGGTTTGCCGCAGATAGCTGCAAAGATGAGGGAGTGGTACCGGGTTGCAACCATTCGCTCAACACCAGATACCCGTCTGAGGGTTTTCTTCACAGAAAATTCGTAGTTATAGATTGGAATATCTAAGTACTTACGGGCGAATTCTTCGTCGCCCGGGGTAAAAGGAATGAATATAGGGTCATCCAATTGACGGCAAATTAGTTGGGCGTTCTTAATGTATGCTGTGGTAGCACCTTCGGTGTCGTCATAGCCGAAGTATTCTTTCAGAGCACTATCAGGCATATCTTTCTTCTCATCGAAGTACGGACGGAAATTCACGCCTGTACGGCCTGTCGTGTCAACTTGTGGATCCTCATACAGAAATACGGGGCATGCCGTTACTGTAATATCTGCGTCACAGACAGCTTTAATGTTCAATTTTGAACGTTCGTCGCGTACGGTAATCATATCCATTTCTGGGAGTACCTGCGACGCCAGTGACCGCGCTTTTTCTGATTTAAAGCCCGGTACTCCAACACCCAGAATCAATTTCGTTTCACCGCCGCTCACGTAATCCAAACGCCTTTCTAAGTGCTCGGATCCATACCAATCATGGAGAACCCCTCCCCCACCCAGAATCCGGATGGGAGCATTACTGCTAACTGTCTGATGTCCGAATAATTTTGTCCGATAACCTTCTTGGCTGAACTGTGATTTGAATTGCTCTCCAAGCGCTCTGTCTCCGATGTTCCCCGTTTCGTAGCTACCCTGAACTCCGACCTCATGGGGAATCCGACGTCTCACTTCGTTCTGGGATTTGTTCCAAAGATACTGGGTCGCAGCAGAAGGGTCACGCGCTGCCTTCCTAAGAGAATTCGTTGGAAACATGAGAATTTGCTCCTCAAGCGTACTATTAATCTTCACGCAATAATTGTTTTTGTACTGATCCATTTGCTTCGTTCACCGGTGAGGCAGTGTTCAGGGGTGGATCTAGTGTCGATATCCTCCACTGCGTTTCGGGAAAATCCTTCGGAGTAGCGCGAGACCGTGTGTTTCGAGGTCGGAACGGGTTTGCTGACCGCCGCCACACGTCCGCCTGAGTGAGTATTTTCCGGCGTAAGCCGACCCGCCGCATAGGCAATGCCCTGACCACTAATTCGCATACTTGGACTGACCGGAACTGTATCGGCTACTATCAGGGGTCGCTCGCCGATGCGTACCGATTTGATCCCTTGGTCCCAGATCAATGCTAGCTTTACAATAGCCGTCACGACTCTGCCCGTCCGCGAGCTAACAGTGCACAAAGTCTGAATAGATCAATATAATATATGCTTGAGGGAGTATTCAACCATCCTCAGCTGCCTCCAACTCAACCAACGTCAAGTCACGATCTAGCATACAGTAGTCGTGGGGCGGATCGCCGATAATCTCGTCAATCCGATACTCTTCATCAAATTCAGCACCGGCGGGCTCACAGTAGGGATGGCTCGGACACTCAGTGTGAGGACAGGGACCCATCAGCGAGGCCTTGCTTCCAGCATACGCGCCCTTCGAGGGCACGTTCGCCTGAATCGGTGCGGGCTCAACCTCGACAGCGCGAACACCATCTTGGTGCACAGCACAGTCTAGCGTTTGGCCGCTCTGTCTGACGCTGGTAATCCGGTAGCGGTTCCCCGTCGTCAAATTGAGGCATTGGTCGCGGTAGGGACAGCCCTCACAGCCGCTGGCTTCGCCGCGGTAGACGAACTCCTCGCCGGCCTCGGCGAGGCGCGTCCCGACGAGCGTGACAGTAGTCATACTGGGTTATAGAGTGTCGCCACGGTAAAGCGTCATGACCGCCCGGTCAGCTCGTCCAGTTTGTCCAGATACGCCTCGCGGGGGACCTGATACAGCGAGCGGTAGTCCAGCTCGCCGTCGGCGAACCGGGTCGCCAGCTCCACGGCACCCTCGACGGCAGTGTCGCGGCGTTCGTAGGAGTCGGCGTCGCGCTCGACTTCGGGCTCCAGATAGAAGGTGACGTACCAGCGCTCCCCGGTCCGGTCAGCGCCGGGGCGTCGGGTTCGTTTCCCGCGCGTGAGATAGATCGTCGGGAGACACGGCGCTGGAAACTGCTCGGAGTCGAAGATGTCCGGGCGGTACGCGAGGATGAGCTTGTCGTCGGTCTCGTTCCACACCGTCCAGTCTTCGGGAAGGGCCGACAGGTCCATACCGTCGAATTGGCGTGGACCGGCAAGAATCCGCTGGTCCGTCCCGAAATCCGCCGGGCCCGGATACCGACACTCGTGCTGACGGCGGCAACGTCGATACGTCAAGCCACAATATCGTGTGGGCCGTTCTCAGTCGCCAATCAAACCAGCAACAGATTCACATCAATCCAGCGCTAAACACTGGCCGACACACCGAAGAGAACAGTTGACAACCGACACAGTATATAAATCCAACTCGAAACCAATGATGCACGCTAACATACATATGGCCCACCATCCCCGTGTTCGGCCTATCACGGCGTCGGAATTTATCGGCGGTATACCCACAAGAGGGCAAAGTTCTTATACGAACAGAGTTCGTACGGTAAATAGTATCGGAAACAGTTCCACACTGTCTCCCGTTACCACAGCAGGTCGGAGCAGTCCCCGTGTTCCGCCCGGCAGGTCAGCCATGGAAGGGCACACGCGTCACCCTGCAGCGAAGGGTGATTCGGCGGCTGTACGCGGTCACATCTGCAGCGGACAGCACCGACGACGAGTAGCCACACAGCCCCGGGACCGTCCCGCAACAGTCGGCGGTCGCCTGCAGCCACGACGAACTACTGAGATAGCATGAGCAAGAACAAAGAGACACTCGAAGCGCTGAGCAAGGAGTACCGTGACACGATACCGGCGGACCTCCGGAAGACGAACACGTTCGACTGGTATCTACAACAGTTGTACGACGAACCGAAGGTAGCCCGCAACGCCCACCAGCGCGTGGCGGACATGTTCGACTACTACGGCAAGACCTACGACGAGGAGGCCGGCGTGGTCGAGTACGAACTGGCGAGCGAAGATCCGCTCAACGACGGCGAGAACACCTTCTACGGGCGAGTCATCCACGAGGCGATCCACGAGTTCGTCAACAAGGTCAAATCCGGCGCTCGCGGACTCGGCCCCGAGAAGCGCATCAAACTCCTCCTGGGGCCGGTCGGGTCGGGCAAGTCTGACTTCGACCGGCAGGTCCGGCGCTACTTCGAGGATTACACCAGCCGGGACGACGGGCGGATGTACACGTTCCGCTGGACGAACCTCTGTGACGTCATCCACGACCAGGACCCTGCCGACGACGTGGTCCGGTCGCCGATGAACCAGGACCCGCTCGTGCTCCTCCCACAGGAGCAGCGGGACAAGGTCATCGAGGACATCAACGCGGAACTCGATGCGCCTTACACCATCCGGAACGAGCAGTCGCTTGACCCCGCCTCGGAGTTCTACATGGACCGGCTGCTGGCCGAGTACGACGACGACCTCCAATCGGTCTTGGAGAACCACATCGAGATAATCCGCTTCGTCGCGGACGAGAACCAGCGCCGCGGTATCGAGACGTTCGAGCCCAAAGACAAGAAGAACCAGGACGAGACCGAACTCACCGGCGACGTCAACTACTCGAAGATCGCCATCTACGGCGAGAGCGACCCCCGCGCGTTCGACTACTCCGGGGCGTTCTGTAACGCCAACCGCGGGATCTTCTCTGGCGAGGAGTTGCTGAAGCTCCAGCGGGAGTTCCTCTATGACTTCCTCCACGCCAGTCAAGAACAGACAATCAAGCCCAAGAACAACCCCCGCATCGACATCGACCAGGTCATCGTCGGCCGGACGAACATGCCCGAGTACCGGGACAAGAAGGGCGACGAGAAGATGGAGGCGTTCAACGACCGGACCAAGCGCATCGACTTCCCGTACGTCCTCCAGTACGAGGCCGAAGCCAACATCTACCAGAAGATGCTACGCAACGCCGACCTGCCGGACATCCAGGTCGAGCCACACACCCTAGAGATGGCGGGCCTGTTCGGCGTCCTCACCCGCATCGAGGAGCCGGACAACGAGTCCATCGACCTCGTACAGAAGGCGAAAGCCTACAACGGTGAAATCGACGAGGCCGACGACGTCGACGTGAAGAAGCTCCGCGAGGAGGCCGAGAAAATGGCCGACATCGGCGAGGGGATGGACGGCGTCTCCCCGCGGTTCATCGGCGACGAGATCGCCGAGGCCATCATGGATTCGATGCACCGCAGCCGGGACTTCCTCTCGCCGCTGACGACGTTCAACCACCTCGAGGGCAACCTCGAGAACCACGGCTCTATCGACGAGGAGTCGTTCAGCAAGTACTACCGCTTCCTCGAACTCGTCCGCGAGGAGTACAAGGAGCGGGCCATCGAGGACGTGCGCCACGCGCTGGCCTACGACATGGACGAGATCCAGCGCCAGGGCGAGAAGTACATGGACCACGTCATGGCCTACATCGACGACGCGACCGTCGAAGACGAACTCACCGGCCGCGAGCAGGAGCCGGACGAACAGTTCCTGCGCTCCGTCGAGGAGAAGCTCAACCTCCCCGAGGACCGCAAGGACGACTTCCGGCAGGAAGTGTCCAACTGGGTGTCCCGGCGTGCCCGCGAGGGTGATACGTTCAACCCACAGGACAACGACCGCCTGCGCCGTGCCCTCGAACGCAAGCTCTGGGAAGACAAGAAACACAACATCAACTTCTCCGCGCTGGTCTCCAGCTCGGAGATGGACGACGAGGAGCGCAACCAGTGGATCGACGCCCTCATCGAACAGGGCTACTCCGAGGAGGGCGCCAAGGAAGTCCTCGAGTTCGCCGGCGCGGAGGTCGCCAAAAGCGAGATGGAAGAGTAATGACCGGCGAGGAGTACATCGACCGCGCGGACGAGTCACTCGACGCCGCCTACGAGGCCCCGATGAGCCTCGCGGAGTACGTCGACACCGTCCTCGAAACGCCCCAGGTCGCAGCCCACGCTTCGAAGTACCTGCTCGATGCAATCGAGGACGCCGGAACACGGATCGTCATCGAGGAGGGCGAGGAGAAGGAGCGCTACCGCTTCTTCGACGACCCGCACAACGACGGGGAACACGCCATCCTCGGTAACACCGAGGTCCTGAACGCGTTCGTCGACGACCTCCGCTCGATTGCGGCGGGCCGCGGGAAAGACGAGAAGATCATCTGGCTCGAAGGACCGACGGCGACCGGCAAGTCCGAGCTCAAACGCTGTCTCATCAACGGCCTGCGGGAGTACTCGAAGACGCCCGAGGGGCGGCGCTACACCGTCGAGTGGAACGTCGCCGGGGCCGGCGGCAACGCCACCAGCATGACCTACGGGAACGCGGCCGTCGGGGACGAGGACGACTGGTACGAGAGCCCCGTCCAGGCCCACCCGCTGACGGTGTTCCCCGACGACGTCCGCACCGATCTGCTCGCCGAGGTCAACGAGCGCCTCGACGACCACATCCCGATCCGCGTCGACGGCGAACTCGACCCGTTCTCGCGGGAGGCCTACGACTTCCTCGAAGAACAGTACCGCCGGCAGGGCGAGACGGACCTGTTCTCGGCGGTCACCCAGCCCGCTCACCTCCGTGTGAAGAACTTCGTCGTGGACGTGGGCCACGGCATCGGCATCCTGCACTCCGAGGACGATGGCACGCCCAAGGAGCGGCTCGTCGGCTCGTGGATGCACGGCATGCTCCGCGAACTGGATTCGCGGGGGCGCAAGAACCCACAGGCGTTTAGCTACGACGGCGTCCTCTCCCAGGGCAACGGCCTGCTGACCGTCGTCGAGGACGCCGCCCAGCACGCTGACCTGCTCCAGAAGCTGCTGAACGTGCCCGACGAGTCCCACGTCAAACTCGACAAGGGAATCGGGATGGACGTGGACACGCAGCTCATCATCATCTCGAACCCGGACTTGGAGGCCCAGCTGAACAAGCACGCTGACCGCGAGGGCCAGGACCCGCTGAAGGCGCTCAAGCGGCGACTGGACAAACACGAGTTCACGTACCTGACGAACCTCTCGCTCGAAGCCCAGCTCCTGCGGCGGGAACTGACCAACGAGACGCAGGTGTGGGACCCCGAGACCTGGGACGAACTGGAGACGTGGATCCAGGAGCCCCTGACCATCTCGGTCCGTGACCAAGTCGAGACGGCGACCGACAAGGAGCTGGCCCCACACACAATCGAGTCCGCGGCGCTGTACGCCGTCGTCTCGCGGCTCGATAGCGCCGAAATCCCGACCGGGCTGGACCTCGTCGACAAGGCCCTGCTGTTCGACCGGGGCTACCTGATGGAGGGCGACGAGCGCGTCGACATCGAGGACTACGACCTGGAGACCACCGCCGAGGACGGCGACCACGGCATCCCGGTCACCTACGTCCGAGATATCGTCGCCGACCTGCTGCACGAGCCACAGGACCGACACCATCCCGACCTCCCGGTCGAACACGTCCTGATGCCCCGGGACGTGCTCAACGCCGTCGCCGAGGGGCTGGAAGACGCCCCCGTGTTCTCGACGGGCGAGGCCACGGAGTACGAGGAACGGGTCGTGACCGTCAAGAACTACATCTTCGGCCAGCAGGAACAGGACGTGCTCGACGCGATGATGCGGGACAAGCGCGTCGACGAGGCGACCGTCGAGGAGTACATCGAGCACGTCTACGCCTGGGAGTCCGACGACCAGATCGAGAACGAGCGGGGCGAACTCGTCGACCCGGACCCGCTGAAGATGAAGGTGTTCGAGATCGAGCACCTGGGCCGCTTCGACGAGAAGAACTACGACGGCAACGAGCCCGACCACGCCGTCGAGCAGTTCCGGACGGACAAGATTATCACCGCCTTGAACCGCCACGCGTGGCAGCGCCGCGACGAGGAGTTCCGCGTCGGCGACGTGAACCCCAAGGAGATTCCGGTCATCAACACCGTCCTCGGCAGCTACGACTGGGACGACATCCAGCGCACCTACGCGGACTTCGAGCCCGGGCAGTGGGACAACCCACCGTCCGGGACTGAGACGGCCCGCCTCAAGGCGAAGACGCTGGACAACATGGTCGAGATGTTCGACTACACTGAGGCGTCGGCTGAGCTGACGAGCCGGCACGTCATGAGCCAGGTGAGTTACAGATGGGACTGAAAGACGACCTCGAACGGTACCGCGACGTGGGCGAGGAGCGCCGACAGGACCTCGCTGAGTTCATCCAGTACGGCGACCTCGGCCAGTCACGCGGGGACTCGGTCCGCATCCCGATCAAGATCGTCGATCTGCCCGAGTTCGAGTACGACCAGCGCGACCAGGGCGGCGTCGGCCAGGGCGAAGGCGCCGAACCGGGCGACCCGGTCGGCCAGCCACAACCCCAGCCCGGCGACGGCGACGGTGACGAGGACGGCGAACCCGGCGAGGAGGGCGGCGAACACGAGTACTACGAGATGGACCCCGAGGAGTTCGCCGAGGAACTCGACGAGCAACTGGGGCTCGACCTCGAACCGAAGGGCAAGAAAGTCATCGAGGAGAAGGAGGGCGACTTTACCGATATCACCCGAACCGGCCCCTCCTCGACACTCGACTTCGAGCGGCTGTTCAAGAAAGGGCTCAAGCGGAAGCTCGCGATGGACTTCGACGAGGACTACGTCCGCGAGGCGCTCAAAGTCGACGGCTGGGGCCCTGCCACCGTCTACGAGTGGACTCGCGAGCAGAATATGCCCGTCTCGAAGGCGTGGATCGACGACGCCTACGAGGAACTGCCCGACGACGAGAAAGGCGTCTGGGACTCCATCGAGGAGATGGAGGACAACGTCGAGAAGGTCGAGACGTCCCAGCGCATCCGCCGGGAGGGCGTCGACCAGATCCCGTTCCGTCGCGAGGACGAGCGCTACCGCTACCCCGAAATCGTCGAGGAGCGCGAGAAGAACGTCGTCGTCGTGAACATCCGGGACGTCTCCGGGTCGATGCGCCAGAAGAAGCGCGAACTCGTCGAGCGGACGTTCACGCCGCTTGACTGGTATCTCACCGGCAAGTACGACAACGCCGAGTTCGTCTACATCGCCCACGACGCCGACGCCTGGGAGGTCGAGCGCGAGGAGTTCTTCGGCATCCGCTCGGGCGGGGGCACCCGCATCTCCAGTGCGTACGAACTCGCCGCCGAAGTGCTCGAAGAGGAGTACCCCTGGAGCGAGTGGAACCGCTACGTGTTCGCGGCGGGCGACAGCGAGAACTCCTCGAACGACACCGAGGAGAAAGTAATCCCGCTGATGGAACAGATCCCGGCGAACCTCCACGCGTACGTGGAAACCCAGCCGAGCGGCAACGCCATCAACGCCACCCACGCCGAGGAGGTCGAGCGCAACTTCCGCGACGCCGACAACGTCGCGGTCGCGTACGTCTCTTCGCCGGAAGACGTGGTGGACGCCATCTACGACATACTCAGTACGGAGGACCAATGAACGACGACAGATTCGCGAAACAGCGCGTGGCCGACGACCTCGACGAGCCCGTCGAGGAGGCTGGCAATCTCGCCAGAAAGCTCGGGCTGAAACCGTACCCGGTGAACTACTGGATCGTCGACTACGACGAGATGAACGAACTCATCGCCTACGGCGGGTTCCAGCAGCGCTACCCGCACTGGCGCTGGGGGATGCAGTACGACCGCCAGCAGAAACAGGGCCAGTTCCTCGGCGGCAAGGCCTTCGAGATCGTCAACAACGACGACCCGGCCCACGCGTTCCTCCAAGAGTCGAACACGCTGGCCGACCAGAAGGCCGTCATCACCCACGTCGAAGCCCACGCGGACTTCTTCGCCAACAACGAGTGGTTCCGGATGTTCACCGACGGCTCCTCCCGGACGACGACCGATGCGTCCGGCGAGGACCGCCGCCGCGGCCCTGACGCCGCCGGGATGCTCGCCCGCCACGGCGACACCATCCAGGAGTACATGCAAGACCCCGACATTGAGCGGGCCGAGGTCGAGCGGTTCATCGACCACGTCCTCTGTCTGGAGGACAACATCGACCAGCATATTCCCTACAGCCCGGTCGAGACGGTCCCCGAGGAGTTCGAGGACATTGAAGGGGCGGACGTGACCGAGCAGCTGGATGATCTTGAACTCTCCGAGGAGGTCAAACGGCAGGTGTTCGACGAGGAGTGGCTGGACGCCCAGCGCGACGACGACGAGAACGTCACGTTCCCCGCCGAACCCGAGAAGGACGTGCTCGGCTTCCTCCGGAAACACGGCATGCAGTACGACGGGGACGCCGAACGCGCGACCGAGATGGAAGATTGGCAGACGGAACTCTTGGAACTGCTCCGACGGGAGGCCTACTACTTTGCGCCGCAGAAAATGACGAAGGTGATGAACGAGGGTTGGGCCTGTGTAGACCCTGAGACGCCGGTTTTCACGGCTGATGGGTTAGTTCCAATGGAGGACGTGGTATCGGACCATGTCACCGTCTCCGATGGTGAACAAGCACGCGAAGTGTACGACTCTAACATTATCCCGGACCACGATACCGTGACGATAGAGACACGTCGTGGGTTCGAGTTGACCGGATCGAACAATCACCGTGTGCGTCAGCCCGATGGAGACTGGGTCAGACTTGATGAACTGGAGACTGGCGATGAAATCGCCGTCACTGGCGGGAACGGGACGTGGCCCGAGACGAACGTCCCAATCGAGTGGACCTGTTCGGAATACACGTCGCTGAATGACGTCGCTGATGAGGCGGGTGTCTCCGTCTGGACCGTAATGCGGTATCGGCGTACAGGTAGCGCCGAAAAGGCTGAGGCTATCGACCGCGCACTCGACGGCTACGAAGAAGGCGGTAACGCTGGGTTGAGTAACAGAGAGTCGATCCGCATCCCTGAAACCGTTGATGAGTTATTCGGGCGATTCCTCGGTTTGTTAATCGGAGACGGACACGTTCCGTCGAATTCCCGCCATATCGGGTTTACATCCGGTAAACAGGCCCATGCGGAAGAGTTCGCTGGGCTTCTCTCGGAACTGTTCGGTATCGAAGCGACGGTCGAACGGCAGGAGTCACGGTGGCGAGTCTACGCGTATTCGAAGAATCTCCGTGACTTGCTCACTGAGGAATTCGACCTCCCAACTGGTGTCGCTGCTGCTGAAAAAACGGTCCCAGACCAGATTCTGCGGTCGCCGAAACAGGTGGTCGCCGAATTCATTCGCGGTCTATTCGACGCCGATGGGTACGCCGGAGAGCAGGGTGCGATCCTGTCGACAAAGAGCGAAGATCTCTCGAAAAGGGTTCAGCTACTACTGACGAACTTCGGAGTTCTGAGCCGACGGCGGGAGCAGTCGGACGGCTGCTATCACGTCCATCTCACCGGTGCGTCTGCAAACACCTTCGCCGACGAAATCGGGTTCGGATACGAGGCAAAAGCGACGGAACTGTCGACGTACCTCGATGAACTCGCCTGGTTCGAAACTGAATCGTGGACAGACGAAATTGTCGATGTCGAAACCGGCACCGGAGATGTGTATGATATCTCCGTTGAGGAGACGCATCGGTACGCTGCCGCGGGGTTCGTCAACCACAACTCCTACTGGGAATCCACGATGATGACCGGCGAACAGTTCGCCGGCGACGACGAGTTCATCCTCTACTCCGACCACATGTCGAAGGTGCTCGGGTCGGGCGGGCTGAACCCTTACAGCCTCGGCCTGGAGATCTGGGAGTACGTCGAGAACACGGAGAACCGCCGCGAGGTCATCGAGCGCCTGCTCCGCGTCGAGGGCATCACCTGGCGGAACTTCGACGAGAGTGTCGATTACAAGATGGTACAGGACCACCTCGAACCGCCGGCGTGGCTCACTGCTGTCCCGAACCACCTCGACGACCTCGACCCCGAGGACCCGCGGGTCGATAGCGACGGGCTGGCGGCGGCCCGCGACGGCGAGTTCGACGTGGAGCAGTACCCCTGGAAGGTGCTGACCTACGAGGGGCTGGCCCAGCGCCACTACTCGCTGGTCAAGCCCCAGTACCGCGGCTTCGTCTCCCGGGTTGGGCAGGAGGAACTGGAGCGGACCGCCCGCTACATGTTCGACAATTCGCGCTACGACAGCGTCGAAGACGCACTCGACGACGTGGATTACACCCGCGGGTGGGAGCGCATGCGGGAGATCCGCGAGAGCCACAACGACGTGACCTTCCTCGATGAGTTCCTCACCCAGGAGTTCGTCGACGACAACGACTACTTTACCTACGAGTACACCCACGCTTCGGGTGACTACCGGGTGACCTCGACGGACCACGAAGACGTCAAGAAGAAGCTCATGCTGCAGTTCACCAACTTCGGGAAGCCCACCGTCGTCGTCGAGGACGGTAACTACCAGAACCGCAACGAACTGCTGCTCGCTCATCAGTACAACGGCGTCATGCTCGACATCGGCCAGGCCAAGGAAGTGCTCAAGCGCACCTTCGAACTCTGGGGCCGACCGGTGAACCTGCTGACCATCGTCAAGGAGTTCGACGACCACGACGTGGAGGTCGCCAAGCGCCGCGACCGCGAACCCGAACCAGAAGAGGTCGGCAAGCGCATCCGCTACGACGGCGACGAAGTGACTGTCACCGATGTCGACTGGTCCGAGGTCGAACACCTCACAGCAACTGACATCGACTACAACACCAAGCCGGACGAGTGGCTTGCCTGAAGGGCGGAGTTTGAACGAGGCCGCGTTTTCCGACCTGTGACGCTGAGCGTAGCGGTACGCTTGAGTTCCGTCCGCTCGTGGGCGCAGATATGCCAACGAATCGGTTCACTGTCGCGACTGACGACCAGCTCTCGGTAGTCGACATCACCGACCGAGTCCGGGACGTGATTCCCGAAGACGCCGAGGGGACCTGTACAGTGTTCGTCCGCCACACCACCGCGGGCATCACAGTCAACGAGGCCGAGCCGCGGCTGCTCGGTGACCTCAGTGACGCACTCGGGGACCTCGTCCCGGACAGCGGGTGGGACCACGACGAACTGGACGGCAACGCGGACGCACACGTCCGGGCGATGTTTGTGGGGCCGAGCGAGACGATTCCCGTCCGCGACGGGGGCCTCGATATGGGGACGTGGCAGTCCGTGCTGCTCGTCGACTGCGACGGGCCGCGAGAACGAGCCGTCGACGTGGTCGTCACCGACTGAGGCGGCGACAGCATTACTGACGACTACCAGTCAGACAGCCTCGACCTGCTGTTCGCCGTATATCTCTGCGAGTTTCTCGCGGTACGCGCTGCGGATGTTGCGGCGCTTCTTTTTCATCGACGGCGTGAGCAAGTCGTTCTCGGCGGTCCACTCCCGGGAGACGAGCGCGAACGACTTGATCCGCTCGACGCGTTCGAGTTCCTCGTTGACCGCGTCGACGGCAGTCTGGACCCACGCGTGGACGCGGTCGTCCTCGACCAGTGCTTCGGGATCGGCGGGAAGGTCGACGCCCTCGCTGTCGGCCCACCGGCGGAGTTCCTCGAAGTTCGGAACGATTATCGCGCCGACGAACTTCTGGTCGTCGCCGACGACCATGACCTGGTCGACTCGGTCGCTCGTCGCGAACTGGTCTTCGATGGGCTGTGGCGCGACGTTCTTTCCGGTCGAGAGGACGAGCAGTTCCTTGAGGCGGTCGTGGTAGATGAGGAAGTCGTCGTCGGTCCGCTCGACGATGTCGCCGGTTCGGAACCACTGGGTGCCGTCGATCTCCGTGAAGGCCCGCGTCGTCGCATCGGGCGCGTTCCAGTACCCCTGCGTGACGTTCGGGCCGTCGACGAGCAGTTCGCCCACGTCGCCAGTGACGTCATCGAATTCGCTGGCGTCGACGACACCGGTGTCGATGTGAATGTCGACAGCAGGTAGCGGGGCTCCCAGCGTTCCGGGACGGATATCTTCTGGCGGATTCACCGTCAAAACCGGCGACGTTTCCGTAAGCCCGTATCCTTCGAGTATCGTCAGCCCCATCCCGAGGAACGTCTCACAGAGCGTTTTCGAGAGGCTGCCGCCGCCGCTGACCATGAACTCAATGTTCCCGCCGAGCCGTTCTTTGACGGTGCTGTAGACGAGGCGGTCTGCGAGCGAGTGTTTCGCTGTGAGTATCGGTCCAGGGTCGTCGGTTCGGGCGTAGTCGCGGGCTACGTCCATCGCCCAGTCGAAAATCCGCTTTTTGAGCGGGGACTCGCTGGCCTGCGTTCGCATGTTGTCGAAAATACGCTCGTAGACTCTGGGGACACTCAATCCGGTCATCGGTTGGACGGTCTGGAGGTCGTCGGCCAGCGTATCCGGGCTTTCGGCGTAGCTCACAGCCGCGCCGGAGGCGTACATGAAGAAATGACCCGCGAGGCGCTCGAATACGTGTGCCAGCGGGAGGAACGCTATCGAACGCGTCTCGGCGGTAACGGTCGGCAGGTCCGACGACTTGTCCGGTCGTGGCCCGATTCGCCTGCGCGTCTGGTTGACGTTCGACCGGAAGTTGCGGTGAGTGAGCCGGACCCCTTTCGGTTGGCCTGTCGTTCCGGAGGTGTAGATGAGGCTCGCAAGGTCGTCGGGGTCGCGCTCGTCAAGCCAGGACTGGTACGCCGACTCGCTGAACGTCTCCTCGCCGCGCTTGTACACTGTATCGAGTGTGTACACGTCTTCGCGGTCCACATCGATATCGTCCATGACGACGATGAACGAGAGCGAGAGAGCGTCCTCGACAGCAAGAACGCGGTCCAGCATCGCAGCGTTCTCCACGACGACAGCGCTCGCCTCCGGGTCCGACAGCAGATACTGGACCTGGTTCGGTGAGGAATCCGTATACACTGTCGTCACCACCCCGCCCGCAGAGAGAACGGCAAAGTCGCTCAGCGCCCACTCCATCCGCGTGTTTGCCAGGATACCGACGCGGGTGTCCGGGCCGACACCGAGGTCGCGGAACCCTGCAGCCAAGTGTTTGACCAGGTGATGCATCCGCTCGTAGCTGAGTTCGGCGCAGTCGCCGTCGGGAGCCGCCGGTATCACGTCGTCAGTCAGTGCCCGGTCGTAGACGCCACCCTTGTACAGTTGGGCGGTCGTGTCAGCGTTCCGGGCCGCGCTTGCGGCAAACATTTCGCCCAGCGTGTCGTCGCCGATGACTTCGTCAGTATACGCTTCCTCGGCCTGACGCCAGTCAGAGTGATTGCCTGCGGTCATGTCATACCGCAGTGTTCACTAGGCCATCCCAAATATGTGCAGGGTGTTAACACTCAATTGGTTTGTCGGAGTTGATTCCGTCAACGGTTTTAGACGAGGAGGCGACGAGTGAGGGGCAAGGTGTCGCACCAAGATTTTATCGCGGCCACAGCATAATTGACCTATGGTCATCTCGACGGAACCAGCCTGGGGTGAAGCCGTGGAGCAGTTCGTCAAAGAGCACAAGAGCGCGATCGTGTACGCCGATATCGAGCAAGAGACAGTCCTGCACGAGGGAGCGGTTCGCGTCCTCGCAAACGGCTGGGTCGAACTACCAACGGGGCGACTCCTCTCGCCAGACGCTGTCCACCACATCGATACGCAGAGCGGCTGAAAGGAACTGAGTAAGGTGTTGTTGGCGAGGGAAGTCCACAGACCTATCGCGCGAGCGAACTCATCGATTGGTGGTCACTGCCCAGAAGACAGCTAGAGCAGACGCCTTATTGCCACTCTAGCCGGCAGTCCTCGTTGCAAAAGTGGGCGGTTTCGACGCCGCCGTCCTCTATCCATGTGATGACGCGGTGTGTCACTTCGTTAGCGATAGCGTCGCCGCAGGTAGCACACTCCGGTGCCTCGTCCTCGTCGATATTCTCGTGGTGATCTGATGTCGGGTCGACCATCTTAGTTGAGAGTGTCTTTCACGCCACTTAATCTCACATACTTACACTGAACATCACGAACGTACACGAATGTCGAACCGGTAACAGAAGGCTAGCGACACGTAGTTACCGCAGACAGACGCTCGATAGAAGATGCCCGCTATCGGTCTCGCGTGACGGATTCGCCAGGGGTTGTCGTCGCGCCCGAGGAGAGGACGACACCGGCGTTCAGGCTCGTGTTGATAGCCGTCTTCGCGCCGTCGCCTGCGACGACGCCGAACTTCCGCCGCCCCGTCGAGACGCGGTCGCCTTTCACTGTCATCCGGACCGGGTCGCCGTCGTGGCGGAGGTTCGCTACCTGCGTTCCCGCGCCGAAGTTGACCTCGCGCCCGATGACGCTGTCACCGACATAGGAGACGTGGGGCACGTTCGAATCGGCCATCAGCACCGTGTTCTTGAGTTCGACCCCGTGGCCGACGTGAGTGTCCTCGCCCAGCAGGGTCGCCCCGCGGACGTAGGCGTTCGGTCCGACGTGTGCGCCCGAGCGGACCAGCGCCGGTCCCTCGATGACGACGCCGGGTTCGACGACCGCGCCCTCCTCGACGACGACTTCGCCACGCAGGTCGGCGTCACCGCGCACCTCGCCGTCGAGTCGCCGGTCCAGTTGTCCGAGTTTCCACTCGTTGGCTTCCAGCAGTTCCCAGGGACGGCCCACGTCGAGCCAGCGGTCGACCTCGACGGCGGTGACCGTCGACTCCTCGATGACTTTGGCGAGCACGTCCGTGATCTCCCGCTCGCCGCGGTCGCTGAGCGGCACATCGAGCCAGTCCCGCGCTTCCGCCGGGAAGACGTACGCTCCTGCGTTTGCGAGGTCCGTCGGTGGGTCGTCGGGCTTCTCGACGATGCCGGTGACGGCGTCGCCATCCGTCGACAGCACGCCGTAGCTCGTGGGGTCGTCGACGCGGTAGGCGGCGACCGACGGTGCGGCGTCGAAGAGGCCGCTGAGACTCGCAGCGTCGTAGAGGTTGTCGCCGTTGAGAACTGCAAAGGGGCCGTCGAGGTGGGCCTTCGCGGCGGCCACTGCGTCGGCGGTCCCCAGTTGCTCCTCCTGAACGGCGAAGCTGACCGGGACGCCGTTGTACTCGTCGCCGAAGTACGAGCGGACCGCCTCGGCCTCGTAGCCGACGACGAAGATGAGTTCATCGGCCCCCGCCCGGATCGCGGTGTCGGCGGTGTGTGCCACCAGCGGCCGGTCCGCGACCGGGAGCATCGGCTTCGGTGTGTGGTCTGTCAACGGCCGCATACGCGTCCCCTGGCCTGCCGCGAGTACGACTGCTTGCATGGTCGGTCCGTTGCTCGGGCCCGAAAAATACCTACCGCTGTTGACTCGTTCGGGAGGCGGATTATCGAGAAGTCACGCTGATTCGGTCGTGGAGAAAGCCCTATCTACACCTATTCCACGGCCTCGAACGTCCACTCTGCCCCGAATGGCGTCGTCCGGTAGTCCCACCGCCTGTCCGCGTCCGGTTCCGTCACCAGTTCGATGGTTCTGGTTTCCCCAGCGGGAATCCGCTGCGTGTAGGGGCCATCAGAGTCAATGTACCACGTATCTGCGGAATAGCCGGCAAGTATGCCTGGTTCCTCGGGCGTCTTGAACTCGAAGATGGACTTGAACATCCCTGCGCTGTCGCCCACGTTCTCGACCTCCATCTCGACTATCGCTTCATCGCCCGTGACGTCCTCCGGCGGAACGTCGATGTTCGCCAGTTCGAACTCGGGGAAGCCACCGGGTGACTGGAGCGGGATTTCGATATCAGCGACTGCACTCCCTTCTGCGAGATTTATGCCGAACGCGAGGTTGTCAATCTTGGCCTTCGGGACAGCGTAAATCAGATGGCCGCTGTAGGTCTGCCCTGGGTTGATGTTCTCCCCGGCTGCGTTCGTCCCGTCACGACCTGCGGCCGACTCGCTCACGAAGCTCGATTCGGGAACGACAAAGTCGTCTTTCGACACCGTCTTCGCCTCGCCAGTTCCGTTCTCGAACGTCACGCTCAGAATCAGGAGGATATTATCTGAGACCGTTTCGCGAATGGCATGGACAGTGTTATCGCCCAAAGCCCGTTCGCCAGAGGGGAGCTCGTAGGCGATCATCTGTTCGTAGGACATATCAGACACTGTGGCCTGAACGCCGCTCGCAAGCTCGATGGTTTCCCCAGTGCTCCCCCGCTTCGGGAGGACCGACACGGTTGACGTGACCGTATCGTCGACGGTGTAGAAGTCCGACGACGGTTCAAACGCCCACGCGCCGGCGTACTCGGCGTCGACACGATAGCTATGCGAGACTTCTTCGCCGGACGCCAGTCCGTCAGCGTTGACGGTGACTGTCTGTGGCTCAGTGTTAGCTGATTCCGAATGGACGAACTCTATGGTTGCGTTCCCGGATATCGGCTCACCACCGACATTGACGGCAGTCACGTCACCCTCGATGGTGTCACCGAACGCGACCTCCTTTGGCCCATTCACGGAGAGCAGTTTCAGCCGTGCCGGTGCCTCTTGATCTACTTCATACGTTGGTTCCGGCGTTGGTGTCGACTCACTGGTTCCGTCTCCGCCGTCTCCGTCTCCCCCGTCGCTCCCACTACATCCTGCAAGGCTGAGTGCAGCGATGCTGCTTCCGATCGTACTTACGTATGTTCGCCGTTTCATATACTACTGGCTTCATATACATATATAAATATGTTTTCTTTCACTTATGTAATTGTCAAATATCAACACAGAGAGTGGCTGAATTGCAAAGCCTGGAGGCTGAACTCACAGTTACGTGCGGACTGGGCAGAGTAGTAACGGATCGAACAGCGGGAACAGCAGTCGCTCACTATAGTAACAATTGAAACAGTTCACACACTGATCACACTGCTGTCGTGCGATCAGGCGTGGGTTGGTTTTCAATGGCTACTATAGTTTGGTTACGACAGTAATGTGCTCGGTCAGGGATTTGAACCCTGGTCCTCGGCTTGAAAGGCCTTCCGTAACCGCAGAGTGACCATTTGTTTCGAGCACACCCAAATCCACCCAATTGCGTTTTTTCGCCGCTACTAACAGCTAATGTACAGGGAGTACTTGAACCAACCTGCTGATTGTCCATCAGCCAAGTTCGATTGGGAGGTGTGTCTGGTTTTAATTCCCACACAAATGGCAGTCGGGACTGGTTCGAGAGCACCTTCTCAGAACCAGTCCGGCTATACTGACTTCAAAATAAAGAAACTACGATTTCTGAAACTACGACTTCCAAAATCGGGAGTTCTATTGTATTGGGTATGGTACTGCCTGTATGGCGCAATTCGTTGACCGGGATATCGAACTCGAGAAGCTAACAGACTGTTACGAGTCTGTGACGGCGGATTTCGTCGTAATCTACGGCCGTCGCCGCCTCGGTAAGAGCGAACTCGTTCGCCAGTCCATCGCTGATCGGGACGACGCCGTATACTACCAGGCAGTCGAGTCCACGGCACCGAACCAACTCGAACAGTTCGTCGACACTGCAACTGCGCAGTTCCCGTCACTGCGAAACGTCCGCCGTGATTGGGAAGCACTCCTAGAAACACTCGGCGAAGAGGACGCCATTATCGTCATCGACGAGTTCCCGTTCCTCATTGAGGAGGACGAATCGCTCCCGTCACGGATACAGCGAGTTTGGGACATGAAGCTACAGGAGACGGGGATGACACTCGTGCTCGTCGGCTCTTCGATCAGCGTTATGGAGGACAAGGTGCTTTCCGGGAGCGCGCCGCTGTATGGACGCCGGACAGCAACAATCGATCTCAAGCCCCTCGAAGTAGTCGATGCGCAGCAGTTCTTCCCGGAATACGATCCCGAAACCGCAATCACCGCGTGGTCGATCTACGGCGGGACTCCGTATTATCTCCAGACTATCGATCCCGACCAGCCGTTAGGAGCGAACGTCCAGCAGACAGTTCTGTCGGAGCGCGGGCTTCTGTACTCAGAACCGGAATTCCTTCTCCGCACCGAACTCCGGCAGCCGAACACGTACTTCAGTATCCTCCGCGCACTTGCTCATGGGCGTCGCACTCCGAACGAGATCGCGGGCATGGCCGGCGTGGATTCGGGGTCGCTCAGTACGTACTTACAGAAGCTTCGTCGACTCCGCCTCGTTGAACGCCACATCCCCGTCACTGAATCACCGAGGACCTCGAAACGCGGCCGGTACCGCATCGCTGCGCCGCTGTTCCGGTTCTGGTTTCGATTCGTCTACGGGAACCAGGATCAGCTTCGCATGCTCGGCGCCGATGCGTACGACAAACTCGTTGTGCCCGAGCTAGCGGATTACGTGAGCCCGTTGTTCGAACGCCTCTGCCAGCGAGCGATTCCAGACCTTATCGACCGGCAGTTCCGTGATGTCGGGCAGTGGTGGTTCAAAGAACACGAGTTGGACATCCTCGGTCTCTCAGATAGGGGATTCGTTGCTGGCGAGTGTAAGTTCACCTCTCAGCCGGTAAGCGAAGGCGTGCTCTCTGATCTTGAACGAACCACGGAAGAAGTCCGGTGGTCAGGAGAACCAGCCGAGGAAGAGACGCTGTACGTCTTGTTCAGCCGCTCCGGATACACTGACGATCTCGAACGCGTCGCTGACACCCGCGATGACGTGCTTCTTTTCGAACTTTCAGATCTGGTAACAACTAACAGCACCTCGTGAACGCGATCCACTCCCCACACAGTAGTGACTTACGAGTTTGTTCGCGACAGTAATGTGCTCGGTCAGGGATTTGAACCCTGGTCCTCGGCTCGAAAGGCCAAGATGATTGGCCGGACTACACCAACCGAGCGTACTCAATCGTTCCGGGTGGACCAATTTAACCCCATCGAAATCAACGCTACCTGAGGATGCGTACCACAGACGTACGACTGTTGTGAGTCGGCAGGCTCCAGTAGCGTGTGTCAAAAAGATACGACGTATTCAGCCGGTGGGCGACTGTCCGCTATTACTTGCCGTCGAAGTCCGGCTCACTTCCGTCAGAGCGAAGCTCTGACGACGGTCGCCTCACTTCCCATCGAAGTTCGGCTCCCCGTCGCCCATGAACGCGTTGATGCCCTCCATCACGTCGTCGGTCCCGATGAGATGACCGAAAGCCTGTGATTCGACTTCGAGGCCGGCATCGATGTCGTCGCGGCCGGCCAGCATCGCGCGCTTGGTGAGTTTCTGTGCGACCGGCGGGCCGGCGGCCATGTCTTTGGCCAGTTCGAGTGCGTGCTCGTGGAGGGCGTCGTTGTCGACGACCTCGTTAATGAAGCCGTATTCGGCCATCTCGTCGGCGTCGTAGCGGTCGCCGGTGAAGATAATCTCCTTGGCGCGGCCTTCGCCGACGATGCGGGCGAGGCGCTGTGTGCCGCCCCACCCCGGCAGGAGGCCGAGGTTGTGTTCGGGCTGGCCCAGTTCGGAGCGCTCCGAGGCCACGCGGAGGTCGGCACAGGTCGCCAGTTCCATCCCGCCGCCCAGCGCGTAGCCGTCGATGCCGGCGACGACCGGCATCGAGCACTCCTCGAGCTTCCCGAAGGTTTGCTGGCCCTTGCGGGAGAGTTCGATGGCGTCCAGCGGCGTCGCGTTCGAGGCCATCGCCTGCACGTCTGCCCCGGCGGAGAACGCTTTGTCGCCGGCCCCGGTCAGCAGGATGGCGCGCACCTCGTCGTCGTCTTCGAGCAGGTCGACGGCGTCGGCGAGGTCGTCCATCAGCTCAGGGCTGACGGTGTTCATCCGGTGTGGGCGGTCGAGTTCGATGTGACCGACCATGTCACCGGGGTACTCGACGGTGACATTATCGAACTCCGCTGGAGCCTCGTCCTCGGTACTGTAAAAGCCACCTTCCGCCGCGGCCTCTCGGAGGCCGTCAGAGACCGCGTAGCGCTCCGCGCCGGTCTCCTCGTGGGTTTCCTCAAGCGTGTCGACGAGCGTCTCGAGACCGGTCTTGTCGGCTATCTTCGCGGGACCGTCCGGGAAGCCGCCGCCGAGCTGGACGGCCTGGTCGATGTCTGCAACGGGGGCCACGTCGTTCTCGACGAGCTTCCCGACCTCGTTTGCCATCACGGCGACGAGGCGGTGCTCGACGTCTTCGCGGCCGGCGTCGGTCGGAATATCGACGCCGCCGTTCTCGTAGTCGTAGAAGCCCTTGCCGGTCTTCTTCCCGAGTTCCTCGTTCTCGACTTTCTCCTCGAGCAGGGGACACGGGGCGTAGGGCTCGCCCAGCACTTCGTGCATATATTCGAGGACGTGGAGGCCGACGTCGTTACCGACCTGATCGGAGAGTTCGAACGACCCCATCGGCAGGCCCATGTCGAACTTCGTTGTCGAGTCGACCTCGGCGATGGTCGCTTCCTCGCCGTGGACGAGCCAGGCGGCCTCGTTCATCAGCGGGACGAGGATGCGGTTGACGATGAACCCCGGCGAGTCCTTGCGGACGCGGACCGGCGTTTTGTCGAAGTCTTCGGCGAGCGCCTCGATGGCGTCCAGCGTCTCGTCGCTGGAGTGTGCACCGGAGATGACTTCGACCAGCTGCATCCGGACCGGCGGATTGAAGAAGTGCATCCCACAGAACTGCTCGGGTCGCTCGGTCACTTCCGACAGTTCCGTGATGGAGAGGCTGGACGTGTTCGTGGCGAAGATGGCGTCTTCGGGCGCGTGTTCTTCGACCTCCGTGTACACGTCCTTCTTGATCTCCATTTTCTCCGGCACGGCTTCGATGACCACGTCGACGTCGCTGACTGCTTCCTCGACATCGACCAGCGGCGTGACGCGGTCAAGCGCCGCATCGGCTTCCTCCTGGGTGAGCTGGTCTCGCTCGGCCAGCTTGTTCAGCGACCATTCGATGTTGTCGTAGCCGTCCTCGACGAACTCGTCTTTGATGTCACGCATCCGCACGTCGTAGCCTGCGATGGCGGCCACTTCGGTGATTCCATGGCCCATGTTCCCGGCACCGAGCACGGCGATAGTGTCAATATCCTCGAAATCCATGACATATCGTTCCACTGCCGGCCGAGGCTTCAACGTTTCTCTCATTAGAAAACCACTCCCCAGTTTATTTCGGATTACAAACCATTAATGCATTTCACGTCAACACACCACATATGGACTTCGAACTGACAGAAGAGCAGCGACAGATACAGGACGAGATCGCCCGGTTCGCCGAAAACGAAATCAAGCCCGTCGCGACCGAGTACGACACGGAAGAGAAGTTCCCTCGAGAGATCGTCGAGAAGGCCGCCGAGATGGGGCTGACAGGCGCGAACATCCCGATGGAGTACGGTGGCGCAGGCTACGACACGCTGACCAACGCTATCATCGCCGAGGAACTGTTCGCGGCCGACCCCGGAATCGGCCTGAGCATCCAGTCGGCCGCCTTCGGTGCTGACGCCCTCATCGGGTTCGGCTCAGAGGCCCAGAAAGAGGAGTACCTGGAGCCTGTGGCGACTGGGGACGCCATCATGGGCGCGGCCATCTCCGAACCAGACACCGGCTCGGACGTGTCGTCGGTGTCGACACAGGCGCGCAAGGAGGGCGACGAGTGGGTCATCAACGGCAACAAGATGTGGATCACCAACGGCTCGGTCGGCGACTACTTCGTCGTGCTCTGTGAGACCGACCCGGACGCGGAGGGGCGGTACAACGGCTTCTCACAGATTCTCGTCGAGTCCGACCGCGATGGGTTCGAGGCCGAGAAGATCACGGGGAAGCTCGGCATCCGTGCGTCGGACACGGCAGAACTCATCCTCAACGACGTGCGCGTCCCCGAGGACAACCTCGTCGGTACGCGCGGGGCCGGCTTCCTCCAGATAATGCAGTTCTTCGACGAGACCCGGACCGGCGTGGCCGCACAGGGCGTCGGTATCGCCCGCGGGGCCGCCGAGCGCGCTCTGGAGTACGCACAGGACCGCGAGCAGTTCGGCCAGTCCATCTCGGAGTTCCAGGCCATCCAGCACAAGCTCGCCGAGATGTTCACCGAAATCGAGGCGGCACGGCAGCTAACTCACAAGTCCGCCTGGAGCGTCGACAACGACGCCGACCGGCTCACCGAGTTGGCGTCGATGGCCAAAGAAAAGGCCTCTCGCGTCGCCGTCGAGACGGCCGACGAGGCCGTCCAGATCCACGGCGGCGCTGGTTACGTCAACGACTTCGACGTCGAGCGGTTCTACCGCGACGCAAAGATTACCCAGATCTACGAGGGAACGACCGAGATCCAGAAGAACATCATCGCCCGGGAACTGCTCGGGAAGGGCATGACGTAAACTACCCCACCCTACTTCGCTCGGTCTGACGACCTCGCTTCGTTGAGGGTGGGGCTTTCGCGTGGACTCCCGCTCTGGCCGGAATCTCCGGCAGGAGTCTCATACTCTCCGTTCGCGTTCAATGTCCCGCGATTCAAGCGCACGCCTACGGGTGCGCCTCCACCGTCCCCAGTTTGGTTACGACGGAGATACCGCAAACCGACGTTTTTTGCCGCATTGTAGTCGGCGTGGTTCTCGTAGCCGCATTTCAGGCACACGAACGCCTCGCTGTCGCGGTTGTCCGGGTGGGTGAACCCGCAGTGTGAGCAACGACGTGACGTGTTTTCCGGGTCTACCACTGCCACATCAATGCCGTGCAACTCGGATTTGTATTTGACGTACTCGTACAACCGCTCGAACGCCCACTTGTGGCCCCACGACGCTTCGGGGAGTCGGTCACAGATTCCGCTCAACTCCTCGAAGGCGATGATCGTACACCCGTTCTCGGCGGCTTCTTCGATGATACCGTTGGCAATCCGGTGGAGCATCAGTTTGAACCGGCCCGTTTCCTTCCCTCCGACCGACTGGATATTCTCGTGAGCGGCCCGCATGCCACACTGCTGGAGCGAGCCACGCCGCTCCTCGTACTCGCGCCTCCAGTGGTCGAACTCGTGGCCGCTCCAGAACGTCCCTGTCGAAGTAACAGCGAGTTGGTTCACGCCGAGGTCAACGCCGAGGACTGTCCTGTGCCCGGTCGTCGCCTGTTTCGGCGTGTCAGACTCCACCTCCGCGTTTGTACGGAGATGAAGGAACCACTGGCCGTCTCTGTGGTGCAGTTCTGCGCCCGTCACTTGGTAGTCGTCGCTGTCGAGATACCGACTGTGTGGTGTGTCGCGGTCGGCGGCGGGAAGGAGGTACTCGACTTCGATACGGCCCTCAACGGTCGCCAGCGACACGTACTCGTCGTGGAATGTCGCGCACCGTTTGTCGTACACCACGGTCGGACTCGTGAAGTGCGGTTTTCCCGCGTACTCGCCCTGCTTCCAGCGGGCGACGGCGCTCTGTACGGCGTCGGCGGCCTTGTTGCGAGCGTTCTGGACGAGATTCGCGTGCAATCGTGTTTGCTCACGCACGTCGTCGTAGGTTTCTGCATGCAACTGGGCCTTGCTCGTCGTTTTGTATTCGCCCTGCCATGCGTGGTCTACGACGTAGTTGGCGGCCAACAGAAATTCATCGACGGTTTCGCGGAGAAGTGCGGCGTCGTTGCTGTCTACGTCGAGTTTGACTGAAACAGTGCGCCGCACTTCCATGGCTCAGACGTGTGCTCGGTGTTTTATCAGCGTTGGGGAGAACAGACGGCAACAGTCCGTGGTCTGTGTCCGGGTTGTCGGCTTCCTCTCCGGCCTACTCGTTCGCTTCGCTCACTCCTTGAGGCCGGAGGCTCCGCCTCGAACCTGCATGATTTTTGCCTCGGTCACCGCTTAGTGGCCTGTGGACCGCCCGCTGCTTTCTTTAATTGCTGGTCGAACCACTGCTTTTTAAGCTATCGAGCGTCGTAGTTGTGGTAATCATCGGCGACCGAACTTCACGCCACGTTGCTCGCCCGCTTCGAACCACAGGCAGTCACCGCTTCTCCCGTCGCTGTTGTCGATTCTAATGTCCAGTGCTTCGGCCCGGCCAGCCGTCCCGTCTACAGACGACACCACCCACACTACACACCATGTTTGACCGACTGAAAGCGGATATCCGTACAGCACTCGCAAAGGACCCGGCGGCGACGAGCGCCGTGGAGGTCGCACTCACGTACCCCGGCCTGCACGCGATCTGGGCCTACCGCGTCGCTCACTGGCTCTGGACGAACGACCGGACGCTGGTCGCCAGGCTTATTTCCCACGTCACGCGGTTCCTGACCGGCGTCGAGATACACCCCGCCGCGGAGATCGGCGACCGCGTGTTCATCGACCACGGGATGGGCATCGTCGTCGGCGAGACGGCCGAAATAGGCGACGACGTGCTCCTGTACCACGGTGTGACCCTCGGCGGGACGTCAATGCGCCGTGAGAAGCGCCACCCGACGGTCGAGGACGGCGCGACCGTCGGTGCCGACGCCTCGATAATGGGACCGATCACCGTCGGCAAGAACGCGTCCGTCGGCGCTGGTGCTGTCGTCGTTGACGACGTGGCCCCGGACACGACAGTCGTCGGCAACCCGGCGGAGCCAGTCGGTGCAGCTGGTGTCGCCTCACCACCGCCCGACCCGATCATCGCCGACGGCTGACGGCGACAGACACGTTCTTTTCGGTCGAGCCAGTATCACAGAACGATGAGTGACTCGCCACACGAGGCGTTGCGCGCGGACCCCGATATCGGGCCGCTGGTCGAGACACACGGCGAACTCACGCTCGACCCCGCGTCGGACCTCTTTGAGCGGCTCGTCGTCTCGATTCTCCGCCAGCAGGTGTCGATGGCCTCGGCCGCCGCGACACGGGAGCGGCTGTTCGACGCCATCACCGTGACGCCGGCAGGAATCAGGGATGCTGACGACGAGGTGCTGCGGGACGCCGGCCTCTCCAGACAGAAGACCCGCTACGTCAACGAGGTCGCCGACGCGTTTCTGGAACACGGCTACTCGCTGGAAACGTTCGAGGACGCCACTGACGAAGAAATCCACGAGGAACTGACCGCCATCACGGGCGTCGGCGACTGGACCGCGAACATGCAACTCCTGTTCGCCTTCGGCCGCGAAGACGTGTTCCCGGTCGGCGACCTCGGCATCCGCAAGGGATTCGAAGCCGTTGTCGGCAGCGGGTACAGCCGCGCGGAGATGCGGGAGTACGCCGAGCGCTGGTCGCCGTATCGTAGTTACGCGAGCCTGTATCTGTGGCGGGCCAGCGAGGACATCACCGAGAGCGTCGCGGAAGTGCGCGAGGACTGAGCCGGCTCGGAAGCTGGTACTGGCTCGTCGTTACTCCTCGCTCTGTTCCTCTTCCTCGGTGTCTACTTCTGACTCGTCGTCCGCGCGCCGGTTCACGTCGACCTGATAGTGCTTGAGGATGTCCCGACCCAGCAACAGCGGGTAGTCCATGTGCCCGCGGTCCTCGACGCTGGCCGTGACGGTGTGCTGGGTCCCGCCGACGCCAACGACGAGGTCGACGACCGGGCGCGACCGACCGGACTTGAGACTCCCGGATTTGATCTTCACGATGTCAAGAATCGGTCCCGTCCCGATTTCCGCGGCGAGCTTGGCGTCGATACTGGTCCGGGTTGCACCCGTGTCGGACTTCGCGAGGACGGACTTGGTCCCCTGCGTTCCGGTGACGACAACCTCCTCGATGTACCCGACGACGACGTTCTCCTGTGCTTTCGGCTGTGGCTTCTTCGGCGTACACGCGGGCTTGGAGTCGTCAAGCCGGTCGGAGAGTCGCTCGACGGTTTCCTCGTCGACGCTTCCGCCAGCCCGCTCGATAGCGAGCTGAGCGATGTAGGGGGCGGGGCTGACGCCGCTGGCCTTGAACAGGCCGCGGAACCCGGCGGTGGGGTTCACTTCGAGCACGTAGTAGCCGTCGTCGCTCTGGACGATGTCGACGCCGGCGTAGTCCAGCCCGATGGCCTCGACCGAGTCGAGCGCGATTTCCCTGACCCGCTCGGGGAGTTCGCCCGTCATATCCTCGACCTCGCCGCCGAGCGCGACGTTTGTCCGCCACTCTCCTTCGGGCGCATAGCGGTTCATCGCGCCGACGATCCGGTCGCCGACGACGTAGACGCGGAGGTCGTGATGGCGCTGCTCGTCGTGTTCCATGTACTCCTGTAAGAACGCGTAGCGGCCGCCGACCTGGGCGTTGACCTGGTTTTCCAGATCGACCATCCACGTCCCGCCGCCGTGGGTGCCGATAGCCGTCTTGTACACCGCGCGGTCACCGAAGCGGTCCCGTTCCTCGTTCAGCAGGTCGCTCGACAGCGCGAGCAGCGCGTCCGGGACCGGGACGCCGGCGTCGGCCAGCGCGGCAGCGCTGGCGAACTTGTGCAAGGCCGTCGTCGCCGCCATCGGTTCGTTCAACGTCGGTGCGAGCCGGCTGATAGTCATCCCGAGCCCGATCCCTTCCGCGGGATGTTCGTCGCTGGAAAGTAGCAGACGGTTCGCGACCACGTCGACACTCGGTTCGAGTGTCATTTCGCCGTCAGCAACGCTGATCGCGGTGTTTTCGGTGCGAAGCCACTCCGTGTCGTAGCCCATCTCGTCGACCGCGTTCAGGATGGCCTTCGACTCCTTGCTGGAGTGGAGGCTGAGAACGCCGACTGTAATATCCTGGTCGCTCATGCTGTCGACTTCTGTCGGCCACAGTATAGATGTACGGATACTCGCTTGTCCCGGAGGGGTTTTAGCCGCCGACTCTCGTTGTGATGGCATGGAAGAGGCCAAGCCGTTCACCTTCGACGGCGGCCGCGTCAAACCGGGGGAAACCCGCAACGTTCGCTACACGGTCAGCGAGACGTATCTGGGGGACGCCGTCCGGATGCCGGTTACCATCGTCAACGGCGAGCGGCCCGGTCCGACAGTGTTTCTCACCGCAGCGGCACACGGCGACGAACTCAACGGTATCGAGGTCGTTCGAGAGGTCGCCCACGAATGGAACCACGACGGGCTGGCGGGGACGCTGATCTGTCTGCCGGTGCTGAACGTCCCGGCGTTTCTGGCACAGGAGCGGTACCTGCCGATCTACGACCGGGACCTGAACCGCTCGTTCCCCGGCGACCCCGAATCGACGAGCGCGAAACGGATGGCCCACGAGATTTTCCGGAACTTCCTGGCCCCGTGTGACGTGGGCCTCGATTTCCACACGTCCACGCGCGGGCGGACGAACATGCTCCACGTCCGGGCGAACATGGACGACCCCGAGGTCGCGCGGGTCGCGAACGCCTTCGCCTCGAACGTCATCATCTCTTCGGAAGGTCCGTCGGGGTCGCTCCGGCGGGAGTTGAGCGATTCGGGCGTCCCGACGATCACGATAGAGATGGGCGAAGCCCACCGGTTCCAGCGGCCGCTCATCGACTCGGCGCTTGATAGTGTTCGGTCGGTGCTGGCGGAGTTCGGCCTGCGGGACTCCGACACCGTCCGGTGGCCGGGCTGGCGGACGGTCATCGACGACAACGGCGAGAAAACCTGGATCCGCGCGGACTCGGGCGGCCTGGTAGACATGCACTACGACCGCGGCGACCTGGTGTACGAAGACGACGTGATATGTACGATCACGAACCCGTTCAAGACGGAGAACACGCTGATGCGTGCGCCGTTTACCGGCCTGCTGGTCGGCGTCCTCGAGAACCCACTGGTGTATCCTGGCAATCCCCTCTGCCATCTGGTCCGACTTGACGACCGGATACAGCGGGCGATCGAGTGGAATCGGCGGACGAACGACGACGATTGGTAACTGCGGAGTAGTCAATTGACGAACGTCTTCGGGCGGGATTCCGGTGATACGCGTCCGTTGTAGAAACTACTATCTGTCCCCGGACTAACCCCCCAGTGTATGAGTCAGTCTTACAATCGCGGCACCGTCGAGGACTTCGGACGGTGGCGGGAGTTCACGGCCGGGATGTGGGCCTGGATCTTCCACAAGTTCACCGGCTGGGTTCTCGTGGGCTACCTGTTCACCCACATCGCGGTGCTGAGCACTGCGGTCGGCGTCGATCCGGCGAGCGCGCAGGCAGGCAGCGACCTCTACACCAGCACGATCAGCGGCCTCGAATCGCTGCTTATCGTCCGGTTCCTCGAAGTCGGTCTGCTAGCCGTCGCCGTCTTCCACATCCTCAACGGCATCCGATTGCTGATGGTTGACCTGGGTGTGGGGCTGGAATCGCAAGACAAGAGCTTCTACGCGTCGCTCCTGCTGACGGGCGCTATCGTCGTCGCCAGCGTGCCGACGTTCCTCGGGGGGAAGCTAGCCTGATGGCTGAACACTACTCCTCCTTCGACCGTGGCGGGCGTCGCTGGCTGTTCCAGCGGCTGACGGCAGTGTTCCTCGTCGGCGTGCTCGCGTTCCACTTCATGCTGTTGCACTTCGTGAACCACGCCGCCGACCTCACCTTCCTGGGTACGCAGGCCCGAATGAACCGACCCTGGTATCTCATCACGATGTGGCTGTTCCTCGTCACCGCCACGTTCCACGGCGTCAACGGCGTGTACAACGCGCTGGTCAACCAGGGACTCACCGGCTCCCGGAAGAACGCAGTCAAGTACCTGCTCGGCATCGCCGGCATCCTGCTCATCGTGCAGGGGACCCGCGTGTCGCTGGCCATGACAACCCTCGTCTGAACTATGAGTACGCAAATCGAACAACAGGAAACCGAGACGGAGGCCGACGAAGAGACAGAGCCCGAGGTCCAGTCCCCGGGCGACCGTCGGCGCGCACAGCGAGACGAACGACAGGCACAGGAGCAGGCCCAGCGGGAAGTCGAAGAGGAGACGCTCGACGACGAAGACACGATCACGCTGAAAGTGTTCCGCTACGACCCCGAAGTCGAGGGGAAGCAGGAACCACGCTTCGACGACTTCCGCGTTCCGTTCCACAAGGGCATGACCATCCTCGATGCCCTCATCTACGCACGGGACCACTACGACTCCTCGCTGACCTTCCGACACTCCTGCCGACAGGCCGTCTGTGGCTCGGACGCGCTGTTCGTCAACGGGCGACAGCGCCTCGGCTGTAAGACGCAGATATCGGAGCTTGACGACCCCATCCGCATCGAGCCGCTGCCCCACCAGGAAGTGGTGAAGGACCTCGTCGTCGACATGGAGCACTTCTACGACCAGATGGAGGCCGTCGAACCGTACTTCGACGCCGACGAGACGCCGGACGACAAGCTCGAAGAGCAGCGCCAGACCCGGGAGAACCGCGAGAAGGTCAAGATGTCCACGCGGTGTATCTGGTGTGGTGCGTGCATGTCCTCGTGTAACATCGCCGCCGGCGACAACGAGTACCTCGGCCCCGCCGCCATCAACAAGGCCTACCGCTTCGCGATGGACGAGCGCGAGGGCGAGAACCGCAAGCAGGAGCGCCTGCGCATCATCGAACAAGAACACGGCGTCTGGCGCTGCCAGACCCAGTTCTCCTGTACCGAAGTGTGTCCGAAGGACATCCCGCTAACCGAGCATATCCAGGAGCTCAAGCGGGAAGCGGTCAAGAACAACCTGAAGTTCTGGTAACGCGGTTCGACTGGCTCGTTTTCCGGTTCGCATTCGGAGTCCGACAGCGGCAGCGAATGTGGTTCGAGCCGAATCGCCACAGGTCTCATATAGATTTGCGCGCTGAACTGGGTGAGCTAGGTTTCGGAAGGGACAGACACGAGCGCAGAACTCAGTTCAGCTACCGCAACAGATGAACTCGAAGCGCGCACCGCCGCTTTCGCTGTCGGTCGCGATGACTTCCCAGTTGTGTGCATCGACGATCTGTTCGACGATGCAGAGGCCGAATCCGGTCCCCTCATCGGCCGTCGAGTAGCCGGGTTCGAACAGGTCCGCGGTGCCGTCGGAAAAGCCCGTTCCGTCGTCCGTAACGTAGAATCCCCACGATTCCGTCCCGACAGTGACAGTCACGTCGTCGCCACCGTGTTCGATAGCGTTCCGAAAGAGGTTCTCGAGTAGTTCCAGCATCGCCCCCTCGTCGGCTTTGATGCTGTCGGCGGTCTCAGTTTCCAGCGTCGCGTCCTGTGTGTCGACCATCGACCAGGCCCGTTGCGAGAGGGTGCTGAGGTCGACTGTCTCGATCTCCTCCGGGTCGACGCCCTGTTTGGCGAGCACGAGCAAGTCGTCGATGAGCGTGTACATCCGGTCGATGCTCCGTTCGGCGCGCTCGAAGTGCGCGTCTTCCCCTGTCTCACGCGCGAGTTCGAGCGAGCCATCGAGGACGTCCAGCGGGTTCCGTAGGTCGTGACTAATCGCGTCCGAGAACCGCTCGAGGCGCTGGTTCTGTCGCTCGAGTTCCTGTTCGCGCTGTTTCCGCTCGGAGATGTCGCGAGTCGTCACGACGACGTGGTCTTCCAGCGGGCCGCTCTCGACCTGCTGGCCGCGGGACTCCGCCCAGATCCAGTCGCCGTCTGCGTGGCGATAGCGGTGCTCGATGACGGCGATATACCCCGGGTCGTCTATCATCCGGCCGAACTCGGTGAGGGCGTTCGAGAGGTCGTCCGGATGCACGTACTCAAAGAGGTCTGAGTCCTGCATCTCGTCTTGCTCGTAGCCGAGGACGCGTTCCACGGACGGACTGATGTACTCGACATTGCCTTGCTCGTCGAACACAGTGAGCACGTCAGAGGTGTGGGTAACGAACTGGTGAAACCGGGCCTCGAAGCGCGGTCGGTCGCTGACGTCGCGGGAGGTGAACACCCGGCAATCGCGGTCTGTCTCGGTGTCTGATGAGACGATGGTTTCGAGCCAGACCCAGTCGCCATCGGCGTTCCGGAACCGGTACTCGGCCCCGTCGTCCTCCCGTTCGCCCGTAAGCGTGGCGAGGACGCGATCCGTATCCTCCGGGTGGACGAGATCCAGCCAGTTCGTGCCGACGAGCGACTCCATATCGTACCCTAACACGCGTTCGATCGCTGGGCTCACAAACCGTATTATCAGTTCTCCATCAGTAACTGTCAGTACTGAGGGTGCCTCGGCTAACACCGCTTCGAAGTCATCAGTTGACGTGAGATACTGGTCTGGCATCAGGTTTGAGACGGGTCAGCGCCCGTAGTGGGACTATCCGTCGGGTCTAGTATCAGTAGTTGGTTCCTAAGTATTCACAGCGCGTGATATAATTCCATCGGATAGGTCAAGAATTCAGTCTCCCTGACAAGACATCCCGATATCAGGAGCGGGATGCAACCCACTAGTGGAGCCATACTCGGTAACGCAACAGGGAGGCTTAAGTTTGGCTAATCCTAAGCCGGAACCACGCCAAGAGACACTCTCACAATGTACGAACACGATGTCATCGTGGTCGGCGCGGGTGGCGCTGGCCTCAGGGCGGCTATTGCAGCGGACGAAGAGGGTGCAGATGTGGCCCTCGTGACCAAGCTCCATCCAGTTCGGAGCCACACAGGTGCCGCGGAGGGTGGAATCAACGCCGCCCTTCAGGAAGGGGACTCCTGGGACCTCCACGCGTACGACACGATGAAGGGGTCGGACTACCTCGGCGACGCTCCTGCCATCGACACCTTCGCCAAGGACGCTCCGGAAGAGGTCATCCAGCTCGAACACTGGGGGATGCCCTTCTCCCGCGAGGACGACGGCCGCGTCTCGCAGCGTCCCTTCGGCGGTCTCTCCTATCCGCGGACGACGTACGCCGGTGCCGAGACCGGTCACCACCTGCTGCACACGATGTACGAGCAGGCGGTCAAGCGCGGCATCGAGGTGTACGACGAGTGGTACGTGACCCAGCTCGCGGTCACCGACCACGACGACCCCGAGGACCGCGTCTGTCACGGCTGTGTCGCCTACGATATCAAGTCCGGCGAGATTCAGGGCTTCCGCGCGAACAACGGCGTGATTCTCGCAACCGGGGGCCTGGGCCAGGCCTTCGACCACACCACGAACGCCGTCGCCAACACCGGCGACGGCTGTGCGATGGCCTACCGCGCCGGCGTCCCGATGGAGGACATGGAGATGATCCAGTTCCACCCGACCACGCTGCCGTCCACGGGCGTCCTCATTTCTGAGGGGGTTCGCGGTGAGGGTGGTATCCTCTACAACGACAACGAGGAGCGGTTCATGTTCGAGCACGGCTACGCCAACAACGAGGGGGAACTGGCCTCCCGCGACGTGGTCGCTCGTGCCGAACTGACCGAGGTCAACGAGGGCCGCGGGGTCGAAGACGAGTACGTCGACCTCGACATGCGCCACCTCGGGGAGGAACGCATCCTCGACCGTCTTGAGAACATCCTCCACCTCGCGGAGGACTTCGAGGGCGTCGACGGCCTCGACGAGCCGATGCCGGTCAAGCCCGGCCAGCACTACGCCATGGGCGGCATCGAGTGCGACGAGAACGGCGAGACGTGCATCGACGGCCTCTACGCGGCCGGCGAGACCGCGTGTGTCTCGCTGCACGGTGCGAACCGGCTCGGGGGCAACGCCCTGCCGGAACTACTCGTGTTCGGTGCCCGCGCCGGCCATCACGCCGCCGGCAAGGACATGAAGACCGCCGAAATCCAGACCGGCCCCTCCGCCAAGAGCGAGCCCGGCGACGTGGAGCCGCCGGTCGAACCCGGTGCCATCGACGCCGGCAGCGACGACGTCGCCGCCGACGGAGCGGCTGTCGAGCCAAAGGCGGTCCTCGAAAGCACCGTCGAGCAGGAGCGCCAGCGCGTCGAGGACCTCATCGAATCCGACGGCATCAACCACGCCGAGGTCCGCGCGGACGTGCAGGAGACGATGACCGAGAACGTCAACGTGTTCCGGACCGAAGCGGGTCTGGAGAAGGCCCTTCAGGACCTCCGGACGGCGCGCAAGGAGTACGAGAACGTCGCCGTCGAAGACCCGTCCCGGACCTACAACACGGACCTCATCCACACCATCGAGACCCGCAACATCCTCGACGTGGCCGAGGCCATCACGCTCGGCGCGCTCGCACGCGAGGAGTTTCGTGGCGCACACTGGCGTGCGGAGCACCAGGAACGCAAGGACGACGAGTGGATCAAGCACACGATGCTTGCCTGGAACGAGGGTACCCCCGAACTCTACTACAAGCCCGTCATCCTCGAAGGCGACGAGGAGACCTACGAGCCGAAAGTCCGGTCGTACTGACGACCTGACCACCGGCGACGATATCTGTTTCTGCGAGTTTCAGGGTGCGCCGACGAGGACGAACGTGCTCTCGGTATCGCCGTTGTGAATCGTTCGCTCCGCCTCCGGCGGGAGTCTGATTGCGTCGCCCGCAGTGAGAGCCACGTCGTCGCCGTCAACCTCGACAGTCGCTTCTCCCTCGATAAGGACGTACACCTCCTCGTGGCCCTCGTCGGCGTGGTCGTGCGGTTTGCCGGTCCAGCCGGCCTCGCAATCCAGCACAGTGACGCCGACCTGCTCACAGTCCAGCGGGTCCCGGAGGAAGTGCATCGCATCGGCGACCGGTTCCACGTCGGTGTAGTTGACTTTCGTGTAGCTCACAGACACGGGTGTCGCCGGCCAACGCAAAATAAGTTGTTGTTACCCCAACAGGACACAGTGACGTACGCGAAACCCGATCCGTCCGGAAGCCGCTGCTGGGGACATGGAGACCGGCGCAAGCGCAGCCAGCGGGAGGCGTCGGCTCGCGGAAACACCCGGAATCATCACTTACTTGGTTGTCAGGAACGTATTACTGATAGCTTGGAAGGGTGGCTCAGTGGTAGAGCGCTACCGACCAACATGCCAGAATCGGTTGGTAGTTACCCCGCAAAGGGCTCCGCGTGGTTCGACTCCCGCCCCTTCCATTTTCCGTCGGTTCGTCGTGAGCGGAGTAGCCGGCTCCGGGTGTGCCACACTGGCAAGTCGGATCTGACAGTTGAGCCGCCTGGAACTACCCCAGTAGGGTTGACTATAGCTATCGGGTACGAAAACCGTCGATGTGGAAGCCGACGCCTCACCGGAAGTGGAAAGGTAAGGAATGTGGGGGTGGGGGGTGGGGTGGTGCGGCACCAGTGTGGTGCCTATTGCGAAAAACGGGAGGAGATGTATAAAAACCCATTGCTGTGATTATCACAGTTGATATTGGGGTGAGATGCTGTTGCCGGATTCTACACTACTGGCGTAGAGAATTGGCGGAGGACCAACGAGATGACACCTGTCCCGGCAGTTACTTGTGGGTAAACAACACGACGTTCCCATCGTTGATAGTCGTACAGAGGTCCATCTCGAAATCGAGATTGAGGGAGGTGAACTCCTGCTTACAGACGACCATATCGTCGAACGGTTCTTCACAGGATGGACAGGCCACAGCCGTCGTGTTCTGGTAGGAAGCGATCGCCTCGTTGTCCTCGCGCGGCGTCAACGACGAGAGGAGTTCGTCAAAATCGTCCATGTTCGGGGAACCGCGGGCGTACGGTATAAATCATGCGCCGCCCCAGCACCAAGGTATTAAAGTTCACTTGTGGTAATACAATCACAATGACTTCAGCCGGTGGCGGAACACGCTTTGCGCTCGTCGCAGGAACGACCGAAACCGCGGGTCGGGCGGGGATTAGCGCCGCCGGAGCCGATCCCGAACTAATGTCGGTAACGCCCGCGGCAGACGCCGAACTGGTGACTTACGGTAGTCCGGTTCGTACGGGTGTGACACCGGTCAGTCCCAGCGGCTGTCCGACGCCAGCGCTGGTGACACGAGCCGTCCGGGACGTCCTGGGATTTGACGTCACTGTGGTCGACGGCGGACTGGCCGAGAAAACGGGCGCGCCGACAGTCTCCGTCGGCGCACGCCCGGGAAAGGACATCGCGGAGCAGGACCCGGTGTCGACGGCCCACGGGGCGTTCGCGGCCGCCCGACAGCTCGGGCAGGCACTCCCGGCCGACGAACTGTATCTGGGCGAAACAATTCCCGGCGGGACGACGACAGCCCTCGGGGTCTTTCGAGCGCTGGGCGAACCGGGAATGGTCTCCTCGTCGCTGCCGGAGAACCCGACCGAACAGAAGGAGAAACTGGTCGCCGAGGGCCTCCAGGCCAGTTCGCTGGAACCGGGCGACGCCGCGAACGAACCGAAACGGGCCGTCCGCCGGATGGGTGACCCCGTCCTGGCAACGCTCGCTGGGCTGACCGCAGGGGCCGTCGAGAGCGATACCGCAGTGACGCTGGCCGGCGGCAGCCAGTGCGTCGCCGTCGCTGCGCTGGTCCGCCACGGCGGCTACGAGGGACCGCTCGGACTGGCGACGACGAGCTACGTGGCCGACGACGGGAGCGCCGACGTGCGGGCGTCGGCTGACCGACTCGACCTCGACCTGACGGTGACAGACCCCGGCTTCGACCGGAGCGATCACGTCGCGATGGAGCGGTTTGTCGCCGGCGAGGCGAAGGAGGGGGTCGGCATGGGCGGCGCGCTGGCGCTCGCCGACCGCGCCGGCATCCCGATGGCGGAGGTCCGTGACCGCTTCGCGGCCATCTACGACGACCTGATCGGCGACGCGCCCACAGCAACGGCCGAGGAGAGGACGTGAACATGGAGGGGTTCGTTCTCGCCGGCACAAGCTCCGGCGTCGGCAAGACCGTTGCCACGCTGGCGACCTTGACAGCGCTCGAAGACGCCGGGTATCAGCCCCAGCCGGCCAAGGCTGGCCCGGACTTCATTGACCCGAGTCATCACGAAGCACTCGTCGACACACCGTCGCGGACGCTCGACCCCTGGCTTGCGGGCGAGGACGGGATGCGCCGGACCTACTGGCGCGGCACGGGCGATATCTGCATTGTGGAGGGCGTGATGGGGCTCTACGACGGGACGAAGACGTCGACGGCAGCGGTCGCCGAGGGGCTGGACCTCCCGGTCGTTCTGGTCGTCGATGCGAAAGCCGGCATGGAGAGCGTCGCCGCGACGGCGCTGGGGTTCGCGCAGTACGCCGACCGCATCGGTGTCGACATCGAGGTGGCTGGCATCCTCGCACAGCGCGCCCACGGCGGCCGGCACGCCGACGGTATCAGGGACGCGCTTCCCGAGGATCTGACGTACTTCGGTCGAATTCCGCCGATGTCGGACCTGGAGATTCCGGACCGCCATCTCGGGCTACATATGGGCTCAGAGGCCGGGCTCGACCGTGACGCACTCTCGACAGCGGCAGAGACCATCGATATCGAGCGGCTGGTCGAAACGGCACGGGCACCACCGGAAGTGGCGACTACGGAGCGAAATACTGGCGACTCGCCGGCTGACCGCCGGGTCGCCGTTGCACAGGACAGCGCGTTCTGTTTCATCTACCCCTCAGTACTCGAACGACTCCGGTCTGAGGCGTCCGTCGAGCCGTTCTCGCCGGTCGCCGGTGACTCAGTGCCTGATGCCGATGCGATATATCTGCCCGGCGGCTATCCAGAACTCCACGGCGAGTCGCTCGAAACCGGCGACACACTCGATGAAATAGCCGTCCGTGCCGCTGACGGCGTCCCCGTCTACGGCGAGTGTGGCGGGCTGATGGCGCTGTCGGAGTCGCTGACGACGACCGACGGCGACACCTACGAGATGGCCGGGGTCCTCCCCGCGGACATCGAGATGCAGGACCGATATCAGGCGCTTGACCACGTTGAGTTAGAAGCACGGACAGACACCGCCGTGGCCGCGTCCGGAGCGCACCGCCGCGGACACGAGTTTCACTACTCCGCTGCGGCCCTCGGCAGCGATGCGTCGTTCGCTTTCGACATGGTTCGGGGCGACGGTATCGACGGCGAACACGACGGCCTCACAGAATACAGCACCATCGGGACGTACTGTCATTGCCACGGCGAAAGTGGCGCGTTTGACCGTCTGCTTGCAGTGCCTTCGAAGGATATCTGACGTACGGCCCGCCGTCGGACGCGTGGCTGACTGCCCGCAACCTTTTTTTCGACAGACAGCGTCGTTCTGATAATGAACGAGTTGCGCGACCTGCTCGGAGACCTGGTCGCAGACGTCGACGCCGTGTTCCTGTTTTCCCCGAACGCGTCGTTCTTCGAGGAGTTCGACGACGTTGACGAGGAAATCGTCGTCGTCGGCCCGGAGAACACCCTCGATGCGGAGCCGTTCGTCGAACTGCCGATCGACTTCACCGACCTCGAAGGCCGCCTCCGCTTCGGTATCGAGGGCGCGCTGGAGCAGGGCATCGTCGACGAGGGCGACGAGGTGCTCTGCGTGACCGAGGTACTGGACGGTGCCGAGAACACGCTCGTGCGGGTCCAGACCAACGACTTCTCCCCCTCCGGCGTGTACGACATGTTCGTCAACTCCAGGGCGGACGCGAGCGTCGTCCGGGACGTGTTCGAGGTCGCTATCGAACTGGGGAAGAAAGGCCAGAAGGGCAAGCCCGTCGGTGCCCTGTTCGTCGTCGGCGACGCCGGCAAGGTGATGAACAAGTCCCGGCCGCTGTCGTACAACCCCTTCGAGAAGTCCCACGTCCACGTCGGCGACCCCATCGTCAACGTGATGCTCAAGGAGTTCTCGCGGCTCGACGGCGCGTTTGTCATCTCCGACGCCGGCAAGATCGTCTCCGCGTACCGGTACCTCGAACCCTCCGCAGAGGGGGTTGACATCCCCAAGGGACTCGGTGCTCGGCACATGGCGGCCGGCGCGGTCACCCGTGACACCATGGCGACGGCTATCGTTCTCTCGGAGAGCGACGGGCTCGTACGGGCGTTCAAAGGCGGGGAGTTAGTCCTCGAGATCGATCCCGAGGAGTACTGAGGATGCAGTTTGGTTTCGACTGGGCAACCATCATCCGGCAGGTGTTCTCGCCACAGGGAACGTTCGTCTTTTCGCTCGTGGTACTGGCGTTTGGCATCGTGCTCGGCTATCTCGTCTGGCGCTCGTCCCGGCGGTTCATGCGCGAACTCGGTGTGCCAGAGGCAGTTGAGGGGACACCGTTCGAGCGGACGGCGCGGGGACTCGGCACATCAACTGTCGGCATCGTCTCGAACCTGGCGGCGCTGTTTATCTACATTACGACGGTCACCGCCGTCCTCAACATCGCGCAACTGACAGACCCGGAACTGTACTGGGCCCGCTTCACGTCGTTCCTACCTGACCTGTTTATCGCCCTGTTCGCCGTCATCATCGGCCTCATCGCGGGCGACAAGGCCAAGCTCATCGTCTCCGAGCGACTGCGCAGCGTCAAGATGCCCGAGGCGACGGTGCTGCCCGAACTCGTCAAGTACAGTATCTTCTATCTGGCAGTACTCATCGCACTCGGGCAACTGGGCGTCGAAACCCTTGCGCTGCTCATTCTCCTCGGGGCGTACGCGTTCGGGCTGGTGTTCGTCTGTGGACTGGCACTGAAGGACATCCTGCAGGCCGGTGCAGCCGGTCTTTACCTCCTGTTGACAGAGCCATACAGCATCGGGGACGAAATTGTCATCGGTGACCAGAGCGGCATCGTGCAAGAAGTCGACATCCTCGTCACGCGTATCGAGAGCGACGGCGAGGAGTACATCATCCCGAACAAGCGCGTGTTCAACGCGGGTATCGTCCGTATTCGCGGCTAAGTGAGGTTACGCTTCTTCGGTTGTCTCGTCGTCCGCGCCCAGCGGTTCGGCCGGGACGCCAGCAACGGTCGTCTCTGGCGGCACGTCGGCAGTCACGAGCGAGTTCGCGGCGACCTGTGCGCCCGGGCCGATTTCGACGCCGGGAAGCACAATCGCGCCCGCACCAATCATGGCCCGTTCGCCGACAACGACTTCGCCAGTGCGGTACTCATCCTGCAGGAACTCGTGACACAGCAGCGTCGCGTCGTAGCCGATGATTGCGTGGTCCTCGACGGTGATGAGTTCGGGCCAGAACACGTCCGGCGTCGACTCCAGCCCCCACGCGACGCCGTCACCGACGGTGACACCGAGCCGCGAGAGTAGCCAGTTCTTCAGCCGGAGGCTCGGCGAGATGCGACAGACGAGGATGACGACGTAGTTGACCATCACCCGGAGCGGGTGTTTGGCGTCAGGCCACGGGAACAGGGAGTTGTGCGGCCCGGGCGTGGGGTGCTGGCGCAGTCGGTCGTGTCGTGGACCACTCACGTCCGTCGTGTACGGGGCCGCGATAATCAAACCCGTCGGCTCGCCGGCGGTCACCGCGTCCAGAACGTCGGCGTCAGCATCACCAGCACGGGGACGATTTCGATTCGGCCGACCCACATCAGCAGTATCATCAGCACCTTGCTCGACTGGGCGAATCCCTCGTAGGTCCCGTAGGGGCCGGCCTGCCCGAACGCCGGACCGATGTTGAAGAACATCGACGCGGCGGCGCTGAGGGCCTCGAACTCGGTTATCGGTGCGCCCGCCCGCTCGCCGTCGGCCACGAGCAGGACAGTACCGAGTATGAAAAACACCAGCGCGACCAGCGTGTACGCATACACGTCGCGGACGGTGTCCTCGTCGACGATTTCCCGTCCCAGTCGGACCGGGCGGACACTCCAACGGTGGGCCGAGACGTTCAGGTCCCGCCAGAAGGACTTGGTGACGATGAGCCAGCGCAGCGTCTTGATAGAGCAGGTGGTGCTCCCGGCCATCCCGCCGATGAACATCATCACGAAGAGGACGTTTTTCGCGCCGGCCGACCAGGTGTTGAAATCCGTTGAGGCGTAGCCCGTCGTCGTGACGATGGCGGCGGTCTGGAAGACGGCGTGGCGAACCGTCGCCCCGACGCCACCGGTGAATCCCTGATCGAGCACGAGTAGGCCGCCGATGAGCAGGGTGCCGACCCCGAGAATCCCCACGTAGAAGTGGAACTCCTCGCTCTGCCGGAGTCGGTCAGTGTCGCCCCGAACGAGCGCGTACAGCAGGACGAAGTTCGTCGCGCCGACAATCATGAACAGCGTCACCGCCCACTGGACGGCCGGCGAGAACGCGCCGATGCTCTCGGCCCGTGGGGAGAAGCCGGCCGTCGCGATGGCGGTGAACGCATGAGCAATCGCGTCGAAGAGGGTCATCTTCGGGGCGAGGCCGCTCACTCCCAGCGCGAACAGAATAGCCGCCGCAGCAGCTGTTAGACCGAGATACAGCAACCCCAGGATGCGCGCCGTATCCTCGATGCCGGGCGTAAGCTTTGTCACATTCTCGGTCCGCGTCTCCGTCTCCATGAGCTGTGCGCCGGCGACCGAGAGCCGCGAGAGCACGGCCGTCGCGAGCAACAGGACGCCGAGGCCGCCGAGCCACTGGAGGACCTGCCGCCACATCAGCAGTGCCTGCGAGTGGGCGTCGAAGTCCCGGATAACGGTCGCGCCCGTGGTGGTGATGCCGCTCATTCCCTCGAACAGCGCGTTGACGGGGGTGGCGAAGACGCCGGTCCCCTCAAGGAACAGCGGTATCGCGCCGACCACGGCGATGGACAGCCAGGCCAACGACACCGTCAGGAACGCCTCGCGGTCGTCGATGCGCTCGCGCTGGAGGCGAGCGAGCGCTGTGCCGACGCCCAGCGTAATCGCTATCGTGACGAGATACGGTAGCGGCGACTCACCGTACAACACAGCCACCAGTGCGGGAATCACCAGCGGAACGGCCAACCACTGCAAAATCGCACCGAGAACGTTCAGCGACGACCGCACGTCGACAGTGGTCAGTGCCAAGGGCGTTCACCGCCCGGCGATTTTCCGGCGCGTGACCGCTGACGCTGCCACCACGCGCTCAGTCCGCGCCGCCGCGGATGTCGTTCATGTGGTCGATACGCTGCTGAACCAGATCGGCTTTACCGATGTCGTGGCGGACCCGAAGCCCCTCCGTGCCGGCCCGTTGGAGTGATGCCTCAGCGATGGCCTCTGCGTCGCCAATCGTTTCGGCCAGGCCGACGACGGCGTAGGATCGCGACGTGGTCGTGTAGATGCCGTCCTCGCGGTCGTCGACGCTGGCGTAAAACAGCAGCGCCTCCGGAGCCGTCTCCGCGTCGTCGCCGGACTGCTCGCGGTGATCCTGAACGACTTCCGCGATGACATCGTCGTCAATGGTCACCTTCGCCCCGGCGTCGGGGTCGGTCGGGTAGCCGTCCGGGACGGCGTACTTGCAGACGGTCGCCATCGGGCGGAAAGAGAGTTGCGGCAACGGCTCCTCGTCGCGGGCGGCAGTCAGCACGTCGAGGAAGTCCGTGTTGAGCACCGGCAGCGTGTTCATCGCCTCGGGGTCGCCGAAACGGGCGTTGAACTCCACGACGCGGGGCCCGGTCTCGGTGAGCATGAACTGGCCGTAGAGAACACCTTTGTAGCCCTCAAGCGCGTCGACGGTCGCCCGGAGCACGTCGACGGCGTCCATGTAGTCATCCTCGTCCATGAACGGGAGGTGGAGGCTGGAGTCCGAATAGCTCCCCATCCCGCCGGTGTTCGGCCCCTCGTCGCCCTCGTAGGCGCGCTTGTGGTCCTGCACCGCCGGCGTGACGCGCAGTTGGCCGTTGGCGACAAAGGCCTGGACGGTGAACTCCTCGCCGACGAGGCGCTCCTCGAGGACGACGCGGTCGTAGTCGGAACTCCGGAGGTATTCCTTGGCCTCCGCGGCGGTACACTGGTCGCCGATGACACGGACGCCCTTGCCGCCGGTGAGGCCGGCGGGCTTGACCGCGAGGTCGCCGTCGTACTCGTCGATGTACTCGCAGGCGGCGTCCATGTCCTCGAACGTCTCGAAGTCCGGACAGCCGGGGATGTCGTGTTCCCGCATGAACCGCCGCTGGAACGCCTTGTCCGTCTCGATGCGAGCCTCCGCCTCCTGTGGCCCAAAGGTGTAGACGCCGGCGTCGTCCAGCGCGTCGGCGACCCCGGCTGCAAGGGCCGCTTCGGGTCCGATGACGGCGAGCGTCGCGTCGACCTCCTGGGCGTAGGTCGTCACTGCCGTCGGGTTTGTCGTGTCGAGTGCCTCGAAACCGTCGGCCAGTGCGACAATACCCGGGTTCCGGTTGCCGGCACAGGCGTACAGCTCCCCCGGTGAGTCCGCGAGCGAGCGCGCAATCGCGTGTTCCCGGCCGCCGCCACCCACGAGCAGCACTGTCTCTGTCATACTCGAAGGCCGGATTGGCTCTCACCTAAGTATTGTCTTTTCGCCGGTTTTCGCTGACTGCGACGGTCGTTTCCACATCGGAAGCGCTGTCGTGTACGGTCCGCCGGACAGAGACCGAGAGCTACTTTGCCCAACCTTGTGACACACAGGTGCATGCCCTCGTCCCGCCCCTTCATCGACCCCGCTACAGGAGAGTTGGAGATAGCCAGAATTATCTCCGAAGCCGTTCCGCTGGCGAAACTCATCGGCGTGTTCGTCGCTGTGAGCCTCCCTCCCTACGCCGTCGCGCTCTTCGGCGCGGAGAACACCGCATTGGGTGCATTACTGGCCCTACTCGGGGATTTTATCCTCGCCGTCGGAGCCGGCGTCGTTCTCATGTACGTCATCGTCCGTGGCATCCAACTGGCTGACGAGTGAGGCCTAGCTGCCGTCGTCGCGTCTCTTTTCCCCGCGGCGCTCCCAGCCAGAGGTATGAGCGACACGACGGACCCGACCTCTCGCAACCGACTCGACGAGGCAGAGAGCCCGTATCTCCGCCAGCACGCGGACAACCCCGTCAACTGGCAGCCCTGGGACGAGCAAGCCCTGGAGGCCGCCAAGGAACGGGACGTGCCTATCTTCCTCTCGATCGGCTACGCGGCGTGTCACTGGTGTCACGTCATGGAGGAGGAGAGCTTCGAGAACGAGGCCATCGCCGAGCAACTCAACGAGCACTTCGTCCCGATAAAGGTCGACCGCGAGGAGCGGCCGGACCTCGATTCGGTGTACATGAGCATCTGCCAGCAGGTGACCGGCGGCGGTGGCTGGCCGCTGTCGGCCTGGCTCACGCCCGAAGGCGAGCCGTTCTACGTCGGGACGTACTTCCCGCCGGAGGAGAAGCGCGGCCAGCCGGGCTTTGGCGACCTGCTCCAGCGGCTCGCCGACTCGTGGTCGGACCCCGAACAGCGCGAGGAGATGGAGAACCGCGCCCAGCAGTGGACCGAGGCCATCGAGAGCGACCTCGAAGCGACGCCGGCCAACCCAGAGGACCCAGCGGAGGATATCATCCAAACTGCCGGAACGATTGCCCACCGCGGCGCGGACCGGCAGGACGGCGGCTGGGGCTCCGGTGGCCCGAAGTTCCCCCAGAACGGGCGGCTCCATGCACTTCTGCGAGCCCACGCGGACGGCGGCCAAGAGGACTACCTGACCGTCGTCGAGGAGACGCTGGACGTGATGGCCGACCGGGGGCTGTACGACCACGTCGGCGGGGGCTTCCACCGCTACGCGACGGACCAGCAGTGGGCCGTCCCGCACTTCGAGAAGATGCTGTACGACAACGCCGAGATCCCGCGGGCCTTCCTCGCCGGCTACCAGGCCATCGGCTCGGAGCGCTACGCGTCGGTCGTGCGGGAGACCTTCGAGTTCGTTCAGCGCGAGCTGCAACACCCCGACGGGGGCTTTTTCAGCACGTTGGACGCCGAAAGTGTCCCACCTGAAGATCCGGATGGCGACAGCGAGGAAGGGCTGTTCTACGTCTGGACGCCCGAGCAGGTCCACGACGCCGTCGATGACGAGACTGACGCTGACATCTTCTGTGACTACTACGGCGTCACTGAGCCGGGCAACTTCGAGGGGGCGACGGTGCTCGCCGTCCGGAAGCCGGTGTCAGTGCTGGCCGAGGAGTACGAACAAAGCGAGGACGAAATCACGGCGAGCCTCCAGCGCGCACTGAACGAGACGTTCGAGGCCCGCGAAGAACGTCCGCGGCCGGCCCGCGACGAAAAGGTGCTGGCCGGCTGGAACGGTCTGATGATTCGGGCGCTCGCCGAGGGCGCGATTGTCCTCGATGACGCCTACGCCGACGTGGCCGCCGACGCCCTCTCGTTCGTTCGGGAGCACCTGTGGGACGCCGATGCGGAGCGACTCAATCGCCGCTACAAGGACGGCGACGTGGCCATCGACGGCTATCTGGAGGACTACGCGTTCCTCGGCCGCGGCGCGCTGACGCTGTTCGAGGCGACCGGCAACGTGGAGCACCTCGCGTTCGCGATGGACCTCGGCCAGGCCATCACCGAGGCGTTCTGGGACGACGACGAGGGCACGCTCTTTTTCACGCCGACCGGCGGCGAATCGCTGGTCGCGCGACCCCAGGAACTGACCGACCAGTCGACGCCCTCCAGCACCGGCGTCGCCGTCGACCTCCTGCTGTCGCTATCCCATTTCAGCGACGATGACCGCTTCGAGACGGTCGCAGAGCGGGTCATCCGCACCCACGCCGACCGCGTCTCCTCGAACCCGCTCCAGCACGCCTCGCTCACGCTAGCGACGGATACCTACGAGCAGGGTGCGCTGGAACTGACGCTGGTCGGCAATCAGCCCGATTATCCGAGCGAGTGGACGGAAACCCTCGCCGAGCGGTACGTCCCGCGCCGCCTGCTGGCTCACCGACCGGCCGACGAGGGCCGCTTCGAGCAGTGGCTCGACGCGCTCGAACTGGACGAGTCGCCGCCGATCTGGGCCGGCCGCGAGCCGGTCGACGATGAGCCGACGGTGTACGCCTGCCGGAACTTCGCCTGTTCGCCGCCGAAACACGACCTCGGGACGGCGTTAGACTGGGGCACAACGGCCGACGACGGAGAGTAGCCTCACGCCATCGCGTCTTCGATCTGGTCGGCGAGAGACACGGCGATAGGGACCGGCTCCTCCTCGACAAAGCGGGCTATCTCCTCGCCGTCGTGCTCGACGACGACCGTCGGAATGAGTTCGATGTCGTACTCCTCGACATGTGGTCCGGTTTTCGAGCCGTCGTCTTCCTTCTCGACGGGATAGTGGTGAATCTGGGCGTCCGGGATATGGGCGGCTTTCAGGGCCGCGCCGAAGTCGGGGAGCTGGGCCCGGCAGTCCTTGCACCAGTCGCCGCCCCAGATCTTGTACTCGAACTCATCAGCGTAGTGTGTGAGAACGTCGACGGTGTCGGAATAGGCGTCTTCGACCCACACCGGGTTCGGCTCCATGGTTTCGAGCGTTTGACTCATAGCTGGCTGTATGTAGTCAGGGGGCTTGAAATCCCCGGCCGTGAATTTTCCGCTTCAGACGGGCTCCAGCGGAAAATCGGTGTTTCAGCCGAGGCGAGTCCGGACGCGCTAGCGGTCGACTCGGACAGTCGTCCGAACGTCCCGAGACGACCGGCCGATTTCGACGGTGTAGGTCCCGGAATCGACTGTCCAGCCGGAATCCGTGTCGTACCGCGAAAACGCCAGGTCGTCCAATGTCAGCTCCACCGTCTGCCGTTCGCCGGCGTCCAACTGCACGGCCTCGAACCCGGCGAGTTCGCGCTCCGGGCGGTCGGCGTCAGCCGCGGACGGCGGTCGGACGTAGGCCTGGACGACCTCTCGACCCGGCCTGTCGGCGACGTTCTCGACGGGGACTGCGACAGTCTGCTCGTCCGTTGCTTCGGCATCGCCGTACTCGAACGCCGCGTACGAGTGGCCGTGGCCGAACGGGTAGGTCGGGTCCACATCCGCGTCGTCGAAATGCCGGTAGCCGACAAAGACGCCCTCATCGTAGTGGACTTCGTCATCGACACCGGGATAGCGGCGTTCAGTCCCTGCAGTCGGATACTCGCTTTCCGGGGCGAAGGTGACCGGGAGCCGGCCGCTCGGGTCGCGGTCGCCGTAGAGGACGGCGGCCGCCGCGTCCCCGTCCGCCTGCCCGGGATACCACTGTTCGAGGACCGCGGCCACGTCCTCCCGCCACAGGAGTTCTACGGGGCCGCCGGACCTGACGACGACCACGGTGTTCTCGTTGGCGGCCGCGATGGCCGAGACGAGTTCATCCTGTCGTCCCGGCAGTTTCAGGGAATCCCGGTCCCGCGCCTCTGTCGTCGCGTCGCGGACGAACACGACGGCGACATCGGCGGACTCGGCTGCCGTGACGGCGTCGTCGAGCGATGGTTCCCGGTCGGCTGTGTCGCCAGCCGCACCGTCGGTTTCGTCGTCCTCGCCGACGAACGGCAGGAGGTCAAACAGCGAAACGGATTCGATTTGCGGGACGCCGAACGCTGTCGTGACTGCGCCCTCGGAACGAGATTCGATCCCGTCGACCGGGGTAACCGAGTGGATCGGCGTTGTTTCTGAGGAGCCACCACCGCCCAGTTTCGGCTCGTCGATATTCGGCCCGATGACGGCCACGTCCGCCCCGTCATCCAGCGGCAGGACGCCGTCGTTGTCGAGCAACACGGTTCCGCGGGCCGCAACGGCCGAAGCGATATCTCGGTGTCGCTGGCTGTCGAGTTCGCCCACCGACGCGTCGCTGCTTTCACCGGCTTCGGCAGTAGTCCGATTACTGTCCAGCCGCCCGAATCGATCTATCTGGCCGAGAATCCGCCGAACCATGTCGTCCAGCCGGCCGGCCGGGACTTCGCCGCCGTCGATGGCATCGGCGAGCGGGTCGCCGAACAGGCCCGCCCGCGTTGCGTCCGGGATGCCGTCGGGCCACTCGAACTCCTCGTCGCCATCCGCGGTGTCGCTGTCGGCGGCTTCCGCTGCGCCGGGGGCCGCCACGCCGGGCATCTCCAGGTCCATGCCTGCATTCGCCGCGTCGACGGTGCTCTCCAGTCCGTACCAGTCCGAGACGACGTAGCCGTCGAACCCCCACTCGCCTTTGAGTACGTCGCCGACGAGGCGCTCGTGGTCGCTCATGTGCGTGCCGTTCACTCGGTTGTACGCCGTCATCACCGACCCGACGCCGGCGTCGACGGCCGCGCGGAACGGCGGGAGGTACAGCTCTCGGAGGGTCCGCTCGTCCACTTCGGCGCTAACGGTCGTGCGGTGTGTCTCCTGGTTGTTTGCGACGAAGTGTTTCACTGTCGCCGCGATATCCGCGGACTGAATGCCGTCGATAAGGCCGGCCCCGACAGCGCCGGCGTGGACGGGGTCCTCGGAGAGATACTCGAAGTTGCGACCGCAGTGTGGAATCCGGATGATGTTCACGCCGGGCGCGAGCAACGCGTCCTGATCGAGCGCCGTCGCCTCGCGGCCCATCGCCGCTCCCTGTCGCCGAGCCAGGTCGGGGTCGAACGTCGCCGCGGTCGCAATCGACGCCGGAAAGGCGGTCGCACGTTGGCCCTCAGCGCGGATTCCCAGCGGCCCGTCGACGAGGCGAAACGGCGGAATCCCGGCCGCCTCAACGCCAGAGATGTATCCCGTCGCTGTGCCTTCCGGGTCGGTTGCGCCGCGAACGAGCGCGAGTTTCTGTTCGCGGGACAGCCGGGCGAGCACCGCTCCAATGTGGTCGTCGTCAGCCATATCGCAGTTCACAGCCGAGCGGGCCTTATACTGTCGGCTGCTCAGGACGGCGTCTCAGAGAGCTGTGTCGACCTTGTTTCGAGCCCCGAAATGACGAGTTTCGCGCCGCCGGACCGGCTCTCCGTCATCTCGACGTCCCACCCGTGGGACTCGACGACGTGCTGGACGATGGCCAGTCCGAGGCCGGTCCCCGACTCGGAACTGGTGACGCCGTGCGTGAATACCTCCTCTCGTTCCTCGGGCGGCACGCCGGGGCCGTTGTCGCTGATCGTGAACCCGTCCGGGGTGGCGTCGACGCGTATCGTTACCCCCGCGCCGCCGTGTGCCACACTGTCGTCGGACCCTGTCCGACTGTGCCCGTGGTCAGCGCTGTCGTCGGCATCTGGTCGACTGCCTGTAGAACCATGTTCCACACTGTTCCGAACCACGTTTTCGAACAGTTGCAGGAGCTGGTCACGGTCGCCGATAATCTCCCGGTCGCCGTCGATTCGCAGCGTCGCCTTGCCGGTGTCGACGTGGCCCCAGGCCGCCTTCGCCAGCGCCGAAAGCTGTAGCTCGACCCTGTCAGTCGTCTTTTCGTCGCGGGCGAAGGCGAGTACCTCGTCGATGAGGCTACTCATCCGGTCGTGGGCCTCCTCGACACGGTCGAACTCTTCGGGGTCGTTCCGCTCTCGGGCCAGCGCCAGTCGGCCCGAGGCCACGTTCAGCGGGTTCCGGAGGTCGTGGGAGAGGACAGCGGCGAACTGGTCGAGCTGCTGGTTCCGGCGTTCGAGTTCCCGCTCGCGCTCTTTCTGCTCGGTGATTTCGTGGACGAGAAACACGCGTCCGACCAGCGCGTCGTGGGAGTCATACAGCGGGGTGAGTTGGACGTCGAAAAACCGGTCGCGCTGCTCGATGACGGCCTGCGTTTCCTCGGCGTCGTCGTTCAGGCCGCGGTACTTTTCCAGTAGCTTTGGCGACGTTTCGAGCGCGTCCTCGACGGATTTCCCGACGATATCTTCGTCTCCAAGCAGTTGCCGGCCGACGTCGTTGGCCTCGATTATCGTATCGTCCGTATCGACGACGAACACAGCGCTGTTGAGGGATTCGACGACCTCCCGGTAGGCGACCGGCGAGATGTCCAGCAGTCGGCCTTTGAAAAACGCCCACGAGAGCGTGAGCCCGGTGCCAGCCAGCAACAGCGGTGTAAATTCGATTGCGGTATCACCGAAGATGCTGACAACGCTCCCGAACCACGGGAGCACGATAGCCAGTAGGACGGCGTACACCTGCTTCCGGTACAGGCCGCCGGAGACGAGTGCGTAGTGGATGAGAAGCGCACTCGACACGGCGATGAGTGCATAGGAGTATACCAGATGCCCCCAGAAGACCGGTCCAGGGGTTATCTCCCAGCCGTACATACCAGCGTCCGTCGGGCCGGAGATAGCGTATATCGCACCGTCGGGGCCGACAAACAGCGCGGCAAAGAACACGAGAGGTTCGACAGCCAGTAACGCGACGGCCCGCCAGCCGAGATACCGGTCGCGGCCGGTGTAGGCCAGCGCGAACACGAACAGGCCGGCCATCGCGGGCATCACGCCGACGTACAGGCCGTACGCGAAGAACAGAGCCAACTCAGTCCCGCGCGTCAAAACACCGACCGCGGCACAGAGGTCCCATATCGAGAGCCCGGCGAGCAGAACAGAGAGCGCGGTCCCGCCGGGAGAGTCACGCCGGCTCCACGCGTACACCGACAGCGTCCCGAGGACAACGGCCACGACAAGCAGGGAAAAGGCATATGCAACGAGCAGCGTGGCCATTGACGTATAATCCGGCTCTGCGAGTAAATGGGTTCCGCCCAGTTCGAGGGATTTACCCACTCGCTCGGCATACCGGCGGGTATGCCTGTCGACAAGCAGGAGTTCGACGAGATACTGTCGTTCGAGCTCCACGAACCCGCGGACATTCTCGACGCCGACAAACTGTACACTATCCCGGAAATCGCCCGCCTCCTGCAGGGCCTCCCGGCGGACGCCGAACTCAGCGAGGCCAACGAGTCGGTGTTCATCGACTGGGCCATCCCGTGGATGATCTTCAATCAGGACGACCTCGTCATCGCCGACCCGCAGGACGACGACGTCGTCGGGCTGTACGGCCTCGCCGAGTCATGAAGCTCCTCGTCGCCGGCAGCGACCGGGTCGACGCGGGCAAGACCACGTTCAGCGTCGGCCTGCTGGAGCGGACCAGCGCCCAGGGGTTCAAGCCCAGAGCGGGCAACAACTACTGGTTCGACCACGACGACTACCAGCGAGCGACGAGCGAGGGGCGGCTGTACGGCAAGGACGCAAAGCGCCTCGCAGCCGCGTCACCGAGCGACGTCGCGCCGGAAGAGATCAACCCGATTCACCGCCTCTGGCACCCCTCGCCGGGGGCCGAGACGGGGCTGCTCGGCAAGGAAAACCAGCAGTTCGTCGTCGACCGGGTCGGTCGCCCGAGTTCCGAAACCGGCGTCGAATACGTCGTCAACGGGACCGTCGACCTGCCGGAGTCCGTTTCCGAACGACTCCCACTTGCTAACGCGCCGCGGGTCACCTCGGTTGCCGATTTCAACGACCTGATGCGGGTGATGCACGTCGAGGCGCTCGATTCGCTCGCCGCGGATATCGAAGCGACGGACCGGGCGGTCGTCGAGTCCTACGGCGACGTGGCCCGGCCGCTGTCGGGCATCGAACCGGACGCCGTGGCCGTCGTCGAGCCGGGCCGAGCCCGCATCTACGACGGCGACCGGTACAGCAAGGCCTGCCAGCTCGCCACCGGCGGCCCCGGCGATGGCCAACTGGAGGAACGGGTGCCGAACGTCGTCGACCTCATCGAGCAAGTCGCCGCGGTGCGCCTGCCCGCGCTCGACAGCGAGCAGCGCGGTGACCCGGCGGCTGTCGCCGATGCGTACGATCACGCCTACGACGCGCTGCTGGCCTGTGCGTTCGACTAAAACTATCGCTCAGCCGCAGCCTCAGAACTTCGCGGCCTGCAGGGCCAGTTCGATGTCCTGATACGGCGCGTCGGTGACGCTCGGCCCGTGGCCGGTGTGCATCTCCTGTAGGTCCTCGTCGACGACCGACAGCACCCGCTCGATACTGTCGACGAGCAGACTACGGTCGCCTTCGTCGAGGTCGGTCCGGCCGAAGCTCCCGTTGGCGAATACGAGGTCGCCGGCGAACAGGACGCCGGCTTCGTCCGAGTAGAAGCAGAGGTGGTCGTTCTTGTGGCCGGGCGTGTGTAGCGCTTGGTAGTCGTGGTCGCCCAACTGTATCGTTCCGTCGTCGGCGATGGCGTGCTCGACGCCGTCCTGGTCCGTGTCGTAGCCGTACACCGGCACGTCGAAGGCGTCGACGACGCTGTCGAGGTTCTCGACGTGGTCGTAGTGGGTGTGGGTGACCGCGACAGCGTCGATGTCGTCGACGTGTTCTTCGACGGCCGACACCACGTCGAACTCGTTGCCGACGTCGACCAGAACGGTTCGGTCCCCGGTGACGAGGAACACGTTGCTCGTGAAGGCCTGCTGTCCACGGGCGAGGTTTCGAATCATTACCCGCCTATTGGCCGTCGTCCCGGATGTGGGTATCGTTCTGTCACCGGCCGAGACGCGCTGCACGCCCGCACCCACAGGGCTATGTACGTGGATATGCAAACGGGGGATAGTAGAACATTATGTCAGATTCGGACCTACCTGTGGTGCTTATCGTCGAAGACGAACCAGATGTTGCCGAGACGTACAAACTGTGGCTGCAACAGGAGTACGAGGTCCGCATGGCACAGAACGGCGACGAGGGCCTGGAGCAACTGGACGCGGATGTCGACGTCGTGCTGCTCGACCGGATGATGCCCGGGCTCTCCGGGGACGAAGTGCTGGAGCGTATTCGCGAGCGGAAGCTGGGCTGTCGGGTGGCGATGGTCACCGCCGTCGAGCCGGACTTCGATATTCTGGAGATGGGCTTTGATGCATACCTCTCAAAGCCGATCCGGAGCGAACAGCTCCACGAGACGGTCGACAATCTGCTCGACCGCTCCGAGTACGACTCTCTGCTGCAGGAGTACTACGCGCTCGTCGAGAAGCAGGCGACGCTGGAAGCGACGAAATCGAGCGCAGAGCTGGCGGAGAGCGACCAGTACGACGAACTGACCCAGAGAGTCGCAGAGATGCGAGACGACCTCTCGGAGACACTCGGTGGCATCGAAGACGACTCCGATTTCATCGCAACGCTTCGCGGACTGAGCGACGATGAAGACAACTGAGCGACAAACAATGTATGATCTCACCTCAGTACTAGAGTTCGATGCGCTCAGTGAGGTCCGGCCAGGGTCCAGCATCCTGATCTCCGGCCCAGCAATGAGCGGGAAGGAACGACTCGCATACGATATTCTCGCCGATGGTCTGCGAAAGGACGACGGCGCAGTGGTCGTGACGACCGGAGACGGCGCGGGCAGCGTCGTCGAGGAGTTCCGGTCGCTCGTGCCCGACCTCGACGACTCCCAGCTCGGTGTCATCGACTGTCGGGGCGAAGGTGGCACGGACGAGGAGGCAATCGGCAACGCCCACGCCCACCACGTCTCTTCGCCCGGTGATCTCACTGGCATCGGTATCGGCATCACGAAGGCGCTGGAGGGACTACACAACGCCGGCAACGAACAGGGCCGTCTGGCCCTCGTCTCGCTGTCGACGATGCTGACCTACACGGACAAGAAGACCGTGTTCAAGTTCTGTCATGTGCTGTCCTCGCGGCTGGACTCCGCGGGCTACATCGGCGTGTTCACCATCGACTCGGGAGCCCACGACGACCAGACACTGCAGGTCATCAAGCAGGCGTTCGACGGGATGATCGACGTGCGCGACGCCGAGGGCGGCGGCCGCGAGGCCCGCGTGCTCGGCCTCGCCGGCGAGCCGACCGACTGGCAGGACATCTGAGTACGTCGCCATCCACAGGCGGTCCGAACCCCGTGTCGGTCCGGGAAGGAAGTATTTTGCCGCTCCGGTTCACCCACCCGATATGGACGTAAAGCTGCTCGAAGCCACAGACGACCCCGAGGACCTCATCTGCAAGGCAGCACGTAACGACTACAGCGACACCTCCGTCGGCAGCCAGTCGTTCGAAGCGACGATGGCTGAGGTCGACGGAGACACCCTTGACGACAAGAAGGAGACGCTCATCGGCCACCTGCTCGACCACGGCCACTTCGGTCCGTTCGAGCACGCGCAGGCGACCTTCGCCGTGGAGGGGGTCTCCCGCTCCTGTATGGCCCAGATCACCCGCCACCGCCACGTCTCCTTCGACGTGCAGTCGATGCGGTACGTCTCCTTCGACGACGTGGACCCCGAAGCCGTCCGGGAAGGCGAACTGGTCGTGACGCCGCCGTCCGCGACGGACCCGGACTGGATCGGCCGGAACCAGCAGAAAGCGAGCGTCTCCGACGAGGAGTTCGAGGAGCGCACGGAAATATTCAAAGACACCATCGAACAGGCGGTCGAATCGTACCAGGAACTGCTTGAGCTGGGAATGCCACCGGAAGACGCTCGGTTCGTGCTGCCAATCGGAACAAAGGTGAACATCGTGATGTCGATGAACGCCCGGATGCTGATGCACGTCGCGGACATGCGAGCCGCGGCGGATGCACAGTGGGAGATCCGGGAGATGACCGAGGAGATGCTCGACCTGGCAGCCGACTGGTGTCCCAAGACCTTCGACTACTACGAGCGGGAGATGAAGGGACGCAAGAACCGGCTCGCACCCTGACAGAGCCGCACTTCTCGCGGCAGTTCAGAACAGCTGTCTTCGGTCGTGGGCATCGACAATTGTTGGATCGACCTTGATACTCACAACGGCAATAGCGAGACACGAGCCGTTTTGTTGCGTCAACGACCGGATTTCAGAGTATCAAAAGACGAAACGAGTACGACACATTCATTACCGCACATCCTAGATAAACAATTGTGTCTTACGAGGTTGAACGTCCCACCCGTCGGTCGGGCACTGCGTCTGATGTGATGTGTGCTGTCGACGATGTCGACGGCCAGCAGCGGTTCGTCATCGCCGATATTGCCCACGATGACATCTGGATTTCGATGGTAGCGGACGAGACCTGCACACTTACAGCCTGGCGATAGCGGGCCACCACCGGCTGTGACGGATTCTTGTAGATAGTTCCGGATAGTGCCGACCTCGGGGTCGACACAGACCGGGAAATCGCTCAAACAGTCCGTATGAAAAGTTTTTGTTGACCGCTCTGTGACGTAGGAGTATGGAATACGACGACATGCTCGACCGGGCGATGGAGGAGACGCCCGAGATTGACGGCACAAGCGAGCGGTTCGAGGTCCCCGATCCAGACGTCCGACAGGAAGGGAACGTCACCGTCTACGAGAACTTCCAGTCGACGTGTTCCCGGCTCGGACGCGAGGACGACCATGTGATGAAGTTCCTCCAGAACGACCTCGGGACAAGCGGCCACATCGACGAGAGCGGTCGAGCGCGCCTGACCGGCGAGTTCGATGCCGACCGTATCGAGGCGTCCATCGACGAGTACGTCGACGAGTTCGTGCTCTGCTCGGAGTGTGGGCTGCCGGACACGCAACTGGAACGGGAACAGGGCGCGCTGTTGCTCCGCTGTGAGGCGTGTGGCGCCCGCTCGGCGACGAGCGAGTAGCTACTGCAGACCTTTCAGCGTCTGCAAGTCGTTTTCCGTGCGGGTAAAAACGGCGAGCCGATGGCTCGCGTGACAGTTCGGGCAGTGGAACGTCGTGTCGTGTCGCGGCAAGTCCGTTGGCGTCGACTCCCAGTCTTTCTTACACTCAGGACAGAGCAATCGAACGTACGCTTCCTCCATGTATGTTACTCACACACATATCCAACGATAAAAAGCCTTGGCGTCTCCCCATTAGTCTGCCTTCACCCGGGCGTCAGGCCGGAAGGTCCTCGGCTTCGAGGAGTTCCTTGTACCGGTTTCGAATAGTCACTTCGGAGATGTCGGCGACGTCGCTGACCTGACTCTGTGTGACCTTCTCGTTGGTCAGCAACGCGGCGGCGTAGACGGCCGCTGCGGCGATGCCGACCGGCGATTTGCCGGAGAGCATCCCCGACTGGCGAGCACCTTCGATGAGGTCCCGTGCCTGTCGCTGGGTCTCCTTGCTGAGTCCGAGGTCGGAGATGAACCGCGGGAGGTAGTGTTCCGGGTCCGCCGGCTGGACTTCGAGGCTGAGTTCCCGGACGATGTACCGGTAGGTCCGTGTGAGTTCCATCTTTTCGACGCGGGAGACGCGGGCCATCTCGTCCAGCGACCGGGGGTTTCCGGCCATGCGAGCGGCCGCGTACAGCGCGGACGTGGCGACGCCTTCAATGGAGCGGCCCGGAAGGAGGTCGTCACCGAGCGCGCGCCGGTAGATGACGCTGGATGTCTCGCGGACGTTCTGGGGGAGTCCCAGCGCCGAGGCCATCCGGTCGATTTCGCCCAGCGCCTGCTTGAGATTGCGCTCCTTGGAGTCACGGGTACGGAACCGCTCGTTCCAGGTCCGGAGCCGCTGCATTTTCTGGCGCTGCTCGCTGGAGAGGGAACGCCCGTAGGCGTCCTTGTTCTGCCAGCCGATGTTGGTCGAGAGCCCCTTGTCGTGCATCATGTTCGTCGTCGGCGCACCGACGCGGGACTTGCGGTCCTTCTCTGCGGAGTTGAACGCCCGCCACTCCGGCCCGTGGTCGATCTCGTCCTCTTCGACGACCAGTCCACAGTCCTCACAGACTGTTTCGCCGTGTTCGGAGTCCGTAACGACGTTGCCACTACATTCGGGACAGGCCTCTACAGCCTCCTGCTCCGTCGGTTCGGATATTTGCTCGTCTCGTTCTCGTGTGCTCGTCCGCGTTGGTGATTCACTCATGATTGGGAGTTCTGTTCTGCCGGGTGCAGAAATTTTAAGACTGTTTGGGGAAACTGTCTTACCCTATAGTTAGTCCGTAAAGTATATAAATCTTTCCCCGTATTTCCGCAGGAACCGCCGGATAGCGGAGTGATAGGGTATGACATGGCCCGCCGTACGGCTATATAATCTTGGTGGTTATCGCCGCCGTCCGTGCACAACGCATAAATGGGGGGCTGCACCGCCGTGCGACTCCATCTGTGCTCCGTCGAACGACCAGTCCTCACCTCGATACGACCGCTCCTGATCGGTCGGGAGCGGCAAGTGGGTCCCGGAATTACCGGGTCAGCGGGAGTCACCGTGTGGTTCCGCACATCGTGGGGGAGTGATGAGATATAAAAAGCGATGTTACCAGCCGATACATTTTACTTACAATTACATACCAGATACATACATCCACACGACGACAGCCCCCGTTTGAGGGATGTCGCGGCAACCGCTCAATCGAGCGAGATCCACGCCAGAAACAGCAGCCCTCCGAGCTCCAGTATCGCAACGAATGTCATCGCGCGACCGGCGACAGGGGCGGCGCTTCGCAACAGCACGGCGACCTCCGGGTCAAGGACGTAGTAGTAGACGGACAGGCAGTTCTCGGCGAGCAACAGTACCCCGAAGACCGTCAGTCCGAGCGCGTGTTTCGAACCCACTGCCAGGTAGTTCCGGACCCAGACTGACAGTAGCACGAGCAGGACCACGACGTTGAGCGCGGACGCGACACTCGCCGCGGTCATCCAGACTGCCATCTGTGCCCTCCTATGCCGGCTCGTGGTAAGACTCCTTTCCCGATTTCAGCCATTGTCACTCGATCTCCGCGATGATTTCCTCGATGGTGTCCCAGTACTGTTCGGTCCTGTCCGTCAGCGTGTAGACGGAGCCGTAGTCGCCGCCGGTGTTGTCGACGACGCCGTTGTCCAACAGCACGTCGAGGTGGTGCCGGACGGTCTTGTAATCGAGGTCAAGGTCCTCCGCCAGTTGGTTAGCGTTCCGGGGCCGTCGCTTGAGGGCCTTGAGGATACGGGCTCTGTTTGGCCCCCCACGGGTCCCGGAGAGAACGTACCAGAGGACACCCTCCATCAGCGGACCCAACTCTCCGGGCGTACGTATATCCACTGGCCGATTGTGCGATAACTGCCTACGAGCGTAACGGCGGAAGCTAATTGTCAGCGGTGGGCATCAAGAACCCGAAGCGGTCGTCGCGGGGTGGCAATTCTGGCCGGCTGTCACGCACGGGCTCGAGATAGTCGTGCGCCGGGTTACGGCTGCAACACGCCGTCGATGGCGTGGATGAAGCCGTTGGAGGCCTCGATGTTCGTGTCGACGATATCGGCCTGGTCGCCGTTGAGGTCAGTCCCGTCTACGTCGATCTTCGCCCCGTTCAGCGTCGGGATTTTCTCCGAGTCGACGACGGAGCTTGCGTCTCGCTCGCCCGGTGCGACGTGGTACGTGAGGACGTCCACGAGGAACTCGTCGTCAACATCGCCGACGTTGTCGACAGTGATTCCCGCGGCGTTAAACGCATCGTCGGTCGGCGCAAACACCGTCAGCTGACGGTTCCCGCTGAGCGTGTCGACGAGGCCGGCTTCCTGCACTGCGGCCACCAGCACGTCGAAGCCGTCGGCCGCCATGGCCACGTCAACGATCGTATCGCCGTCTCTCGGCGGCGCGGCACTCGCGGCACCGACGCCACCGACTGCGACTGCTGTTCCGGCACCGATACTCCGTAACACACTGCGCCTGGTCTGTTTCATGGAAACCCGGACGATTCGGAGGACTGTTGACAGTTAACCGGTTTCCGAACTGGGACCCAAATTAGACCATAGTTTCAGACAGTGAATAGGTGACCCTCGGTCGGAACGTCGAAGAGTCCGATACGTGCGCCCGCGTCCAGCCACGCATGCCCGTACGAGAACGATGCCAGCGCGTTGACCGGGTCGTCGTCGTCCCTGAAGTGGCGACCGTCCGCCAGATACGCCGCCGCCATCTCTTCACACTCCAGTGCGGCGTCGTGCATCGGCGTCCCTTCAGGTGGCGCGACTGATGCCGCGTCGAGCGCCTCGGCGAGCAGTCCCTCGTAGCGGTCGGTCTTCTCTTCGAGATCTGCGGCCATACCCTCAGCGAACGGTGGCAGTGGCCTAAGCGTGTCGTCCCAGTGCGAGTTCGGCGCACGACAACACAAGCTAAATACGGCCCGGTAGTCTAGCTTGGCTAATGACAGAATCGGTCGAACACCGACGACTCATCGTCGCTGGCACCGGCGCAGCGGGACTGACAGCGGCCATCTACGCCGCCAGAAGTAACAACGACCCACTCGTTCTGGAAGGCGACGAACCGGGCGGGCAGCTCACGCTGACCAGCGAAGTCGAGAACTTCCCCGGCTTCCCCGAGGGGCTCTCCGGTCCGGACCTCATCAACAACATGAAAGAGCAGGCCCAGCGCTTCGGCGCTGAACTCGAACACGGTATCGTCGCCGACATCGACGACAGCGAACGGCCGTTCCGCGTGGAACTGTCGAACGGCGACGTGTACACCTGCGACGCCTTCATCGCCGCCTCCGGAGCCAGCGCCCGGACGCTGGGCGTCCCCGGCGAGGACGAGCTGATGGGCTACGGCGTCTCGACGTGTGCAACCTGTGACGGCGCGTTCTTCCGCGGCGAAGACATGCTCGTTGTCGGCGGCGGCGACGCGGCCATGGAGGAGGCCCACTTCCTCACGAAGTTCGCCGACACCGTCTACATCGCACACCGCCGCGAGGAGTTCCGCGCCGAGGACTACTGGATCGACCGCGTCCAGCAGAAGGTCGACGAGGGCGAAATCGAGATCATGCGAAACACCGAGTTGCTGGAGATGCACGGCTCACCCGAGAACGGGGTCGACCACGTCACCCTCGCACAGAACGACGCGGGCCATCCCAGCGAGAAGCTCGACGCCGACGGGACCGAAACCTTCGACTTCGACGTTGGTGCCGTCTTTATTGCCATCGGTCACACGCCTAACACCGACTACCTCGAAGACGCCGGCGTCGAGCTGGACGATACCGGGTACATCCAGACCCACGGCGGCACCGGCGGCGACCAGACCGCCACCGACGTGGACGGTATCTTCGGTGCCGGCGACGTGGTCGACTACCACTACCAGCAGGCCGTCACCGCTGCCGGGATGGGCTGTAAAGCCGCCATCGACGCCGACGAGTACCTCGAATCACAGGCCGAGGCCGCCGCCGAGGCGGAGTCCGAAGCCGCCGCGGAAGCCGACGACTAGCGCAGTTGTTTCTTCGTTCGTCCCCACATCCACAGACCCTTTAGGATAGCCCCCGGAGTGAGCGGCATGGCAACCGATACTGTCACGCTGACTATCGACGACGGCGAAGAGACCGACGAACTCACCGTCCCAAGCGAACTCGTAGACATCCTCCGAGAGTCGCCCGAGGAGACGGACCCGCAGGTCGTCGGCGACATCGCGATGTTCGGCATGACCCAGCGGATTCACAGCGCTGTCCACCACGCGCAGGGCGAGCCGGACGAGCAGATCGTCGCGCTCGAAGAGGAAACCAGCGAACTGTTCGAAGAGCGCTTCGGCCAGTCCTTCGCCGAGCTGACCGGCCACGACCACTAATTCTGTCGGCCAGTTCTTAGAACTGCCAGTGTAGCACCACGCCGTCGTCGAGCCGTTCGACGCCGGCCAGCTCCGGCTCCGGGAAGTCCTCGATGAAGCCGTCGCCGTCGGCCAGCGTCGGCGCGTCCCGGCCGCCGATGACCTTCGGCCCGATGTAGACGAACAGCTCGTCGACCAGCGCCTCTTCTAGCAGGCCGAAGATGAGTTCGCCGCCACCTTCGACCATGAGCTGGTCGATACCGTCGCCCTCCAGTTTCGCAAGCGTCGTCGTCAGGTCGACCCGGTCCTGCCCGGCGGCGATGACGTACGCGCCGGCGTCTTCCATCTCCTCGATGAAGTCCGGCGGGGCGGCTTCGCTGACGAGGAGGTAGGTCTGGGCGCGACCGTCCAGCACTGTGGCGTCCGGCGGCGTTCGGATGCGGGAGTCGGCGACGACGCGTGCGGGATTTTCCGGCTTGCCGCGGTCGGCCCGGGCGGCGCGGCGGTCGGCGTCGTCGACGGTCAGTGAGGGGTCGTCAGCGAGAATCGTACCGACGCCGACCATCACAGCATCACTGTCGGCTCGAAGCTGGTCGACGCGGTCGAAGTCGTCCGGGCCGGAGATAGCGATCTGTTCGCGGCGGCGGGAGGAGAGTTTCCCATCGACACTCATGGCGGCGTTGACGACGACGTGCATACTCGTTCGTGCCGGCGACACGTCAAACGGCTTTTGGGTTACAGTCAGGAGGACGTTGTTTCGGGGCGCTTCGACAGCTTCCGGACGTCGAGTTTCTTCACGGTGCCGTCGCCGGTTTTCAGCTTCAGCACCGTCTTTTTCAGTACGAGTTCTTCGACGTCGAGCGTCGTCTCCGTGCTCCAGCCCCGTAGCCTGACCATCCCTTCCTCGTCGATTTCGAGGAACGTGCGGGGTTTGCGCTGGGACCCCATCGTCCACTCCTCGTCGCCGACGGACAGCTCCTGCCCGCCGCTTTTCGCCCAGCGGAACACGCAAGCGAACTGCTCGCGGGGTTCGTCACCGCGGTCGTGATCGACGCGGGTCCACTGCTCGAAGTCGACGCCGAAGTGGGCGGCCCACAGCTCCAGATACTCGAAATCGAACTTCTTCTTGCCGTCGTTGTTCCGGCCACTCCGCCAGATGACGTGCGCCTCCGACGGCTTCGACCCGAACATACTACCCATAGTCAGGCCCCCGGGCGACTGCCGTTATTATTTGATCTGATATCACGAATCCCGACTAGTCGAATATCTCCGATAACGTACTTTTTAGCCATTTGAAACGTCCCAACACAGTCAACGCCCATATCCTGAGAGATTACAGTATCACAAATAAGAATTGTGGGCGATTTTGAACAGGTGTGAACGGTCGTGACTTGCACGGCCGGCCGAAAACGCTTTTGAGTGCTCCCGTCGAACCGTCAGTCGATGTCTCTCGAAGACCATGCCGAGGAGCTCGCCTCCGACCTCGGTGTTGACAAAGAGGAGGTCACACGCGACCTGGAAAACCTCGTGAACTACTCCGTCCCGATGGACGAGGCCAAGCAGAGCCTCAGACGGAAGTACGGCGATGGCAGCTCGGGCGGCGATAGCACGCCGTCGAGCAAGGCCATCAACGAGGTTTCGACCGACGACTCGAACGTGACGGTCACCGCCGTGGTGCTCACGTCGGGGCGGCGGTCCATCCAGTACAACGGGGAACAGCACGTCATCCGCGAGGGCGAACTCGCCGACGAAACGGGGAAGATATCCTACACCGCCTGGGACGGCTTCTCGGGCGACCTCCAGCCCGGCCAGACCGTCCGGCTGGGCAATGCTGGGGTCCGCGAGTGGGACGGCCAGCCCGAGCTCAATCTGGGCGACAGCACCGACCCCGAGGTCGTCGACGAGACGCTCGACATCGACTACGAGGTCGGTGGCCGCGCCACGCTGCAGGACCTCGCACCCGGTGACCGCGGTATCACCGTCGAAGTGCAGGTGCTCGAATGTGAACAGAAGGTTATCGACGGCCGCGACGGCGAGACGACGATTCTCAGCGGCGTCCTTGGCGACGAGAGCGGCCGGCTCCCGTTCACCGACTGGGAGCCCCACGACGAAATCGAGGAGGGAGCGTCCGTGCGCCTCGACGAGACGTTCGTCCGCGAGTTCCGCGGCGCGCCATCCGTGAACGTCTCGGAGTTCTCGACGGTGACCGCGCTGGACCGCACGGTCGACGTCGCCGAAGACGCGCCCCGGATGTCCGTCCGCGAGGCCGTCGAGAGCGGCGGCCTGTTCGACGTGGAACTGGCCGGCAACGTCATCGAGGTGCGGGACGGCTCCGGCCTCATCGAGCGCTGTCCGGAGTGTGGCCGCGTCATCCAGAACGGCCAGTGTCGCTCCCACGGCGCTGTCGAGGGCGAGGACGACCTGCGGACGAAGGCTATCCTCGACGACGGGACCGACACCGTCACCGCGGTGCTCGACGACGAACTGACCGCTCGCGTGTACGGCGGCGACCTCGACGACGCCCGCGAACACGCCCGCGACGCGATGGACAAAGAGGTGGTCGCCGAGCGCATCAGCGACCGCATCGTCGGCCGCGAATACGTTGTCCGCGGGTCGCTCTCTGTGGATGAGTACGGCGCGAACCTCACTGCCTCGACGTTCACGGAGGCCGAGGACGACCCCGCAGCGCGTGCACGGACGCTGCTGCAGGAGGCGGACACATGAGCGAATCCGGCGACAGCGGCCCCGGCCGCCGGGAGGTCGCACACCGCCTGTTCGCCGCGGAGTTCGACGACGCCGACTTCTCGTATTCGGAGTCCGACGAGGAGCGCGCGCCGAACTACGTCGTCACGCCGACCGGCGCGCGGGTCAACCGGCTGTTCCTCGTTGGCGTTCTCACCGAACTCGAACAGGTCAACGACGACGTGTTGCGCGCCCGTGTCGTGGACCCGACCGGCCCGTTCGTCATCTACGCCGGCCAGTACCAGCCCGACGAACTGGCCTTCCTCGAAGCCGCTGACCCGCCGATGTTCGTCGCCGTCACGGGCAAGGCCCGGACTTTCCAGCCCGACGACAGCGACCGGGTGTTCACCTCGGTCCGGCCCGAGAGTATCAGCGAAGTCGACGCGGACACGCGGGACCGCTGGGTCGTCCAGGCCGCCGAACAGACCGTCTCACGTATCGGCCGGATGGCAAGCGCCAAACAGGCCGGCCTGACCGGTGACGAACTCAGGCTCGCCCTGCTCGACCAGGGCATCGACGAGAGCGCCGCGGCCGGCATCACGCTCGCCCTGGACCACTACGAGACGACCGGCGACTACCTCGACGCGCTCCGGACGACGGCGCTCGACGCCGCCCGCGTCGTCGCCGGCGACACTGACGAGGCCGAAGGGCTGTCGCTGTCCCCCGGCGACGGCACGGACGACCCGGTTCCGCTGCTGGCTTCGCTCGACATCGGCGCCGCGACAGAGACGACCGGCGAAGACACCGAAACGGGGTCACCATCGGAGGCAGCGACCGACGACGCGGAAGCGACCGAGCCGAACGAACCGACGGCCGAGTCGTCCGACAGCGAACTGACGGCAGACGAGGACGTGGCCGAGGCGGCCGAAGCGGGTGCGCCCGCGGACGCCGCCGACGCCGAGCCCGCGCCAGACTCACCCGGCGCACCGGCCGGCGACGAATCCCCCGAGCCAGGCGCCGACGCGGCCACGAGCGACGCGCCCGCCGAAACGCCCGAGACAGCGACCGACGCCGGCGCCGACGAGACAACCGCCGGTGACGACGCGCCCACGACATCCGCACCGAGCGAGCCCGTTGACGAATCTCCGGCATCGAGCGAGCCGGCGACCGACGCCGACGCGACGGTCCCAGACGAGCCGGACTCGTCGTCAGAACCCGAGGCTGACGACGACCTCGGCGAGTTCGACCCGGAGTTCGAACTGGGCGAGGACGAACGCGAGGAAATCGAACAGGAGTACGGCACTGACTTCCAGAGCGGGTCCGAAGTCGACGAGCCCGGCGAGGCCGGCATCGAGACGCCGGACCCCGAAGACCTGGCCGAGGCGGCCGAGGAGGGCGCGCCCGCGGACGCCGCCGACGCCGAGCCCGCGCCCGACTCAGCCGGCGCACCGGCCGGCGACGAATCCCCCGAGCCGGGCGCCGACGCGGCCACGAGCGACGCGCCCGCCGAAACACCCGAGACCGCGACAGACGCCGGGGCCGACGAGACGACCGCCGGCGAGTCCGCGGGTGCGGACGCGCCCGCTGAGGACGTTGACCTCGAAGACGCCGTCATGGAGGTCATGGAGGACCTCGACGACGGCAGCGGGGCCGACCGCGAGGAACTCCGCTCGACGGTCGCGGGCCGCTACGGCGCGGACCCCGACGCCGTCGAAGACGCCATCCAGGACGCCCTGATGGGCGGTCGGTGTTACGAGCCCGACGACGGCAAGCTCACGCCCATCTGACGGCCGAGCCGCGGTCCTTTTTTCTCCTGCGACCCAACTGAGCGCCGATGCGCGTCGAACCGCTTCCCGGTGTCCCGGCTGCGACAGTCGACACTGACGGGGAGCGACTGCTGGCGGTGGCCGACTACCACGCCGGCATCGAGGCGGGGCTCAGATACGAGGGGGTCGAACTCCAGTCAGCCGCCGAGGAGCGCCGGGAGCGATTGCTGGCGTGTCTGGACCGCGCCCGCGCCGACCGGCTGGTCGTCGTCGGTGACCTGGGCCACGCCATCGGCGACCCGTTCGACGACGAGCGAGCGGAACTCGCTGCGCTGTTCGACGCCCTCGACGTGCCCGTGACGCTGGTGAAGGGGAACCACGACGGCGGTCTGGAGCCCGTGCTGGCCGAACTCGACGGCGATATCGAGGTGACGCCGGGCCACGGAGTCCGTATCGGTTCGGTCGGGTTCGCCCACGGCCACACCTGGCCCGCGCCGGACGTGCTCGAAGCCGACGTCGTCTGTGTCGGCCACGAACATCCCGTCGTCCGACTCGAAGACAGCGTCGGTGGGGCCCAGAAGGAGCGGGCCTGGCTCCGCGGCTCGCTGGTGACTGAGCCCTTTGCCGAACAGTTCGACCAACCAGTCGAGAACGCGCCGGACATCGTCGTCTTTCCGGCGTTTAACGACCGCTCCGGCGGGACGTGGGTCAACGTCGACGGCCAGGAGTTCCTCGCCCCGTTCCTGCCCGAGGGCATGGCGGATACCGAGGCGTTCCTGCTTGATGGCACGCGGTTAGGGGCCTACCGACAGGTCTGAGCGGGGGGTCTGGACCCGTTTAGGTCTCTGAAAGTTCCGCTTCGAGTTCGTCGACCAGTTCTGTGTTCCCGAGGAACGTCGGCGTCCGGTCGTGGATACCGTCCGGTTCAACGTCGAGCAACGACTGCGAGCCGTCGCTAGAGGCCCCACCGGCAGCCTCGACGAGGTACGCGAGCGGCGCTGATTCGAAGTGGACCCGAAGCTTACCGTTTGGGTACCCCGACGTCACCGGATACCCGAACAGCCCGCCGTATTCGAGCACCTGCGCCAGGTCGGCGACGGTCGCGCCGCCGTAGCGGAGCTTCAGGTCCCGCTCGAAGGACTGGGCGATGTCGTTGAACGCGTCGCTTCGCTCGCCAGTCTTGCCCGCTAACCCGACAACAGTCGCCTCTGCTGGCAGTTCGAACTGGCCCCAGCGCTCGCTGTGCCCGTCCCGGAGGAGGTGCTCCTGAACGACATCGCGGTCGGACCGGGCGATTGTCAGCGTCGTGTATGGGCCGTACAGCACCATCAGCGATGCGACCATTTCCCGGCCTGCCGCGGGCAGTTCAGCGTCGTAGACCCCGATTATCGTCCCCACGGAGTTGTTCGAGGCGAGGTTCGAGGAGCCATCGAGCGGGTCGATGGCGATGCTGTAGCCCTCGCCACAGTCGACCACGTCGCTACGTTCCTCGCTCGCGTACGCGCCGATGCCGTCGATGTACGCGAGTGCGTCGAAAAACAGGTCATCGGCCCACACGTCGCCACCGACCTGTTGCTCCCCACTCGGGTTCTCGCCAGCGGCTCTGTTGGCGTAGTTCGCCAGGTTCCCGCTAACGTAGTGGGCCGTGTCCTTTACCGCCCGTTCGATCTCATCAAGCGTGTTCACAGGCCATCACCGGCCGCAGTTGCACAGGCGTCAGTCATGGTTCCACATATCCCAGGGCAACGACATAAGGCTGTACCCGTTCTCCCCCGCAACGCCCGTAATGCCCTGGTTACCGACGGGGGACGAGAGAATATGACACAACGTGTTTAACCCGGTGTAGTCGCTAGAGGGGGGCGATGACTGACGGGGTCGCTCGCGGCGATGACGCCTTCACTGCGCTCGGGCCGGCCGTCCGCAGTGCGCTCTCCGAGCGCGGTTTCACGACGCCGACCGACCCACAGCGAAAGGCGATTCCAACTCTGGCTGACGGGCGAGACGCGCTAGTCGTCGCCCCGACCGGAACCGGAAAAACTGAAACGGCGATGTTGCCGGTCTTCGACGCGCTGGCCGAATCCGAGGACCGCTTTGGCATCGGCGCGCTGTACATCACGCCGCTCCGGGCGCTGAACCGCGACATGCGCCAGCGCCTCGACTGGTGGGGCGAGACGCTCGGTTTCGAAGTAGACGTCCGCCACGGCGACACGACGGACTACCAGCGCCAGAAACAGGCCAACGACCCGCCGGACGTGCTCGTGACCACACCCGAGACGCTCCAGGCAATGCTCACCGGGTCGAAGCTCCGAACTGCGCTGGAGGATGTCGAACATATCGTCATCGACGAGGTCCACGAGCTCGCTGCGGCCAAGCGAGGCGCGCAGTTGACGGTCGGACTCGAACGGCTCCGGGAACTGTCCGGGCGGTTCCAGCGGATCGGCCTCTCGGCGACCGTCGGCGACCCACACGAGGTCGGCCGGTTTCTCACCGGCGGCCGCACATGTACCATCGTGGAAGTTGACATCGGCAGCCGGCTGGACATCGAGGTGGTCCGGCCCCAGATTACTGACCGGGACGAGGAACTGTCGAGTTCCCTCGTCACCGACGCGGGAACGGCCAGCCACGTCCGGTTCATCGCAGACCTCATCGACGAAAACGAATCGGTCTTGCTGTTCGTGAACACCCGACAAACAGCGGAGGCGCTTGGCTCGCGGTTCAAGGAGCTCGGAACTGACCTCGGGGTCCACCACGGCTCGCTGTCGAAGGAGGCTCGCATCGACGTGGAGGACCGGTTCAAGGCCGGCGACCTCGACGCCCTGCTGTGTACGTCCTCGATGGAGTTGGGCATCGACGTGGGCCACGTCGACCACGTCGTCCAGTACGGCAGCCCCCGGCAGGTGTCCCGCCTCGTCCAGCGGGTCGGCCGCGCCGGCCACCGCCGGGACCTCGTTTCCTCGGGCACGGTCGTTACGACTGACACCGACGACACGCTGGAGGCGCTGGCGATAGCGAGACAGGCCGAAGCCGGCGATGTCGAGCCCGCCGAAATCCACGACGGGAGCCTCGACACAGTTGCCAACCAGATCGCCGGACTGGTGATGGATACCGGCGAAATTCGGGCGATGCGGGCCTACGAGATACTGACCCGCGCGTACCCGTTCCGGGACCTCGACGAGGCCCAGTTCAAGCAGGTCGTCGAGGAACTCGCAGCGAACAACGTCATCTGGCTCGACGAGGACCGGGACACTCTGGAGAAACGCCGCGGGACCTGGCAGTACTTCTACCAGAACCTCTCGATGATTCCCGACGAGGCCACATACGACGTGGAGGACGTGGCCTCAGGCCAGCAGGTCGGGACCCTCGATGAGAAGTTCGTCGTCAACTTCGCCACGCCCGGCGAGGTGTTCGTCCAGCGCGGGGAGATGTGGCGCATCACGAACATCGACGAGGAAGAGGAAGTCGTGACCGTCTCACCCATCGAAGACCCCGCCGGTGAGGTCCCGTCGTGGGTGGGGCAGGAGATTCCGGTTCCGAGAGCCGTCGCCGCGGAAGTCGGCGAACTCCGTCGTGTGGCTGGTCGGCAACTCCAGGACGGCGCGGACACCGAGGCCGTCGCCAGAGACGTGGCGACTCGCTATGCCGCCGGCCCGGAGACCGTCGCCGAGGGACTTTCGCAGGTCGAGAAGCACGAGGGGCCGATTCCGGACGACACGACTATTCTGGTGGAGTTCCACGGCCGGGAGGTCATCGTCAACGCTTGCTACGGGCACAAAATCAACGAAACGCTGGGCCGGGTCCTCTCGGCGCTGCTCGGTCAACGGGCAGGGTCGTCGGTCGCGATGGATGTCGACCCGTACCGGATTACGCTGGAGGTCCCGCGCCGGATCACCGCCGGCGATGTCATCGAAGTCATTGAGGACACCGATCCTGACCACCTCCCAGCACTCATCGAACTCAGCCTGAAAAACGCCGACGCGCTGAAGTTCAAGCTCGCGCAGGTGGCGACGAAGTTCGGCTCGCTCAAGCGCTGGCGGGGCCGGGGGTCGACTGACTTCGGCCGTGACCGCCTGCTGGCAGCGCTTGAGGACACGCCGATGTATGACGAAGCCCTGCGCGAGGTTCGCCACGAGGACCTCGCTATCGAAGCGACAGCCGACCTCCTCCGGGATATCCAGCGCGGCGACGTGGCGCTCGAAACAGTGGGCGAGCACACGCCCATCGGGACCGGCGGCAGTTCCTCCGGGCGGGAACTCCTCTCACCGGAGAACGCCGACGCGAGCGTCATCAAAACCGTCAAGGAGCGCATCCAGAGTGACCGCGTCATCCTCGCATGTCTGCACTGCAAGAAGTGGGACCGCAAACAGCAGGTCAAGCGCGTGCGGGAGCAGCCGTCGTGCCCGCAGTGTGGGTCAACCCGCATCGCAGCGCTGAATCCGTGGGCCGAGGAAGTCGTCTCGGCCGTCCGGACCGACGACAAGGACGACGAGCAGGAGAAGATGACCGAACGAGCCTACCGCTCGGCCTCGCTGGTCCAGAGCCACGGGAAGCGGGCGGTGGTCGCGCTGGCCGCCCGCGGCGTCGGGCCCCACAACGCCGCCCGAATCATCAACCGCCTGCGAGAGGACGAAGACGAGTTCTACCGGGACATCCTCCGGCAAGAGCGGGAGTACGCGCGCACGCAGTCGTTCTGGGGTTGAGGGCGGCAACGTACGCCAGCGAGCTAACTCAGTTCCCGAATCGCCTCCGCGAGTCGTGGCTCGATAGCATCGGGGTCAGGGGCTTCTATCGTGAGTTTCGTGTGTCGCTCGTCGGCGTCAGTCACCTCCGAGAGCAGTCCGGCGCTGCGGTCGACCTCGACGTACACCGTAAGTCCGTCGTCGTCGAACACCGGGACGATCTCGACCTCGTCGACCGCGCCGGCGAACTCGCCGCGCTGGGGCCGGAACTCGAACTCCTGAGCGAAGTTCGCAGAGGTAGTGAACAGGCTCCCGGCTGTCGCCTCACAGGCCGAGGCATGGAGCGAGAAGCCGAGCGAATCCAGCGCGTCGAACACCGCCTGCGTGCGGTGTGTCGGTTCGACTTCGATGTAATCCTCGTCGCCGGGGTCGACCGCCATCGAGATATCGAGGCCGGTCTCGATTTCGACGGCCGTCGAGCGCGTAGTCACCGGCGTCTCCCTGGGAATATCTATAGTGGTCTCGAAACGCCGCTCCTCACCCGCCCCGATAGTGAACGGTTCGGTGAGTTGCCACTGATCGATGATGGCGTCCTTGTACCCCTCGTCGGATTTATATTCGGTTTCCAGCGCGAAGTAGACCGCGTCGACGTCCTGATCCGTCGACCCGCCCTCGACGTGGACCTCGGCCTGGACGGATTCGCCGGCTCTGACGGTATCCGTCGGCAGAATCGTGTCTACTGTGGCCGAGCCGATGCCGATTCTGGAGAGCACGTCTTTCATTCGTGTTGTGAAATTCGACCGTCACAGAGTATAAAGTTCAGGGAGCGACGCTATCGAAAGAATGGGATTACGAGAGTGCCCGGGCACGTCCGGCTCCGGGCTGAGAGAGCCAGTTGGGACCGTTTCACCCTGACATAGCCGTTTGGAGCCGTCGGTTCCACTGCGGACGCAACCGATCAGTCGTCTGATGTACGTTGACTTATCATGACGACTCCAGCCGTGTTGCCGTCCAAGTCGGTGAGAGAGCGGCCGCTGAACTCATACGTACGGCGGTGCCCGCCGTCGGTGAGTAGGGCGGCCGTAACGGTAGCTCGCCCGCGATCGAGAGACCGATGGACCGCGTCGGTAATCGCCTCCCGCTCGGCTTCGGGAAACAGGTCGGTGATCGGCAGCCCTTCGGCTGCTTGTCCGGTGTGGCCTGTAAGCTCACCCGCCCGTTCGTTGCAGTGCTCGATGTGCCCATCTGCACTGAGGACGAACAGTGGGTCCTCCAGCGCATCGAGCGCTTGCTGGATGACCGCACGCTCCTCCAGTAGTTCCTGTTCGCGGTTGTGACGCTCGGTGATGTCAGTAAACGCAACGACCAGTTGTTCGACCTCGCCGTCAGAGATTATCGGCGTAGCGCTGACTTCGTGGATGACTTCCCCGACCGGGTGGTCCAGTGTCAGCGTGTATTCGATTGTCTCGCGCGTGGCGACGCATTTCCGGTACGCACCAGCGATCTTTCTACTATTTTTCTCCCCAAGTGCTTCAACTGGAGTCTTACCGATAAGCTCTGACTCTACGAGGCCAGTGAACTCAAGCACTCGTGAGTTGCATCGCCGGAATCGGAACCCGTCTTGTTCAACATCGACGAGGAGGAGTCCGTTTCGCGTGTTCTCGAAAACAGCGGCGTACTCTGCTGTGGTTTCCTCCAGTTGCTTTCTCGACTGATACTGCGTGACAGCGTTGCTTATTCGATTGGCTAGCAGCTCGTACTGCTCAGCTCCGGATTGTTTCTGCAAGTAATCAGTCGCACCGGTAGAAATGGCATCGCTTGCAATCTCTTCGCTTCCTCGACCGGTGAACATGATAAACGGGAGTTGCGGGTGTCGCTCACGGACCGCCTGCAAAAATTCAAGCCCGTCTGTCTCGGGCATCTCGAAGTCTGAAACGACACAGTCAGGAAGAGAACGATCCATAGCCTGTAGCCCATCGGTGGCACTTGGGACAGTTTCGACCGTGAACCGCTCGTCTTCACGTTCAAGTAGCTCAGCCGTCACTGTAGCGAGGGCCTCGTCGTCGTCCACAAGAAGAATGCTAACCTCCCCCATATATCATGATAGCAGCCGAATGGATTATCTCTTTGCATAGTTCGCACCAATCATGACATTTAAATTTTAACTAAGTGGATAGGCAACGCAACCGCTCTACGATCTCTTAAGCCGTACTTTCTCTAAGTGTGTCCGAATTCATACTATTCTAATAGCAATGGTTTATCCGGACCACTCAAAGCGCTCGGCGTGCAATGGGGGATATGACCGAGTGGCGCGATGCGTCGGACCCCGCCTGCCCGGAGTGTGGCGAGCCGCTGGAGCCGACGGCGATGGCCTGCCCACACTGTGACGCGTCGTTACTCACCGACGAACAGACGGAGATGCTTGACGAACGCCTGACCGAGACGCTCGAGTCGATGGACGCCGGTGCGCCGACGTGGGCCGTCACGCTCACGGGGCTCTCGCTCGGCGTCGCTATCGCACCGCTCGTGCTGTACGCCGTCGTCATCCTCGTCGGCGATCTCTCGCTTCCCGTGGCCGTCGGCGTCTTGCTGGCCGGCTGGCTCGGTCCAGCCGCGTATCTCTCGCGGCTGCGTAATCCCAGCGAGGTGCTGGCCCGGGGGCTGTACCTCGTCGTCGCCGGCGTGGCCGTCGTCGTGCTCGCAGTCGGCTACGAGGTCCTCCTGTCGGATGGCCCGTCAGTCGTCTCCGAACAGACCGCGCTCGTGTCGCTCGGTCTTGCGATTCCGGCGACGCTGGGAGCACTCATCGCGCGCCGCGCGGCCCGGCGGGCTGACCGGCAGGCCCGCGGGGAGCCGGGGCCGCTGCACGAGCGCTTCGGTATCGACGACGACGAGCCCGACAACTGAAAACGCCTAAGCGGGCCGCCGTTGTCCACCCGTGCATGCGACTGGAGGAGTACTGGGGCATCGGCCCGAAGACGTCCGAACTGCTCACCGAGGAGCTGGGCGTCGAGCGGGCCATCGAGGCCATCGAGTCGGCGGATACGCGTGCGCTAACCACGGCCGGCCTCTCCCGGGGGCGAGCGACGCGCATCCTCCGGCGGGCGACCGGGGCCGAGTCGATGGACCTGCTCGCCACCAGAGATACCCGCGACGTGTACAAGGAACTGCTCGACCTCGCCGAAGAGTACGCGGTCACCGAAGATGCGGCCGACAGCATCCGGGTGCTGACGCCGCTACCGACCCGCGAGGCGATGGACGAGCGGCTGGACGACGTGCTCGAAGCGCGGGATACGTGGGCCGACCTCTCGGAGGCGGACCAGCGGGCCGTTCTCGACGCGTTCGACGCGTTCGACGCTGACGGGGGTGAACTGGCCGCGGTCGACGTGGCGCTGGCGCTCCGGGACACCGGCATCGAGAGCGGCGTGTTCGAGCCACTGGCGACCCTCGACGGCGAGTCACTGACGGCTGGCCGGGCGGCGCTCGCCGGCCTCGCGGGCGACGGCGAGTCCGTCGGCGAAGGGGCCGACGAGGAACTCGACCGCCTGCGCGACCAGCTCGGGCAAATAGAGGATCTTGCAGCGGCATCAATGGAGGTCGTCGAGGCCGTTCAGGAGGGCGCTCGGCGGCCCGACGAGTTCCAGGACGCGCTCGTCCGGCACGTCACGGGCGAGACAGGTATCGACGCTGCCAGAGTCCGCGACGCGATGCCCCGCGAGGCGACCGACGCGCGGGATTTCGTCGACGTGGCGCTCCGGGAACTCCGAAGCACGCTCCGAAGCGACGTCCGGGAGCGCGAGGGGACGGTCGCCGACCGGCTGGAAGACGACCTCGCGGACGCCCGCGGGGACATCGACGCCGCCATCGAGGCGGTGGACGACATCGCGTTCTCAGTGTCGCTCGCCCGCTTCGCCATCGCGTTCGACCTGACGCGGCCCGCCTTCGTCGAGGACCGCAAGACCATCGCGGTGAAGCGGGCTCGGAACCTCACCATCGCCGACGTGGAAAGCGTCCAGCCGGTCACCTACGCCATCGGCGACCACACGCTGGACCTGGACCGGGCGAACCAGCCGCCAAGCGGCGACCGGGTGGCTGTCCTGACCGGCGCGAACTCCGGCGGGAAGACGACCCTGCTGGAGACGCTGTGTCAGGTGCAACTGCTGGCCCAGATGGGGCTGCCGGTCCCCGCCGAGGCCGCCGAGGTGGGCATTGTCGACACCGTCGTGTTCCACCGTCGGCACGCCTCGTTCAACGCCGGCGTCCTCGAATCGACGCTGCGCTCTGTCGTCCCGCCGCTGACCGAGAGCGACCGGACGCTGATGCTCGTCGACGAGTTCGAGGCTATCACCGAGCCCGGCTCCGCCGCCGATCTCCTCCACGGACTCGTGACGCTGACCGTCGACCGCGACGCGCTGGGCGTGTTCGTCACTCACCTCGCGGACGATCTCGAACCGCTGCCTGTCGAGGCCCGTGTCGATGGCATCTTCGCCGAAGGGCTGAATCAGGACCTCGAACTACAGGTCGACTATCAGCCCCGGTTTGGCACTGTCGGGAAGTCCACGCCGGAGTTCATCGTCTCCAGGCTCGTCGCGAACGCGAACGACCCCGTCGAGCGCAACGGGTTCGAAACCCTTGCCACAGCCGTCGGCGAGGAAGCGGTCCAGCGGACACTCTCGGACGCGCTCTGGACCGACGAGTAGCCGAGTCAGGACGGCGAACTGGCGACGACTCGCTCCTCCCCTTCGACCGCCTCGGCGATGTTTTCCAGCAGCCGCCGTACCTCCCGGCGGTTGTACCAGCGGATGAGCGGCGCGAGGAGAACCTCCGGGAGTGGCCCGGGGACCTCGTACTCGGCCGCGTATGTGAGCCGCGTGCCCCCGCGCTCCGGTTCGAACCGCCAGGCTATCCGGCCCGTCAGGTCGCCGCTCATCTCGTAAACGATACGCTCGGGCGGCTTGTACGTCGAGGCACGGACCTCACCGGTGAAGGTGATTCCGAACATTTTGTACTCGTACGCAGCGCGGTTTCCGCTGTTTGGCAGCCGCTCGATGCGTTCGGCGCGGGTAAGGCTCGGCGTGACGGCCGCCTGGTTCGACGGCTCGTCCATGAACGTGAACACTGTCTCGACTGGTGCATCGAGCCAGCGGTCGTCGGACGTATGGACCGTCATGTGTCCTGCTTCGCACTCCAGTATCTTACACGCTCGGCCACACAGTGACAACAGACCAGTCTGGGGGTCAGGAACTAGTGCGACCGGTCCCGGCGGCTACAGCCGACGGGTACGGCGTGACTGTGCTCGGCTCTTCGAGTCGCGTCGCCGCCTACCGATGACAGCGGCGAGGTAGGTTCTATGCATCATGAATGACTCCCCGGCAGGAGCCGAACCTGCGCCGGGCGGGAACCCGACTCCGTCTGGTGATTCCATGGAGGCAAGAGACGGGAGAGAGTGGAGGGCTGCGCTTACGCGTCACCGGTCACGTCGACGCAGTTGACTGCCATCACGCCGAACCCCGCTTGCAGGAGTTCGGTGCGGCCGTCGGCGGTGTTTTCGTCGTCGTTGACTCGCAGGGTCAGCGACACGTCGGCGTCGACCCGGATGTCGGTCCAGGTCGGCCGGACGCTGGTCACGCGGTCGACCGCCACGTCTTCGACGCCGTCGACGGCCGCAAGGACGCCGGCGACACCGGCTTCGAGGGTCTCGGACCCGCCACGCGGAACGCGCAGTGATACGTCGGCCGATACCTCGGTCGGGGGAGTCGCCTGCAGCGACATAACGCCGACGGCCGGAGTCGAACCGGGCCGAGAGGGCACTCACCAGTCGAGTCGCGTCGGTCGGAGACTGCGCGGGTGGCGGGCGCGTACGTCCGGCCCGGAACGGCCGGTACAGGATTCCCACACCGGGAGGATGGGGAACCCGACGGCTGGACAGCGAGATAGCTACACGACACAGTACAGACTCGGGGGCGAGTGGCACAGGCCGACAGACCACACTGGGCGGTGCAGGCCTATCAGACGGAGTGGCCGAGCGGGAGACAGGGCTTCACCGCTTGACAGTGAGCCCGAACGAATCGCCACCGCAGTGCGGCGTCCGTGAGTGGGACGCCGGTCCCACGGCAGCGAACCAGTCTATGGTGCCACGGGCGGAATTTTCACCGAGCGGGTGTCCGCAGTGGCCCGTTCCCCAATAAGGGATGCGTACTCGACCGTAGCGTCAAGGCTACGTTCGATAGCCGACCGCCCGCTGTACAGCCAGCGAGCGAACGACGTTGGCGCGGGAACGGGAATTGCGTAAGTCATGGGTCACCACGTCGGTGAAAGCGACGTATATCCGACCAGAACCGGTGATATATTAAATCTGTTTCAGACATGATACCAAATGACAAGAACGGGAACGTTCGCTGGCACGACAGTACGGCTTCAGTCGGCCGCTGCTGGTTGCTGCGTCGCAGTCGGTCCCTCGGCACTTGCCTTGCTGTGTGTGGCTGTTCCCGCCAGCGTCCGCGTGGAGTTCCCCACGACGAGCAGGCTGCTGGCCGTCATCGCCAGCGCCGCAAACAGTGGGTTCAGGACGCCAAGCAACGCGAGCGGGAGCGCCACGGCGTTGTAACAGAACGCCCACGCGAGGTTCTGTCGGACCCGCGTGCGAGTTGCGGCCGTCACGGCGAACATGTCAGGAACGGCGCGCAGGTCGTCTGTTGTGACGACCGCGTCGGCCGCATCGGCGGCCAGTGACGTGCCTGACGCCATAGCGATGCCGACGTCGGCGGCAGCCAGGGCCGGGGCGTCGTTACTCCCGTCGCCGACCATCGCGACAGTCCCGCGGGACTGCAGTCGCTCGACGACTTCGGCTTTCGCCTCCGGCGGCACCCCGGCGAACACTTCGTCGACGCCGTCGTGGCGCTCGAACGGGACGGCGGCCTCGGGCCGGTCGCCAGTGATGACGACGACATCGCGGTCCCGGGCGAGCGTCGAGACGACCGACTCCCAGTTCGCGCGGAGCCTGTCCCCCGCGACGAGCACGTCCTGTGCTTCGCCGTCCCAGCCGACGAGCGCCGGGACACGCCCGTTCTCAGTCGCACGCTCACACTGGGTCCGGAGGTCGGCGGACACGTCGAACCCGAGGTCGTCGAACAGCGCTTGTGTCCCGACGACAACGTGGTCTCCGTCAACCGTCGCACTGACGCCCTGACCCGGGTGTTGTTCGAACCCGGAGACAGCCGCGTTGGGGACCGGGACGGCGTCGGTCACTGCCTCGGCGACGGGATGCTCCGCAAACTGCTCGACTGCGGCCGCCCGAGACATCGCCCGCTCGTCGGCCTGCTCCAGCAGTTCCATCTCGCCGGTCGTCAGCGTGCCCGTCTTGTCGAACGCGACCACGTCCGCGTCGGTCGCCGTCTCGAACACCGCATCGCCGGTGACGACCGTTCCGCCGTCCAGCGCCCGGCGGATGCCGGCCGCGGTCGCCAGCGGCGTCGCCAGCCCCAGCGCGCAGGGACAGGAGACCACGAGTACAGCCAGCCCGGTCAGCATCGCGTCCGTCGGCGTCGCTCCGGCGACGAGGTGCCCGCCGGTAGCGAGAACAGCCAGGAAAACCACCAGCGGGACGAAGACGGCGGCGATACGGTCAACCAGCCGCTGGACGCCGCCGCGCGTGCTCTGGACCTCCCACAGCAGGTTCGTCAGCCGGTCGACGGTGCTCTCGGCGTCCGGCCCGACCTGGACGACGACGCCGCCCTGCGTGACCAGCGACCCCCCGATGACCTCGTCGCCGTCCGTCTTCCGGACGGCTAGCGACTCCCCCGTCACGAGCGACTCGTCGACGGCAGCGGTCCCTTCCACGACGGTGCCGTCGACCGGGACGCGATCCCCGGACCGGACGACGACTTCGTCACCCGGGCCGAGGTCGCCGACCGCGACCTCCTCGTGACCACCGTCGGTGCGTCGCCGGGCGCTATCGGCCCGCTGTGTCGTGAACTCTGTGAGGCGGTCCAGCGCGCGCCGCCGAACCCGGTCCTGGTAGTAGTCGCCGACCGAGACGGCCATGACGATGACCGTCGCCACATCGAAGTACACCTCTGTATGTCCCAAGATGACGGCGACGACGCTGTATAAGAAGGCAGTCACGGCGGCCATCGCCACCAGCAGGTCCATGTTCGGACGGCCAGCCCGGAGACTGACGTAGGCCCCGCGAAGCAACGGCCACCCAGTGTACCCGACTACGACGCCGGTCATCACGGCCATGTTCCACAGCAGGTAGTCCCCCGCCTGCCCCGCCGGGTCGAACAGCAACAGCGACGGGTCGACACCGAGGTAGGCCGGGTAGAGAAAGAGGACGTACCACAGCATCGTCATCATTCCGAAGAAGCCGCCGACGATGAGACGCCCCTCAAGTTCGTACTCGTCGTCGGTCTCTGTGGCCTGCAGATTGGCGTCGTAGCCGGTGCCGGCCACCGCGTCCGCGAGGTCCGACTCGGAGAGCGTATCGGCGTCGTAGGTGAGTTTCATCGTCCCGGTCGGGTAGCTGGCGGCCGCGGCGGCGACGCCGTCGTGGTCTGTGGCCCGCGCTTCCAGAAACGTCTCGCAGGTCGCACAGTGCATCCCCTCGACGGAGAGGAAGGCCGTCTCGCCGTCGGCGTCGTCCGGGTCGGGTCCTGTGTCGGCCGCATCGTGGGTCTCCGTCGCCGGGTCGTCGAGCGTCCGGGCGACCTCCAGACAGCCGCGACAGCAGAACGTCCCCTCGACCGCGTCGTCGGTGACCGGCGTATCAACCGGCAGGTCACAGAGCGTACAGTGGGTCATGTCCAGGGCATCGGCAGGGGTGGTTTCGGGATGACGATACCGAACGCCGCCAGCCCGTTCGACAGCGGGACGAGCGCGAGCGCGATGAAGACGACCCCGAGCACCCGGTGTAGCGTCGCGCGATGGCCCGGCGACAGCGTGCCGAAGGCGGTCCCGTAGGCGAACACCAGCGGGAACGTCCCGAGGCCGAGCGCGGCCAGCGAGAGCCCGCCAGTGAGCGCGGATCCCGTCGCAAACGCATACAGGAACGCCGGGTAGAGCAGCGGACAGGGGAGCAGCCCGTGCATTGCACCCAGCGCGACCATCCCCGGGCCGTCGACCCACCGGTCGACTCTGGCGACGAGCGACGCGGAGAGTCGCTGGAACAGGTTCCCGACCAGCGGCAGCGACCGGGCCACATCGACGGCGCGGCCACGGGAGAGATACCCCAGCCCCACGGTGATGATAGCGAGGCCGACGAAAACCCCGACGGCTCCACGGACGGCGGTCCCGAGGCGTGCTAAGCCGGCCACGTCGTACAGAACGCTGCCAGCAGCGCCAAGCACCGTTCCGACGAGCGCGTAGCTCAGCGTCCGTCCGGCGTTGAACAGCGCGTGCTGACGTATTTCGTGGCCTGATACCGGCCCGCCGTCGTCAAGTCTATCGGCGTAGGTGGTGACTAACGGCCCGCACATCCCGAGGCAGTGGACACTCCCGACGAGTCCCAGCCCGACGAACGCCGCGAGGCCGGCCGTCTCACCGGAACTCAGCCCCGCCGTCCCGAACTGCATATCAGACGGTACTCGACTCGGTTGGTTGTGTCATCCAGAACAGGCTGCCGGCGATGATGACGACGCTGACCAGCGAGAGCGCGACGATGGAGCGTCCGGTTCCCTGCATGTAGTACGCGACCGGCGCGAGACCGAGCAGCGCCAGCAACGTCACGAGCCGAGGGCTTGACGCAGACATATCTGGCCGTACGTTAGAGGGATTATAAAAAGAAACGGGTCGTTCCTGCCGGCTGAAAACACCATCAGGGGTTTTTTTAGGTAATCTGCTATCTTCCCAGATATGGTACGGCACGAAGCTAGAAGCAGCCAGCTGCCAGATTCGCACGACGCGGTGGGGGTGCGACGATGGCGCTGAGTCGGCGACAGTTCGTCGGTGCCGCAGCCGGGACGGCGGCGCTGGCCGCGACCGGCACGGCGACAGCACAGGAAGAACCGGACTACGGCGGCTGGTTCGACGACGTGTCGAACTACGACGGGACCGCCGACAAGCGAGGCCAAGACACTGTTACAATCACCGTCGGCGCGCAGGGCAACAACGGCGCGTTCGCCTTCGACCCGCCGGCAGTGATGGTCAGCCCGGGCACAGAGGTCGTCTGGGAGTGGAACGGCGAAGGCGGCGGTCACAACGTCGTCTCTGACGGCGACGGGCCGCTCGACTCCGGGGGCGCGGTCAGCGAAGCCGGCACGACCTACAGCCACACCTTCGAGTCTGAGGGGATGTTCAAGTACGTCTGTGTTCCCCACGAAGCGCTCGGAATGAAAGGCGCAGTCGTCGTCCGGTCCGGTAGCAGCGGGGGCGGCGACTCCGATGGCGGCGGTCAGCAACAAGGACCGCCAGCAAACCCGGATTACGGCGGCTGGTTCGACGACGTCTCGAACTACGACGGAACGACAGTCGACAGAACCGACGCCGATAGCGTCGAGATATCGGTCGGTGCACAGGGCAACAACGGCGCGTTCGCCTTCGACCCGCCAGCGGTTCGGGTGACACCCGGCACCGAAGTGACGTGGAAGTGGACCGGCGAAGGCGGCGGCCACAACGTCGTCTCCGACGGTGACGGTCCACTCGACTCCGGGGGCGCGGTCAGCGAAGCCGGCACGACCTACAGCCATACCTTCGAGGAAATGGGCGTGTACAAATACGTCTGTGTCCCTCACGAGTCACTCGGGATGAAGGGCGCTGTCGTTGTCGGTGGCCCGCTCGATGGCAGCGGTGGTGGCAGTGACGGCGGCAGCGGACAGGAAGGGAGCGGTATCGAACTCTCCGGCCCGCAGTGGCTCCTTTCAGGCTCGGTCCTGCTGGCGTTCTTCTCGCCGCTGTTGTTCGCGGTCGCGATGCGACGCCGCCAGAACGGGCGGCCTCCACAGACGGGTGAAGGTGGCGAGCTACGGCGGGCGAGCGGCCCGGAACCTGTTGAAGAGGCCGCTGAAACTGAACCGGCTGTCGAGCTGGGCCACGACGAGTACGACCCGAAGGGAACGGCGGCGTTGGTCGCCTTCTACTTCGTGTTGATTGCCCTGCTGTGGGTGTTCATGTACTTCGTCGAGTTCCTCGGCCGCGTCTCCATAATCGGGTAATACCATGCAGGTTCATAGATTCGAAAAAGTTTGGCTCGGTGCAGCGATACTGCTCATCGTCGGTTTCATCGCCACCATCGCGTACGGGTCGGTTGGTGTCGGCGTCGGGATGGTCGACGATACGGGCGGACAGATCAGCGCAGAAGAAGTACAGAACGGTAACACTGGGACCCAGTTCGACGACCCCGGTGTCGTCAAAGAGGACGGGCAGTACGTCGTGTACGTCGTCGCCCGGCAGTTCCAGTTCTCTCCCGGAACTGGGGACACACCGATCCGCGTGCCCGCGGGTGAGAACGTCACGTTCAAGGTGACCAGTGCAGACGTGGTGCACGGCTTCTCAGTGGTCGAAACCAACATCAACACGATGGTCATCCCGGGACAGGTCTCAGAAGTCTCGGCCCGATTCAACGAGCCCGGCACCTACGGGCTCATCTGTCACGAATACTGCGGGGCGGCCCATCACACGATGGGTGGCTCCGTCGAGGTCGTCCCGCCGGAGGAGTACGATATGCAGCAAGAGAACATCGACCAGTCCGCAGATGACGCACAGGCTCAGGAGGAGGCGGATCAGTAATGGTGTTCGTCGACTCCTATCCGAAAACGTCGAAGCTCGTCCGTAGCGAGTTCCTCGTCTCGTTCATCGCTCTCGGAATCGGTGCGCTGTTCGGCGTCATCCAGGCGCTCCATCGGACCGGCGTGTTCCGGGGCTTCGTCAGTTCAGCCGACTACTACACGATTCTGACGGGCCACGGCGTCCTGCTGGCGCTCGTGTTTACCACGTTCTTCATCGCAGGACTGTTCACATGGGCTGTCGCCAGCAGTCTCGAACGGGAGTTGCCACAGCGTATCGCCTGGTCGGCCTTCTGGATAATGCTCACGGGGACGGTGCTTGCGGCCGTGTCTATCATCGGCGGTATCGTCGGTTCGCCGTCGATCCTGGGTCACGACCTCGAAGCGGACGTGCTGTTCACCTTCTACGCCCCGATGAAGGCGCACCCGGCGTTCTACATCGGCGCCGCGCTCATCATCGTCGGCTCGTGGGTCGCCGGCCTCGCGTACTTCAAGTCCCTGTGGGAGTGGCGCTCTGAGAACCCGGGTGAACGCATTCCCCTGCAGACGTTCATGGTCCTGACGACGATGCTGATGTGGTACGTCTCCACCATCGGCGTCGCCGTCGAGGTCGTCGCCTTCCTCATTCCGTGGTCGCTCGGACTCATCCAGAACGTCGACCCGCTGCTGACGCGGACGCTGTTCTGGTACTTCGGCCACCCGGTCGTGTACTTCTGGCTCATGCCGGCGTATCTCGTCTGGTACACGATTCTACCGAAGCTGGCCGGTGGGCGGCTGTTCAGTGACCCGCTGGCCCGCGTCGTGTTCGTCGCCTTCCTGCTGCTTTCGACCCCGGTCGGCTTCCACCACCAGTACACCGACCCCGGTATCCCCTCGGGCTACAAGTTCATCGCGATGACGAACACGATGTTCTTGCTGTTGCCCTCGCTGCTGACCGCGTTCACCGTGGTCGCCTCGGTCGAACACGGCGCTCGCCAGCGGGGTGCAAAGGGCTATCTCTCCTGGCTTCGGAATCTGCCCTGGGGTAAGCCGGCCTTCGCCGGCTGTATGCTCGCCGGCCTGATGTTCGCCGCAGGAGGGTTCTCCGGCATGATCAACGCCGGGATGAACATCAACTACCTCATCCACAACACCATCTGGGTGCCCGGCCACTTCCATCTCACCGTCGGGACTGCGTTCGCGCTAACGGCGATGGCGATCAGCTACTGGCTGGTCCCACAGATCACCGGGAAGAAACTCCGACAGCGCACCATCGCCACGCTCCAGCCGTACGTCTGGTTCGTGGGCATGGCGGTGATGTCGAACGCCATGCACCGCGCCGGCCTCGCCGGCATTCCGCGACGGACTGCCGAACCGACGTACGACGAGTTCGCGTTCGAGGGCGTCGCCGGAACGGTCGGCGAAATGCGCATCCAGATCGCCATCGGCGGCTTCCTGCTGTTCGTCGGCGCGGCGATGTTCCTCATCGTCATGGCCGACACCTTGCTCGCTCGCCGCGGCGGGACGCTGTCGGTCAACGGGACGATTCCGGAGCCGCTGTCCGGCGCGGACCACAGCCCGCGTATCCTGGACAACTACAAGCTCTGGACGGCGATTGCCCTGCTTCTCATCGCCATCGCCTACGGGCCGCCGCTCGCCAGCATGGTCGCTGATGGACTGTTCGCGCCCGGTAGCCCGCCGATCCCGGTCTAACACAACTTCACTACTCTCTCATCATGTTCGACGACGTCGACGGTCCGGAGCAGAAAACGCTGCTACGACTCCTCATCATCGTTGGAATCGGCTTGCCGATCCTCATCGAGGTCGTTACCTTCGGGAGTATGATGGGGCATCATTTGACCGGGGACACCGGGGGTGAGGCGGTCCCCGAAACGCCGACTGCGGAGCCGGCCGGTGCCGGCGTCGGCGACCCGATTCTGGAATCCGCGAACGTCTCAGCCCGCATCGATGCGGCGTCTGTCGTCACCGCTGACGAGGGGTGGCGGTTCACGCTCACGGTGAACGTGACGAACACCGGGACAGACCCCGCGGCAGTTCGTCTCGACAGCGTCACCACCCGCAGCGGCGAGACGGTTGCGGAATCCGCGAGCACCGGACAGCTACCAGTGAATCAGACTGACGACGTGACCAAGTCGTGGCTACTGCCCCCCGGCGAACGACCGGACACTGTCTCCGTAACAGTGCTAGTGTATCCGGACGGGGGCTCGGTACAATCGACGCAATACACCGTTGCGCTCGGTGACATCCCCGTTTCGAACCGCTGACCGTCTCACTCGTCCACGGGGTCGCCACAGGACGGGCAGGCGGTAGCATCGGGCGGGAGCGACTCGCCGCACTCGCCACAGTACGACTGGCCGGCGTCGCGGCCACCCGGCGTGAAGACGGACGTATCGTCCATCCATGCCTCGTCTGTCGCCGAGGCAGTCTCATTCGAACTGTCCGTCCCGGCCGTCTCCGATTCCGTTTCTGTACCGCTGTCGGTGGCCGCCGTTTCCGGTTCCGCGTCGGCGTCCGACGGCTGCGCGTTGTTCTGTTCCGATCCGTGAACGGGCGGTTCCGCCGCCGGGACCTCGTCGGGCGAAAACACTCGCGTCCCGGTGTGTCCCGGTGGCTCCTCGTCGCTGTCAGCATCTGCGGTGTCGGTCCCCGATCCAGTCTGTTCCCGGGAGTCCGGTGCGGCGTCCACAGTCCGTTCGGCAGTCGGACTCTCGTCGCTGCTTTGTGAGCCGCCGACCGGTGGCATGATAGGGAACCGCTGGTCCGGACGGCGCTGGGGGTTCGAAAGCGGCGCACGGATTCGAACGACGGTTCCAGCGAGCAGTTGGAACAGGAGGTACGCGCTCGCCAGCACGCCGGGGACGGCGATGAACAGAGGTGTGGCTTGCGATGGCTGTACGCCCGTCAGTTGCAGCGCCGTCTCCGCTACGGGAGCGACGCCCGCCCGCGCCAGCCACGGGGACAGCGACGACGACACGCCGGGTGCGACGACCGGCTGGGTCAGCCACCCAGTCCCGAGAGCAGCGGCGCTTACGAACACCAGCAGCGACAGGAGTCGTGGAACCGAAAGCGTGTAGACGCGGTGTCCATAGGCGACGGTCCGGACGGCGAGATGCACCGTCCCGAACAGTGCAACTACCGTGAGCAGACGTTGCTGGCCGAGCGTGACACTGAGCAACAGGCAGCCCAGAAGCACACTGCCGGGGAGAGCGAGCAACAGGCTCGGATGGTCCAGCCGATACGCGTCGGCGAGGTTGCCGTAGCTGTTCCGAAGCCGTCGGTTGACGAGGACAACGGTCGCCAGCGACGGACCGAGGAGCCAGAGACTGGCGGCAAGTACAGTGCGTAGCGAGATAGTCCGGCCAGCAAGTGTCACAAGAACAGTACCTTCGATCCCTGGGAACTGCGCCAACAGCAGCCCCGTCGCGAGCACCCAGCCACCGTAGACGAGCCATGCCAGACCCACACCCACAAACAGCCAGGTTTCAGTTCGCAGTAGTGCGGCGGACTCGCGGAGTTCCAACCCCAGTCGACCACGCTCCATCAGCCTGATATTTCCCGACCGACCGCTTAACTGTGGGTGGTCACGCCGCCCGAATTGTCATCGTGGCGACGCCCGACAGTTCGAGTTCGTCGCCCGGTTGGATCGGTTCCCGGTCGCCTTTCTTCAACTGGGTCTCGTTCAGCCGCGTCGGGTTGTCCCCGAGGTCGACCAGATAGTACCCTTCCGGCTGGCGGTCGAACCGGACGTGTTCGCGGTGGATCCGAACCGCTTCGTCTTCCGGTCGCCCGGCATCCAATAGTGCCGCCCGAATCTCCCGGCCGATGCGGTCACCGTCTTCGATGGTGATGTCACGACCCTCGACCGAGAGGACGAGTTTGTCCGGTACCGCCGCGTCGTCGGTGGACTGTGACGCGAGTGTGTCGACGGCGTTGCCCGTGGCTCCTGACTCACTCTCCGTCTCGTCGGCGGTCGACGACCCTGTCGAGTCAGCCGTCGGCGTGTCGCTCTCGCCGCGATGTGCGTCTAAGTCCTCCCCACAGTTGACACAGAAGCTGGCATCGTCGTCGACAGCGGTGTCACAGGACGGGCACGCGTCGAGCGAGCCGTCGTCGCCCGGTGTGATATCCTGTACGTCGGCACCGCAGGCGACACAGAAATTCGCGTCGGCGTCGAGTTCGCGGTCACAGTCCGGACAGGAAATCGTCGCCGCGTCGTCATCTGTCTCCGAGGTGTCGTCGGATACCTCGGCGTCCGCATCGGAGTCACTGCTGGACTGGTCCGAGGTGTCGTCATCCTCGTCGGGTTCTTCCGCAGCCTTCGGCTCGGTTTCGTTTTCGGCATCGGTGTCGGCTTCAGGCTCGTGTTCCGTCGCCGTCTCCGCCGTCCCCACCGTCTCGTCTCCGGCCTCGGCTGCCCCAGTATCCGAGGCTCCATCCACCGATGCGCCGTCGTCGCTGTCATCGTCGACAGTGTGCCCATCCGGGGCGTCGGCTTCGTCGCTAGCCCCCATCGACCGGCCATCCGTCGGGTCCGCCTCGTCCGTGCCTTCCGGTATCAGGTCGGCGTCGTCCGGCACCGCATCGTCGGTGTCAAAATCAGCAGCGCTTTCGTCAGTGTGTTGCCACTCACCACAGTCCGGGTTTGTGCACCATCCGCCCGCGACTGTCGGATCAAAGTCCTCGTCGCATATGGGGCATTTTACCGTGCGGTCGGATTCAGGCATGGGTTTCGTTAGAGAGTATAGAGTCGAGAAATAAAATACTTGTCCCACGAAACTTTCTCTCTATTCGTCTGTCATAATAACGGTATCCCGTTCGGAAATGTCGAGATCAGGGTCGATATCTCGGACTGGCATCCCGCCGCTTTCCGGTGTTTCCGGAAGCGCACTGTCGGCAAACAGGAGCACGGAGATGTTGTCCTTCCCCCCGCGGTCGTTTGCCAGTGACACGAACTCCCGACTCGCCGCGTCGAGGGACGCTGCATCGAGGACCACGTCACGGATCTCGTCGTCGGTGACGGCCGCTTCGCGGATACGCTCGGCCACTGAATCGGCGTGGTCCGAATCGACGTACTCCTCGTACAGTTCCGGCGCGTCGGTCTGTGCGTCGATGAGTCCGTCGCTGGTCGCCAACACCGTGTCCTCCGCGTACAGCCTGACCGTCCGCGTGTCCACCCCGACAGTCGCCTCGTCGGGGTCCTCGTAGCCGGACCCGCCCAGCGCGCGTGTGATCTCGTTGCCGTTCGGGTGGACGTGTGCCTCGACCGGGTCGATTTCGTCGTTGTCGACCCACTCCTGAACGACGGCGTGGTCTCTGGTCAGCGGTGAAATCGTCTCACGGGCGCTGTTGACGACGTAAGCCCGGCTATCACCGACCCAGCCGTAGTGGAGTTTGCCGTCGGCGTAGATGCCTGCAACGACCGTCGTGTAGGATTGGGTCCCGGTCTCGTTTGCGTACCGGATGATCTCGCGGTGGGCCGCCGTAATCGCCTCCGCCACGGCAGTTTCGAGTTCCTGTTCGCCGGGCGGGTCCGGGAGGACGTCGCGGGCGACATCGACGTCGAACCCGCCGGGATAACTCCGGGCCGTTCGAATCGCCACGGGGGCGAGGTGTTCAGCCACGATAGTCGTCGTAATGTACGACGCAATGTCTCCGGCGTCGTGTCCGCCGGCACCGTCGGCCACCACGAACACGCCGGCCGAACGGTTCATCGGTCTCCCGTTGCCCTCAGTGTCAGCTGAAGCCCCTTCGTCAGTGTCCGCTGCGTCCGTGTCGTCAGCGGTATCGGTCGCCGTCTCAGTACCGGCTGTCTCGTCTGTCACATCCGCCGTCTCGTCGCCGTCTGCTGTGACCGGCTCCTTCGACTGTGGTCTGTCTTGCCCGCGGTAGCCGTCCCGATGCCCCTCCTCGAACACCGTCAGCGAGACGCTGTCCTCGTTGATGCCCTGTCCTCGCTTCCGCTCGCCGATGTCGTAGTTCGTGCTGTATCTCATGACTCCTCCGGATGGAACTCGAACGTGACCCCGTAGGTCGGATGGACCAGCGACACCAGGTCGCCGTCGGTGAGTGTCACCGACTCGGGTGGAACGTTGCCGTGTCTGTCGGTCGGGTCCTCGCCCTCGGAGCGCAGACGGTTGCGTCCGGGTTCGGAGAGGACCCGCTGCCAACCGGCCCCCTTCTGGACGAACGTCCCGTTGAGGCTCCGGTCGTGGAGGGACCACTCGCCGTCCTCGATATCGAACTGTACCTGCACCGAGGAGATGTACTCCCCCTGCGGGTCTTCGATTGTTATCGATGCCGGGGGACCGCTCGCGCCCTGTCGCCCGATAGTGTCGCCCGGTTCGACGGTGAACTGCCTGTCCGCTTGAATGTACGTCACTGACGCCGTCGCGGGCGGCGTTGGATCGCGCCGTTCGAGGACCTCTTTGAGGACCGTCGCGTTCCGGTATCGGTCGCGGTAATGTGACTGCGTGGCCCGTTCGACGATTTCGGCCAGATAATCGTCGCAGTCGGCCCCGAACGCTTGCGGGTTCACCCCGTCTTTCTTCGGGACGCTCCCCTTGAGCAAGAATAGGAGTATCTTCCCGATAGAATACACGTCCGACCACGGCCCCTGCCGAACGTCGGTTCGGCTGGCCTCGGCGACTTCGCGGGGCTTGAACGGCCCCAGAATCGTCGTCCCGGTGTTGCCGGAGGACGGATCCTCGGTGGCATCGAACCCCGTCGCCGTATTGAAATCGATCAGCGTGGGCGTGATGTCGGGTGTGAGCATCACGTTCTCCGGTTTCAGGTCCCGGTAGACGATCTCGTTCTCGTGGAGAAACCCCATCGCGTCACAGAGGTCGATGCCGATCTGTCGGACCTGTTCGCTGTCGTCGATTGGGCCGTGCTGGTCGATGACTTCGTCGAGTTCGATCCCGTCGACGATCAGCTGGACGACCAGAAACGGAACGTCACGCTCCGTGACCTGATCGTAGTAGTCCATCACGTTCTCGTGACCGCCGGCCCGGCGGATGCGTTCCAGTGATCCGACCTCCTTTTTGAAGTACTCCTCGATGATGTCGGGGTCGTTCTGGGATTCGGTGTAGTTGGGGTACTTCACAGCGACCGCCTCACCCGTCTCGGTGTCTCTGGCGCGGAACGCCTTCGCGAACCCTCCCTTGCCGAGGAACTCCTCGAGTTCGTACTGGCCGGCGATGACATCACCGCTCTCAGGTTCCCAGTTCATGGATCACCCGTTTCTCCGGCCAGTAGCGGCCCTGCCGACACTGCAGGTCGTTGCAGTCACTTCTGGATGCCCTCGTCAGTGACGATCTTCGTCGCCTTGTTCTGCTCCTTGCGTCCGCCTTCCATCACGATCCGCGTCTCACGCTCAGCGGTCTGGACGGCCTCGGTGTCCTCGCCGTGGATGCGCGTCATCCGCTCCAGTTGGGTCTGTGCCTCGGCGACGTTGCCCTTGCCGAGTTCCGTCTTGATAACGGTCTGTCGGTGGTCCACGTCGACCTGTTCGTTGTGCGCGGCCAGTTTCGCCTCGTCGTCGGTGTAGTCTACGGTGATCGATTCCCGCGTCGTCTCGCCGCCAGCGTGCAGCGTGACATCCGCCACGGACACGGCGTCTTGCGGGTCGTTGGCCGGCGCGTGTATCTTCAGCACGACTCGCTGAGTCTCCCGCTCTAGCAGGTCGGGCAGCGGCACGACAGCCGCGTTGTCCTCCCAGTTGGGGTCTACAGACTGGGTCTGTGGCAGCGAGCGGTACACTTCACTCACCTCGACACCGTCAGCCACGTCAAGTTCGAGACGGGCGTCGGGAGCGACGACGGTCCCGGCCTCCTCGACTGCGTCGCCGAAGAACGACTCGATGTCACCGGCGGCGTCCAGGTGTGTCCATTCGCCGCGGGCAACGGTACCGAGCGTCCGGATCGTCTCCTCGCGGTAGTCGCTCCCGATACCAGCCGCCTTGATTCTGATGCCCTCGGTGTCGATTTCGTGTGCTAGCGTCCCGAACGCTTCCGGGTCGTGGGAGTTGTCCTTCCCATCAGAGAGGAGCAGGACCCGCCGAGCCGTGTTGTCGTCTGTCGGCAGATCCTGCAGGGACGCCTTCGCTTCCAGCAGGCCGCTGTACATATCGGTGCCCCCGCCAGCGGAGATGTCAGCGACCGCGTCCACTGCCGTTTCACGCGAAATAGTCCCCCACCGGGTCGGTGCAAGAACCGTCGTGACCTCGTTGTCGAAGGCGATGATCGAGATGTAATCGTCCTCGTCGAGTAGCCCGAACACCCATTCAGCGCCAGCGCGGGCCTGTTCGATGTCTTCGCCGGCCATCGATCCACTCGCGTCGATACAGAGAGCAATCTGTCGCGTGGGTGGCTCCTCCAACCGTCCGGGCTCGACTTCGATCTCAGCGGTCAGTTTCGCCCCGCCCGTCGGCACGTAGGGTCGGTTGACCTCGCTCACGACAGTAGCGGTCATACTGGTAGATGGGTCGTACGGAGTAATTATATGTTTCCCTCAAATCGAGGGAAAAAAGTTCCAACTGGTACCTGGGTCGGTAGCCTGTAGTTACTAGCTATCCCCCAGTAGTAGGTGCTGTCTACGTCGCCTGTCACGTTGTCTCGACTCGGCTGCCGACCCAGAGAAGGGTTCCGAGCAGTGCCACGACAGTGAGCGGAAGGAGCCACTGGAACAGCGAGAGAAGTCCAGCGCTCGCCTGCACACCGACAACGAGCAAAATAGTGGGCCCACAGCAGGCGAATCCGGAGAGCAGTCCCGGCAACCCCGACACAGCCCCTGCCCCCGGGCCGAGACGGCAGGCCGATGGGCCGCGCCACGCGACGGCGGAGACGGCGAGGTTGAGTCCGACCAGCGATGCCAAGACGGCACCGAGAAGCACGTTCAGCGGCGAGACGAGCAGTTCGACTGGGCCGACGACGACCAGTGCAATCGGTTCCCACTGAAACGGCCCGACCTGCCGGAACGCACGGGTAAGCGGGTTACTGACGACAGAAACCTCGTAGCCGGCTGGGCCGAAACCGAGGTGTCTGAGACCAGCGAGGTACAGCAGGAAGTACGCCAGTCCAGACACACCCAGAAGCAACTGACCGTCGCGGCGGGTGAGCGCTCCCCGGACCGCAACCGCAGTGTGCCGAAGCAAGCGTTCGATGCGAGCGGCCACACCAGCCCCGTCGGCTGCACTATCAGTCGACATACGCACTCTCCGGATAGAAACCGGCCCAGGCGAACCACATGGCGTCGAAGGCCAGTGAACGGTCCAGCGGGAGCGAATCGGCATCGTGTGTGGTCCCTTCGAGCGTGTAGCCGTCGTCCGCCGCTTCGACCGTCGCTGACTCCGGATTCGCGTACACGTAGCCCGTTTCGAGGTCGGTGTCGGCGACGGCGACGTACGGCGTGTCGCCGATGTTGCCTGTCAGAACGCGCTGACTCAGCAATGTTCCCTTATCGAAGGCCACCGCCCCCGTCTCCGTCCGGGTCCCGATGACGACGGTCTTTGGGTGCGCGCGGCTGTCACCCTGCAGCGGCTCAAACAGCGTCCGAGTGCTCGAATAGTAGCCGCGTTTCGCGTTGTACTGGCCGTATGGATCAGTGCCGTAACGCCGCGAGAAGCCGGTATCCTCGGTCAGAACGGTCGTTTCCGGATAGGTACTGGACCAGCGGTCCCACGTCGTCCAAGTGACCCGGAATTCCTGCAGCGACTCGCCCGTTAGTGGGCCTGTAATTGCCGTCGCGAGCATCTGTGGCCACCAGCTGTCGGTGCCCCGGTCGTACATTGTCAGGTTCGAGTTCACCAGTCGACCGGAGACGCCGAACTCCACCGGACCGCGCTCGAATCCCTGTGCGGTGCCCGTCAGCGGACAGTACGTCACGGCGACGGAGTCACCAGCGACAGTGTCGTTCACGATTTCGTGGTGGACGAGAATGTACTGCGGATAGGCTTTCGCCTCCCCGTCGCGGACCACGCCGAACACCGGGTCGTCCAGATCCAGTATCTCTGGAGGCGTGTTGGTGAACGTCGGGTCGTCGATGGACGGAATACCGTCTTTACGAACGCCACCGCTGACGATGTTCTCTTCAAGCGTCCCGATATCGTAGTCCAAATCGAGGCGGCCATCAGCCGTCGGTGGCTTCGACCCGTCGCTTCGGTCGGTTGCCGTCGATGGCGTCCCGGTTCCGCCGCCGGACCCGGCCACTGAACGCGATCCAGTAGTCGAGCCGTCATCTCCCGCGCAGCCTGCGCCGCCGAGTGTCACACCGGCACCAACCGTCGTGAGAAGCCGTCGGCGGGAAAGGTCCATGCCATGTGTAGTCTTTCCAATCACTAAGTCTCGCGGTGAGGGGCCGGTAACTCCCTGCTGGCACGCTCAGCGAGGCTATCTCGGTGTACGAACCAACGCTCGGACGGCCTAATTGACGAGGGTGGCGGCCAGCGACGAGACGTACGCCAGTTCGTCCTCGTTCACGCCGTGGCCCATCCCCTCGTAGATGCGTTCCTCCACATCCCCGTTCAGTTGCTCGAAGACCGAGGCCGTAACGTGAACGCGCTCTTCGGGAATGTGCGGATCGACGTCGCTACAGCCCAGGAACACCGGCGTTTCCTCGATGTCGCCCTCGTACTCGCTCTCGTCGATGGTCTCGCCGATGAGGCCACCACTGAGAGCCACGAGCCCGCCGTAGCGCTGCGGGTTACGGGCGACGAACTCGCTCGCGAGACAGGCCCCCTGGGAGAAGCCCAGGACGAGCACACAGTCGGTTGGTATCCCGGCTTCCTCGGCCTCCGTGACGGCGTCCTCGATAGCCTGCAGTCCCGATGTCCGCCCGGGTTCGTTCTGCTCGACCGGCGAGAGGAAGGAGTTAGGGTACCAGGTGTTCCGCGCGGCCTGGGGGGCGAGCAGAGCCAGCCCGTCCTGCTGGAACTCTGTTCCCATCTGGACGATACTCCGGGCAGTCGCACCCCGACCGTGGACCAGCACCGCCGCCGCGCTCGCCTCCGATAGCGCGGCTCCAGCAGTCACGAGTTGCTGGCCCTGATGGGGGCCGCTCATCGCGCTCCTCCCGGCCGTCGGCTGTGCCCTGTCACGTCCGTGCAGTCCGTTTCTGTTCCCGTTCGCCCGGTTGCCGTAGCCAGCCACCGTGTCGTGTGCATACCTCAGATAGCGCGCGAAGACACTTGACTTGGCACATCGGTCAATCGGTCGAGATATCCCGTGTTCAGGCTCGCAATCGGAGTTCGATGTCGTCACCGTCACGCACTGTGAGACCGGTATCGGTTTCGGAGACAGCGTAGCCGGACTGACGGAGGCGCTTACGTGTCGCAGCAAGGGTTGCTTCGTCGGGGAATCGAATCTCGAACCACGCCAGACCCTGTCCGGCGTGGGGCCTTGACCGCCCCTGCCAGACGTTGGCTCCGATGTGGTGGTGGTAGTCACCGGCCGCCAGAAACACCGCGCCGTCGTACGCGGCTCTGACACGCAATCCGAGTGCGTTGGCGTAGAACGACCGGGCCGTCTCCACTGACGAAACTTCCAGATGTACGTGTCCAATATCGGACCTAGCGGGCATCGACTGTTCACCGGTCGCGGCAGCCGCGACTGACTGCGTATCGAGGGGCTCTGTCACCATTTCGACGTGACCCGACGGTGTCTCCTGCCACGGCGCCCGCGGAAAGTCCCGATAGATCTCGACGCCGTTACCGGCCGGGTCCGACAGATATAGCGCCTCGCTGACACCGTGATCCGATGCGCCGGAAAGTGTCCACTCCGATTCGATACGCTTGAGTGCATCACCCAGCGCCGCTCGCGACGGAACGCGAAACGCGACGTGGTACAGCCCGGTCCCGGCAGAACCTCTCGCTGGTGCGTCTGGCCGACGGTTCAGGATCAGTAGTTCCTGTCCACCCGCACCGAGTATCGTCCGGTCGTCGTCTGAGTCTAGGACTTGGAGGCCGACAACATCACGGTAGAAATCGACAGTCGGTGGTAAGTCAGCAACGGTCAGGGCCACCCGGCCGATCTCGGTTTCTGATGGGAGAGTGGCTTGGTCCATACCGATAGCAGGTATAGGCAGCCCATAACTCTGGGTGCCAGCCGGAGACTCCCGCAACGAGTTTGAGTCGACAGTGTTCGAGTCGAGGCCGTCCGTCATCGAAGCGTTGTACATTGCTAGCACTCGACAGTGCCTTTGGAGAAATGGTAAAATTCAGTGTAAAAAACTCAAAATATACTCCGCACCAGGAATTATTCATGAACTATTACGTATTACTAGCAGAGCCGTGTGTTAACCTTCATCAGAGTAGTACTATAACCTTCGAGTTGTTACCTTGGGTTGACTATGAAAAAGCAGGAGCTCATCCACCTTCACGGCCTGCTTGCACAGGTACAGAACCACTACGAAGCCGAATCCGGGACAGAAGTAGACCACGACGAATACGAGGAACTGGGCGTCAAGCCGACATCGATTCACAAGTCGAAAACAGACCACAAGGCCGCTGTCTTTGCGATTGCTGACGGTATTGCCTCCGAGATGGCTGACGAGACCAAAGAGCCAGTTTCTGCCGCCGCGGACTAACAGTTCTCCGTCGTTTCTATGCAGTTCTCCCGACGAGCAATGCTATTAGTGACTGTATAACGGCTGTCGGAATCATATTGGAGACGCGATACGTCGAGGGTGTTGAACAGAGAGACCCTGTTGCTCGGTAACCGGACTTACTCGTCGATTAATTCCTCGAATTCGGGTAACACGTCGTCCGATTCGTCCTCGGACTGGCCCGACGACTGGTCATCGGCCTCTGCTGTCGACTCTGTCGACGAAGACTCGTCGTCCGTCGTTTCGTCGGCCTCCTCCGGAATCTCCTCGATTTCGAGCACGTCGAGCGGGATGTTCTCGAGTCGTTGCCCAATCTCCTTGCGTGCAATTCGGGCGGCATGTTCGTCCCGTTCGACGTTGAACACGGTCATCTCCAGTTCGAGTGCGACGAGACTCTCATCGGCCGCGAGAAAAGCCGGTTCCAGTGTCTCGCCGCAGTGCGGGCAGTGCCGGTCGCCCATGTTGATCTCGACGTAGTTGAGGTCGGGGTTCAGCATTTCCCCCGTCTTCGAGATGGCGATGCGAACTGCCTCGTCCGCAGATGCCACATCGTACACTGGGACTGCGGCCTCGACAACAACTCGGCAATTCATGCTAGTATGTTTGTTTCCCAATATAATGAAGGTTAGCCCTGAAACGGGGATCACCTCTCACCCCATATATCGTGGTATAGAGGGGCAGAAAGCACCGTTGAGCCGCACAGACGCAAGCGACATAAAACATCACGACGGCGAAAAGCAGTGACAGATCAGACGGATATGAACGTCCGCTAGTCGAGAGAGGTCTCCAACCCGTGCGAGCGGAACTCGTAACGCCATTACCTCCGGGTCCGTACACACGGACAATGGAACAGGGCGTCATCGACGTCGGGTCGCTGGCCGGCGGTATCGACCTCCAGGCAACTGTCGAGAGCGGGCAGTCCTACCTCTGGAACCGGGAGGACGGCGAAATGTACCAGCGCGACGGGGGAACCGGGGACGACGCGTGGTACTGGACGACAGTCCGTCGAGACGGGTCACCAGCAGTCATCCGCGTCCGGCAGCGGGACGGTGTCCTCGAATGGGAGTCCACGATCGACGCGGAGGCAGACCTCAAGCGACTCCTGCGGCTTAGGGACGACCTCTCCGCGATTCGGACGACGGCACCGGCCGACGACGTGGTCCAATCAGCCTACGATAGGTTCTGGGGGATGCGTCTCGTTCAGGACCCACCGTTTGGCTCCCTCATCTCGTTCATTTGCTCGGCCCAGATGCGCGTGGCCCGGATACACAGTATGCAACAGGCGCTCCGCGACGCGTTCGGCGAGACAGTCGAGTTCGACGGGCGGACGTACAACGCCTATCCGACGCCGTCAGCGTTGGCCGAAACGACCGAAGAACGCCTCCGGGACCTCGGGCTGGGCTATCGAGCGCCGTACGTCCAGCGCACCGCGGAGATGGTCGCAGGCGGCGAGGCCGACCCGGAGGAAGCCGTCGGTCTCGACTACGAGGACGCCAGGGAGTCGCTCACCCGCTTCGTCGGCGTCGGCGACAAGGTCGCGGACTGCGTGTTGCTGTTCTCGCTTGACTACCTCGAAGCGGTCCCGCTAGACACCTGGATCCGGTCGACCATCGAGGAGTACTACCCGGAGTGTGAGCGAGGGAACTACACCGACACGTCCCGGGCCATCCGGGCCGCGCTCGGCGGCGAGTACGCCGGCTACACGCAGACCTACTTGTTCCATTATCTCCGGACGGGCAGCGACGAAAACTGACGCGGGTGATGGAAGGCGACAGTATAACGGAGTCCACAAGCAAACCCTCGGACATGGCTCGCACGCGAGCACATGTATTCGTCTCCGGTCGTGTCCAGGGCGTCTATTACAGAGCGACCACGCGGGAGCGCGCACAGGACCAGGGGGTCGACGGGTGGGTCCGGAACCTCGACGACGGGCGCGTCGAAGCGGTGTTCGAGGGCCCCGAGGACGACGTAGAAGCGATGGTCGAGTTCTGCCACGAGGGGAGCGAACGCGCGAACGTAACCGACGTCGAAGTCGAGTTTGAGGAGCCGGAGGGTATCAACGGCTTCGAGGTCCGCTGGTAAGCCGCCGTCCCGTAGAGTTACTTCACTGGCGGGCGAACCCGCGGGTATGCTCACCGGCTCCGAAATGGGTGTCGTCGATGAGAACGCCGCGGCGCTCGGCGTCCCGCGCAAACAGCTGATGGAGTCGTCCGGGCACGCCGTCGCACGGGCGGTCCGTACCCTCGCTGACCCCGGCGACCAAGTCACCATCGTCGCTGGTCGAGGGAACAACGGCGGAGACGCGCTCGTCACCGCCCGCTTTCTCGACGAGTACGACCTCCGCGTCCTTTTGTTGGGCCGCCCGGACGCAATCTCGACGACGATTGCCAGGGAGAACTGGGATGCCCTCCAGCACGCCGAGTATCCGACGAAACCAGTCAAAGATTCCTCGGCCTTCGACCTTGGGAGCCCTGACGTCGTCGTCGACGCGATGCTAGGAACGGGAATCGCCGGTGCCCTCCGGGAACCGGAGGCAACGGCCGCCACGGCGATGAACGAGAGCGACGCGATCGTCCTCTCTGTGGACGTCCCGTCGGGCCTCGACGCCGAAACGGGGCGGCTAGCCGAGAACGCCGTCGACGCCGACCACGTCGTCACGTTTCACGACACCAAACCCGGTCTGGCGGACCTCGACGTCCCGGTCACAGTCGCCGACATCGGCATCCCCGACGCCGCGGAGTTGTTCATCGAGCGCGGTGATCTCACCCGCCTCGAACGGGACCCAGCGAGCCACAAAGGCGACAACGGCGAGGTGCTGGTCGTCGGCGGCGGCCCGTACACCGGCGCGCCGGCGCTCACGGCCCAGGCCGCCCTCAGAGGCGGGGCCGACCTCGTTCGAGTCGCCTGCCCGGCAGTCGTCGCGCGGGAAATCCAGTCCTACAGCGAGAACCTCATCCTCAGACCGTTCGACGGGGACCACCTCGCGCCACCCCACGTCGACAACCTCGCCGAACTGGCGGCAGAGCACGACACGCTGATCGTCGGGCCGGGACTCGGGAACGCCGACGCGACGCTGGAAGCGGTCGGGGACCTGCTGTCAGGATTCGAGGGGACGGCTGTCGTCGACGCCGACGCTCTTTCCGTGGTTCCGGACATCGAAACGGACGCGGACCTCGTCTGTACGCCCCACCAGGGCGAGCTTCTCGGGATGGGCGGCGAGACGTCCGAGGACTGGCGGGAGCGGGCGGACCTCGTGGAGTCCTTCGCATCGGAGGTCGACCAGACACTGCTGGTCAAAGGCCCGTACGACATCGTCTCCGACGGCGAGCGAACCCGCGTCGGCCGGACGGGCAATCCGGGGATGACGGTCGGCGGCACCGGCGACGTGCTCGCGGGCGTGACGGGGGCGCTCGCCTGCGTTCAGGAGCCGCTCGACGCGGCCGCCATCGCCGCCTACACCGTCGGCACGGTCGGCGACCGGGTCGTCGACGACCGCGGCTACGGATTGGTCGCAACGGACCTGCTAGACGAGATACCGAGCGTACTGTGGCAGCGGGAAGCAGAAGCGTAGCGTCCGCAGTCAGGCCGACGCACCGACCAGCTCCCCGGCTTTCGCTCGGGACTGCTCGATGATCGCGGGCCGCGCCTCGAACTCGATAACCACCTGGTCGCCGTAGTCGACCGTCTCCACGCTGGCGTGGTCGTGAATCCACGAGACGAGGCTCATCGTGTCGTCGGTCATCGGGAGCACGAGTCGCTCGCGTTCGTAGTCCGGCAGTTCGTGGTCGATGCGGTCCGCCAGGTCGTCGATGTTGAGCCCCTGCTTGGCGCTGACGGCGACGGGGTTCGGAGCCAGCGACGAGAGCGCGTCTTTCTTGCGGCGGACCTCTTCATCATCGACCATGTCGGTCTTGTTGAGGACTGTGACGATGGGCGCTTCGTTGCGCTCGTACAGCGTGTCGTGGCTCGTCACCAGTTTCTCCCGGATTTCCTCGACCGACTCGGAGACATCGACGACGAGCAAGACCAGATCGGCGTGGTACACCGACCCGAGCGTCGATTTGAACGATTCGACGAGCCAGTGCGGGAGGTCCTGAATGAACCCGACGGTGTCGGTGACCAGCACCTCGCGCTTGCCGACCGCCGCGCGGCGGGTGGTCGTGCCAAGCGTCGTGAACAGACGGTCCTCGCTCTCGGCCGTGGTATCGAGGTCGGGATGCAAGTCGTCGTTCTCATCGACGTCGAGGTCGTCGGCGAGGCGGCGCAGGAGCGTCGACTTCCCGGCGTTGGTGTAGCCGGCCAGCGCGACGAGGTCGAAGCCGGACTCGCGGCGCTGCTCCCGGCGGTGTCGCTCGGTCTCCTCGATGGATTCCAGTTCGTCCCGGATGTTGGCGATCTGCTTTTTGATGTCCTCTTCGCGGGACTCGTCGTACTCGCCGAGCCCCATGAACCCCGGCCGCTCGTCGCGTTTGGCCAGGCTCGCCTTGGCCTCGGCGCGCGGGAGTTCGTAGCGCAGTTCCGCGAGTTCGACCTGGAGTTGGGCTTTTCGCGTCTGGGCCCGCTGGCCGAAGATTTCGAGGATGAGCCGGAAGCGGTCGATGACGCGCACCCGCTCGGGGAGCTCGTTCCCGATGTTGTACGTCTGGTACGGGCCGAGTTGATTGTCGAAGATCACGACGGCGGCCCCTTCGCGAGCGACCGCGTTGCTCAATCGCGTTACCTTCCCCTCGCCGAGGTGGTACGCCGGGTCCTCCGTTCTGGTCTGTGTGATCTCGTCGACAACCTCGTAGCCGGCCGCCCGGGCAAGGTCCCGGATTTCCGTCGTGTCGGCGGTGCCACTGTCGACGCGCTTCGCGATAACCGCTCGTTTCGTGGTGTGTGTCGCCGTCACTCGTTGGAAAACTACGGCGTCCGATTATTTAACCCCCCGGGAGGGGACTCACACTCTTCCGGGGGTCGGCGGTTGGACGGTAAAATGGCAGATACTGAGCGATTCCTGCAGCCGGCTGGCGAAACTAACGACTTCGATACCCGCTCGAAGGCTGAAATGCAGCCAGCAAAGCGGTAGCGGTCAGTCCGGCTTATTCGAGGTCGAAGCGGTCGAGCTTCATGACCTTGTTCCATGTGTCCACGAAGTCGTGGACGAGCTTCTCCTCCGCGTCGGCAGAGCCGTAGACTTCCGAGATGGCCCGGAGCCGGTCGTTCGAGCCGAAGACGAGGTCGATGCGTGTGGCTTCCCACTTGACCTCGCCGGTATCACGGTCGAGACCTTTGTAGACGTGTTCTGAGTCCGACGCCGGCTCCCACTCCGTTCCCATGTCGAGCAGGTTCACGAAGAAGTCGTTGGTCAGCGTCTCCGGTTCGTCGGTGAAGACGCCGAGGTCGGTGTCCCCGTAGTTCGCACCGATCGAGCGCATCCCGCCGATCAGGGCGGTCAGTTCCGACGCTGTCAGGTTCAGCAGGTCCGCGTTGTCGACCAGCACTTCCTCGGCCGGTCGCGTGATGTCGTCCTGGATGTAGTTTCGAGCCCCGTCGACCTTCGGCTTGAGAGCGTCGAAGGAGGCGGCGTCGGTGTGTTCCGGCCCGGCATCCACTCGGCCGGGTTCGAACGGGATCTCGACGTCGTAGCCGGCGTTCGCTGCCGCCTGTTCTACGGCCGCGTTGCCGCCCAGCACAATCAGGTCGGCAAGCGAGACCTGCGTCCCGTCGGAGCGCGAGTCGTTGAATTCCGTCTGGATGTTTTCGAGCGTCCCCAGGACCGTCTCTAGCTGCTCGGGCTCGTTGACTTCCCAGTTTTTCTGGGGTTCGAGTCGGAGACGAGCGCCATTAGCGCCGCCGCGCTTGTCGCTGTCGCGGTAGGTCGATGCCGACGCCCACGCGGTCTTGACGAGCTGGGAGACAGAGAGGTCCGAATCGAGGATCTTTTCCTTGAGCTCGGTGACCTCCTCGTCCCCGATCAGGTCGTAGTCGGCGTCCGGGAGCGGGTCCTGCCAGATCATCTCTTCGTCAGGAACCTCCGGACCGAGGAACCGCTCAGGCGGCCCCATGTCGCGGTGGGTCAGCTTGTACCAGGCCTTCGCGAAGTTCATCCCGAACTCCATCGGGTTCTCCTGGAAGGTTTCCATGACCTCTCGGTAGTCCGGGTCTCGCTTCAGGGCGATGTCCGTCGTGAGCATCATCGGCGTCTGCTTTTCGTCTGGGTCGTGTGCGTCCGGCACGCTGTTTTTCAGCTCCTCGCTCGTGGGTGCCCACTGCCACGCGCCGCCAGGACCCTTCTCCGGCTCCCACTCGTAGTCGAGCAGGTTGTTGATGTATCCCATATCCCACTCGGTCGGCGACTGGGTCCACGGCCCTTCGATACCGCTCGTGATCATCTCGCCGCCTTTGCTGTTCCCGTTCTCGTTTTGCCAGCCGAGGCCCTGCTGCTCGATGGGGGCCGCTTCGGGCTCGGGACCGAGGTTCTCCTCGGGGTCGTCAGCGCCGTGGACTTTGCCGAACGTGTGTCCGCCGGCGATGAGCGCGGCCGTCTCCTTGTCGTTCATCGCCATCCGGTCGAACGTCTGCCGGATGTTCTTCGCCGACGCCTCCGGGTCAGGGTTGCCATCCGGTCCTTCCGGGTTCACGTAGATGAGGCCCATCACGGAGGCACCGAGCCCTTCTTCGATTTCGCCTGGCTCGTCGAAGCGTTCCTGGGTTTCCATCTCGTCTTCCGGCCCCCAGTTGACAGCCTTGTCCTCCTCGAAGGCGTCCTCGCGGCCGCCGGCGTAGCCGAACGTTTTGAACCCCATCGACTCGATAGCGACGTTCCCTGCGAGGATCATCAGGTCGGCCCAGGAGATCTTTTGGCCGTATTTCTGCTTGATCGGCAGGAGCAGTCGTCGCGCCTTGTCGAGGTTCGCGTTGTCCGGCCAGCTGTTGATAGGTGCAAAGCGCTGTCGGCCGCCAGCCGCGCCACCGCGACCGTCGGCGGTCCGGTACGTCCCGGCGCTGTGCCAAGCCATCCGGATGAACAGCGGGCCGTAGTGGCCGTAGTCGGCTGGCCACCAGTCCTGCGACGACGTCATCAGCTCTTCGAGATCCGACTTCACCGCTTCGAGGTCGAGTTTCTGGAACTCCTCCGCATAATCAAAGTCGTCCTCCATCGGACCGACATCACGGGCGTTCTGGTCGAGGATCTCCAGATTCAGCTTGTTTGGCCACCAGTCCTGATTAGATTTCGGTCGCTTCGAATGTCCACCTGCGGCACCGCTCATATCGGAATTCGGTGTTTCTGCCATCTTAACAGTAAGTAAGATTCGTCGGTAGCATACAAATCTTTGGATATGAGTAAAGAAATGGCATCGTGTGAAAAATATCGCCCCGAATTCTTTGGGACACCCCGGTAGCAACGACACCCGTTCCTGTGGCGGAGGCTGTGTAAAAGGGAAAGCGCCAGAGGGAGCACAAAGGATTTAAAAACAGGCGGTCAGGTACGCTGTATGGGTGAGTTCGTACTCCAACTAGATGGGTTGGGCCTCCAGCAGATGGGCCTCGAATTCGGTGGCGGCGGCCTTATCGGCGGGATCATCGGGTTCGCCGCCAAGAAGGTCGCAAAGCTCATTGCCGTCATCATCGGCATCGAGCTGGCACTGTTCAAGTTCCTCGAGACGCGTGGCATCCTCCAGGTGAACTGGGACGCGATAGGCGGGGCCGCACAGAACGCGACCGGCACCGCCGGGAACGCGGCGTCGGCGCAACCGCCGTCCTGGGTCACGTCACTGCTCTCGGCGCTGCCGGTCAGCGCTGGTTTCACTGCCGGGTTCTTGGTCGGCTTCAAGAAAGGGTAACGCGACGCCGCGGCGTTAGCGCGTACTGATGTCGTCTTCGTCTTTGATTATCTGGGTTTCTGCCTCGCCGCTGGTGTGTTCGTTCACCACGTCGTAGAAGTCGTTCTGTAGGCCGGCCGGGAACGTCATGACGCCGACCCACGAGCCGTCGGACTGCCACTCCTCGCGTTCGAGGTCGCCGAACTGTCGGATCTGTGCCTGGGCGCTCCCAGCGTAGTCCGCGGGGACCTGCACGGCGACGGTGACCTCGTCGAACCGGATCGGAATGACCGGCCGGAGCGCATCGAGGGCGTCGTCGACCTGCGCCTCGACGGGTTCCATCGGGTCGACTCTGAAGTCCGTCTCTTCGAGCGCGGATTCGATGCGCTCCGGCGGGTGCGGCGCGTCGTCCATCTGTGGGTTGACCGCGTTGCGCGTGATCCGCTGGATGAGCTGTTTGTGCTTTTGTTCCTGCATCTCGCGGCGCTGGTCGGCCGTGATCTGTATCTCCCCCCGCTTGATGACTTCGGGGATGATGGCCATCGGATCAGTGGTGTCAAACACCTCTTCGAGCATATTCTCGGGCGGTCGGTCCCCCCGCGAGGCGTCCTCGAACACGTCCTCCGCGGCGATAACGTCCTCGAGGTCGCCGTCGAAGTCATCACGTTTTATCGCTAGCGCCGCGTCCGGATCCACCAGTACCTCGAACCGCTGGCCGTGGGATTCGAGGCGCGCCGTCACCGCCTCGTCAAGCGATATCATACCCGTCGGTAGCAGTGGGCCAGTTAAAGGCCTTACTGCGTGGTCGGACAGAAAAAGTCCAGTCGCCCGCGAGGGCTGTCGGAAGGGTTACTCTTCGGTGGCGTCTTCGCCTTCGTCGTCCGCGTCTTCACCGGTATCAAGGAGGTCGGCCTCCGCGAGGTGAGTCTCCTTCTCCTCGTCGGTCAGCTGGCCGAACGTCTCCGTTTCGACGTCGACCGTGGCGACGCCGATGCCTTCCGGCGTGAGCCCGTCCTCGTTGACCGACGCGAGAGCGGCCAGCGCGAGGTCGACGCCCTCGTCGAGGTCCATCCCCTCGTCGTAGTGCTCTTCGAGGTAATCCCGGATGTCGCCGCGGTCGGCTCCGACAGCGAGGGCCTTCCATTCGTAGGGCGTCCCGGAGGGATCGGTCTCGAACAGACGCGGCTCGCCGTTGACGATGCCGCCGATGATGAGCGCGACGCCGAACGGGCGCGCGCCGCCGACCTGCGTGTACTGCTGGATGTAATCGGTGATTTCCTTGGTGAGGGTCTCGACGCCGACCGGCTCGCCGTAGCGCAGCTGGTTCACCTGCGCCTGGCGGCGGGCGAAGTCGATGAGCTGTCGGGCGTCGGCGACGTGGCCGGCCGAGGCGATGCCGATGTGGTCGTCGGCCTTGTGGATCTTCTCGACCGAGGAGCGCTCCATCAGCGGCGACCGGATGCGCTTGTCCACGGCGAGAACGACGCCGTCGCTCGTTCTGACGCCGATGCTTGCTGTGCCGCGTTTGACCGCTTCGCGGGCGTACTCGACCTGGTAGAGGCGTCCGTCCGGCGAGAAGATAGTAATCCCGCGGTCGTAGGCCTGCTGTTGATTTTGTCCCTGCATAGTTATCGGAAATCGAGTGCTGTCGCGCCGACGAACGCGCCGCCGGAGGCCGCTTCGACATCGTAGCGCGGAGGCCGAACAGTAGCGCTCCGGTCTGCGTTCTCGAACACGACGTGTCTCTGTTCAGTGGCTTCCGGCGGCCCGCGTATATACTTTTCTTCACAGGCACGCACAGTGCCGCTAATCCCCCGGACACGGACCCGAACCTCATCGCCGTCGACGCTCTCCAGACAGGTCAGTGCGGCCCGCGCTGGGTCTGTCTGGCCGCGTCTGGTCCGGACGATGGCCTCGGCCGTGCCGTCGTAGTCGTGGAACTGGAGGACGGTCATGTCCGTCTCGGCGCTGCCGGTGTCGCCCAGCAGGTTCTGGGCGGCGTACCACACCGCCCGCTGGAACGCCCGACGGTCCAGCGACGCTGTCGGCCACGTCTCGATACCGACGGCCAGATAGCGCCACCGGGGCCGGAGATGCTTCGGGAGGTGTTTCATACGCCAGCGTTGGGGTGGAGGACAATGAGCGGTGTGGTATTGCTACTGTC
>NZ_LRHL01000024.1:0-1549 GCF_001647155.1 Haloarcula sp. K1
TGGAACAGCTGTTCCGTCGGCCCGACCTCCATGAGGTTCCCGAGATACATCACCCCGACGCGGTCACAGATGTGCCGGACCACGCTCAGGTCGTGCGCGATGAAGAGGTACGTGAGACCGAACTCCTCCTGAAGTTCCTCCAGCAGATTGAGTATCTGGGCCTGGACGGACACGTCGAGTGCCGACACGGGTTCGTCGAGGACGACGAACTCCGGTTCGAGCGCGAGTGCCCGAGCGATGCCGATACGCTGTCGCTGCCCGCCGGAGAACTGGTGGGGATACCGGTAGTAGTGCTCCGGCATGAGCCCGACCTCGTCGAGCAGTGTCCGCACCTTCTCCCGACGCTCGCGGGCCGTCCCCTGTTCGTGGACGTCCAGCGGCTCGCGGATGATCTCGCCGACAGTCATCCGGTCGTTGAGGCTCGATTCGGGGTCCTGAAACACCATCTGGGCGTTGCGGCGCCACTGCTTGAGGTCGCCGCCGCTGAGTTCGGTTATATCGGTTCCATCGAAGGAGACCGTCCCGGACGTGGCGGTCTCCAGTTGGATGAGCGTCCGACCGAGAGTCGTCTTGCCACAGCCGGATTCACCGACCAGCCCGAACGTCTCGCCGCGCGCGATCTCGAAGTTCACGCCGTCGACGGCTTTCACCGGGTCCCCACCGAACAGCCCACCGCCTTCGTAGTACGTCTTCAGGTCCTGCACATCGAGCAACGTCTCGCCGGTCTGGTGTGACACAGTATCGACGATTGACTCACTCATCTGTGTCACCTCCCTCCAGCTGTCCGCCGGTGTCTCCGGCACTGTGGCCATGGCCACCGTCAGCCCGGGCATCGCTGTCTTCGGACCCGGCCGGGCCGGTATCCTCACCGGCTTTTCGGCGCTCAGCCGGCCAGTCGTCCGCCGACAGCGCTTCGCTTGCCTCGGCGCCCGTCTGGTCTGCGTTCTCTTCGTGGTGTGTCACAGTGTCGTCGGTAGGCATATCTTCGGGATACAGGAGACAGGCGGCGGTGTGGTCTGCTGATTCGCCGACCTCCACATGGGCGGGATGGACCCGCTCACACTCGTCGAAGCCCTTCGGGCATCGGCTGACGAATCGGCAGTACGACGCCGATTCGTGTGGCGTCGGCACGTCCCCTTCGATAGTGGGCAGCCGATCCGTACTGGGGTTCCGACCGGGAATACTCTGCAGTAGTCCCTGCGTGTATGGGTGGTGTGGGTTCGCGAACAGTTCCTCTACGGGTGCTTTCTCGACGACTTCGCCGGCGTACATCACGGCGACGCGGTCGGCAACCTCCGCGATGACGCCCATGTCGTGCGTAATGAACATGATACCGATGTCACGCTCCGTCTGAATTTCCTGTAGCAGGTCCAGAATCTGGGCCTGAATGGTGACATCGAGTGCTGTCGTCGGCTCATCACAGATGAGCAGGTCGGGGTCACAGGCTAGTGCCATCGCGATGACGGCTCGCTGGCGCATCCCGCCGGAGAACTCGTGGGGGAACTCGTCGACACGCCGTGCCGCGTCGGGGATACCGACTGCACGCAGC
>NZ_LRHL01000025.1:0-18798 GCF_001647155.1 Haloarcula sp. K1
CCACCTCGACATGGACATCGGACAGGCTGAGACGGATACCGACGCACTCCAGGCGCTCGTCAACGACCTCGGCGACGGCATGTCACCCCTCGTTTCGAGTGTTCTTGAGACACTGGTCGCGACTATCGATGACCTCCACGAACGCGTCACCGAACTAGAGGCCGACCTCGAACAGACCCACGAGGTTGCCACCACGGCTGTCGGTGACGCCGCCACGAACAACCAGCGCCTCGACGACCTCGAAGCACAGCAGGAAACCACCCGCGATGTCGCCAAGAGTGCCATCGCCAAAGCCCAGCAACTCGAAGCCAACACCGACCAGCAGGAAGACGCCGAGCAGCTCCCCGAAGGAATCGAACCCAGCACCTCGCCGCTGGATTTCTTCGCGAACTGCCGCCAATCGAAGGTCAAGACCATGTTCGTCGAGCGCTCGAACCGCCAGAACACCTACCGCGCCATCAGCATCGCCAAGCGCTGGCCGGAATTTGCCACGACACGAACCGACGGCAGCGGCGTCTTCATGACCAAAGCAGACCTTCAGACAGCCCTCACCGCCGAACTCGGGAAGGAACCCCACCGCCAGACGATCAAGCGCGTCTGGGAGACACTGGTCGACATCGGCGGCGACGACGTTGTCGAGAAAACCCGGCAGGTCGGACGGGACCAGACCCAAACCGAGATCCTCGCGATGGATATGGCAACAGCCGAAGGGTTGCTCGAAAAACGCTACATCGGTCTCAATCTGTTGGAGAACAGCGACCACAAAGCCGCGACAGGTGGCGTCACACCCGTTGTGGTGGAGTCCACCCCCTAACCCTGTGCACACGTCGGATAGGACACGAACCGACGCTGAACCGACGCTGCTGGACGCGGTGGTACGTGCCCTGCCGCCGTCGACGCCGCTGTTTGCTAGCTGCAGCAACCGGGAGCGACCCCCTGTTGTCAGGAGTGTAGTGAGTGGTCGTAACACGAACGGAGCGACCACGGCGATTCCAGTGGTCACAACAGGTGTGACAGGGCAACCTTGGTACTGGTCTGGATTGCGTGCCTGTTTGAGTATGGCTGATCGGGTTTCTCTGGAACGCCTCTCATCTTGCAGAGGCTCACAAAATACGGGCGAGTTCCCTTGCCGTCAGACTAGGATTGCCCTATCAGTTCAACTCAGGCACTCGCGCCGTCGCTGGATTCTCCCAACAGATCCCGGCGCGGGGTCGCACACCGCCAGGGGTAGTCTGGAAATTATCGCTACTCATGTAAACATTACACACTATTCAACAAAAGTGGAGGTGTCGATCAAGCCGGCGCAACGACGTATTGGATAGATCGGCCACCATTAGACTGGACGCTAACAAAACCGATTGCGTGCATCTGGTACGCCTATGACGGTGGGTTAGTGTGGTCCGGAGACTCGACGCGGCCACGGGCCACTTGGACGATCACCGACGACATGCGAGCAAGCGCTCGTCGAGCAGGGCTACGAGGTGACGGTGTGGGATCGGCGGCTGGCATTACCCTTCGATGCGACCGAGCGGTTTCTGGCGTGGCTTGGTAACCCGGCGCCCGGAAGTACATACAAGTGGGTACTGGAGCGTGACGAGTACGAACGGCGGCGTGAGGTGGTGTAGGAACGGATTCGGTACTCTTGTGGTATTTGTGTTGTTCAGGTCGCGAGTGGGTCACGGACTCCAGAAGTTCGGCCCTACGATATCGGCGACTGTAGCGACAGTGACAGCAGCTGGGTTTCTCGGATGTGTGCTGCTCCAATCGTATCACTGCTGGACCTGCAGGTTCCCGTTCCGTAGGTTTGTCTGAGCATCGCAGTATGCAATAGTGGCATAAATTATATCACTGGGTGGGCAGTATGTACGAATGTTCCAAGCATCTGCGGGGAGGTGACTTTCACTTCCCTGTGTATTAGATTTTTGAGCAGCGGCACTGTCACCAATAACGCTTTAGGGCAGGCTGTCTTTCAATACACTGGTGACGTTCTGTCACCAACCCCGCAAGATGCTTGGAACGCTCTTCGCGGGCTGCGGCGCAGTGAAGATGGCAATGTGGGCTGTGACGACAGTCCTGACGACATTGTCCATCGCGGTTCGCGTCTTGCAGCTTAAGCGCGAGTAGTCCGCAAGGACCTCGCTACGGCGAACGGGGCGGGGGTGACGCACCCTCGCCTTGGGAAGAGAGCAAGCGTTGGGACGATTCAGTTGCGGCCCATCTTGCGGAGGTTTTAATCGCCGTTTTCGGACACGAACTCGATAGGAGGACCATCCACGAGACCAGTATTTGGTTGCATTCGCCAGATAAATCAGCGAGGGGAATATCGCCGTTTACCGCGGGTGTGGGTGATAGATAGACAAGTCCGACTGTATGTTTTACCATCACACATGGTATTTCAAGTGCAACAGTAGGCGATAGTGATGACATGGAGCGTAGTCGGATTAACGACAAAATCAAGTCCGCCCTGTCGTGGTTCTCGTATCTAGCTTTCGTTACACTCTTGATCTCTGGTTTGCTGGCGAGTAGCTACATAGCATACGAGATCGAATCTGAACGCGCGGTTGAGGGAACAAACAAGCACGTGAAACTGGAGGAAACATCCGCGGTTACTAACAATAACACCCTCCAGTATCAAGATGTCCCTCCGTCGGTTCGGCGCGTAATCGGAACGAAGATAGAGCGAGATTTGTCCATAACAGATCGAGGTCCGCCCATAACACTGTTCGGCCACCCAGATGAGAGCCCCCCAGAGGAGTGGAGTGAACACGATTTTTACCTCTCAAGCTCTGCAGCGTACAAAATAACGCAGGTCGAAGCACCCTATCATCGCCTCTCGGTAGGCGCAATAGTATACGAGCAGAATTCCTCAGATATTCTGTCAATATTAGGACTATACTTGCTCCTGATGGGAGGAATACTGGGAATCAAACTTGGACAGCGATTGCAGTGGGACACGCTTATCACCCGATCGTTTCAACTGGTCATAATTAGTACCGGTATCGGGTTACTGTTCGCCGTCCCCATCCTGCTTAGTATTCTCTCTTATCACGAGGTGAATGGGGGAAGTGCGATGACGACGGGATTCCCAATCTACATCGGCTTCCTCATGTTTATACTCTACTCTGGTCGGGTCGGGAAGCGGACGGCATCGCTTCTCGGATTCTCCGCCGAGTACGCGGCATACAAGGACCAGTTCGCCAGCGGCGCTGACTCCAAAATGCCGACCGGCTCACGAGAGGGAGACACGGTCACGCTTGATGCAGATGAGACAGAGAGGCTACTGACAGGAAAGACGGTCTCGGAGTCTCTCGATGACGGCACATCATTCCAGATAGAACTCTCAGGTACCGCGTTGACATGTCTCTCCGACCGGAACATAAACTTAGATCGTGGCGATGACAGTGATTCTGATCATCAGTCGGATCGGAACGGGTAAACTCCCGAGAATCATCTGTTGTGAGAGTTATATGTACCACTTATAGTGGCGGTTGAAAAAGTGCGCCGGTGACATTGCCTGCCGATTGCCACCGGGTATTCGTCGACGGACCGCTGTTCGGGACTCATGTTCGGGAACCCCCTCACCCGGCGGAGGCTCACAAAATACGGGCGAGTTCCCTTGCTGTCAGACTATGATTGCTCTATCGGTTCGACCCACTCGGGAGCGCAATCATGGGTCCCGCCGTAGATCGAGCGGTCGGGATACTGGTCGTCGTCAGCCTCGACAGCGACGATCACGTTGCCGCCGGAACACGAAATTTCTGCAACGGTTCCGACGACTGCATCGAGTGGGCCGTTTCCGTCGGTCCAGTCAGTTCTGACGTGGTCACCGCGGTCGAAGTCATACTCCTCGAAGGAAGGCGCTGTGGTACTCATGCTCTCCTCTGGCTCCGAGGGAGACACAAAATGGCTCGGATGCCAGCCAGAGTGCTGATACTGCTTGCCGCGATAAGAAGAGGTGATGACTGAGTTGCAGGTCCGGAAACCCAATGGCTGGACAACCGTCACGTTTCCCGACGAAGTTGCGACGATCTCGGTTGTCGGTGGGAAGGTCGACGGCCAGCTGTGCCTGACCCTCACCGCCGAACGGGAGGACAGTCCCCGTCTCGTCGAAACCGGTATTCTCGACGTCGACGAAAATGACGAGAACGTGCTAGAGAATGCAGTGCCCCGGACCGAGGACGGGACGAGTGTCGTTTTGGATCGGCTACTGCCGAGTTAGCCGTCGTTGTGAATCCGGACACCTCGGTAATAGGTCCCCGGGCGTTATCGAAAATACCGTACCCGCAATCCAGACAGAATATGACCGACGATTGCCGCTGCTATTATCAGTACTGCATCTGATTTGGAACCGGTCGTCTGTGGTAATGCCATCACAGCCACCGAGAGCAGGTAGAGCAGGTATCCAGTCATCCACATTAATGTATTTCTTGAAACCATCTGGTTACATATGTAGAGTGGTGGGGAATTTGATTACGGTATCTTGTTACCTGAGGGGAATACCTTCACCCTTATCTATACTCTATTCCTGCGTCAGTCAGTCATTCATTCAGCGGATTATTCGGATTGTCAATGATACTACACAATCGGTCCACCTTCACCTCATTAAGATACAGGGTTATCGGTCTCCCCAGAGGATTTCCCGGTGATAGTCGTGGTAGTACTTTCCGTATCCAATAGGTGTTTTTACCCTCCGGAATATAACCAAAATGCATGCCAAGCGTGCAATTTATTACCTTTGCTTGTGATGAAGTGGAACAACTGGCAGAGTTCTGGTCAGTCGCTCTCGGAGGTACACGACGTGAGCTGCCAGAATCGCTTGAACCTGAAATCGTTGACCTGCCTGGAGATGGTCCGGATTTGCTGTTCAAAGAACAACCGAAAGGAACGGAGCGAGATCTCCCCATTCATCTTGATGTCTCAACCGAGAATCGAAGGGAGACAGTCGAACAACTCTGTAACATAGGTGGGTCTGTCCGCGAAACCAAGACCGAAGAATACGAAACGCACACCGCCACTTGGACAGTGATGTCAGATCCCGAGGGTAACGGATTCTGCGTCAGCGAGTACCAACAATAGCTACTACAGCGCTCTCAGCTACCACAGGCTGACCGAACAGGTCTCCCGGACGGGGTACGTCGTCACACGACCCGGACACAAAGCCGGGTGATTCACAGCGCCTTGTTTCGCATCACGACGGTCATAGAGCAGAAATTCTTCGGCTTTGAGCCGACATCTATCGAGGGGACGACCGTTCGGGTCAGCGATTTAGAGAACCACTGGTCGACTGTGCGGACCACTCCCAGGTTCTACGGTGTCCGTCGAGAACTCGCAACTGCGATGCGAACCAGTTGCGCGAAATTCCCGAAAATCGACGTGATGCGTTCCACCGAGATGCTCTCGAAGCCGATGTGATTCCGCTCGTGGCGGCGTTCGCTGTACAAAGTCACGGTGACGCACGGAAGGCGATCGACCCTCGTCGCCGGTTTTCGATCCTTCCGGCCGGACTGTGTTCGATTGTAGCTGACCCTGTCGGCGTAGAGGAAAGAGTTTGAGAGGGGTCCCGTCGTATGGAATGCATGGACAAAGACCAACTGCCGGAACTCGCGCTGTACTATATTGCGTTATTACTTCTGGTGTTTTTCATCCTTGAAGTGCTTCAAGCGGCTGTGGGTGAGATTTCATTCTGGATTGAAATGGTGATTATCCTCGGCATTGTCTTTGCGTATCGATATATCGCGGTCTGGCTCGGTATCGCCCCCAGCAGTGAAGAGTAGTGGGATCGACCAGCGAGCCATGCCAATCCTGACACGGTGAGAACCTTACCGTTCTTACGGAACACCGATGTTTCGGTGCTATCACATCTACGATTCTGTGGACGGTACACCGTCCTAATTCAGAAGCGTCTGTGGGGATGCCGCATTGGAAAGACCGAGCGTAGTGGTTCAACTGCTGCGAGCGTCAGAGGGTATTTGCTGTCCGCGTGGCGACGCTTCCTCTGTCGGTCTAACTCTGTCGCAAGTCGAGCAGCGGGAGTTCTGATATACGTGTATCCCAATGCAGTAACTGATGCCGACGATCTATATCACAGCTCCACAAGAGGCTGCAACGGAGATCGCGCAGACACTCGTTGAGGAACGACTTGCAGCGTGTGTGAACCGTGTGGCCTGTGACTCGATATATCGATGGGAGGGCGAAATCCATACCGATGCTGAGGAAATCCTTCTGGCGAAGACGACAGCCGACCGGTATCCCGATCTTCGCGACCGGGTTGTTGAGTTGCACCCCTACGAGGTCCCGTGTATCGAACGCTTTGACGAAACTGATATTTTTGCGCCCTTTTCGGACTGGCGAACCAGGAACGTGGACGCTGAATAACCGCTGAAATGGAGCCATCTTTTTGCCACTGGTTATACTCCTACCAGTGTGCCTATTCAGCGTGCAAGATCACTTGCGGATCTGTATACATCGGTCGCCGACTATGATCTCGTCTTGGTTCCTGAGGCCCCGCTTGCGAGCGCCCTCAACCGCCGGCTCGACCGGCCACAGTTCGGGACGTTTGCAACCACTCCACGCCGACTGGCCGCTGGGCGGCGCGAGCAGGCCGAAGACCGGACGGCGTTTCTGGAACTCGCCGACACTGTCGACGATTCCTGGAAAGCTCTGTCCTACGCTATCGGGAACGTCCTCCAGTGCTGGGAGAACCACGGACAGGCCGCGGGGATCCTGGAGTATCCAGCCTACGACGATCCCACCACGCGCACTGTGGTGGACAGGCTCGCCGCACGCCAGTCGACGTCACAACAGCTGACAGAGTTCACGGTTGACGCGGACCAGTCGGTTGCCGTCGTTGGGCTCCCGGAGTTCACTGAACTCGAACGATCGATCCTGCCAGCGGAGTATGACACGTATCCCCTGTTGACTGACGACACCTTCGACTATCCGGCGTTCAACATCTTCAGGTCCCCATCGGCGATTGTCGACGCGGTCGTGGACACCATCGACGAGGAGTCGGCTGACAATGTCGCAGTGGTGCTGGATAGTTCGAGCCAGTACTCTCCGCTGGTCGAATCTGCACTCGAAGCCGCAGATATTCCCTATTATGGGGGACCAGGGTTCATCGACAACCTCGATGTGCGAGCAGTACTGCGGCTCTTGCGCGTCGCCTATCGTGGTTCCGAGACGACTGTCAGCGATATCGCCCCGATACTGTCACGACTCGGGACCGATGTCGATATCGAGCACAGTGAAAAACGTCTGGCCGCGACCGATCTGCCAGCAACCGCGTGGATTACCGAGGTGTGTGAGACAATTGAGGGCCGTACCTTTGGCTCGCTCCTCACGGCCTACGAATCGAAAGCCGGCCGAACACTGGACCGTCTCCGGGACGAACTCGAGTCGCTCGGGCTCCACGACACTGTGGTCACCGAATCGCGGGTTAGTGATCTGGCCTTCTATCTGGATTTCTACGAGGTCCCAGTGGACAGAGAAAACGAGGGCGTGTTACTCGCAGATGCCAAATCTGCCGGCTACGTCGACCGACAGGCCGTGTTCTTTCTCGGGCTTGACGAGGGCTGGACCAATAGCGCTCCACAGCGACCCTGGGTAGATACCGAAGCGCAGTTCGATCGGTATATCCGCCGCTTTCAGCGACTAATCCAGAGCGGCAGCGACCAGTACTATCTGGTCGAGGATACCGCTGGGGGCCAACCGGTGACGCCGTGTCTCTACTTCGAGGAACTCCTCGAGGAGCCCTTTGAGCGATTCAGCGACCTCGAATCTGTCAGGTATGAACGAACGGTCGATGGTAACCGTGATGGCTTTGCGAAAACGGCCGTCGAACCCCCGGTCGAGTCGGCACCCATCGAAACGATCAGCCAGACCAGTCTCAACAATTTCGTCAACAGCCCACGGGAGTATCTTTTCAGCCGGCTGGTCGATTCCCCCGACAAGGACTATTTCCGCGAGGGGAATCTGTTCCATGACTTCGCGGAGTTCTACGTCAACTATCCCGAGATCATCGACACAGACACGCTCTCGGAGGTGGTCGATGTCATGCTCGAGGAAGCCAAACCCTTCTACCCTGAGACGGACCGAATGTTACGCCGACGCCAGTATCGGATCGGGCTGGAAACCATCGTCGAATATCTGGATGCCAATCCACCGACGGCACCTGCCGATCTGCCCCCGGCCGGGGAGCCCGATGAGAACTTCTTCGCATCGTATTTCGACCGCCCCGTGGACTCGCCGCTTACCGAACGCCAGTTCACCAACCCGGACCTCGGTATCAACGGGAAAATCGACCTCGTGGAGGGACCCACAGCCCTGCTCGACTACAAGAGCGGGTCGAAGAAATCAGCCTACGATGTCTGTAAACAGGCTGCGATGGACCCGCCCAATGATACAATCAACTATCAGGCAATCGCCTACCTGGCACAGTTCCGTACACACCAGCCAAACGCGGAGCTATCCTTCTCGTTCTTCCACTTCCTCGAAACGCTCGACGATGCGATCACCGGCGACGCGGCTGTGGATGATACGCTGACAATAGTCTCCTACTACCCGCAGTCATTCGACGAGTTCGTCGGGACGCGCCCGGCGTACGAGGTCCTCTTGGATGGCTACAAGGACTGCGTGGCGACCTTCGAGGAGCTTGGCTTCGGGGGCTACAGCGATATCATGACAGACCTCACGTTCCCGGACACGACGGAGCGGTCGGCATTACGGGAGTCTGACTTCGCCGACCGATTTGCCAAGGCCGTGCGTCAAGAAACCAGCGACGACGTCGATGCCGAGAAAGGGGCTGACCAGGCGATTCGAGCGCTCAACGGCGTCAGGAAGCGCAACTTCTTCAAAGATGATCTCGACCAGTTCGAGGAATTCGTCGCCGACCGACTGACCGAGATCAATCGCTACCGGGCGGGCGAGGAGCGATTCCCGATTGAGGGGCTGGGTGGCGAACCCAACTATCGCCGGATCGATCATCGCGATATGTTCCTGGAGGGCAGCCGATGAGTGGCGACCTCACACCGAACGAGGCCCAGCAACAGCTGATCGATGAGACCGAGGGGATCTACCATGTCGACGCCGGTGCTGGCACCGGCAAGACCTTCGCCATCACACGCCGGTATGCGAACATCGTCGACCAGCCCGACGTCGAGCCAGAAGACATCCTGCTGGTTACCTTCACCCGCAGTGCGGCCACCGAGATGCGTGAGCGCATCGTCGAGCACTGTTCGTACGGAATGCGTGAGCTGGCCGACGCACCGATCCAGACGTTCCACTCGTACTGTCACGACCTGCTCGACGAGCACGGCTATCGCGCCCCGACGCATCTGGGCATCGACGACCGAATCACTGGCGGTACCCAGATCCTTGAGGATAGCCAACTCGAGGACGAGCTATTCCGTGAGTTCTTCGGGCAGTTCCGGGATCGCCATACCGAGTACAACGACATCTTTCGGGCACTCTCAGAGCCTACCGAGCCGCTCTCGCTCATTAACGAACTCGCTGCGAAGGGTATCTTCCCGACTGCAGATGGCTGGTATCGAGATGGGAAACAACATCTGCTGGGTGACTACGAGCTGTTCAAGCAGTATTTCGATGCCCAAAATCAGGCCCGCAACGATGGGCGCAAGCAGTCCCCGCTCCGGGACGATCTCTCGCGGTTCGGGACGAACAAAACCTACCGCTCGGTGGCTCCTTCCAAATCGGAGCTTCGGGGTGGCCGGGGGACCAAGGAACTTGACGAGAGCGTCGCTCGCGAGGTCTTTGAAGAGGATCGGAATGAGCTACTGGCATTCGTTCACGACTGTTACTTCGAGTATCTGGAGTTCGCCCTGGAACGGAACTACCTGAACTTCGGGTTCCTCCAGCTGTTTGCTTTCGTGGCACTGTGCGAGGAGCCAGCGCTGCGTGACCGCGTCGGGTTCGAGTACGTGATGATCGATGAGTTCCAGGACTCCAGTGAGATTCAGTTCAAGCTGGCGCTCCTGCTTGCCGACACGGACAATCTCTGTGTCGTGGGCGACTGGAAACAGAGCATCTACTCGTTCCAGTACGCCGCCGTCGAGAACATCGCGGAGTTCGACACCCGGCTGGAACGATTCCGGAGCGAGTTGAACGCTGATTCCGAGCAGGTCGAATTCGGGACGGATGGGATAACATACATCGAACTAACGGAGAACTACCGATCGACACAGACACTGCTTGACTTCTCGACAAATGCATTGACCACGCCAGCGACCAGCTCGGAAACAATCGATGAGCCCGTCGACATCGACTCGCTGTCCTCGAATGCCACCTTCGACGAGACCAGCATCGAGGCCGTTCAGCATGAGGATGAACACGAGGCGGTACTGGCCAGGATCCAGTCAATTGTCGATAGCGACGACTACCGGATTGAAGACGAGAACGGCGACCCCACAACCCCGAGCCACGGCGATATTGCGGTCCTGACCAGAACACGCGATTACGGACGAGAACTACTGACTGCAGCCGAGGAGCACGGGCTCCCGATGGCCTACGACGGGGAAGTCGAACTGTACCGCAGTGACCCCGCGAAGCTACTGCTGGCGTGGCTGCGGATCGTCGAATCCGATGGCGACCGTGGCTGGGCCGTTGTTCTAGAGCGGGCGGGCTACACGCTTGACGAGATCGATGCGCAACTGGAGCGAGAAGACTACCCGCCAGCGATGACCGAATTCCGGGACACTCTGCGGGAGCTTGAGGCAGTAAGTTCGCTGGCCCGGCGCGTCTTCGATCGTTACGGGCTGACTGGCGATTATGCACGGGAACTGCTGGCGCATATCCAGTCCGTCCACGACGCCACAACACTCACTCGCGGGGACCTGATCCAGTTTATCGAACGCGCGATTGACAAGGGGAGTACCCACGCGATCAACACCACTACTGATACGGATTCGGTGACGGTCCAGACGATCCACGGCGCCAAGGGCCTGGAGTATCCGATCGTCATCCTGGCCAATATGAACGACGGGCGGTTCCCGCCGCGTGGTCGGACCAGTGGTGTGCTGCAGTACGACGAGGCGACGGGGCTCCGACAGCGCAAAACCTTCGCTGACGAAGGCCGGTATCCACACGTCTACGATAACTGGCGCTACGATGTCTTGCGGCAGTGCCTCCCCGATAACTACGACGAAGAACGCCGGCTCCTGTATGTGGCCATCACCCGAGCCGAGAGCCACGTCGTTTTTGCCAGTGGGGCCGATCCAAATACGTTCCTCTCTGAGCTGCCAGTCGAACTTACCGAGGGGGCGACAGAAATTGAAGCGAGCCAGCCCGACGAGTCAGTCCAGGCACAGCTGCCGTTCAGCATTGCAACACCCGATGGGCCGGTTGGCTACAGTCCACATTCACTGATGGATGACTCCGTGTTTACTGAATCGGAGGCCAATGCCGGTGAGGCCGACGCGGATAAAGAAAGTGGGGTGGACTTTGGTTCGCAGGTGCACGACTTCGCCGAGGCCTATGTGCTGGGTGAGGCGGTCTCACCATCGAACCCGCATGAGGAGCGCATCAAATCGCTGCTAGATGGGCTGGATGGAGAGTTGTACGCCGAAGAGGATGCCATCCTGCCACTCGAGATCGATGACCAGCGTGTCTCGATTACGGGTATCGTGGACCTGGTCCACATCACGCCCGATCGAGTCGAGATAATCGACTACAAGACTGACCGAAGCCGACGGGCACAGGACGAGTATCGCAAGCAACTGAGCGTGTATTATCACGTACTCGCCAGTGAGTATCCGGAGCGAGCGGTAACCACAAGCCTATTTTATTCTGCTATTGGGGAGCTGGTGTCAGTTGAACCGCTATCGAAGGGGACTCTTCGTAAGCTTGTGCTGGACCATCAGTAGATAAGAATAGGGTTCACACAGAGTTTGGGGAAGTCCTACGGCACGGTACTCGTCTCCCAGGGGCTTGGTGCAGTATGCTGGATCGTGGCGGTGTTTGCGCCAACGACTGCACTGACTATCACGCTGTTCGGTCTCGCGTGGATTCCTGTTGGCGTATCGGGCGTGCTCACCGCAACGCTGAACCAGCGCGTGTTCCCGACTGACCTACTTGGACGCGTCTCTGCGACGAAGGGAACCGCCTCGGGAGCGACGCTCCCGCTTGGCTCACTCGTTGGTGGAGGAGTTGCTGAAGCGTTGGGGACCACGACGACGATGGCGCTGGCCGCGAGCGGCTTCGGCTTTACTGCCGTCTACGTCCTCCTACGGCCACGGATCCGTCGGCTCCCCGCCGTCGAAACGGCAACTCCCGACGACTTTGATCTGGAGACCGAGACGCACTAATCGGCCGATTAGTGGGGCCTCCCACGCCCGTTCCGGCCAGAGGAACGCCCATCCCAGGTACAATCGTGAAAGCAGTCGCCATACCCCGTGTGGACACCATATTCCGCTCCATGAGGAGCGTTCGGCGATGGAATCGGGTATACAATCCCACGTTGCGGGACTTTCGTTGTCGAATACCATCGAAGTACTCGAAGATCCGGGTGTCCAACGCGGTCGCAAAGCCGTCCACAATTGGGTTCAGAAAGCCGATCTACAGCCAGAATCTGGGAAATCTCTGAATTAGATTGCGCTCGACGAAACAGTGATTCGCATCACCGATCAGCAATTCTATAGTAACAATTGAAACGATTTACATACTGATCGCACTGCCGTCGTGCGATCAGGTGCGCATTGACTTTCAATGGCTACTATAGCTGTACGCCGCTGCCGATCCGCAGTCGAACGTACTGCTTCACGTTCGGCTGTTTGCGACGACTACGACCACCCTCACAGAAATTTTCCTGCGCGAACTTCGTCAAAAGCACGATGTCGAAACTACTGTCTTTCTCGTCGATGGCGCTCAACACCTCCAAACTGCACTGCAACGAGCTGGCCTCCGATTTCAGATACGTCCCCACGGAAATTGGAACGCTGTCGAACGGATTTTCGAGAGTTGAAGCGTCGAACCTCGTCGTTTTCGAACTGCTTCAGTCACGCCGACCCGGAAACCGCCGAAAGCTGGTTGCAAACTTCCGCTCGATGGCTCAATGCCACTAACTAAACACTACCCAATTGAGAGACAGCAACTTTACTTATCCTGTGAATTGGATGGGGGGACTCTGATTCTGTGACTGAGCCGCTCTGATGTTGACATGTCGGACGACAGCAAACAGTAGCTTCGTCTATCACAATCCCTGAGATTACACCCAGAATATTGCGTGACCAGCTTTCGAGAGTGAGACACACCCTGTTTCGAGTGTAATTTGGGGCTGTTACGATTAATCGAGTTCTCCGTATCCATCTCCTCTCATGAGTTCTGCAACGTCCTCTACGTTGTCGAACGCCGCGAGAAGCGCATACTCACGGGCGTCCGTCTTCGCGATGTCGTCTGCCCCGAGTTCCGAAGCGAGCTGGCTCCGAAACTCCGCTTCTTGTGAGACGACTTCATCGCGAGCGAAGAGCTCGAGGCGATTGTCTCGTTCATCCCCGACGTTGCTCCGACGCACGAAGTACGGATACTTGTGGCCACTCGTTTGGTGTGATCCAGTATCGCTGGCTGTCGAGTTGCTCGTCGTACTCTCTTCGCTGGTACTATCCGCTTTCTTCGCTTCTGGGGAGTCCCGGCTGTCAGCTGCTTTCTCAGAGACGACCTCTTTGGATTCCAGATCATCCGCCTCCTCGTCTGCGGTGTCATCGATCTCCTCACCGGCTTCCTCTGTCTCGTCGTCTCCTTCTTCCTCATCGTTATCTCCGAAATTGAGGTTACCCGATCCCGATTTGAATGAATCGCCCCCCATTAGTCAGCCACCTCCGGTTCAGCGGGAAGGTCGAACTCTACGGTCTCGGTTCCATAATCGTCAATATCTAAGACGAGTTCATGATCAATGTCGACGTCGAACGTCTCAGTCGCAATGAAACCCGCCAGTTGCCAAAGTTTATCAAGCGTCTGGAGTTCACGGTCGGGAACTCTACGCTCCCCTTTCTTCGAGACCATCTCGCCGTCTTCCTCGTAGGTCTTCCACCGCTCCTCTACTACTTTGAATGCAGAGCCACGGGCTTCCCACATGGCGTCCATCAAACTTTCTCGTGACCCAATGGAGACTGGCGTTGCGAAGGCGTCTGTATTTTCGAACTGATCGCGATACTGCTTGTGGGCGTTCGTCTGGCCGACTCCGGATGGAACCACGCACGAAAGCCCGATTTCGATGTCCAACGCAGTCTCCATGTTTCCGACCATCTCCTCAAGGCCATCAAGGCTGAGACTCCCCTTTCCAGCTGGCTTGACGGGCGCCACCAGTGTTCGAAGCGCGTAGATAGCATTGTAGAGGAGGTCTTCAGCGCGTGCGTTGGGGTCGATGAGGACCGCGTCGTACTTTTCGTTTAATTGCTCCTGCTCCCAGAGAAGATTGTATAGTAACTCAAAGCGGGGGTATTCATCGCGAGAAATCCCCTTCATTCCAGTTTCGTAGGAAATCTTCTGCTCAAGATTTGAGGTGAAATCCCCAAGCATGTCGTGGCTCGGAATGACGTCGACGCCCTCCTCAGCGGTCTCGATGAGGTCATCAAAGTCTCCATCAGGCATTTCGAGAATGTGTTTTACGAGATTGTCTGCGTCCGGGTTGCCACGGTTTTCTCCGACGTCGAAGAGTGAGGTAAGATTCCCAGTCTGCGGGTCCAAGTCAATCACGAGAACATCAAGTCCCATCCGCTTGAATGCGACCGCGAGATTCGCTGTCATAGTCGTTTTGTACGTCCCCCCGGATTCAGCGTAGACGACGGTCGTTATCATACACTTCCTCATTTGGATCCCTGTTACATATATCTGTGTCAGACATGTGGGCCAATTGTCTGTACCACTAATCTACACCATTTATCTGTACCTCCCTTCTGTAATGGTTGTCTGTACTATGATAGAGACTGAGTTGGATCGGATCTGGAATCGCCGTCTGTAATTGTAGCACGTAGCACCTACCTGTGACACATATCTGTACTAATCATATGCAACAGGGATCCGATACAGACATCAATCTGTAGTTGTTTTAGATCGCAACGTCCATGACTTTCAGAACAGATATCTGTTACAGACTGGTGCTACAGTCATCTGTCTGGAAATAATAGGCTGTGCACCGACAAGATAGCGCGGAGTGATTCACACTTCAGAACCTGTTCCAGATTTCCATTACAGAAGACTGTAACAGACGACACACCTTTGAAAATCCAGAGGTTATGACCTGCGCTGTCTCATAAACACCCAAACGCTATATAGTCTTACAGACTTGGAAGTTGAGACTACAGGGGGTTTAGCGGGACTGTAATGCGTGATTTCGGAAGTTTTAGTGAAGAGGAACAGACTCAGATCGCTCTCCAAACGTCCAAGCTTGTCGAACTTCCAATCATATCCGCGGATGTCGGAGACTTCCGACAGCGTTGCCACTCAGACGGCCCTCTATCACGGGTGGAGAACCTCACTATCCGATTCCTGTCTCCTTTTTCAGCAGCGTCAGCGTATTATCTGCCGTCACCATCGGAGAGTGCTCGTACTCACCGGTCAATTCGACCTGCACGAGTAGATCTACTGCACGCCAAATCGAGTACAGCAGACACGCGAATGCGAAGTAGAAGAACCGCAACCCCAAATTGGTTTGCATCCGCTTCGGCACGACGTACGAGAGCCCGCACTGGCTGATCATCTCCAGAACGTGCTGGCTATCGAACTCCCGGTCCATCAGCACGTTATCGACGTGAACGAGGTTCTCGGCTGAGTTGAGCAGGTCTTCGACGATTTCTAATCAGGCGTTTTGAACTCCGAACAAGCCCATCATCGATACTCCGAGGTCGTTCGATACGGGACGTAGTAGCCGATCTCATCGATCCACTTCGACAGCCACTCGTCAGCAGTGGCTTCATCGATCCTCCCAGCATCGATTGCAGCCAACAGAGCCAACCGACCCCACAACGGTCACGCCCTGGGCTTTCGCAAACGACCGGGCATCTCCGTCGTCTGTCAGCAGTCAACCGTCGTGTGCGTCGGCGAGAGCGAACGCCTGTGCTCCCCAGGATCGAGATGCCCCCAACAACGGCTTCTCTGTTTGCGACAGTATCCGAAATCGCCGCAACTGGGATTTCGTCATCAAGCGTATCGAGTGCTTCCTGAAGATATGGGTGTTAGCAACGCCGTGTTCAAGCTCCTCACGAACGACTGGTACCGTACAGATTCCAGAAAGGTCAGCAACTATCCACAGCTGATCGATGTACGCAAAATTCGAGAGGACAGTCGTGTTCAAGACGCTCGGGTTCGCTGGGAGATCGTTACCTGTCATTTAGCACGGGGCTCCTCATCAGACGAGTCCTCATCATCAAATTCGAGTTCGCGTGCTGCCTCTACCTCGTAGGCTGCGTCGTCTTCGTTAACGAGCCCGAGGCGAAGTTCAACACCGTGCTCACGGAGGATGTTGCATCGGTTGTTTTTGCGACGCCGTCCTTTTGATTCGAAATGGCAATCCGTGTCGGCGGTAGATCATCTGGAATATTGGTACTATCTGGATTATCTAGATTATCTGTGTCATGTGGCATATCTTTACTCACCAGATTATCCAGATAATCTGGATGTTCTAACTTAATTCTTCGTCAGACACATCGCAGACATCGAGTCGATATGAGTATCGAAATATGAGAGATGTCGATAGCGACTACCCCTCAGCTGCCCCCAAGATCAGGGCTTCACGCCGATACTGGCGCTAGTCGTCAAGGAACGCATCGAAATCCCGAGCAGGTGAGTGGAACCCAGCCTCATCAATCCAGCGTTTAAGATGCGTGTCTGCAGTCGTTGCTGTAATTCGATCATCCTCAACAGAACGGGCAAGCAGCCCAATCGAACCAGTTAGTTCGATGCCCCGTTGATTCGCAGTCGCACATGCATCACCATCATCAGTGACGATCGTTCCATCAGTGTCGTCTGCAACTGCCAGTGCTTGAGCCTCACCCGGATCAAGCATTTCCAAGAGGGACTGCTCGATTTGGTGCGCCTCCGCTGATGCCTCAATGACGGGAATTTCTTCTTCAAGCGCAGTTACTGCACGTTCGAGATAGCGATGGGTTTCAACACCTTCAGTGAGTTCCATCTGGACAGCAGGAACCGTGACGAGTCGTAGCAGGTCCGCTATGAGTTCGATATGATCCACCTGCGCGAAGTTCGAGAGAACAGTTGTATTGAGAACCGTCGCATTAGCAGGCACACCTGTCATTCGAGATTCCGAGCCACGTCTATTTCATCGCGTGCGGCATCCATATCCTCCGGTCCAAATCGAAGTTCAACACCCTCCTCACGCAGGATGTCTCGCATCTCGAAGCGGTTAAACCCAGCAAGCCGAGCAGCAGTCCCAAGCGTAATTCGTTCCTCTTCATACAATGAGACAGCAGCCGCAACCCGTGCATTCTCGTGTTCTTCGAAGTATTCACGGAGTACATGGCGGATCGCGTCGCTCTTATTTTCGAAGATGCCCGCTTTGACCGCCCCCTCCATGAGGTCCGTTAGATCATCCGGAATGGTGGCAGTGGTTCGAGACATGGCTTACTAGATCCTAACTCTGCATACATTATATGAATTGCGACGAAGTTCCGCTGAGTTGTTAGGGTGCCTGTCGGCAGGTGAAATAGTGTCGTCGCAGTCGAGCCCCACATAGGTACTCCCAGCGAAGACGTAGTTGACAACGCTTGCAGCGCCGTTGATTCCTGATACCCACCGGTTGTCGGTTGGTTCCGGCGCAACACTTCGCGTAATGCCACGCAACGTGATCACTGTAGGCAGTTCCTTGATCTAGCATCCCCGATACCACCGTCCAAACGGAAACACCCGACGCAGTCCCCGAGCAACATTACTATCCTGCTGACGACCACAGGCGATGAAAAATCCGGTATCTGCGACCCACGCTACCGACCCCTGAAGTGGGTCGAATGGCGTACTGATAGTGGCTCGTTAGTCCTCCGCTGATGGTAGTTGGTCACGAGCGTTCCGAATATCCTCGAAGTATGGATCAACGGCTTCCATGTGTTGAACCACATCCTGAAGCGCATGCAAGACCGCAATAGCGAGGGCCTGCTGTAGATCAAGCTCTCGAGCTGCGACTCGTTCAGACATCTCGTCGTTGGTATAGGGAATGGCATACGTAAGCGCAGCCGCGAGTTTGCCGAGCCCATATCTCTCCAAGAGGAGGTTGAGGTCTTGGTCGTGTGGTGAGCGACCGACAGCCTCGATGAGAGTGGGAGTGACGGTATACTCGTCACCGTCCAAATCTGCAGTGAGCGTAATCGGGACAGTAGAGTACGTGTGCGTCTTCTGCGCTTCATCTCGGGTCACGACACCGAGGTCGACGAGCGTCCCCATATCCGAGTACGCTGTCGTGCGGGGGATCTCTAACACAGCGACGATATCGTCGATAATCACTTCACCCTCACGAAGGACGAACGTGTAGAGCCGGGCCAAGCGTGGCTCTTCCAGCAGTTGTGCAATCGACAGCAGACCATTGATAGCCCGTTCTGGGTCCCCGGCGGCTTTCGACATACAATTCATAATTCATGTATTGAGTAATAACGGGTAGGACGATGCCAACCAGTGAGCCAGTCACTGATAGTTGGATAATTACCAGCGTGCCACAGACGACTCACAGAGTGCGAAAGCTATCTGTTCACTGAGTGGGTCAGTTGCTTAGAAATACGGAAGGCCCACCGGGGAGAGATACCTCTCCTGAGTGGGCTATGTAAGTATGAATGGTGGCGGCGAACC
>NZ_LRHL01000026.1:0-3001 GCF_001647155.1 Haloarcula sp. K1
TATGAAACCGTGTGTACGTGCGATCCAGGCGTCCACTGGACTCGTTCAGTTGAACGAGTCACAACGACGTTGGCTACTATGCCAGCTGGTGGATTGCTCGGCTCAGGCGCTGATGAAGGACGTGCCAAGCTGCGATAAGCTGTGGGGAGCCGCACGGAGGCGAAGAACCACAGATTTCCGAATGAGAATCTCTCTAACAATTGCTTCGCGCAATGAGGAACCCCGAGAACTGAAACATCTCAGTATCGGGAGGAAAAGAAAACGCAACGTGATGTCGTCAGTAACCGCGAGTGAACGCGATACAGCCCAAACCGAAGCCCTCACGGGCAATGTGGTGTCCGGGCTACCTCTCATCAGCCGACCGTCTCGACGAAGTCTCTTGGAACAGAGCGTGATACAGGGTGACAACCCCGTACTCGAGACCAGTACGCTGTGCGGTAGTGCCAGAGTAGCGGGGGTTGGATATCCCTCGCGAATAACGCAGGCATCGACTGCGAAGGCTAAACACAACCTGAGACCGATAGTGAACAAGTAGTGTGAACGAACGCTGCAAAGTACCCTCAGAAGGGAGGCGAAATAGAGCATGAAATCAGTTGGCGATCGAGCGACAGGGCATACAAGGTCCCATGACGAATGACCGAGACGCGAGTCTCCAGTAAGACTCACGGGAAGCCGATGTTCTGTCGTACGTTTTGAAAAACGAGCCAGGGAGTGTGTCTGTATGGCAAGTCTAACCGGAGTATCCGGGGAGGCACAGGGAAACCGACATGGCCGCAGGGCTTTGCCCGAGGGCCGCCGTGTTCAAGCGCGGGGAGCCATGTGGACACGACCCGAATCCGGACGATCTACGCATGGACAAGATGAAGCGTGCCGAAAGGCACGTGGAAGTCTGTTAGAGTTGGTGTCCTACAATACCCTCTCGTGATCTATGTGTAGGGGTGAAAGGCCCATCGAGTCCGGCAACAGCTGGTTCCAATCGAAACATGTCGAAGCATGACCTCCGCCGAGGTAGTCTGTGGGGTAGAGCGACCGATTGGTGTGTCCGCCTCCGAGAGGAGTCGGCACACCTGTCAAACTCCAAACCTACAGACGCTGTTTGACGCGGGGATTCCGGTGCGCGGGGTAAGCCTGTGTACCAGGAGGGGAACAACCCAGAGATAGGTTAAGGTCCCCAAGTGTGGATTAAGTGTAATCCTCTGAAGGTGGTCTCGAGCCCTAGACAGCCGGGAGGTGAGCTTAGAAGCAGCTACCCTCTAAGAAAAGCGTAACAGCTTACCGGCCGAGGTTTGAGGCGCCCAAAATGATCGGGACTCAAATCCACCACCGAGACCTGTCCGTACCACTCATACTGGTAATCGAGTAGATTGGCGCTCGCATTGGGTGGAAGCAGGGATGAGAATTCCTGTGGACCGATGCGTGACGAAAATCCTGGCCATAGTAGCAGCGATAGTCGGGTGAGAACCCCGACGGCCTAATGGATAAGGGTTCCTCAGCACTGCTGATCAGCTGAGGGTTAGCCGGTCCTAAGTCATACCGCAACTCGACTATGACGAAATGGGAAACNNTGTCCGTACCGAGAACCGACACAGGTGTCCATGGCGGCGAAAGCCAAGGCCTGTCGGGAGCAACCAACGTTAGGGAATTCGGCAAGTTAGTCCCGTACCTTCGGAAGAAGGGATGCCTGCTCCGGAACGGAGCAGGTCGCAGTGACTCGGAAGCTCGGACTGTCTAGTAACAACATAGGTGACCGCAAATCCGCAAGGACTCGTACGGTCACTGAATCCTGCCCAGTGCAGGTATCTGAACACCTCGTACAAGAGGACGAAGGACCTGTCAACGGCGGGGGTAACTATGACCCTCTTAAGGTAGCGTAGTACCTTGCCGCATCAGTAGCGGCTTGCATGAATGGATTAACCAGAGCTTCACTGTCCCAACGTTGGGCCCGGTGAACTGTACATTCCAGTGCGGAGTCTGGAGACACCCAGGGGGAAGCGAAGACCCTATGGAGCTTTACTGCAGGCTGTCGCTGAGACGTGGTCGCCGATGTGCAGCATAGGTAGGAGACATTACACAGGTACCCGCGCTAGCGGGCCACCGAGTCAACAGTGAAATACTACCCGTCGGTGACTGCGACTCTCACTCCGGGAGGAGGACACCGATAGCCGGGCAGTTTGACTGGGGCGGTACGCGCTCGAAAAGATATCGAGCGCGCCCTATGGCTATCTCAGCCGGGACAGAGACCCGGCGAAGAGTGCAAGAGCAAAAGATAGCTTGACAGTGTTCTTCCCAACGAGGAACGCTGACGCGAAAGCGTGGTCTAGCGAACCAATTAGCCTGCTTGATGCGGGCAATTGATGACAGAAAAGCTACCCTAGGGATAACAGAGTCGTCACTCGCAAGAGCACATATCGACCGAGTGGCTTGCTACCTCGATGTCGGTTCCCTCCATCCTGCCCGTGCAGAAGCGGGCAAGGGTGAGGTTGTTCGCCTATTAAAGGAGGTCGTGAGCTGGGTTTAGACCGTCGTGAGACAGGTCGGCTGCTATCTACTGGGTGTGTTATGGTGTCTGACAAGAACGACCGTATAGTACGAGAGGAACTACGGTTGGTGGCCACTGGTGTACCGGTTGTTCGAGAGAGCACGTGCCGGGTAGCCACGCCACACGGGGTAAGAGCTGAACGCATCTAAGCTCGAAACCCACTTGGAAAAGAGACACCGCTGAGGTCCCGCGTAGAAGACGCGGTCGATAGACTCGGGGTGTGCGCGTCGAGGTAACGAGACGTTAAGCCCACGAGCACTAACAGACCAAAGCCATCATTCATACGCACTGTGACTCATTCACCGACGATTTACTCGTCGCTGAACGAGTCCAGGCGCAAACTGGATCGCACGTAATCACACGGTGGAAAAGTTGATCGAGACTGGTACTTTCGTGGTTCGATTCCACGACTCGACGTTAGGCGGCCACAGCGGTGGGGTTGCCTCCCGTACCCATCCCGAA
>NZ_LRHL01000027.1:0-1210 GCF_001647155.1 Haloarcula sp. K1
GTCCAAGTGATGGCCGATATTATTGGGCCTAAAGCGTCCGTAGCCGGCCGGACAAGTCCGTTGGGAAATCGACGCGCTCAACGCGTCGGCGTCCAGCGGAAACTGTCCGGCTTGGGGCCGGAAGACCTGGGGGGTACGTCCGGGGTAGGAGTGAAATCCTGTAATCCTGGACGGACCACCAATGGGGAAACCACCTCAGGAAGACGGACCCGACGGTGAGGGACGAAAGCTAGGGTCTCGAACCGGATTAGATACCCGGGTAGTCCTAGCTGTAAACGATGCTCGCTAGGTGTGCCGTAGGCTACGAGCCTGCGCTGCGCCCTAGGGAAGCCGAGAAGCGAGCCGCCTGGGAAGTACGTCTGCAAGGATGAAACTTAAAGGAATTGGCGGGGGAGCACCACAACCGGAGGAGCCTGCGGTTTAATTGGACTCAACGCCGGAAATCTCACCGGTCCCGACAGTAGTAATGACGGTCAGGTTGACGACTTTACCCGACGCTACTGAGAGGAGGTGCATGGCCGCCGTCAGCTCGTACCGTGAGGCGTCCTGTTAAGTCAGGCAACGAGCGAGACCCGCACTTCTAGTTGCCAGCAATACCCTTGAGGTAGTTGGGTACACTAGGAGGACTGCCGCTGCTAAAGCGGAGGAAGGAACGGGCAACGGTAGGTCAGTATGCCCCGAATGGACCGGGCAACACGCGGGCTACAATGGCTCTGACAGTGGGATGCAACGCCGAGAGGCGACGCTAATCTCCAAACGGAGTCGTAGTTCGGATTGCGGGCTGAAACNNGCAAGGGGGCTTAAGTCGTAACAAGGTAGCCGTAGAGGAATCTGTGGCTGGATCACCTCCTACTGATCGGGATCAGGCCTCTGGCCTGACCCACCTTTCGGTGTTCGAGAACTCCGTCGACCGGGCACCTATGAACTATCAGGGCTAACAACCGTGCGGATCTGCCGGGCCCATAGCTCAGCGGGAGAGCGCCGCCTTTGCAAGGCGGAGGCCCTGGGTTCAAATCCCAGTGGGTCCATACGACGTGCCAGCCCCGAACCGTGCCCCTTAAGTGTGGGACGGCGATGGGATATGGTACGACGACAGATGCACCAGGCCGGGTGAAACCGAGCCTGGGAAGGGTCGATTCGCCCACCATCTCCACCTTGGGGGCGAGTATGAAACCGTGTGTACGTGCGATCCAGGCGTCCACTGGACTCG
>NZ_LRHL01000028.1:0-1496 GCF_001647155.1 Haloarcula sp. K1
CGCCGTCCCACACTTAAGGGGACGGATTTCGAAGCGATACGGAGTACGGACCCGTCGGGAGTTGCACCCGACATCCCCGTGAGGGGATATCCGCCTCGGATAGGTCTTGTGAGCCCAGCGGGCCCATGCAGTAGTCGGCGCTTGCCGACTCGCGGTGACTTGTGGTCACCAGTCAATGTAGGTGGGTCAGGGCAAGGCCCTGATCCCGGTCAGTAGGAGGTGATCCAGCCGCAGATTCCTCTACGGCTACCTTGTTACGACTTAAGCCCCCTTGCGGAGCCCAGATTCGACCGTCGCATGACGGCCTCATCCGGACCCCACTCGGGTGCTTTGACGGGCGGTGTGTGCAAGGAGCAGGGACGTATTCACCGCGCGCTTCTGACACGCGATTACTACCGAATCCAGCTTCATGCGGGCGGGTTTCAGCCCGCAATCCGAACTACGACTCCGTTTGGAGATTAGCTTCGCCTCTCGGCGTCGCATCCCACTGTCAGAGCCATTGTAGCCCGCGTGTTGCCCGGTCCATTCGGGGCATACTGACCTACCGTTGCCCATTCCTTCCTCCGCTTTAGCAGCGGCAGTCCTCCTAGTGTACCCAACCACCACAAGGGTGTTGCTGGCAACTAGAAGTGTGGGTCTCGCTCGTTGCCTGACTTAACAGGACGCCTCACGGTACGAGCTGACGGCGGCCATGCACCTCCTCTCAGTAGCGTCGAGTAAAGTCGTCAACCTGACTGTCATTACTACTGTCGGGACCGGTGAGATTTCCGGCGTTGAGTCCAATTAAACCGCAGGCTCCTCCGGTTGTGGTGCTCCCCCGCCAATTCCTTTAAGTTTCATCCTTGCGGACGTACTTCCCAGGCGGCTCGCTTATCGTCTTCACTACGGCACATCACGTGCTCATGGCGCGTGACATACCTAGCGAGCATTGTTTACAGCCAGGACTACCCGGGTATCTAATCCGGTTCGAGACCCTGGCTTTCGTCCCTCACTGTCGGGTCCGGTCTCTCAACGTGGTTTCCCCATTGGTGGTCCGTCCAGGATTACAGGATTTCACTCCTACCCCGGACGTACCCGTTGAGTCTCTCGGCCCCAAGCTGTGTAGTTTCCACCGGACGCCGACCAGTTGAGCTGGTCGATTTCCCAATGGACTTACACAGCAAGCTACGGACGCTTTAGGCCCAATAATATCGGCCATCACTTGGACTGCCGGTATTACCGCGGCGGCTGGCACCGGTCTTGCCCAGTCCTTGTTCCTGTACCACCTTACGGTACAGAAAAGCGAGGGCTATATGCCCTCACACTCGGAGTCCCCCTATCGCACTGTCGTGCAGTGTAAAGGTTTCGCGCCTGCTGCGCCCCGTAGGGCCCGGTATCTTGTCTCAGATACCGTCTCCAGGCTCTTGCTCTCACAACCTGTACCGATTATCGGCATGGTGGGCCGTTACCCCACCATCTACCTAATCGGCCGCAGCCACATCCTACAGCGCCGGAAC
>NZ_LRHL01000029.1:0-9990 GCF_001647155.1 Haloarcula sp. K1
TTCCCAGCCCGCCGTAGTGCCGTCGGCTTGACGCCGTTTGGCACCCGAGAGGGCACCGCCGAGTCGGCGGCGTCGACCAGCCGTCTGAGCTTTGATGAGCTACTCAGTCCTTTCTGGAGGACGCTTCCGCCGCCCAAGGCCGTCACAGGCGCGACCGTGCCGGCTACTCAGTGCGTGTTCAAGCTATGTGAAAAGCTACCGCAGTCACAGAAGCTTCTGTTCGATGTACTGGTCGATACCGTCTTGATCGTCCATCTCACTCAGCTGGTCCAGTACCCCCTCGATAGTCGCCATTACATCGTCAGAGACATCCGCAGAACGCGCAGTCTGTGCCAGATTCACCAACAGTTCAAACTTGCTAGTCTCGATGTCGAGCGCCAGCGTCTTCGAGACGATCGATTCGTCGTTGGGAGCGTTGAGCCGGACGAACGCTGGCGGAATCGACCCCTCGATGAGCGCTGAGAGTCGCTCGTCGTCCGTGTCCACACCGTCGGGGAGCTCGCCTAACACGTTTCCATCATCGATGAGCCGCCGGACGAACGAATCGTCCTCGACACGGCGGAGGGTGTCTGACTCGTCCCGGTACACCCGCTCCAGTGTCAGTGCTTCGTTGGTGAACTCGGGAGCGATATCGTCTTTCGTAATGACGGCGTCCGTCCCGTACTCACCCAGATCGAGTGTCATGAACGGGTCCGAAAGATCGAGGTCAGTCACGGTTTCCCCACGCTGCAGGTCCCGCCGCTTCGAGTTGGTGAACTCGGAGTTCTCCCAGGGGCCGTCGGAAGTCATGGCGAAAACGTGTCCGCTATCGAGTTCTGCGTACCGCCACGGAGTCCCGCCGTACAGCGCGTCGAAACCGCCCAACTCCTCGAACAGTGTCTCGGAGTAGACGGCCAGTTGTGGGACCTGATCGATGTGCTCAGCGAAGGGCATACCCGTCGGCGCGATTGTGTTATGGTTAGTGGTTTGGAACAGCGGGACGTATTCCGCGTCATACGCAACGGCTAGCTCACAAGCAAGGTTGACGACAGCAGTCACGAATTCGGCGTAGTTCTGCTCGTCTGACCAATTCGACGGGATGAGGATGTCCGAAAGTCCCACAGATAGAACCCGTTCATACATCTCTCTATCCGAAGAGATGTCGAACATGAACGAAACGGTCGTTTTGTTGTAATTACCGTTATAGTACGGCCACTCGCCATCGTCCGATTCCTGATCTCTGTCTATATCGAATCCAACCTCTTCAGCCGCGTCGAAACCGGTCGAAACGATGTCATCCGTAAATTCGGGAACGTGGACCGTGAGATGGCGTGGTGACATTATTATAGGTCACTATAGCTAGTCACTTCAACGGTTACGTCTTTGGATATCCCGAACTCATCTGCCAGGGTTGTTTCGATGTCATTTTCTAGTCTGTTGCTCAGGACCTCTCGGGACGACGAACTACTGCTCCCGCCAAGGCGATTAGCCTCCACGTCGATATAGTCTTGATCCATGGCCACCACGATTTCATCTTCTCCTGCTACTGCGTGCGTCCGTAGCTTCTCTTTTAACCCGTTCCAGTTGTCTCTTCGGAAGAATTCAGCGCTGTCCGGATCGAGGTTTTTAGATTCGATTGCTGGGTCCTTGAGCGTCCGTCCGTTGATTTCTACCTCAGTGTTCGCTTTCGCATCGATGTCGCTACTAGAGCCACCTCTCTCACTGTTGACGTTCTTGAACGCATCACTGTTCTCGACACCGTCGGCAATGTCCTGACTGTACTCATCCGCGATATCATCCGAAGAGAGGTCTTTTTCGAGTTCGATATCGCCATCGCCGGCATCGATATTAGACCGGTCATCGAGTGCACGTCCGACGTGTCCTTCACCGGCAAGACCTTTGAACCCCTTCTTATTGCCCTGGATATCCCCTGCAATCTTGCCGATGTCGTCGAAGCCGTCTCGGCCTTGCAGGTCGTCCAACAGGCCTTCCAGTTCGTCGGCGGTAGTGATCGGCCCGCTATCAACGTCCGATCCCGCATTCAACGCAGAGAGATATTTGCTTTTCTCACTGGCCGAAAGCCCCAGTTTGTCGGGGAGACAGTCACCGCCGCTCTGGAGGGACGGCGACGACGGTGCCGTGACTGAGTGATACCTGCCGGACCGCAATGAGCCCGCACGACCGAGCGACGGTGCACTACTGATGTCACATCTAAACGTCGAATCGAACGTGTCCGAGTCCGTGCGCCCGGCGAAGTCGACCGCGTCGTCACCGTTGCGCGCCAGTAGGTCGTCGAACTCCGCCTTTCCATCCGCATCTAAACTGTCGTAGCGGGTGAGTGCCGTCGTGAGTTCATCGCTGTCGACCTCGCCACTCTCGTATGCGCGGGCGAAATCGCTCCGGGTACGGGCATCCATCTCGACCCGGGTCAGGGCATCAATTTCGTCTTGGTCCATTTGCCGGACGGCACGGGCAACGGCTGGATCGTTTTCTGCAAGCAGTGTGCCGAGGCGTCGCTGTTGGGCTGGGTCCAGCTCCGCCATGTCGACGTCTGTCCGACGGATCGTGTGCCGGATGCGGACTGTATCAGTTGCTGTTCTGGCGGGTTTGAGGACACGCCGAGCGCCGCTCCGTGGGACCGTCGTTGCCTTCGATAGTTGTGATATCGCTCGCATCTGTTGCCGGGCGCGCCACTCCCCAGCTCGGTCCTGTGCCCGACTGTACGTCCGGGCCGCCCGCATTACGCGAGTCCCGCCTAACCGGTCAGCTACAGTGTTCGCCGTCTGGGTTCGCTTGGCCGCGCTGGCTGCTTGGCTGCCGGTGACGGACCGGGCAACCTCGCCCCAGAGCATCCCGGCGAAGTAGTTAGCCCGGAAGTCTTTGTGCAACTCCGGCTTTGCGTCTTGATCGTAGGGATTCGCCCTGTCTTGACGATCCTCATAGCTCTGTACCATCGCGTCAAACACTGCCGGCGCTTGCGAGAGGAGGTTGCTCAGTGAGTCCAGACCAGGAATCGAGTCCAGAAGGGTACTGATCGCCTCGATGGCCCCCAGTGGGTCTTTAGCGAAGGACTGGAGTGACTCAATGCTACTGCCAAACGTTGTTGCTAGTCCCGAAGAGAACCCCAGTCCCTGTGCAGCTACTCTGGAATTAGTATCTACCGCCTCAGAATGCTGTGCTCCCTCAACAAAGATCGTGCTTCGAGTGAATGCAGGGGACGAGCGTGCATTCCCATGCGTATCTGTAACTCTGATTTTTGTTGTTGCTGCTGAGAGATCATCCTCAAGGGACTGGACGTATCCGGTCCGATATTCGATGAGATGAGTATATTGGTTCTCTCTAACTCGGGGCGTTGCCTTTGTTTCACCGTCATGACTGACTACTATCGTTTGAACCGCAGATTGAACAAAAACCTGAAAGGGTACTCTCGTATCAGGGTCGACTGCGTGTTTGGCGATGACCTCTTTGAACGCTTGCCGGTTTGCCACGCCGTTCAGGCCACCTCTCTGCCGGACTGAGCAATTCAACTATCATGCGAATGGACCGTGTCACTATCCGCAATGCGAGTGATTTCCGTCCAGAAGTCATCATCAATCCCGTCGTCTCGGCGATGAGACTATCTCCTAATCAGTATTGTAGACTTTAGATCTAAAATCGCGGTCAGTGATAGCGTTCCGTTTTCGCTAGCGAGAGACCGAGCTGGTCGGCGACTTCCTCACACTGCTGGCCCTCGTGTCCGCACTGCTTGGGTGGTTCCGTGACGGCCATGAAAACGCCACCTGAGTCGAGTTCTTCGACGTAGTAGGCCGGGGCCGACAGGACTTGCTCGCGACCGATTGCTTCAACCGTTTCCGGACGGAAGACGTTGTACTCGTACAGCGGTGGTTTGGTCCTCGTCGCAAGGTCTTCGACCGTCTCATCTTCGCCGATAGCGAGGCCACCGCGGCGGCCAAAGCCCCATTGTGGGTCAAGGATGTCTGCTGCCTTTGCGTGAATTTCCGCAAACTCTCGTCGGCGCTGTTTTACTCTGTCGATGTGGCCGTCGTCGGGGTTCTGGAGCGCGTAGATCCACGTCGTAAATTCTAAGTATGGCGTCGACTGGTAGGAGGGAAAGCCTAAACCGGTTCTATCAAATCCCAAATTGAGCTCATACCCGTCCATCCAGACTTCGACTGAGCAGGATTCAGCGGAAGTTAATACTTTGACTGCCTCTTCAGCACCGGCACAGACGTATTTTTCTTCACCGTGGTCGGTATATGATATACTAAATTTATCGGCCTCGTATTCCGGACCTGAGTTTCGTGGTACTGCATCGAACAGTAATTCGTATGTTTCCACTGATGGCTCTTCATTGAATATATATGCTACTTCTATCCAGTCATAGTCCTCCATTGTCTCTATGATGTAATTACAGTTCCTGTGTTCTCATTAACAACCTTGATTGTGACCTTTGCTGTATCCCATCTATCACTACTCGACACTATGCCTTCCCATTTCTTGATTTTTGATTTCACCATACTCTTCTTGCCTACACGGGTAGCACGAACTTCAAGCGTATTCCCATCAAAGTCGATTTCTTGGTGATCGCGCATTGTACGTAGCTTCTTTTCGAATTGACCTTCCACTTTTGGGCCTTTATATCCAAACGAGGACTTCGATTCGATTATTTTCCCGGATTTCAGTTGGATGTCTAGCTCACCTTTAATATCGTTGCCGTCTTTGAGTTCGACACTCATTTTACGGATATTCTCTGACCCGATTTCGTCGGCGCGTCGAACTTCTCGCAATGCTCCCTTGACGTTGCCTGGATCCCCGGCGTTCCCGCGCGCACCTGCATCCACAAAGTCATCGACGGGACCGCTATTCAGACCATCGACACCTTCCAGATTGTCGGCATGTGTGGCGAATTTCTCGATATCATCGGTGTCGGCGTTGCCTCGTTCGAGATTGCGAGCTGCAGCCGTGCGGAACTCGTCAGCACGGTCGATATCCAAGTCGAGTACCCGTTGGAGCCCGTCGCCGTCTAACTCGTCAACGAGTTTGACGCCAGCACCGTCAGTCTCAGCAATGAGTTTCTTGGCCCGTCGCTGCTAAGTGCTGTCGAGGTTATCGACCTTTTTGACGGCCCTATCGATCTGGTCGAAGGAGTCGACGCTGTCGTCATCAGCCGCGCGAGCGACGGCTCCGCCCTCGGCGGGTCGCTCTGTGCCTCAGACAGTGTATGCACCCAGTTCCAGACTGCACCGTGAGAGCGATCGACACCCAACAATTCTAAGATAGCGACCGTCTCCCTGATCGACAGCCCCGCCGAGTGGAGACGCACCCCAAACCGCCGGACGGGTGTCGGGGTGCGCTCATTCTCCCAAACGTCTTGACCGTCCGTTTCCAACGTTTCGCTGAGCAGGTCTGCGAGTGTCATGAACACCTCTCGCTACGACCTCCTCGTTTCTCAAACTCGCTCAACTAGACAGTGCCTTCCAGGGTCATCAACCAACATATATATCGAGGTCTTGTTCGATGGCAAAATCAAGGAGATCCCTGACCATCCAAAACTTGTGATAGACCCGGAGATACACCACCTCACTCGCTTCTACCGACGAATACTCTCGTGGATGAATATCCGTTGCAGCCTCGACAATATCCCCATCTATTTTTAGGGAGGATTCGATACGGCTCAACAGCTCTTCACTCATTTCGTGGAGTTCCACCACCTCATCGTCGCTGAGATGATAATCTCCATTCACTCGGTCCTCATCCCGTGGAAGTCCCAGCAGTTCTCCAAGCCGTGGCCCCTCCATCCCCACTTCATTTGCGACCAAGACCAGCTGTTCCATTAGTGTCCCCGACAACTTGATTCCATCAAATATTGGCGGCTCTTGCTCCAGCATCTCCTGAAAAATGGGGCCTTCCGGATCAGCGTCGGTTTGCAGCCGTCGTCCCATTAGTTGTCACTGAATCCTCTGTAGAGAACATCCATTGTTTCTACCGAAAGGCTCTGTAAATCGTATTTATTTCCGGCACCGATCGTGTATACGTGTCCCTCATTAATCGTCTCGGTCGACAGTTTAGCGTTGATTGTCTCACTTGAGCCAGGATATTTCATTTTCTTCACTTCATACTGATCAATAAATTGTTTGTTTTTGGTTATTTGTTTTCCGACATCCGCTGTCTTCGAGTCCTTTGTTTCAGCAAATCCGATGACCTCGCCGTCTTTTATTATCAGATGATCTATCTCAGTCGATCTTGACGTTCCTTTGAATTCGACCTGTGCCTGCGAGATGACTCGATAGTCGTCACCGAGTCGCCGCTGAAGCAAGACTTCACCATAGATTTCCGCCAGATCGCTGGGTTTATTTGTTTCGTAGTTGTCCTTGTAGCGGTTGTACTTGTCGTAGGTTCGCGCCGTCTTCCTGAAGACGCCTTCGTCAGCTTCGGCAGCCAAGCGCTTGACAGCGCCTGGGTTCAGGTCTTTCAGATATGCTCTAGGATTTTCCGATTCGACAACGCTGTTTGCGAATGGTTTGACTTGGCTATCACCGAGACGAGCGAGTAGTCCGTTAAGTTCCGATCCAGAGATGTCTCCGTCAGCGGCGACAGTTTCGAGCAATCTGGTTCCGGCACAGCTTGAACGGGAACTGAGTGTTGGCGTATCCGGAACTTGTACACGCCGATACTGGGAGACACCTAACGGCAGTCGCCCAATCGACGGCGCGGACAAGCCACAGTCTGCAGTAAGGAGATTATCTAGACGGTCACTATCGACTGCCGATGCTACGCGAGCGCCGCTATGGCCATTCTCCTCTACGAAGGCTGTAAGCTGGCGTTGCTGGCTTGCATCTAGCTCGGTGTACTTTGACGCTATTTCTGCTCGCACGGCCGAATCAATATCTATAGCCATTAGATCGTTCAGTGCATCCTGATCCATCGTCGCGGTTGCCTCGACACTCTTGTCACCAGTCGCTCGCCACACCTCCCGCATCTCTCGCTTCTGTTCCGGTGTCTCTAGCGAGTCGTACCGCTGCAACGCTTCGCTGAGGTCCTGTTTCGAAACGTCGGGATCTTCGCGAGACGCTCGAACCAGTGCCCGCTGTGTCCCTGGCGTTTCGTCCATTGCGATGAACGTTTCTAGAGCGCGCTGGTCACCCGAGTTGTGCAGTTGGAGCATCAGTTGACGACCATCATCGCCAGTCCGGCGCATAGTGCGGCTGACTCGTTCGGTTCGGGATGGGCCTGTAGCACGCTCTGGGAGCGATTCGATGAGTCGTGTCCACCGTGGTGAGTTCAGCCGCTGTGCGTGGCGCACACGCTCGGGTATCGCCACCCGCCCGAGTGCGCGCCGGGTTCCTGCTGGCTTGATATCAGTGCCTTTCGAAATGGTTGAGGCCATCCTGACCGACCGATGGAAGGTCCAGCCTCTCGCTGCCGTTCCAGCATCACCAACTGTGTCAGTTACCTTCCGCAATTTTGCGGCTTTCGAGACCGTTGAGCCACCACCGGTTGCAAGGCCGATACTGAGCTCAGAGCCAGCGACGCCACTGCCGTATCCCACTAACCAGTTCTGACCATAGAGCTTGTAATTCTCTGTCTCAGTCCTCCGGTCGAAGGGGTTCTGCCGGTCTTGAAGATTTCTGGCTGCAGAGGGGAGGGTTTCGGGCGCTCTCAAAGCCGCATCAGGGAGTCGATCGATATTTCCGAGCCAGGTAACAGCCGTCCACGGATGTGAGAGGAAGTATGACAGATCAAGCGCTGATTGTCGAACACCCCATACTCCCCCGCTACGGTATGCGATCTCTTCGATCACGCGGTCTTCCGTCCGCTCGCCAGTAGCCGGATGGTCAGCAGCAGTCTTGGCTAACTCGGGAATTGCTCCGGGAGAAGTGTAGTCACTGGATCGACTGTTCCTGTTGCTATCAACTGCTGTAACAGCTACTGGAGAGGATTCAAAGAACTGACTAAACTCTTGAAAGGCAAACACTCCAGCTTTGTCGATAGGTGTTCGGACGGTGAATTCGACTCGCCTGTACGATGTTGTTGTCTCGTTGTCGAATCGGATTGTCTCCCCATCACCCTGACACGCTGACTCCATGAGAGAGCCCAAGTTCGAGCCTGCTCGACGAGCAAGATACTGACAATCTGGCTTCACTACCAATTTGGAGACACCGCTCGGATCATGCGCACGTAAACGGACGGTATACCGGTATTTTGCAACCAGAATAGCCCCAGAAGAAGTCGAATCAGTAGTCTTGATGTTTTCAGGGCGTACCGTTTTTGTAGTGCCCTGTTGCCTCACAATCACTTTTGTTGTATTTTTTATACGCTTTGTTCGAATGCTTTCGATGGTTACCGTTGGAGCGCGGTGGTCGAACAGGACTGGAGCCGTTCCACTTGTGAACTCCGTCTGGTCAGAGATGCCGTCGCCATCAGTATCAGCACGACTGGGGTCTGTCCCCCGGAGGTGCTCAACGTTGTCCGCAAGTCCATCATGATCGGTGTCAGGCTGTAACGGGTCGGATGTAGCCGTTATGTTCGTGAGATACGACCCATTCGGTGAGGGGCCATGACCAGTTTCATTGAGCGTTGAAACGTCGATATCTGTTTGTTCTGCAATTGTTATCGCGAGTGCTTTTGAAGAACTACTATCTGGACCACGACTAATTTGAGGTTGATACGATTCAGTCTCGCCGCGGTACAACGACCGGAGATATGACCTCAGCAATCGTTTCGAGGGATCGGGACGAGAAACGTTCAAATATCCCTTTGAGGCGTTTGCACTCTGTATCCGCTGAACTTCCCAGCCTGCGACTTCCTCCGCGTCGGTCAGGTCGTCGCCGTCAGTGTCAACCTGCCTTGGATTGGCGAGGTGGTTGTAATAGGAGGCAGTCCTGCCACGATAACTGACTTCCGTGTACTGGCCGATTTCTCTGCTGTCGGAGAGGCCGTCACCGTCGGTGTCAGCGCTCTTCGGATCTGTCGTGACGCGATCCCCATTGGGTCCACCTAGTATGACCCCCTCGCGTTCCATCTCGTCACTCAGGCCGTCACCGTCGGTATCGTTTATCTCGGTCGTGGTATTTGCGACACGCGAGAACACTGTCGGCAGTTCCGCTGCGTCATCGACGAAGTTGACCTCCCCGCCGGTTGCGTTGGCGATGGCTGAGAGTTGGTCGCGCGTCGCCCCACCGAATCCGATCGGATAGATGGTAAGGATCAAGTTCGCGCACCCACGGCGTCGCTGAGCGTGCGCTTGATCGTCGAGAAGACAGTTTCACACGTCGCTCGTCAGCGGTAGCGAGCAACACCATGCATACTCGGCGACTTCGCCTACCCCACCAACAGCATCTTTAGCTAACTGGACCGCTTTGCTCGTGGAGCGGGAGATCTTCGACATAGGCATCGGCGATTTTCCGCTTCACACTCTAGTTCTAACGGTCGAAACCAGTGCTTTCCCGCGATTCACCAGAGATAATCCACGAAATTCAATTCGGAGACGCTACCGGAGACAGGGATTGATAGCAGAGAAATCAACTGGGGATATCAGTATTTGCTCCGCTTGGGTTGCGGCAGGGGTTCTCCCCAACATCATGCCGGTGCCCGATACCTCCAAATCGAATACACATAACTTCTATTTGCGTTTTTTTGGTAGCCTCTCCGATTCGGATCACAGCGTAGTCGGGCTTTTGTTGCAGTGGTGTGCTAATATTAGCGAGTGTTTTGTCTGGAGGGGTCATGGTTCCAAGGTTGACTCTCCATATTTGTCCCGCTGGGTCCGTGCCGAACTCTATCGCTACATCACGGAGTATGTCTTTTTCCGACGGCCTGCCTTGCATCAAAAGGCGTCCGTCATACTGATAGCCATCGTCAGTTGTAGATAGATTACCGGTCAGTGTTAAAACAACGTATCCTTCGCCCCCCGTTGTCATATCAGAGTATACTGTCGTACCCACTACCAGTGATAAAAGTACAACAATAACTGCGAGACACACATACGCGACTAGTTTGATATTATTCATT
>NZ_LRHL01000030.1:0-3939 GCF_001647155.1 Haloarcula sp. K1
CCGTTCTCGGCGGGGATTCGTCGCACGACCTCCAAATCCTCCGCAGGGAACTGCGTCCCGCAGTTGGTGCAAGTGTTGTTGTCCAACTGCTTCCGGAAGACGATCCGGTACGCCCAGTCTGGTGGGTAGTCGCCCCGGTAGCTGTCAGGGTCGTCGTACTGCGATTCGATACCTTCCTTCATTCTACTCGACACTTCCACCCGTCTCCGTATTTAAGGCGCGGGGTCGTTTTGTGCCGCGCCTGCCAGCTGGGCGCGCCGGTCGGTGCGCTCGGTGTTTTCCATGTCTTCTGAGGCTCGACACTCTTGGTCAGCGGCGGCTGTCGGCGATGCACAGCAGGCTGAGTATATCGGGTTCCTCCATCGCGAGCCCTTCGTAATCGATGCTTACCGGCTTGGATTCGCCGTCGGCGTTCGCGAGGACTACACCTACCAGTCCAAACTGCGGAACGTCGACGTCCCGATTGAGATTCTAGACAACGACTTTCGGAATCCTGACCTTGACCAGTATATCGAGCGCTTCGAGCAGTACGAGCCATCGGTCGGGATGCTTGGCGACGCATACGACCAGCAGGAGGCGCGCCGGTACAACCAAGCCGCACGGGAGCTGAAACGGAAGTTTCCGGGGACAGAGGCCATTATCGTCCCGAAGTGCCGCGACGCAATCGACGTGATCGACGACGACATCATCTTGGGCTATCCGATGGGCTACTCCGACCAGACAGCCGACGAGTACACGGACATTATAGACTGGCGGGGGCGGCGCGTGCATCTGCTGGGGGCAAGTCCGACGAAGCAGTATCCAGTGATCGAGGAGCTAACACAGCCGCGTGTGACTGGCGAGGAGCCAGCCGATATCGTTGGCGTCGACTGGAACGGGGTTCACCTTGCGGCACTTCACGGCGAGTATTTTTCGCCACACGGCTACGGGAGTGCGGACCACCTCTCGATCCGGGAGACGGTTCGAGAGAGCCTGCGACACATCCGGTCATACTGGAAATCGCGGGGTGTGTGGCCCACCGTGGAGAAAAACCGGAGCCCGCTAACAGCGGAACCGATGGACCCCGTCTGGGCTGCTGACGGTTCGAGAGCAACTGTGAGTGGCCTTGAGGATGCGATTGTTGTTGAGTACGAGAACGGACAGACGCTCGCGTACCGGAGCCAACACGAGCGAGACAGAGTGGAATACCGGGCAGGACTTACTCCCAGTGAAGTTCACGGCTAGAGCCGAACGTGTCGTCTCAGAGAGTTTTGTGACTCCCCGTAGGACGAGGGAGTACCAGTGAGCACGAAACCGTCACAGGAGACAGCACCACAGTACAGTTGCCCAAATTGCGGTTGCACGAAAGCGCGAGACTACGGAAACGACGGTACGAGAGAATGTTCCGGATGCGGACGGAATGCCACGCCAGTCCGGAAGAACTACCGTGCAATTTTGGATCCAGACAAAATCATGCCCGAGGTACTTGACGCACCTTCGGACCACCCAGAAGCACATCTGCCCGAAGCGCTGCCAGACGGTCACAACTACTGATTCTGGCTCCTGATTTTCTGACTCCCTCTCTGGATGAGGGAGACAGATGACTACCACTCAGACTGAGCGGACTCGTGGCCGCTTCGTACTCATCGGATGTGGCGACGCGAAAACCGACGATCCAGCTGAGGCTCGTGACCTCTATACTTCGTCGTACTTCGCGGTCAAGCGGTCGTGTGCTGAGGCGGCTGTCCAGTGGGCTCGAACCGCTGACCGACGAGCGAACACTTGGGCGGTTCTCTCTGCAGAACACGGGATCTTGATGCCCCGGCAGACGGTCGCTCCGTATGATACGACTATCGAGGACCTGCGCGGCGAACCCATCGAGGGAGAAGCCAATTATCGGCTGCCGTCAGGGGAACAGGTCGAAACCAGCCTTGACCGCTGGGCGCTCCGTGTCCACTCATCGCTGGGCGATTGGCTCCGGCGGCCATACGCTGCCGATCAGCAGGAGTCCCCCTGCCGGGAGTTGGTTGTTCTGGCCGGCAGCGACTACGTCGACGCGCTGCGTGAGCGCGGTATCTTCGACGGACGGCCAACTGCGATTCGGACTGGACGAGAGACGTACACTGCCCTTCCGCCGAAAGCAACAGTTCGCTTCCCCTTCCAAGAGCGTGACTTCGACGGGATGTTCGACCAGATGGGCTGGCTTTCAGACCGGGCCGAAGAACTCTCGTCGGCAGCGGCTCCAGCCCGACGATCAGAACTTTCGGCCTTTGACGGGGGCTTCGAGCGTGACTCTGCTACGTGGCAAACAGGCCACAGTGGCGTCGACGTCGAGGGGACTGAGCAGGCAGGGCTGGATGCATTCGAGAACGTCCCCGAACGGTTCCTTGCCACGAGACAAACGAGTCTTGCGACCGACGGCGGGGAAGGAGAACAGGGTGGATAGCGTGCAAACCCGCGATACCGACTGTGTTAACCAACACTCATCGCTTCTGTTGGTTANNCCAACGGCGACCCGTTCACCGCACCCCTCGGGATTCGATTTGCCAATCATGTCGCCGTGGAGCCAATCGACAGAGAGACCGCAGCCGCCGTCTACGAGGCGCATCACTCCTACATGGGGTCACTGCCATCGGTCAACCTCGCTCACCACGGGCTGTACTTTCAGGACTCGCTAGTCGGGGCTATCACGTACCGGTATCCACTGATCTCGAAGAAGCGAATCCGGTACGGCGTCGACGGCCAGCTCTGTCCTGAACCAGTCGAGATCGAGAGCCTTCCAGCGGAGATTCGAGCGACTGCCCGCCAGGTGCTTCCGTCGGCGGACACGCCAGTCGTTGACAGCGAAGTGGTATCCGGTGACTCGCTCGTCGAGGCCGCGCGTATCTGCATGGGCGTTCGGATGCCGAACCTCGCGTCGGCAGCGCTGGCCCGCTCACAGGAGCGATTCTTGCAGGCTGACGACCGTGACACTCGCTTCTTGTTAACGTGGGTTCGCTCGGACTACGATGGAGCGATGGTTCGGGCGCTGCAAGACAAGGGCTGGACCTGCACGGGCTACCGCGAACCAGGGCAGGCAAGCAACCGCGAGGACAAGCCGATTCGTGAGCGCTACAAGTGGCGCTTTCTCTGTCCCGTGGACACTGCTCGCGAGCAGTCAACACTTGCACGGTGGTCTCAGTGACCGACGTCCAGCCCGAGGCAACGGCTGAGTGCTGTCGATTCTGTGGGGTGAGGGCTGATATCTCCGGCGAAGCGTACACGTATGTCCGGTGGCCCGACGAAGTGGACCGAGAAGACGGCGTGTTTCGATTCACGATTTGTCGGGAGTGTGCGCTTCAGGACCGCGATAACGTTGAGCAGGCCGCTTCGCTCTTCCACGAGGCAGATCGAGACCATCTCGTCACCTGCGATGTCTGTGGAGCTGTAGGGTGCCGGACCGCCAGCACTCGCCGGCCAGCAGCGGAGACGTATCGGCTCGCAAGTATCATCTCCTGGTCGGTGAGTATCAACGGCTTCGGCGGGGCAACGCACTCTTGTAGTGAATGTAGCCCTATCCTGCCGGTCGACTGTGTGAAACGTCCTGACCGGACATACGACGACGGAGTGCCGCATCTCGTCGAGCCCCCGTTTGACTCTGGTGGGAGGACAGCAGGCGATGCTTCAGCAGACAGTATACAGGTCGAGATCGGCGGGTGGACTGGGTAGCCGGCGGTAGTTCCACGGAACCGGTAGGTCTGGTCCGCTAATGAGCAGTACAGATGAATGAGTGTCCAGTGGCCCCCCGCGACATTTTTTCAGCAGGGGTGCTAGCTTCCAGTTTAGCACCTTCAGCCCTCATCACTGGACACTATTATATGAGTGGTTTCTATATGTAAATTTTATGCCTTTTTCAACCCGCAGTCTTATTGAGCGGGGCCTTGTTGAAACCCTCATTCGGTGATAGTTCCCCCAAACCCT
>NZ_LRHL01000031.1:0-197 GCF_001647155.1 Haloarcula sp. K1
GTGAAAATAATGGTTCGGTCGTTGTAGTGTCGCTTCAGCAGATTGTCGAGCGTATCCAGTTTCTTTGCAGCAGTACGGGCGATGTTTTCCGCCCGTTGCTTGGCAATAAGCGCCCGTCGTCCCTGCGGGTCATACGACGTGCGTTTGAGGAACTCCTGATATCCGTTCTCCTTCCAGAGCTCGAAATCGTGGCTGTC
>NZ_LRHL01000031.1:224-2475 GCF_001647155.1 Haloarcula sp. K1
TGCAATCGTCATCTCGGGGATCTGCTGATATGTCGGCGCTGGTAAGTGGTGTACCTCGTCTACAACGAGAAGCCCGAACTGATCGCCATACTCGTTGATATAGCGGTAGGCAGAGTCGTAGGTTGTCACCGTGATGTCCGCTATATTATGGCTGCCACCACCGAGAACGCCCACGCCGTCTGGGAGCTGGTCACCGAAAGCGTTGGTGAGAGTCGCGTGCCACTGGTTCATCAGGTCGATGGTTGGCACGACTACGAGCGTACTCACGCCCGCGTCCGCGATAGCTTGGACGGCGAGGAACGTCTTCCCGCTCCCTGTTGGAAGAATGACACTCCCCTGTCGGCCATTGTCCTGCCACGCCGAGAGAGCGTCTTGCTGGTACTCCCGTGGTTCGATAGCGACAGACGGTGTGAGATAGAAGTCTGAGTAGGCACGAGCGTCGTCCTCTATCTCATCAACAGTCGCCGTGGATTCTTCGAGGGTCACTTGTCCATCGGACTGGGTTGCCCACTTTCGAATGGGACGATAGTGCTGCGCTTGCGCCCGATACTCGTCGACGCGATCATCCCATTCGGCATACGGCACAGCGTCAGGAGCGTCTTCAAGCAAAAGCGTGCCATCATCGAATGAGAGACGCATTCAATTCTCTCTATGCAGGTGGGATACTTGTCCTTGCTGGGGTAACATACCAACAGGGAGGACTACATTGGAATGTCGTCAGCGATTGAGCGAAGGTCGCTCTTTGTCGGCTGCCGTCCAATGTCGACGGAGTAGTCGCCGACCCAGAATCGAAACTGCTGGTGGTCAACATCGAAGTGGAGTCCACAGGAGACATCTGGTTCTGCCTGCTCGTACTCGGACTTGCTCACGTTCTCGCCCTCTTGAAGCGTCTCAAGCAGGTACTCGGCGGCGTGTGGGCGTTGCTTCATCGCCAAGATATGCTCGGTTGCCACGTGTTTCAGCACTTCTCCACCTGTGTCGTATCTGTCGCCGACCAGATAGAATTCTCCGCTGAACTCGTAGGATTCAACGTGGATGCTGAGAGCATATGTCTCGGCCATACGTGATTGTCGTCATTCTGTGACACAAACATTACGCCCCAGTTGGTGTTAGGACAAGTAATGACAACAGACCGCCGCCCTGACAAAATTGAACTGGATGAGCTTGATCAACAGTTAGCGAGCGCTGACGACGGAGATGTGACCGCCCTCACACGGGCAGTCGCAACGTACGAAACGCGGTTATCGACCGCACATGAGGACGGAGAATCCGACCGCTACCGTCGTATCTCAAGAGCCTATCGAGAACGACTCATCACCGTGCTTGACGACGCAATACAGACCGAAGGGTGGGAGATCCTCGAAGAGTTTCTCAACGCATACCATCCAGAGACAACTGATGGATTCCCACACGTGACGACAATCCTCCAGAACGTCACTGGTCGCTACCTCATCCGTACCCGACTGTCGGATAGTGTCGATGCTATTCCCGTTCCCGCTCTGGCGTTCTTCAGTTCGATTCTCGACCAAATTGAGGGAGATGGATACGATTTCATTAGAGAGGCACTTCATCCGTACGGCTGGGGAATCGGGCATCCTGACCACTCGGTTGCGGACAACATCCATCAGCACGCCTCAACAGGTCTTCCACTCGTGAATGCGATGCTCGAACACGCGTTCTACGCCGACCAGCATTCAGCGATAGAACTGCTGGAGCAACTGATCAATGACGAAGCAGTTCGACAGACGCTCCCATATCGGTCTGGCAAGATCTCGGGACCACGGTACCTGTTAGATGCTCCCGCCGGTGCGGTCAGCGAATTTAGCCCGACAATTCCACGGTACTGGGAGTGGCAGGAGGACCTTGACTACGAGTTTGTGTTAGACGCGGATGTCGAGAAACGGATTCGAGATATCGTGACTGAGGAAGGGATTGACGGCGACTTGCCCACCGACTGGACGATTGCTGACCTAACCCTGTGATGTGCCCTACCGCTGAATCTGAAGCTTAGGGAGTGAGTCGACAATATTTAATTGTTCGAGTGTTCGCTTTCTGAATGTATGACTGATCTGATAGTCAAATCTGGCGTACGGGAGACAGTGAACGACCACCCAATCTCGGCGGACTTCTACGAAGCTCTGGACGAAACGGTTGAAGAACTACTTGAGGACGCCGCTCGCCGAGCCGAAGCGAATGAGCGACAGACAGTGATGCCACAGGACTTGTAGGCGTATCTCTACGGAGACACTGA
>NZ_LRHL01000032.1:0-2041 GCF_001647155.1 Haloarcula sp. K1
GGGATTTGCAGGAGGTCGCCAGTTGCGTACTGCTCAACGTAGTCTCCGATGTCCCCGCCGACGACCCACCGGGTTTGCTGTTTGGTTGCTCGACCAGCTGACGTGTTGATTGACGACGCCGGCCGCTGCGTTGTCAGCCCCCAGTCCTCGTCCGGGGCGACCCAACTGCTGTCGTCGCGATCAGGAGCGCGACACGTCGTCGCACATCGGGCGATGCTTGCGGCATCTGGATCGAGGTCGTTGTCGGCGCTGTCTCCGTCTCCGAACGTACCGAGTGAAAGGTCAGTCATCCTCTCACCCGACAGAGGAACACAAAATTTTGGACTGGCTCACGAGCAATACAGAGAGGAATTCGGCTGTTTCGCTGTGCTTGGTAAGAGCCGACCCAGAAGGAGTGTTTCAGAGTCAGAAACACTCTGTGGGGCTTGATTATCCACTGGCCAGTATATGCAGGTAGCCGCCGGTCGGAGCAGTCCCGGAAAAATATCCGACACGCTTGCCTCATCACTCCCCAACTGACCCTCTGTGGCTGGCGACCGCCAAGTTCCCTCTGTCATACCCTCTTCACGCGCTCTATTCCCCATCTTCCACTCTTATCGATTCATTGGGCTTCCAGAGCCTACCACGTTCTCGCTATGAGTTATACTCAAATCAGTCCTATACGTACGCAGATACTGAAGCCCGACAGACTTCTTGCGGCGTCAACTCATTCATAAGCTGACCGCTTTTTGAATTCTTCCACTCCGTGATTAGAACCCACAGGGAACACGGTGAAACGAGACAGACCGACCTACTCGGCTGGCAGGGCCTCGACGGCATACTTCTCAGCCAACTCCACAATATCATAGACGTGGATCCCCGATTTGAACCATAGCACACGGTCATCTATTCCATCGAAATCCCCAGATGAACAGTCTAAGCGCTCAGATACAGCAACAATGAGATTATCTCGGTTCGCCTCGCGTATCTTCGCCAGCTTCTCATCAAGATACTCGGGTGTCCAGAAGCCAACAATCTCGAATATAACTCGCCGGCCGTCTGGATGTTCAATAGCGAAGTCAGGGAGCATAACCTCTGCACCTAAGTCCAGCACGTCATCTTCCCGGACGAGTTCCCAATCCGTGTTCGCACGGTCCCACTTCTGGGCGAGTGTCCGTTCTACGTCAGAGTCGAAATCGCTCTGCGCAGCGTAGTGTGAAGACAGGTCGTCAGTGTCATCAAGCGCAAAGGAAAGCGTCTGAGTCGTCGATCCACCCCCATCATCCAGAATGTCGGCCTCCATCTCCCACCGATCACATAACGGCAGTGCTGGCAGAAAGTTCGCCATCCGTATCCCATACTTCCGCGATTTCGAAAAGAGGGACGCCGCCCCATCTAAGATAGCTTCGTATCCGTCTGCTGCATCGGTACTCCTCACGCGTTTGCCGTTGCTGTCGATTGGGTAGATGCGGTGCATCAACCCGAATAACTTCACGTAACTGAATACCGTCGCAAACGAGTCCCAGACCCGCACCCGCATCTCGGTCGCATCGTAGAGGACAGCCTGTGCTAACGCCAGATTATAACGGGTGAGAAGCCAGTCAGGCGTAATTGTATCCGCTGCATATGATTCCTCACTATCTCCCGTCAGTTGAGTCGTAGTCGATGACTCCTCTGCATCTTGGCATTCATCGGAAACACGGTGTCCAAACCGAACAAGTCGTTTGTGTTCCTCCAAGTCGGCGTACATCCCCTGGTGGCACTCTTCGAGTGTGATACCCAGCGCATCAGCAACGGAACTGTACACTTCTAACTTCTGCGTGTCCTCACCGAGCGTGGGCTGGCGAACAATCGGATACGACTCATTTGCCTTCTCGAACAATCGCTGACGAATCTCATGTGGCTCAACTGGAGCAACCGTCTCGAACTCACACTCATCTTTCAGCAGTTTCGCCAGCCCTTGGACGACCTTGTAGTCCGTATCTGCGATGGTGAGTTGGTCAATAGTGTCCTCCAGATCACCTTTCGGTTCACCGAGATGGGCCTCAAAAATCTGAATGAG
>NZ_LRHL01000033.1:0-6368 GCF_001647155.1 Haloarcula sp. K1
TCCCGGGACCAGCACGGTATCTCCAGTCCCGAGGATATCGACGACGACCTCTGTCGGCAATACGCTCGTGACCTTGCTCGAGCTGATGACCGAGACGATATTTCACCGGAGACTGCTCGTCGGTACTTCGCGTATGTCCGCTCGTTCCTCACATGGGCTGTCTACGAGGGTCTAATTCCGACGAACCCGGCCAAGACCAACCACGCCGAAGGTCCGCTCCCGACCGATGAGACCGAAACAGACCAGCAGTACTGGACCGCCCGGGACCGCGACGCTATCTGCGCTACCGCGACGGCTCGCGTCGACAAGGCCGGCGAGAGCGACGATATCGACCGCACGGCGGCCTACCGCGACCAAGCACTCGTCTTCTTGCTCGCGTACTCAGGAGCCCGCAGCGCGGAACTGGTTGCTGTCTCTGATGATGAAGAACGGAATGGTCTGCGGTGGCGACACGTCAACCTCGAAGCCGGTACAATGCAGGTGTTCGGCAAGAACCGAACCCGAGAGTCCGCGCCGATCCTCGACGATGCGCTTCGCCCGCTCCGGCGCTGGAAGCAACTTCGAGAGCCCGACGAGAATGAAGCTGTGTTCCCCAGACTCGACAACGCGGCAAAGGCATTGGATCCGACACCGTCGATCACCACACAGTCGGCTCGAAATATCCTCGCCGATCTCTGTGAGTGGGCCGACTATGAGTTCGAGGAACCACTAAAGCCACACGGCGCCCGTCGTGGCCTCGGGCGAGAAATCTATCGCGAGAACCCACAGCTGGCNNGCGGACACGCGACGAAGCGAACGATATCATCTCCGGTGAGTAAGTTGCCAGTACCTCTTCACATGGAAGCGACAGACGACCCCCAATTGAGCCGGTCAGCGAGGTGAGAACGTGTCGTGTGTCTTGGACTCGCTTCTACAACCGACGGTAAATGATGATCCCACCGAGAACAGCGACGATCATGCTCCCGCCGATAAGCAGATTCGTGGGTGAGCCGCCAGACGGCTCGACAGTGTCTGTGGTCCCGGTCTGAGACGGGGTGATTGCTGGCCCACCACTGCTGGTCTGGGTTGAGGTTGATTGCTTGGTGTCTGTCTCGGTCGAGTGTTCAGTTTCCGTGGCCGTTGTTGTTGGGGTGTCACTGGGCGTCGGTTCCGTTACTGTCGGTGTGGCCGTCGCTGTTGCTGTGTCACCAGAGTCACTGCCGCTGGAGTCGCTACCATCATCGTCATCTCCGCCATCATTATCACCGTCATCATTACTACCGCCGGAACTCGACGAGTCTTCCTCGGTAGGAGTTTCTGTTGGTGTTTCTGTTGCAGTCGGAGTCGGTGTTGGCGTCTCCGTTGCGTTTTCTCCGGACTCGACTGTCAGTGTTCCATCGCGGACGCTGGTGACATTGTATGCGGTCCCGGATTCGTCACCGACGGCTGCAACGGTCAGATCCACATCGCTCGTCCCGGCAGCCTCGCCGGTGAGCGTGACAGAGGCAACAGATATCGAGCCACTGTCGGCGGTATCCATTCCAGTCGCCGCGATACGGACGCCGTTTGCCTCCTCGGCAGACTGGACTGTTTCTGGATTTCCAGCAACAGACGTGTTCGAGACTGTTGCAACCGAATCGTTGGTGCTTGCAATATCGAGATCCAGTGAACCAACCCCGTCTGTGGTCGACGTGACTACGATATCAACAGTGGTTGTGTTTCCAACCGTAACAGTGTCAGTCGAAGGCTGGACCACGACACTGGTCGTTCCCGCCCCCATCGCGATCCCCGCCCAGAGGGATACTGCTATACAAAGGCCGAATACTGTCGCAAGCTTCCTCATTAAATATACTGTCTCAATAAGTAGGATTAAGTATTATGGTTACTGATTCAAAATCACAATACTACCTCTGGTGGGGGTTTATATGGCAAGTTCAACGACAAAATTACAAGCGTTATTTGGAGTATTACTATTAGTGACTGTCGGTCCGGTCTCGGGAATGATGACCGGTACCGGGGCCGGCCCGCTGCAGACGGCTGGCAATGACATCCCTGGTACAAGTGCCGGAAACCAGGCCGTCACCACGGCTGGAAATGAGCCGACACGGACACAATCGACACAAACACCCGCCTCTACGGCTGGGAACCAGGCGACCGGACCACTTTCGACCAGTTGGAATGGCTCAACCGAGCCGAATGCGAGTGCTATTGAGCAGTTAGCGCCCCGGGAAAACGACTCTCACCCGTACCCGCTCGTTGGCGATAACCAGCCCACTGATCCAGATGGCGACGGACTCTACGAAGACGTCAACGGCGATGGCGCTGTCAACATTGTCGACGTTGACGCCCTATCTCGTCACTTGGGATCCACAGCAGCCGGTGCTAACTGGAGCGCGTATGATTACACGGGTGACAACCGAACCGATGTCGGGGATATTCAGTGGCTATTCAACAAAGGTCAATCAACCTTGGTGAATGATACTGACGGTGATGGGCTGCCGGATTCATATGAACGGAGTGTCACTCGTACTGACCCGACACAAGCAGATAGCAACGGTGACAATATCATTGATGGTCTTGAGGATTGGGACTCAGATAGTCTGGTAGCGTACACGGAATTTCGGGAAGGAACCGACTCCAGAGACAACGACACTGACGGTGATGGCCTTTCAGACGGGTTTGAGACGCCTATACAAGAATTAGATCCAACCAATCCTGATACCGATGGAGACGGAGTCACAGACGCCGAAGAAGATTTGGACGGAGACGGGCTGACGGTCGAAACCGAATTAAGATACAACACTTCTGTTCGGCAACCAGATACGGACTACGACTCTGTCTCCGATGGTAATGAGGTGAACAAATTCGGGACAGATCCGCGAAGTCAAACCTCTGACAACGATACGCTGACCGACGGGGAAGAAGTTCAAATAGGAACAGATCCGAACCTAGCCGACAGTGATGCTGATGGTGTCCGTGATGGCCAAGAAGATTTTGATGATGATGAACTCGTCACTCGTACTGAGCTTGATGTCGGATTGAATCCGTTTGAAGCAGATACGGATAGTGATGGGTTGCCAGATGGGTTTGAGGAACCAATAGGTGCACTCAATGCTACACACAATGATACGGATAGTGATGGAACGCTGGACGGAGTAGAAGACATTGATACTGATGGACTCACTAACCGCGCTGAATTGGATAACGGGACGTTACTATCGGTCAATGATACGGATGGCGATAGTCTCACAGATGCAGAAGAGATCAAACACTATGGGACCAATCCACTGGTAATTGACACTGATAATGATACCGTTCCCGATGGGCTTGAAGTCAAACAGGGGACTGATCCTCTGTCAAGAGACTCAGACGGAGACGGAACTCCAGATCGAAATGAGACTGTCACCATAACCATCTCTCCAGAGACTTCAAACGCGACGGTAGAAATCCAAGGGTCAATGGGTGTTTCTCAGGACGTCTCTGTCAAGACGCTTTCTTCTGGTGTTAATAAAACAAACATGACTGCGGGACCGATTCTTCACGTAAGAAATGAGACATCATTCGAGTCAGCGACCGTGACAATACCGATTGACTCCTCAGTGCCAGAATCGGAACTTCGACGGTTGACAATGTTAAAATGGAATGGGTCTACATCGCAACCGTATCAACCAATCAATTCCACAGTAGATGCTGAAAACCGAACTGTTTCGGCTACCGTGCAGAATTTTTCCTTCTTTGTGCCAGGAGTAGTTGCACGTACTCAAGGCGAGGTTATTGCGGCAGACAGCATTGCCCCGAAGACTCCACTGTCACGTTCAAACCTCACCTCATTTGACTGTTCGGGAGAGTGTCACTGGGATTCGACACCAGCTACCCCTCTAATATACGAGCAAGATAAACCGAGATTCTATGATGAGACAGAGTTGCGACTTGTCGCTGGTACGAAAGATGAAGATTCAGGCCCGAACGAAGGAATCTCAAATTGCCGGGGAATACAACAGAATGTCTCAATAAAAAACGGCTCTACCCTCGAAAACCAGACTATTTGCATTCAGTCGATTAGTCCTGCTTCGGGCACACAGCAGATTCCAGATACGGGCCGGCAATATCGGGTCAAGAATCCTTCCTATTTGCGGGTGAACACTGACACTGCAGATGCTCAAAAGGGTTCATCTTCAGCAGCTCTGATACAACCAGCCATCACTAGTGAACAGAATACGACCAGTGCGGTTTTAGAATTCCATCAATCTGATTCTGAGGAACTGAAACTACACCATGATTCAGCGCCGATAGGAACGAACCCGTCGATTACTGTCGAGATATCAGCCGTAAACCGTGATTGGACTCGAAAACTACAGTTAGGAACAAATGGGGGTAGTACCCGGACTATCGACTTAGAGTCCTTCCCTGGAGAGCGTTTCCAAATTTCCATTGAAGCACACAATGTCGAAGCTAGTTTCCGGACAAAGGTGTACGCGGATTCAGATGGGGACTCCCTGTACGACTACATTGAGCAAAAAGAGATAATCGCGATGTACGACCGGTTCCATCTGATAGAACTTGACCCCCACGACGCCGATACTGATGGTGATGGAATCAGTGATGGCCGAGAAATCTCGTACGGGCCACTGGGTGTAGCGGACCGGATGACGATCACGTCTTTCCGCAGTGATCCGTCAAATCAAGATACGGACGGTGATGGATTATCAGATGGCACCGAATTTGAAACTCGGACCGTCCAAGTCGGGCCCGGCGCGGTGAAAGGTGCGAATAGCCCTCAAGGAGCCTCACTGCGGGATCAAACACAGTCCAAACGTATCAAGACGAGCCCACTTGACCCAGATACTGATGATGACGGACTGCGGGATGAAAGCGAACAGAACCTCGGCCTGAACCCGTCTTCGGCAACGTCTGCAGATCCGCGGGTTAGACAAAGCCAAGCACTCATTGAATCGCTATCACCGCGCCAACGACGGGTTATTGGCTTCCCGTCGATGTACGGCCGGGCCGATATCGACGATGCAAGCGCAGATTTTGACTTCGTGATTGACGACGCTGGTTCGAGTACACGGGACAAACTCGTGTTCACAGCTCTTGACGGGACAGGTCGGACAGATACCTGGCTAGGGAATAAGCAAGAATTTTCTGAAGGGACAGATCCGCTTGACCCAGATACCGACGATGACGGCCTCACAGATGGTCAGGAAGTCAAGGGCCTGACCAAACAGACGAGTTTTTGGGGAAGAACATCCCTTACTGAAGACCCCGATTTGTCCTTTGGGACAGATCCGACTGACGCTGATACGGACGGAGACAAATACTGGGATGGGTGGATTGGCGTCTATGGCGTTGGCCACACTGACAACGTGATACTGTATCGAGAGCATCTCAACACTGGAAGTGGGATTGAAGGCAACGAAATTATCTCTGAGCAGGCCGGGTATCACGACACGTGGGAGGCACCGTCACCAAGTGGCATTGATATCGACGGTGATGAATTGTTTGAGCATTCGAATCTCCACATCGGCGAACTACATTGGCGGTCTGTTGACGACAGCCAGCCTGGTAATCCAACATCGTCTTCTGTCACTCCATCACCTAGCCTCTCAGTTGAGGTTGACTACGATGATGATGTTGACCCTGTGATGCTTGATGCTGTCAAAGCAGCCGCAGAGAATTATGAGATGTATGATGTGGATGTCACATATTACATCGATGATGAACTGACCCGCGACGATTTGACTCACGCTTCTGGGTCGTGGTGGACGGATCCAGACAATGAGTATCCACCAACAACCCGTGATGATGCAGATGAGATTCAAGAGAATTACCATGACGACACAGAAAATAAAGTATACCTCTATCTGACGCCCAGTGGTGGTGGAGACGGACTTTTCAAAGCTCCGGATTGGTCAAATAAAGCGGGTGTAGCATCCAGTGATGGAGATGGACAATGGGGACGCAACTTTGGCATGGTTGTGTTCCAAGAGGCCTCCACAGGCTCAAACCCAGATATTGATACACGTATTAAAATTCAAAAAGTGGTCATGCATGAGACCGGCCATATTATTGGCGTCGGTCGAGGTGACGATAGTCTATTTCGCGGAAGTAAAAAAACTTCAGAAGTGTACAGTGGTACAGAACCGGATCCCGACGAAGAGAAGGTATCCTTGCATTCAGGTGGGAGTTATGAAAAGACAGATCGGTGGAGCATAATGAGTAAGGGATGGTCACTGGATTATACTTGGACTGTTCAACCGGAGGCTGCAATCCATCTGAAATTCAGCATTCAAGAAGTATTCACACTTGAAGTGGATAAAGCTGTGGAGGAAACTCACGAGATAGAATGAATAATATCAAACTAGTCGCGTATGTGTGTCTCGCAGTTA
>NZ_LRHL01000034.1:0-347256 GCF_001647155.1 Haloarcula sp. K1
AAACCGCCGTGCCTCACTCTTCAATCCTTATCTGAACACTACGCACAGGCCTTGACGAACATTTATATTCAGGACGAAGTAAATGAGTAAAAATGGGGTCAAACTCCGACTCCCCCTGCTATCAGGCGACTCCGGAGGACCAGATCGGGGAGCTGTACGCGGCGACACGCCGGCTGATGACAGCCGAGAACCGGTCCGAAGTCGCGACTATCGCAGTCGAGACTGCGACAGCGATTCTCGACTTCCCGTTCAGTGTCTTCTGGGAGGCCACTGACAGCGGACTCAAAGCCGAGGCGATCTCTGAGCCGCTTCGAGAGCACGTCGAGGTCCCGGCCGAGCCGGGACGGAGAATGCGACACGAACGCGGGAGTTGGCTGTGGGACCATTACGAGAGTGACGAGACACAGCGGGTCCTCGTTGATGAAGAGAAAGCGGCGTCCGATGCACCCCTTCACGGCTGTATCTCCGTTCCACTCCCGGAGTACGGGCTCTTGACAGCCGGGACGGATGAACGAGCCGAACCGACCGAGCGGGAGACGCAGTTGGCCGACATCCTCGGGAAGAACGTGCTCTCGACCCTCGAACGGATCGAGCGCGAGCGGGAGCTGAAACGGCAGCGTGACAACCTCGATCTCTTGAACCAGATCGTTCGTCACGACCTTACGAACCACCTGCAGACCATCAGCGGCCGGGCGGAACTGCTCCGGGACCAGTGTAGCGGTGACGCCCTGGAACACGCCGACGGTATTCAGGAAAGTAGCCAGGCAGCCGCGGAACTGCTCGAAACGGCTGGAAACCTTGCGACGGTAATGCGACAGACGGACTGGGAGACCGAGCCGGTCGCCCTCGGACCAGTACTGTCCTCGGTGTCCGAGGATATCGCAGCGACGTACAGCGACGCACAGGTCACTGTCCCGGACGAGTCCCCGTCGGTACGGGTGCGGGCCGACGAACTCCTGTCCTCTGTGTTTCGGAACGTCCTCACCAACGCCATCCAGCACAACGACTCGGCAGTGCCGTCGGTCGTCATCGACGTGATCGACGATGGCGACGTGGTCCACGTCACTGTCGCCGACGACGGACCGGGAATCCCGGACGAGCAGAAACAGGCGGTGTTCGAGCGCGGGGAGAAACGCCTGGACAGTGACGGTACCGGGGTCGGCCTCTACCTCGTCCGAACGCTGGTCGACGCGTACGGCGGTGACGTGTGGGTCGAAGACAACGAGCCGACGGGGACGGTAGTCGGAGTCACGCTGCGGAAGGCAGCGGGCGACGCCTGAGGCGGTTTTTCCACCGGGCGGTCACGCTACTGCTCTACCAGCCCGTCCAGTAGATGTATCGCGCCGTGTTTGTCCAGTGGGTCGTTTGCATTCCCGCAGTGGGGCGACTGCACGCAGGCCGGACAGCCGTCGGCACAGTCACACGAAGTCAGCATCGACAGCGTGGTGTCCATCAGCGGCCCGATGTCGTGGTAGCCGGCCCGCGTCAGACCGATGCCGCCGGGGTAGCCGTCGTAGATGAAGATGGTCGGCTCGCCGGTGTGGGGATGACGCGGCGTCGACAGCCCGCCGATGTCGCCACGGTCACAGAGGTACTCGAAGGGGAACATCGAAATCATGGCGTGCTCGGCGGCGTGGATGGATCCCGGGAAGTCACCGGGTTCGCTGCCGCCGTCGGTCGCTGCATCGCCGTGTTGACCGCCGCCCCCGCCACCGCTTCCGCTCTCGCTCCCGCCACCGGAGTCGCTTTCGGCTCCGTACGCACCCTGCCGAATCTCGCTTTCTATGTCCGATGGCACCGTATGGTACAGCGCCTTCGTCTCCAGCGTCGTCTCTGGTAGGTCGAGCGAGCGCTGTCCGAGGACCTCCCCTGAGGAGCCGTCGCGGCGCTCGTAGCCGGTAATCTGCTTGCGCATCGTCACGGACGCGAAGCGGACCGGCACGTCTTCGCGGGTCGGCAGTCGCCGCTCCGCCAGGTCCGCCTCGACGGTGATGGTCTTGTCGTGCAGGACGCGGGTGAAGTAGTCGGCCCACGTCCGGTCGAGTTCTGCCACACCCGCGTTGAGGTCGAGGTCCGTCACCTCGTAGCGCCGGCCCTGATGATGGTAAATCGCGCCGGGGTGGGCGTCCCGCAATGCGTCCTCGACGGAGAGTTTCGCTATCACGTCGCCTTTCGCCACCAGTTTCACCTCGCCGTCGTCGACGGTCCGCAGGTTCATCTCGTGGTGCGGGCTGCCGTTGCCGAGCCAGCGCATCCCCTGGTCGGTCTGGCGGCGGTCGAGCTTTCCGGCAGATTCGAGATCGCTGACCACGTCGGGGAACGGCTCGCCGAAGTGGCGGTCGTCGTCCGGCGAGAGCCAGTTCTCGCAGGCGGCCGCGTGGACGTGATTCGGAAGCAGTTGCTCGTTTTCGGGGTTTGTCACGGCCTGCTCGGCTCCCGTCTCGAACAGCGCGTCGGGGTTGCGCAGGACGTACTGATCTAGCTGGTCCTCGCCGCCGACGAGCGCGACCAGGGCGGGGTCCGTGCCGCGACCGGCCCGCCCGGCCTGCTGGAAAGCCCGCATCCGCGTCCCGGGGTAGCCGTCCAGCAACACGGCGTCTAAGCCGCCCACGTCGACGCCCAGTTCGAGCGCGCTGGTCGACCAGACGCCCCGCAGGTCGCCAGATTGGAGGCCCTGCTCCAGTTCGCGCCGTCGGTCGTCGGTCAGTGCGGCCTGGTACGCGCCGACGCTGTCGGCGAGGGCGTGCTCGCCGCGGCTCCGGAGTTCGTCCGCGCTGTCGCTGGCGTAGCGTTCGGCCGTCTGGCGCGACCCGGCAAAGACGACCGTCTGGAGGCCCCGCTCGACGAGGTCCACGAACAGCTGTTTCGTCTCGACGTGATTCGACTTCCGGCGGCCGCTCCCCCAGCCGTCGCCCTCGTACTCCGGCGGATTCCACAGCAGCCAGTGCCGCGGCCCGCTGGCGCTCGCGTCCTCGTCGACCAGTGCGAACGACGGCTCGGGCTGGCCGGTGACGGCCGCCGCGTGTTCGACCGGATTGCCGATGGTCGCCGAGCAGCAGACCCACTCAGGGCCGCCCGCTGTTGCGCTGTCGCCCCTTCTGCCGTTGCTTTCGCTGCTATCGCCGCCGGCGTCGAACCGCTCGGCGATACGCTGGAGGCGGCGCATCACCAGCGAGACGTGGCTGCCGAACACGCCGCGGTAGCCGTGGACCTCGTCGACGACGACGGTTTCGAGCCGCTGGAAGAACCAGTCCCACAGCCGGTGGGCGTGGGGGAGGATGCCGTAGTGGAGCATGTCCGGCGTGGTCAGCAACACGGTGGGCTGGCGCTCCCGGATGGCCTCTTTCTCCGACTTCGACTGCCGGCCGGTGTACTGGGCGACGGAGACCCCGGAGGCGAAGCCCAGCCCCTGCGCGAGTTCCGACAGCGTCTCGGTCTGGTCGTTGATGAGCGCGACCTGTGGCGCGACGTACAGCGTCGTCGCCCGGCGGTCCAGCGCCCGCTCGAAGGCCGGCACGGTGTAGGCGAGGCTCTTGCCGCTTGCCGTCTCGGTCGCGAGGACGACGTTCTCGCCGCCGCGGACCGCCTCGATAGCGTCCACCTGATGGGTGTAGAGGTCAGTGATGCTTTGATCTTCGAGGACGCCAGCGAGGCGGTCCGCAATCTCGCAGTCCGCGGTCCGTGCGTCCCGACCGGGTACCGTCCGCTGGTCGACGATCTGTCCCTCGTAGTACGGCCGGTCCCGGAGCCACGAAATCGTGTCGTCCACGGGCGACGTACGGGAGCAAAAAGTATCGGTGTTGCTGTTCTCGGCTGGAGATACATCAGCCGACGGTGGACTCAGTCAGTGGTCGACTGATTGAGTGGCGGTGTCGCGTCGGGCTCCGCCGCGGACGGCAGGGACGCGACTGCCGCAGGGAGCGCAGCCAGCGGCACGGTGTCGTGACCGTTGCTGGTGTAGGCGCTCTCGTCTGTCTCGACGGCGAGACGGGGGCTACCTGCCTCAATAACCGCACTGTTTCCGTCACCGGTTTCGCCCGCTATCACGACGGCATCGGCCGCAGCGGCGAGGTCGGCGGCGCGCTGGCGTGCCGCGTCGTCGATGCCGGCGAAGGCCGGGACCGTGACCGCCTCGCAGTCGAGATCGGCGGCCCGCTCGGCAGCTGTGTCACCGGCGGGGACGACGCCGATGCTGACCCGACAGCCGGCCCCGACGAGCTTCGAGACGGCGGCAGCCGCTGGCGTGCCGGTCCCGACGACGTGGACGCGACGGGCGACCGACTCTTGTTCGGCCAGCGGGGTCACGAGCGGCGCGTCGGTGCCGGGCTGGGTCGTCACCAGCGTCTCCGCGTCGAAAGCGTCACGGAGCGTGTCGCTCGTGAGCACGTCCGCGGGGCGGCCCGCGGCGCGGACCCCGCCGCCGGCGAGCAACACCAGTTCGTCGCAGTACCGCGCGGCCAGGTTGAGGTCGTGAATCGCGGCGACGGCCGTCTTCCCGTCGTCGACGAGCGCTCGGACCAGTTCGAGCGTGCGGACGGCGTGGTTGATGTCGAGGCTCGCCGTCGGCTCGTCGAGCAGGAGGGCCGGCGTTTCCTGTGCAAGCGCCCGGGCGAGGAGGACCCGCTGGCGCTCGCCGCCCGAGAGCGAGGTGAACGGCCGGTCGGCGAACTGGGTGACGCTCGCACGCTCCATCGCTGTTTCGACGGCGTTCCGGTCGCTCTCGTCCATTCGGTCGAACCGGCCGAGATGTGGCGTCCGGCCCATCTCCACGGTCTGCCTGACGCTGAAATCGAACGATAGTGCAGTGCCCTGTGGCGTGCTCGCGACGAGGCGGCTCACCGCTTTCGCGGACTTCCTGTGGATGGGGTCGCCGTCGACACGGACTGTGCCGGCGTCCGGGTCGAGCGTCCCTTTCACCGTCCGCAGGACAGTCGTCTTGCCCGCGCCGTTGGGACCGACGAGACCGACGAGCGACCCGCGGTCGACGCTGAACTCGACGCCCGAGACGACAGACTGGTCGCCGAAGGACACCGCGAGGTCGGACACGTCGAGCATCGGCCCGGAGCGGTCCCGTCCCGGGTCCCCACCGTTCGATGTAGCCGGCCCGCTCACAGCTCGTGCACCTCCCGCTTCCGGAGCAAGTACAGGAAGAACGGCGCGCCGAGGACGGCGGTGACGATGCCGACTGGGACCTCGGCGCTGCCCGAGCGTGCTAGCGTGTCCGTCGCGACGAGGAACGACGCGCCGGCGAGCGCCGCCGTCGGGAGCAGTATCCGGTGGTCCGGCCCGACGAGCAGCCGCATCACATGGGGGACGATGAGGCCGACGAAGCCGACGATGCCGGCGACGGCGACGCCCGCCGCCGTGATGACTGCCGACAGCGCGAGCAGGACCCGCTTGGTCCGTTCGACCTCGATACCGAGGCTCTGAGCGTCCTCCTCACCGAGTAGCATGACGTTCAGATCGCGTGCGTAGGCGAGCAACACGACGAACGGGATGGCGACGAGCACGACGCTGCTGGTCACTTCGGGCCACGACGCGCCCTTGAGATGGCCCATCAGCCAGTACAGCGCCCGGCGGATGCTCTCGCCGCTGTGGAGCAACAGGAAGGAGACGACAGCGCCCAGAAACGTCTGTATCGCCACGCCGGCCAGCAACAGCGTCGCGACCGGCGTGCGGCCGTTCCGCGTCGCGATGAGATAGACGCCGAAGGCCGCGACCAGCGCACCCACGAAGGCCGCGCCGCGGAGGCCGAGTCCGAACGGGATCACGACCGGCGCGACGATGAAGCCGACCGCGCCGACCGCCGCGCCGGAGGAGACGCCGATAATAGAGGGGTCGGCCATCGGGTTCCGGAAGATCCCCTGCATGATCGTCCCCGCGGCGGCGAGCGAGAAGCCGACGACCGCGCCCAGCAGTATCCGGGGGAGCCGGACCTGCATCACAATCTGTGTCTGGAGGTCGCTCACGGCGTAAGAAAACACATGGGCCGTAGTCACGTCGACGGCAGGGCCGGAAACCGAGATGCCAGTCGGGACGACGACGGCGTTGAGCAGCACTTTCCCGACGATTTCGGGTGGAATCCACACCGGGCCGATACCGGCGCTCGTCGTCACCACGGCACAGAGGACGGCGACGAGCCCCGCCGACCACCCGACAGTCCGACCCGCGAAACGCATGTATGAAAGCCCAGTTGCAGTAGATAAGTATTTATTGCTCCTGACACCCGCCTAGAGCATGCGACAACTTTCTCTCGTCTGCGTCTTTGTCTTGCTCGTGGGCTCGTCCGCAGGTGTGACTTCGGCCGCAGCAACAGCCGACACGCAGGCGGACGACTGCTCGTTCCCGGTCACGATGACCGACGCGACCGGGACCGAGGTCACTATCGAGGAGCGCCCGGAACGGGTCACGACGACCAATCCCTCGGCCGCCCAGACGATGTGGGAGATCGACGGCCGCTCCCAGGTGGTCGGGCTCACCCAGTACGCGAGCTATCTCGACGGTGCTGAGAGCCGAACGAACGTCTCCGCGAGCTTCGGTGTCAACGTTGAGCGCGTCGTCGGTACGAACCCGGACCTGGTGATTGCACCGAACGCCAGCGCCGGTGATGTGGCCCCGCTTCGGCAGGCCGGGCTCACGGTGTATCACCTCCCCGCCGCGACAACTATTGAGGACATTCGAGCAAAGACGGCGACCATCGGTCGACTGACTGGTAACTGCGAGGGTGCGAGCGAAGCGAACGCCTGGATGGACGCGAACGTCGACGCCGTTCGGCAGGTCACTGCGGACGCCGAAGACCGACCGACGGCGCTGTACCCGCTTGGCGGGGGGTACGTGGCGGCGGGCAACACCTTCGTCACGTCGCTCATCGAACTCTCGGGCGCGGAGAACGTCGCGGCCCGCAACCACACCCAGTACCCACAGCTCAGCAACGAAGTCATCCTCCAGTTAGATCCGGACGTGCTCTTTGTCACCGAGAACACGGCGACCATCGCGGAGACCGAGCCCTACGCCAGCACGACCGCGGGCGAGACCAACTCGACGGTCGCCGTACAGGTGCGGAACATCAATCAGCCCGCCCCGCGGAGCGTGGTCTCGTTCGCACACAACGCCACCGCACAGCTCTATCCGGACCGCTACGACGCCGACAGCTACGTTCCCCGGTCGGCTGTGACGCCGGCCGAGACCAAAACGAGCGAGCCCACACCCGCGGACCACACGCCGAGTACTGACCAGTCCACGACCGACGCCAGCGGTCCCGGGTTCACCGCCGTCGGGGCGCTTGTCGCACTGCTGGCGCTGGTCTGCACACAGCAGTTCCGCCGCCGGAGGCCGTAGCGCCATGGACAAGCAAACTATCCGCGAAACGGTCTGGGACGCGCTGGAAGAGCAGGGTATCGCCCGGTTCCCGTTCCCGCCCCACGACCGGATTCCGAACTTCGAGGGCGCAAGCGAGGCTGCACAGCGCCTGACCGAGACGGCGGTCTGGGACGCCGCAGAGACGGTCAAGGCGAACCCAGACTCGCCACAGCTCCCGGTCCGACGGGCGGCGCTTCGGGCCGGCAAGACGGTATATATGGCCGTTCCTCGGCTCCGGGACGAGCGGTGCTTCTACGAACTCGACCCCGACGAACTCGACGACATCGAGGCGGCACCGGCGATCTCGAACGTCGCGGACCACGCCCGGCAAGTGGGCCCCGAGGCGGTCGGGAGCGTCGACCTCGTGGTGTCGGGGTCGGTCGCGGTCACCGAGGACGGCGCGCGAATCGGGAAGGGCGAGGGGTACAGCGACCTCGAATACGCCGTCCTCCGGGAACTGGGGCTGGTCGACAAGACGACGCCGGTCGTGACGACGGTCCACGAACTCCAGATTGTGGGCGGTCCAGAGGGCGTCGTCGATACTACCGTGCCCGTCGACGACCACGACGTGCCGATGGATTGGGTCGTGACGCCGGAGCGAACTGTCGAGACGGAGACCACGCACACGACACCAGCGGGCGTCGATTGGGATGCGCTTTCGACGGACCGCATCGACGAGATACCGGTACTTTCGACCCGCCGGCCCGACTGACCTCTCAGCCGCTATCGCGGGGTAGAACCCTGGTAATGAAAGCTTACCGGCGGTACAACTTTAGCCCCACATGCCTTGGGACGCATATGGATACGCCCGTGGCCACGTCGAACCGTCACGGGGTCGATGGACCTGCTGGGCGGCTACGCGTCCTCTACGTCGACTCGGAATGTGACGATATCACGGCGGTCAAGGAGACGCTGAGCGGTAGCACCGATGAATTCACTGTAACGGTGTGTGAGACGGCGGACGACGCGCTCAAAACCCTCGAAGACGCGTCGTACGACTGCGTCGTTAGCGAGTACCGACTCCCGGACCGAGACGGCATCGAACTGTTACGGGCCGTCCGGGACCAGTCGTTCGACCTCCCGTTTCTGCTCTTCACTGACGACGGCGACGAGAGCGTGGCCAGCAACGCTATCTCTGCCGGCGTCACAGACTACGTGACGAAAACGCCGCTTTCGGAGCAGACGGAACTGCTCCGACAGCGGATCACTTCGGCCGTCGCCCGCTCTCAGGAGGAGGCGGACATTCTCGACCGGATGACGGACGCGTTCTTCGCGCTCAACGAGGACTGGGAGTTCACGTATGCCAACGAACGCGGCAGACGTGTCATCGGCCGTGCGATGGACGTTGACGGAGATACCACTGACCTGCTGGGACGGAACATCTGGGAGGCGATTCCGTCCCTGGAAGGAACGGAGTTCAGCAAGCAGTACCGGCAGGCGATGACACAGCAGGAGCCAACCTCCTTCGAGGCGTACTTCGAACCGCTGCAGACGTGGTTCGAGGTGTCCGTCTATCCGTCGCCAACCGGGATTTCGGTGTACTTCCGCGATATCACTGAGCGCCACAAGCACGAGAAGGAGATCAGGGGCAGAGAGCGGACGCTCCGAGAGATTTACCGGGTCATCTCCCGCAAGGACCTCGATTTCGAGGACAAGGTCGAGCGCCTGCTCGAAATCGGGCAGCACGCCCTCGGGACCGAAACGGCCGCCCTCTCGCGCATCGATGGCGACATGTACGTCTTCGAAATCGTTCGCGACCGGACGGGGGCCATCGAGGCGGGCGATGCAGTCCCGCTGGACGCGACGAACTGCGAGCGGGCCGTCGTCGAGGAGAAGACGCTGGTGCTCGCTGATATCGCTGAAGACCGGCCAGAACTGACCGACAGAGCGGGTTACACCGAGATGGGCGTCTCCTGTTACCTCGGAACGCCCGTTGTCGTCGACGGCTCGGTGTACGGCACGTTCTGCTTCTACGGCACGGAGCCCCGCGATTCCTTTTCGGAGTGGGAAGTCACGCTCGTGGAGTTGATGGGGAACTGGGTCAGCTACGAACAGGAGCGCGAACGGCGCGAGCAGGAACTCACACGCGAGCGAAATCGTCTAGAAGAGTTCGCCAGCGTCGTCAGCCACGACCTCCGAAACCCGCTCAACGTCGCGTTCGGCCGGCTCACGCTCGTCGAAGAGGCGTACGACGGGGACCCGGAGCACGTCGAGGCGCTCCGGCGGTCGCTCGAACGGATGGACGAACTCATCGACGACGTGCTCGCGCTCGCCCGTGGCGGTCACAAGGTCATCGACGCGACCGAAGCGTCGTTAGACGATATCATCACGGCCGCCTGGGATACCGTCGAGAGTTCGGACGCGACGCTGGAACGGCGCGACACGGACGTGCGAATCACGGGCGACCAGACCCGCCTCCAGCAACTGTTCGAGAACCTCTTCCGAAACAGTGTGGAACATGGTTCCACAAGCAGTCGGACGGAGTCCGACGACAGCGTGGAACACGGGCACAGTCTGACGGGGGCCGACGACAGCGACAGCGACGAACATGTGACCGTCCGGGTCGGGACGCTCTCGGACGGACGGGGCTTCTACGTCGCCGACGACGGCCCTGGTATTCCCGAGGACGAGCGCGACGAGATGTTCGAACGCGGCTACACCACGAGCGACGACGGGACCGGGTTCGGGCTGGCCATCGTCTCCGAGATCGTCGACGCGCACGGCGCTCGGATCACCGTCTCGGAAAGCGAGGACGGCGGCGCGCGCTTCGACGTGACCGGTATTCAGGTCGAGTGACTACAGCTGGTCGACGCAGTCCCGGATGAGGCCGTCGACGTTTTCGGGGAGCGTCGGGTGGTAGGCCCGGTCCGGCAGGTCACGCACGTCGAGTCCCAGCTCGACGATAATCTGGAACGCCTTGGCGAAGCTGTCCGCGTGGTAGTGCATCCCCTGCCAGCCGAGCACTGTCCCGTCGTCGGCGTCGACGACGAGCTTCGCCAGCCCCTCGGGCACGTCCTTCGATTTGAACACGCCGTCGTCGCTGGCCTGTCGCGTCGCCGTGACGACGTCGTAGCCAGCCTCTTTCGCCGTCTCCTCGTTGTGGCCGACGCGGGCGAACGGGTAGACCCCCAGCCCGGAGAAGATGACGTGGTGGTGGACGTTCCGGTAGTCCTTGAGCGAGCCTCCGGCCTCCTGCCGGACGATGTTCTCGGCCGCGGTGAAGCCCTGCTCCTTGGCGACGTGGAGAATCGGCTCCTTGCCGTTGACATCGCCGACGGCGTAGATGTGGTCGGCGTCGCGGGTCTGCATCGTATCCTTTGCCCAGTCGCCCTCGACCGAGACGGACGTGTTCTCCAGGCCCAAACCGTTGACAGTCGGCCGGCGACCGGTAAAGAGGAACAGCTGGTCGGCCTCGAACGTCTCCTCGCCCCCGTCGTCGTACTCGACGGTGAGGCGGACGCCGCCGTCCTCGGTCTCTTCGAGTTCCTGCTCGTAGCAGTTTGTCGGGATGGTCACGTCCCAGTTGTCCTCGTAGATGTCGAGTGCCGCGTCGCCAAACTCGGGGTCGCCTTCGTCAATTGGCCGGTCGTCGTGCTCGATAACTGTGAGTTCCATCCCGCCAGCCTCCGCCAGATACGGGACCATCTCCATCCCAATGTATCCGAAGCCCATCACGATACCGGAGTCGGGGAACTCCGTGGCGTCGAGCACCTGGTCGCTGGTCATGAAGTCGACTTCGTCAATGCCGGGCGTGTCCGGGACGTTCACGCTGGACCCGGTCGCGATGACGACGTAGTCGGCCTCGTGCTCCTCGCCGCCGGCCCGGACCGTGTGCTCGTCGACGAACGTGGCAGTGTCGTGGATGAACGTCACGTCGTCGCGCTCGGCCATCTCGTGGATGGAGTCCCGCCGGTGGCCGGCCCAGTCGAGTACATGGTCGTCCTTGCGCTCGACGACGGCTTCCAGGTCAACCTCGGGCACGTCACCGACGAGCCGTTCGTCGTGGCGCGCCTGGAAGCGGTGGGCTCCCGCCGAGAGGACTTCTTTGGACGGCATACAGCCACGAAGAATACAGAGGCCGCCGCCGGGCTCGCCGTTGTCGACGAGCGTGAGTTCGATGTCTTCCTCCTCGACGAGGTCGCCGGCGACTGCGGCCCCGGCACTCCCATACGCGCCGATAATAACGACGTGAGTCATACCAGTGCTAGGACGATGCCCGCAAATAAAGGCTTCAGTGGCGTGTTTTGCTCGAACACGACCGGCGGTAGTTCTGCCGCCAGGGCCGCAGACTCAATCGTCGCCTTCGACGGGCGCGGGCGGACGCGACCGCCCAAACCCGAGTAGGCCACGAACCGACCAGTCAGCGTTGAACACCCGGTCCCAGACGACGAGGGCGGAGGGAATCACCAGGAGGGACGCGAGGAAGGCGTACCCGATTGATAACGCTGTCAGAATGCCAAACTGGCCGATCGCAGGGAACACAGCCAGGCCGAGCACACCGATGCCGAACGTCGTGGTGAGCATACTGCCAAACAGCGCGCCGCCGGTCCCGCGGACGGTCCGGTCCAGCGCCGTTTCGAGGTCGTTTTCGTCGAACTCGTCGGCGAACCGGTGGGTGACGTGGACCGAGTAGTCGACCCCCAGCCCGATAGTTATCGCCAGCATCGTCGCTGTGAGCGCGTTGAACGGGATGCTGAGCAGCCGCATTGTCCCGCCGAGCCACGCCACTGTGACGACGACGGGGATGATGTTCACGAGACCGAGCGACGGCCGCCCCTCCAGCATATTGTAGATGAGGACCAGAAACACTGACGCGCCGATAAGCGCAATCGCCAGGGACTGGATTGCGGACTCCAGAATCAGGTCCGAGACGGCCTGGAACACGACGACCGAGCCGGTTGCCGTCGCCTCGTACCGGAAGTCGTCGGCAACGTTTCTCGTATCGGCGGTCACCTCTGCGTCGGTTGCGTCCGATTCGACTGTGTAGACGACACGCGCGCTCCGGTAGTCCTCGGTGATGTACTCTAGCGCCGTACTACGGGCCGGCGAGTCGAGCAGATACTCGTAGATCTCTTCGAGGTTATCATCCGGGACGCCGTTGTCGTTCTGGTCATTGCGCTCGACCATCCGACGGAACTCGGGGTCGCGTTCCGCCTGGTCCTGAATGACTGTCACGATGGATGTCGAATCGGCGCGTCCGTCCTCGCGGACAAACGAGTCCGGCGGGTTGTTACCCGCCCGATACATCTGTTCGAGCGCCGCATCGTTCCGCATTGGCCCCTCTACGTACACCGTCGCCTGACTGGACTGGGTCGTGTCGAATCGCTCATCGAGGAAGTTCGTCACCTCCGTTACGGTGTATTCGCTTGGGGCGAACGGCTCCGGCAGGGCCTCGACGAAGTCCGGGTTCTCCTCGGGCGGCAGGAAGTCCTCCTGACTAAACGACGTCGAGACGCCGGTGGCGTAGTAGCTGGCACCGACCGTGGACACGAGGATGAGAACGAGGAAGATGATCGGGGCGCGGTTCGCGATGACGACGCCGCCGCGCAACACGTCACTGAGTGCGGAATCCTCTGCACCCAGCGGCGTCTCGCTGAACGTCGGGATGGGGTAGGACTGTCTGAGCCGGTCCAGCTCCACCTTCGCGGCGGGCAGGAACACCCCGAAGATGAGGAACGTGAAGGTGATACCGACAGAGGCCACGTAGCCGAAGTCCTGAATCGGCGGCAGCGCGCTGGTGAGGTTCGCGGCGAACCCGATGACTGTCGTCCCAGTAACGATGAAGAAGGCGACAAGCAACTGGTCGGTCGTGATTCGCATCGACTTCTGGATGGACGCCCCGGTCTCGCGCTCCTCGCGATACCGGTTGACGGCGTGAATACCGAAGTCGATCCCGACCGCCAGCAACAGCGGTGGCACGGCGATGAGCATCTGCGAGAAGGGGATACCGGCAAGCCCCATGAAGCCGAACGTCCAGACGACGGCCATAAACAGCGCGAGTAGGCCAAGCGCCATGTCCGCGAGGTCGCGGTAGGCAATCGTCAGGAAAAACAGGATGAACAGCACTGCCGCGGGCACGGTCAGGATGAGCGAGTCGCCGACGACGTTCGAGAACTCGTCTGCGACGATACCGCTGCCGAACAGGGTGATGCCACCGTGGTCAGCGCTGGAGACAGTGAACCCGGCCTGTTTCTGGATGCTCGTCAGCGGACTCGAACCGCCCTGGCCTGACCCGGAGGAGATTCCGGCCGGGACCTCGTGCGTGACGACCCCGATGGTCGCCGACGCCGAGGCGGCTTTGCGGTTGAAATCCTTGCTCAGTAACGATTTGAACCGGGGGCTCTGCTCGGCCGCGCGCCCGACAGCGGAATCGATCTCACCCGGCGTCGCTGATTCGACAGCGTAGATCTGTTGTTCAGTCGTCGTCGCTTCCGGGTCTAGCTGCTGGGCGACAATGCTGGCGGCGCTTGCGGTCGACGTGACACGGAGTGCTCCGTGCTGTTCCAGCCGATGCTGTGACCTGAGCATCCGGAGCAGCGCCGGCTTCGAGAGCACGTTCGTCTCCTGCTGGATGAGCTGTGTGCTCCCTGTATCCGGCGAGAAGGTCGGCGAGAACTTGTCGTTGACCTCCTGCAGTGCCTCCTCGGCCGGAAGCCCGGTCGTAAACTGTGACGTCCCGGAGTTGGTCGAGACGCTCCCGAGGCCGGCGCTGAAGACCACCGTCACGATTAGGAAGAGGAGCACCACCTTCCGTGAATCGTGGACGATGCGGTCGTCCGCCCAATCGATGTAGCGCTGGTAGTCCATGCGTTAGCGGAACCTGAAGTAGCCGCCGATGGCCAGGGCGGCCACGAGTGCGACGCCGATAATCGCCGTCAGCGGCGAACTGCCACCGCCGGAGTTAGTCACGGAGACCGGGAGGCGGTAGGTGTCGGACACCGGCGTATCTCCGTCCGGCTCCTCGTACTGGAAGTCCACCGAGACGGGGTAGTTTTTCGTCATCGCGGCACCGCTTGCGCTGATACCGAACTCGATGGTCGTCGACTCGCCCTCGTCGAGGCTGTCGACGTACGCTTGGTCGTCCGACACGGAAATCGGGGACTCGGCGAACAGCTTTGCCTCGATATCGGTCAGTCGCTCGCCGGCGTCGTTGGTGATCGTCACTTCGAGTGTGCTGGATCCGCCAACGTCGACGGACGCGTTCGTCGTCTCGACGATGAACTCGTCAGCGCTGCCGTCGACGCTCTGCCGGATTTCGAGCGTGTCGCTCTCGCGCTGGTCGCCCTCGCTGTTGCGGTAGTTGGCGACGAAGTCGAACTGCCGCGGGCCGGAGTTCGCGTTGTCCGACACGTCGGCGTCGAACGAGACGGTCGTCGATTCGCCCGGTTCGAGGTTGCCGACCGCGTACTGGGTCTCCTTCGGCGAGATGTTGTCGTGGGTGCTCGCCCAGTTCAGGACGACGTTGCGGACTGTTCGGTCGCCGGTGTTGGTCAGTGACGCTTCGATGGTTCCGTCATCGCCCGCCTGGAGGGTCGACTCCACGTCGCCCATGGCGAAGGACTGTTCGGGCTCGGGCGTGAGTCCGAGCGAGATGTCGTCGGCGACGCCGGCATCGCCTTCGGGGTCGTCGTAGCTTACCGACGCCGACAGGGCGTAGCTCTGTGTCTTGGCGTCGTCGCTGGCGCTTGCGTCGACGCTCACCGTTCGCGTTTCACCGGGCTCCCAGGAGCCGACGAACTGCGACGTGGACTCGGACTGTCCGAACGTAATCGCGGTGTTCTGCGTGGCAAGCGACACTGTCGCGTCCGAGACCGTGACAGGACCGTCGTTACGCAGGGTCACGTTGTACGTCCCGGAATCGCCGACAGCGACGTCACTGTCGGTGCTTTCGACGGTGAACGTTTGCTCGGGGTCGGGCGTGATACCGAGCGAGGAGGCGGACGTGCTCTTTCGCACTCCGTCCGTGTTGTCGTAGTCGACCTGAAGGTCGAACTGGTATGGTTCGGCCCTGGCATCACCGCTCGCACCGACCCGGTACCGGAGAGTGCGCTGTTCACCAGCTTCCCACGTCTCAATGAACCTGGAGCTGCTGGTGTCACTGCCAACTGAGAGTTCAGAGTTCGTCGATTCCAGCGTCACCGAGGCTTCCCGGGCCGGTTCGTCGCCGGTGTTCTCGACGGTAACTGCGACCGTTCCGGTCGAATCCACCCGTGCACCGGAGTCGACGTTCACCACGTCAAAGGTCGCATCGTCGTCGATTTCGAGTTCGAGTTCGATTCGTTCGGTGGTGGTCTTTTCGTCACGCGACCCGTCAGCCTCGGAAATGTAGCTCGTGTATTCGTACTCGACGATGACAGGGATAGTGTAGTCCCCCGAGCTGGCGTCGTCATCGACGCTCACCTCGAAGGATATCGGTTCCGTCTTGCCTTCCGGGACGGAACCCACAGCCTGTTTGCTCGTTGTCACCGTAATCGGGGCGTCACCGTCGTTGACTTTGACTGTGGTCCCGCGGGCGGTCGTCACCTCGCTGCTCTGGACACCCTGGGTCGAAGACCCGGAGTCGATCGTTCCGCTGTTGACGAGGACGACGTCGAGTGTCGTCTCCTCACCGGGCGTGACGGTATTATCGACGAACGTTGCGTCGAAGTCGGGGCTCCCGGTTACGGCGGCGATCGCCGTTCCGGATGCCATGAGCAATGCGACAACTGCCAGCGTCAGTAATGTTCGTGGTTTCATGCGTAGGGACACTTCGGACATTCCTTGCCGTTGTTTCTGTCTGGAGCGGACGTCATGCTTGGGAGATCGGGATATGTACCCACATACGTCTGTGCAGACTCCCGCCCGAACCGTGTACATCGAACGAACGTTCGGTCGCCTATCAACGTTGTGGTTCCGTAACAGTGGGAAGATATTTACTGCCCGAACGAATATTCGGTCGGGATGACTGATGGAATTCCGTTCGCCGGGGAGCCAGCGGACTCGCACGAGGCGATAATGCGGGCCACGTTCCGTGCCCTCCGGGAATACGGGTACGCCGGACTTTCGATACAGCGAATCGCGGACGAGGCCGACCTCAGCAAATCGACGTTTTATCACCACTTCGACGGCAAGGAGGACCTCCTGCTGTCGTTCCAGGAGTTCATCCTCACGGAATTTAACCGCATCTTTCAGGTCGAATCGACCGGCGACCCCGAACAGGACATCAAGACGTTTGTCAGCCTCGTTCTCGACGATTTCCCGGACTGCGTCGAAACGCCGGACAAGAACGCCGTCCTCGGGTCGTACGTCGAGATGCGCGCCCAGGCGGTCCAGAACCCGGACTTCCGCGAGAAGTTCACTGAGACGGACGAGCTGTTCGCCCGGCAACTCGTACAGATCATCGAGGACGGCATCGAACAGGGCGTCTTCGCCGACGTCAACCCCGAGACGGTGTCGCGGTTCATGATTACGATACTCGACGGCGTGATTCTCCAGAGCGCAACTCGCAACGACAACCCTGTCGCCGAGGTTCGGGACACTATCGACGAGTATATCGAAGAGACGCTGATTCTCGGTACCTATAGTAGCCATTGAAAATCAATGCACACCTGATCGCGCGACGGCAGTGCGATCAGTGTGTACATCGTTTCAATTGTTACTATAGCTTCGGCTGATCGACTGGTACGTCTCTTTCAGCTCCTCGAAATCGTCGTTCTCGGCGTGCAACACCCACTCCAGTTCTCTGGCCCGCTCTTTCAGCCTGGTGTACTCGTCGCTCGCCTCCAGTTGTGACGTGGATTTCTCTCGTTCCAGCACGGAGAGTTTCGAGGAGATCCGGAAGTACTCGTCGAGCCTGTCGTCCTCGTCGGGCCTGTCGAGGTGCTGGTCGAGCGCCGACAGAAGCGTCGACTGGTCGACCGGCTTCTGGAGGTAATCGTCGAAGGGCATCTCCAGAATGTTCAGGTCGGCGTCGACCGCGGTCAGCATGATGATGATGCCGTCGTACCCCCGCTCGCGCAACCGCGAAAGCACGTCGTCACCGTGCACGTCGGGCATGCGCCGGTCGAGCAACACGGCGTCGAACTCCGGGCCGGCAGCGTCGAGCGCGGCCTGGCCACTGTACGCGACAGTCGTCTCGTAGCGCTCGCCGAGTTTCAGGGCCTGCGTGTCGGCGACGTCGTGCTCGTCGTCGACGACGAGCACCCGCGGCGGGCCGCCTGTAGTTCTTGACACGGTATTACACCGTTCTAGGGCTGGCAACTGTATATGTTTTATCGGCAGCCGCCTCTCGAAAAGCGTTAACCGATGGCCCATCGAGTGTGTACTGATGAGCAAGTCGTCGGCGGGCACAGGCGGTCGACATCGCCTTGGGAGCCTCGCGGCCGTGGTCGGTTGGATAGGGGCAGGAGCGGTCGTGCTCGCCACCGTCGCGCTGGTGGTGCAGTCGGTGTTCTCGCTCGGGCTCTCGGAACAGGTCACCGTGGGCCTCGGCCTGGCGCTCGGTGGAGGACTGGGTGGCGTCTCCTATCTCCTGGTGACTGATTCGCCCGGCGAGACGACCGACGAGACGATGACGGTGTCGGCAGATGTCGACCGAACACCGGAGCCACAACCGGTCGATCTCTTCGACGGTCATCCGGACCCGGTGTTGTACTTCGCCGACGAGGGCCACGGCCCGGTCGTGCGTGCGGCCAACGAGGCGTTCGGGACCACGTTCGACGTGCCGTCCGACCGCCTCGACGGAACGGCGCTCTCCGAGGCGCTGCTCGTGGCTGGTATCGACGAAGTGGACGCCGAGACAGTCAGTACAACTGACCTCGATGTCGTGGCCCTCTCGACGGCACTCGACGAACCGAGGCAGTTCCGGCTGCGGACGGCCGGCGTCCCATCGACCGGCTACCTCCTGCTCACACCATTGGGGACGGCGAGCGATTGAACGGTCGAACGCCGCCCGCAGGTCGGCGGCGTAACGGAACTTTAAAGATTCCATCCCGGCGAAATTCTGGATAGGAATGCTCGCGTCACCGCTGCAACTCATCGATAGTTTCCTGCTGAACTACACCATCGGTGATGTCCTGCTACTCGGCTTTGTCGGTGGGCTCGTCGCAATTCTCCCGCAACGGTCGCTCCGGATGCTGGGGCTGCATACGATTGCGCTGGGCGCACTGCTCGTGATTACGCCGGCGTCGGCGATGGAACCAAGCAGTGCGAGCGTCCTCGCGTCGTCGTTCCAGTACAAACTGTTCGGCCTGGTGCTGCTCGTCCTCGCACCGGTGCTGTACGCCGTCGGTCGGCGTTAGGCTAGCTTGTCCAGTGCGGTGAAGAAGTCAAGCGGCGGCCCGGCGAGCCGGACCGGTTCGCTCGCACGCGAGACCGTAATTCGCTCCGGCGGGACCACGTCTTCTCTGACCCGTCCGTCGCTGACGACGACGCCGCTGTCGGCGTCCGTGAGTTCGACGACGATTTCGCTGTCGACGTCGACGACCAGCGGCGGCGTCCCCATTTCGTCTGCCATCCCGGTGATGATGAGGCCGGCCACGTCGGGATGGACGAGCGGGCCGCGTTCGCTGAGGTTGTACGCCGTCGAGCCGGTGGGTGTCGCCACCAGCACGCCGTCGGCGTGACCGGACGTGTACAGCGAGTCGTCGATGTACACGTCGAGCGTCGCCCCGCCGCCGTGACCGCGGCGCTCGCCCTGGACGACGACTTCGTTCAGCGCCGGCGATAGCTCCCAGTCGTCGCCGCTGGCCTGGAGCCGCGGCTTGGCCCGCGTTCTGGCGCTGCCGGTCTTCTGGATGTGTTCGACCTCCGCGACGACTGTCTCGACGGCTTCTTCGGGTGCGATAGCGTTCAGAAAGCCGACCTCGCCGAGATTGACGCCCAGGATCGGCGTCGACCCCGCGCCGCGGGCCGCGTACAGAAACGTCCCGTCGCCGCCGATGCTCACGACGAGGTCACAGGCGGACATCTCATCGACCGGGGCCGAATCGGGTACGGCGGCCTCCCACGCGTCGTGGTCTCCCAGCGCCCCGGCGGTCGTTTCGTCCACGACGACGGCCGCCGACGTGGCGCGCAGTCGGTCACACAGTGTACTCGCAAGCGACATGGCCCGGTCGTTGTCCCGCTGCGCGACGATACCGACAGTCATTGCCGGACGTTCCCGCCGGCCGCATATAAACCCTCTACGACGGCAATTATATCCGTCCCGACGCGTATCCACTTCCATGAGCCGTTCGTGTGGCTGGTGGTCGTGCGTATGAGCGGGGACGACGGGTCCGACGACGACTGGTTCGAAAGTGCGCTGGACGACGAGGACGGCGACAGCGAACAGACGGATACCGACGATACTTCGGCGATACAACCCGAAAGCGACGCAGCGGAGTCCACATCCGCGGACACTGGGCCGTTCGACGCCGACGGCGACGACGGGCAATCCAAGCGCAGTGGTGGCGACAGCCCCTTCGACGACGATGGGGGCACTCCCTTTAGCGAGGAGAGTGACAGCAGCCCGTTCGACGACGGCGGCGATGACCCCTTCAGTAGCGAGAGTGGTGCCTCCGATACCGACGCCGGGTCCTCCGGTGACGACGGCGGCGGTGGACTCTTCGACGACGACTTCGCCACCGCGTTCGAGTCTGCCGGCAGCGGTGACGGTGACAGCGGTAGCGACTTCGAGGAGGAGTTCGAGTCCGACATCCCGCGGGTCGACATCGGTATCGAGGGGCTCGACCAGATGATTCAGGGCGGGATTCCACAGCGCCATCTCATCGTCACTATCGGCTCGGCTGGAACCGGGAAGACGACGTTCGGGCTGCAGTTCCTTCACCACGGCCTCCGGAACGGCGAGAACGCGGTGTTTCTGACGCTCGAACAGTCCCACGACGCGATACTGGACACTGCCAGTGAACGCGGCTGGGGGTTCGAGGAGTACGAGGAACAGGGCCAGCTAGCGATTGTCGACCTCGACCCGGTCGAGATGGCGAACAGCCTCGACAACATCCGGGGCGAACTGCCGGCGCTCATCGAGAAGTTCGGCGCCGACCGGCTGGTGCTTGACTCCGTCTCCCTGCTAGAGATGATGTACGACGACCAGTCCCGGAGACGCACCGAAGTGTTCGATTTCACCCGGTCACTGAAACAGGCCGGCGTGACGACGATGCTCGTCTCCGAAGCCAGCGAGAACAACCCCTTCGCGTCCAGACACGGTATCATCGAATACCTGACTGACGCGGTGTTCATCCTTCAGTACGTCCGGTCGGACACCGGCGAGACGCGACTCGCCGTCGAGATTCAGAAGATACGGAACGCGAACCACTCGCGGGAGACGAAACCCTACGAGATAACGAACGACGGTATCTCGGTCTACCAGCAGGCCAACATCTTCTAAGCCGTCGCCGTCCCGACCGACTCCGGTTCGTCCCGCTCGTCGAGTGCGGCGTTGTAGCCGCCGGCCCAGAGGTCCGTCGCGACGACCAGCACGTAGAAGGTGGCGAACGGGCTGAGAATCACGGCGAGGAGCGAACCGAGGAACGGTATCACATTGAGCAAGTTCACCACGACGTTGACGGCGATGAACAGCGCAATCGAGACCAGCCACGGCGTCGCGTACTTCGGGGACAGGACTAACTTCCGTAGCGTCCCGAAATCGAACCCAGCACCGAACTCGCCGGTACAGGCGAAGTGGATGATGGCGGCCGTCGCCACGTAGCCGAACACCAGCGACAGGACGAACGAGATCACCAGCCCGCCGAAGAGGCCGGCCAGGCCGGCACCCGCTCCGGCGCGGGTCCCCGTCGCCATCGCGAACAGGCTGCCGCCGACGGTCACCCCGAACACGACGAGCGGGACGAGCATGTACACGATGCCGATGACCCAGGCCTTGAGGCCGCCGACGAACAGTTCGCCCCAGTCCTCGAACGCCGGCGGCTCTGTCGCCCCGTCTGCCCGTTCGCGGACTGCCTGAACGAGATAGCCGTACACGAGGATACCGGGTACGAGGAGAAAGGCGAGGAGGCTGAGAACGCCGCCGATGAGAACGGTCACGGTCCAGTCGTCGTCTTCCATGGGATATCTGAGTGTCTCTTCGAGTGATTCCATGTGTCTTGGTCACGCCCTACATAATTAGTTACAGACACCTTGCCGGGTTATTCGCTCGGCTTACCGCAGGACTGCGATGTGTCGATTCCAACACGATTCCACTCAAATCGCGCCAGCTTGCGGAACCAATAAATCACAACCGGGCGACAGGAGGGATATGGTACTACTCGTGCCCTTCGACGGTTCGGACCTGTCGAAAGCCGCGCTAACGCGGGCGATGGAGTTCGCGGACTATCGCGACGAGGACATCACTGTGCTGTCCGTTATCCCGGACGATGCGGCGTACGCGCGGGAACGCGGCTGGATCGATGCGGACGAGGTGTTCGATACTGGGACCGTCGCCGACCGAATGCGAGAGCAAGCCGAGTCGGTCGCCCCGACGGCGTCGTTCCGCTACGAGGTCCCGGAAGACGTGAGCTCGATGGCATCGACGACGACGGACATCACCCGGACCATCAGAGAAGTCGCTCACGAATCGGGGGCCTCAATCGTGTTTATCGGCAGTGAGAACGCCGGACGGGTGTCGACGCCGGTCTGTAGCGTCGGCTCACCGGTGTCGGAAGATCCCGAGTACGACGTCCATATCGTCCGGCACCCGTAGCGCTATCTGACGACGGTTACGGGGACGGACGCTCGTCTGACGACGATTTCGGCGACGCTGCCCAGCAGGATGCGGGACATCCCCGAGCGGCCGTGGCTTCCCATGACGATCTGGTTGATGTCGTGTTCGTCCGCGTACTCCACGATGACCTTCGTCGGTCGCCCGACCTCGATGACGCGTTCGACGGACTCGACACCGGACTCGGCCACTTCAGCTTCGAGTTCGTCGAGCAGGTCCTCCGCTGTGGCTTTCTGTTTTTCGTACCACTCCTCGGAAAAGGATGGAATCGAGGCCTCCGCGCTGTAGCCGGCCTCTGCGGGGTTGATGACGTGCAGGAGAACGACCGTCGCGTCCGGATACTCCTCGGCCGCGAATTCACAGGCTACTGTTGCTTGATCTGAACTGTCGACCGGAACGAGGATTCGCTTTGCCATATGCCCACTTCCGCTGGGGCCGGTTTGAATCTTCGGCCCGCTGCAATCGGTGAGCGGGCCGTCGGTTTGTCAGTCTCGCCCGTGACGGGTCACACACGTCGACAGACCGATCAGTTCGACCGGTTCGGAGTTATCCGGCGAGTAGACGACCCGCTGGCCCTTCTCCATATAGGGAACCTTCGATTCGAGGTTGCTGGGAATGTTTACCGCCGAGATGGCGTCTTCGTCGCCGAGATTGAGCACCATCGTCGTGTTGATCTGCTTGAACACCGGGTCGGCGATGTCCTGGGGGTCCTGCGTGATGAGGTACAGGCCGAGGCGCTCCTTCCGGCCCTGTTTGGCGGCCTCGGTGAACTTCCCGATGACCTTGCGGCCCTGGACGCTGTCGGCGTCGGTGAGGAAGTTGTGGGCCTCGTCCATCCCGAGCACGAGCGGCGTCTCCTTGATGCGGTCGTAGTCCGGGTCGTTCGAGAGCTTCTGATCGATGAGCAGGCTGGAGACGGCCAGCACGATGGTCGATGCGGTCCGGGAGTCCGTGATGTGGTACGTCGGGATGACCGTCAGCCCGCCGTCGCGGACGAACTGCGATATCTGGTCGGTGATGGGGCGGGCGTCCTGGTCGAAGACTGCGCCGAAGCCCTGGACGCGGCGCTTGATGGCGTCGAACGTGGCCTCGTGCACGTCGCCCGCCTCGTCCAGTTCCTCCTTGAGCGCGGGGTCGCCGAGGAACGTCCGGAAGTCGCTGTAGGTCCCACCGGTTCCGTATTCGCGCTCGAACCGCGGGAGCAGCGTATTGACGAGCGCGCCGTACTGGTTGTCGTTCAGGCTGGACCCGGCGATGAGCCAGGGGTTGTCGTGGACGAGCGAGAACGGGATGGTGAACTCCACCTGCTCGGCGCGGTGGTGGCTGGCGTTGTAATCCGCGCCGGCCACCTTCGGGACGAAGGCGATGGTGTCGTCGTGCCCGCCGTAGGCGACGCCCTCCCGCTCGCAGCGGCGCTCAAACTCGTCCGTCATCGCGGGGTTGTCGTCGTGCATCTGGGCGTACTCGTCCTGGGGGTCGAACTGGACGACGGCGAGTTCGGGCGTGCGGCCGTCGCCCATCTCGTAGGTCCGGCCGAGATACTGCCGCAGGACGTTCTTGGAACTGTGGGTCTTCCCGGAGCCGGTCCCGCCGGCGACGAGGGTGTGGCGGAACACGAGCGGGTCGCCGGCGTCGTAGTCGTCTTTCAGCCGGTAGTCGATGGTCGGTGGTTCGGCGGCCGTTCGGACCTTCTCGCCGCCGACGGCGAGATGGCCCAGGAAGACGCCGTCCTCGGGAATCTTCAGGCCGGTCTTGATCTCGGATTTGTCGGTGGCCTCCCGGACGACGGTTTCGGGTTTGGGCACCCGGTCAGTCATCCGCCGCTTGAGTTCGCCACCGTCGCTGTACAGCACTGCAACCGGCTCAAGCTCGGCGATGAATTTGAAATCCCGCTCGTCGATGCCCCGCTCGCGCATCGCTCGCCGGGCGTGGATTTCGGTCGCGTCGTCGGCGTGGAACTCCTGTGCGTACTCCAGGGCCTTGATGCGACAGAACAGGCGCTCACCCCCAGGGTAGGGGACGAGCAGATAGGTCCCGATGCGCAGGCGCGAGCGGTTCCGCGCGGTGACGTACGCCCGGAGGACCGTTTCCTCCGCTTCCTCGCTGATTCGGAGGCCGTTCGCCGCCGAGAGGACACCGAGGCCGGTGTCTGTGCCGGCCGGTGTCACGTCCATATCTTCGAAGTCGTCGTCTGTCGATTGTGTTGTCGGGTCGGTGCTCCCCGACGCGTCGACAGCCCGGTCGCTGTCGTCGGTCGTCTCGGCAGAATCGGCGGCCTCGTCGTCGGCCGCCGCATCGTCGCCGTCGAAATCAGTGAAATCCCCGAGGTCGGACATACCCCACTCCAGGGTAGCCGGGGATTAACACCTTTCCCCAGCAGCATGAATGTGAAACCTTACCCGGATGGCTGTCAACGAACGCATATGAAGCCGACGCGGGTGATGTCTTTCAATGTGCGGTACGACACCGCCGGGGATGGGGTAGACGGGTGGCCTCACAGGCGGCGGCTGGTGGCGGGGATAATCCAGTACCACAACCCCGATATTATCGGGGTTCAGGAAGCGATGGCCCACCAGCTCCGGGAGCTAGAGGTGTTGCTGGACGGCTACGAGTGGGTCGGTGACCCACGGGAATCCGTCGATGCCGGTGGGGAGCACACGGCCATCGGCTACCGGGCCGAGCGCTTCGACTGCGCGGCCACGAACACGTTCTGGCTCTCCGAACAGCCCGCCGAGCCGAGCAGCGTCGGCTGGGACGCCGCCTACCCCCGCGTAGCGACCTGGGCGCGCCTCCGTGACCGCGACACCGACGACGACCTGCTGTGTCTGAACACGCATCTGGACCACCAGGGGGCTGACGCGCGGGTCGAGGGCATCGAACTGGTACTCGACCACCTCGATTCCATCGCCCGCGAGGCCCCCGCAGTCGTGACCGGCGATTTCAACTGTATCGTCGGCGAGCCGGCCTACGAGCGGGCCGAGGGCCACGAACTCCCGGACGGCCGCACGCTCGTCGACGCCCGCGACACAGCGACCGTCACTCACGGCCCGACGACGAGCCGGACCGATTTCCACGCTCTGCTCCCCGAGATGGGGATCGACCATGTGTTCGTCAGCGAGGACGTGGCCGTCGACACCAGAGCGGTCATCGCCGACCGCGACGACGACCACTACGGCTCCGACCACCTGCCCGTCGTGGTCGACTGCGAGCCCTGACCTGGGGGAGAATCTTTTGCCTGTGTGGCCCCTACAGTGAGCTATGTTGCTTATTCGGGGGACAGCAGGCGGGACGGCGCTGACCGGGACGCTGTACGAACCGGGCGAGGAGCCGCCCGAGTTCAACGGCGCGCCGGACGAGGGGACGCCCTACGTCTGGCTCTGTGACGCCTTCTACGAGGTCGAAAGCGGCGGTCAGGTCCAGTCTATCGGCGACCGCGAGATCCGGATTGCTTTCGAGTCCCCGATGCCCCGCGGCTTCGAGACGCGCGATGCGGCCATCGACGCGGCCAAGGAACACGTCCGGACGCAGTTCGCCCGGCTCGGCGTGGCCGGCGAGACGGTCGACGTGACGGTGCAGCAGGCCGAAACGGCGTAGCTGCACGGGTCAGCCGTAATCGACCGTCCGTTTTCTGAGTCAGCGAACGACCGGGGCGTTATACCAATGTGACGGGTGAACCCACTGCGCGTGGCCGAGGACCCGTCCCCGACCGAGGTGTTCGCCCTCCTCGACGATGACTACGCTCGCGCGCTCCTTGCAGCCACGAGTCACAGACCGATGACTGCAACTGAACTCAGCAACGACTGCGACATGTCACTCTCGACCGTGTATCGCCGCCTCGACGCCCTCGAGGACTGCGGCCTCGTCGCCGCTCGAACGCAAATCGCGGACGATGGGCACCATGTAGACGTGTACGAGGCACAGATGGACGAACTCACCGTGTGTCTCACCGACGGGACCTTCGATGTCAGCCTCTCCGTCGAATCGACGACACACGAGTTCGCCGACGCGCTGGTGGATCTCTGGGAGGGGCTCTGATGGACGTTGCCGGCCTCTCCGCCGAAACGTGGGTTACCGTGAACACTGCTTTCCACCTCGCACAGACGGGGGTCGGGCTGCTCATTGCTGCATTGGCGCTCGTCGGCTACCGTCGACAGCGGACCCGCTCCATGCTCGCGCTGGCCGTCGGAATCAGCCTCCTCACCTTCGTCTCGTACCTCGTTACCCTTGGTGCCGTGCAGGTCTTCCCGCGAGTGGTGTTTCCCCTTCCGGGCACTATCACAGAACTCGTCGGGCTCCTCGTCCTCCTGTACGCCATCGTTCTGGCCCGCCGCGGATAGCACGCTTCAGAACGATTCTTCGACGGCTCCCCACCGGATATCGTTGAACTCCCGCTCGCGGTCGGTCTCGAAGGTCCGCTCGATGCGGCGGGTGAGTTCCTCGCTGCCCTGGCGGTCGATTTTGGCGAGTTCGTCAGCCTTCCCGATAGCCAGCGGCGGCCCCTGTTCCCGGGCCACGTCGTGGAGTATCTGTCGTGTGAGTTTGGCCCGACACTCCGGGTCTTTGGTGAACGCGTACGGGGCCTCGACGCGGAACACGAGGTCCGAGCGCGGGTCGTAGAGAACGAAAAACGTCACCTCGTAGGCCTCGGGGTCGAGCGACCGCTCGATGCCTAGCGCGTCGCCGTCGGCGGCCATGATGCCGTCGGTGCCGCCCCGCGAGCGGAACCAGTTCGTCGCGGTGAGACAGTCGGTCTGCCGCTCACCATCGTCGTCGCGACGCTCCAGGATTCGGCGGAAGAAGGCGGTGTCGTTCACCCACGGCGCGTTGGTCTTGCGCCGGAGCGCCCGCGTGAGGGCCTTCGTTGAGGAGTTCTTGATGAACCCCACCATCGGGACGTCCCGCTCGACGAACCGCTCGACGAGGTCGACGTAGTTGTTCACGACCGTTTTGGGGCGGTCGTCCTCCGCGAGCAGGTCGGCCAGTTCGGTGTCGCGGTCGGCCCATCGGAGGACACCGGTCGGATAGATAGGGCCGTCGAGGATGAACAGGTCCTCGACCACGTCGGCGTTGGTCAGCGCGTGCTGGCTCTCGGCGAGGTATAGTGCCAGCGCGTGGACGACCCGCTGCTCGTAGCGGTCGACCTGGGGCACGTCGAGGACGCGCCGCTTGGCGTAGCCGCGGTCCCCGCCCTGCCACTCGCCGTCGAACCCCAGCGTCGCGTCGTTCGAGTGGACGGCCATGATGATCGTCCGGCCGCGATGCAGTTCGACGTCGGATGGCACGCTGCCCATCGCCGCCTGCGCCACGTCCAGCACCAGTCCGTTCTTGAATGTCGTGGGATTGATAGTCCCCGAATCCAGGCCGTGCTGGGTTGGAAACGGCGGGTCCGCCAGCGCGATGTCCTCGATGGGAACCTTCCGGCGGCGCTGCTCGCCTAGCGGTTCCAGAATCTTCGTCCCGTCCTGCCACAGCGGGTCGAGAAAACTGTCCCAGACTTCCTCGGCGGCCGCCTCCTGGTCGCTCGTCTCGACGGTCTCGCGCACCTGCCCGGCGAGCTTGGCGATGCCGTCGACGTGGACCGGGTCCAGCGTCATGCCCGTGCGTTCGCGGGGACGGGGATAACCCTTTGGTCACCTGCCGATTCGGTGGTTACTCCTTGCCCGACTCCTCGCGGAGCAGGCGTTCGATGGCCTCGGCGATCTCCTCGTAGGACTGCATCGTCAGGCCGTCCGTGGTGATGAGCACGCCCTGGCGCTCGGTCGTCGCCCGCAGGAGGTAGCCGTTAGAGAACGCGCGGACGGTGAAGCGGTAGTCGCCCAGTTCGGACTCCTGATATGCGTTTTTCGTTTGCTTGTACCCCTGCCATTCGTGGCCCACGAAGTCGTTGAGGTCGGCGTCCTGTTCAAGGTCCTCCCGCAGGTAGAGTTGCTCGAAGTTCGCACGCGTGAAATACGTCACTGAACGGAGCGAGTCACCCGTCGCTGTCCGGGCTGTCGTGACGATTGCGTCGGCCAGATCGTCCGAGAGAATGTTCCGAGTCATGCCAGACCGAAGGCGGGCCACCCTCTTAATTTCAGGGTTCCCGATACCGGCAGCGATAGCGGAGTAGCGACATGGAGTACCGACACCAGAGCCGCCGAATTTCGCATTATCGACCGTCACGTTCGGGACTGACCGACAGTGTATTAGGCCGGTCGCGTGACCCACCGGGTATGGACGTCGGACTTATCATCTTAGACGGCTGGGGCCTGAATCCGGACGACGATGTCCGGGATGCCGTCGCCGCCGCCGACACGCCGAACTTCGACCGCTACCGAGACGCGGGCGCAGCGTCGACGCTTGCCACCCACGGCCGCCGGGTCGGCCTCCCGGAGGGCCAGATGGGCAACTCCGAGGTCGGCCACCTCAACATCGGGGCCGGCCGCGTCGTCAAGCAGGACTCCGCTCGCGTCAGCGATAGTATCGCGCGCTACCGGGGCGAGTCGCCGCCCGATGACGCCGCACAGGACCCGCCATTCTTCGAGAACGAAACGATTCTGTCGGCCTTCGAGCACGCCGAGGACCACGGCGGTCGGGTCCACTTCATGGGCCTCGTGTCGGACGGCGGCGTCCACTCCTATCAGGACCACCTCCACGCGCTCATCGAACTCGCTGGCGAGCGTGGGACTGACGCCGTCTCGCACGCTTTCACCGACGGCCGCGACACCTCGCCGACCGGCGGCGAGGACTACCTCGCGGACCTACAAGCCCACGCCGAGGCGCACGGAACTGGCCACGTCGCCACCGTCTGCGGGCGCTACTACGCGATGGACCGCGACCAGAACTGGGAGCGGACCCGCCGGGCCTACGACGCCATCGTCCACCGCGAGGGCGACCACCACGCGGATGACGCCGTCACGGCCGCTACGGAGTCGTACGCCCGTGACACCACGGACGAGTTCATCGAGCCGACGACCGTCGGCGACCACGCCGGTCTCGAAGACGGCGACGCGGTCATCTTCTTCAACTTCCGCTCGGACCGCGCCCGACAACTCACCCGGATGCTCGGCGACATCCGCCCGGACGACTGGGGGGCCGACACCGAACCGCCGGACACCCGACTGGTGACGATGACGCAGTACGACGAGACGTTCGACCTGCCGGTCGCCTTCCCGCCGAACCAGCCCGAGGACGTACTCGGCGAGGTGCTTTCTGAAGCCGGGAAGACACAGATTCGGCTGGCCGAAACGGAGAAGTACCCCCACGTCACCTACTTCCTCAACGGCGGCCGTGAGGTCGCGTTCGACGGCGAGAGCCGCGAAATCGTCGATAGCCCTGACGTGGCGACCTACGACCTCCAGCCAGAGATGAGCGCGCCGGAACTGGCCGACACCGCTATCGAGTTCATCGAGACTGAGGACCCCAGCGCGATGGTCCTGAACTTCGCCAACCCCGACATGGTCGGCCACACCGGCGACTTCGACGCGGCGGTGACTGCCGTCGAGGCCGTCGACGAACAGCTCGGCCGGCTGGTCGCGGCGATTGGGGCCGCCGGCGGCCACGTCCTCATCTGCGCCGACCACGGTAACGCCGACGATATGGGGACCGAAGACGACCCGCACACAGCCCACACGACCAACCCCGTCCCGTTCATCTACCTCGCCGCCGACGGGACCGCCAGTGGCCGGACCGCCCGCGACGGCGGGACGCTGGCCGACCTCGCGCCGACGATGCTCATGCTCATGGGCATCGACCAGCCGGAGGCGATGACCGGCACGCCGCTTGTCGAGTAGGCGGCGGCGCAATCGCGCTATTTTTCCAGCAGCGAGAGGTACTGCGGCGGCACGCGGTCAGTCGTGTACGTCTCGATCCCGCGCTTGACGATTCGGCGGTCGTCGGCTTGCATCGCCGCGGCGTCGACGACGAACACGACGGGGTCGGCGGCGTGGCGACGTCCCACCTCGCGGGCCGCCGCGACGGAGTCCGAGAGGTGGACCGTCTGTCGCCCCATCGGCTTCAGTCCCGTTTCGCGTATCGACGCGACGTTTCGCGGTACAGTTCCGTGATACAGCGTCGCCGGGATGGGGTCGTCGGTCGCATCCAAGGTTACGTCGACAGAGTGCCCGTAGGCCGCCCGAACGCGGCCGCCAGCGGCCACTGTACTTGACTCGTCACTGGTTCCTGTCCGCTCGAACCGCCCTTTCGGGTCCGTGGCGATGACTCCAGCCAGCGCCTCGCCGTCGGCCCAGTCGTACTTCCGCTCGACTGCGGCCTGGAGGGACGCGAACGCCGTCCACCCCGCTTCGTCTACCTCGATACCGGCGTCCTCGGGAAAGTGTCTGAGCGCTCCCGAGGTGAATTTCGAGAGCTGTCGCCGCTGTTCGCCGTCGAGAACGAGGGTCCCCTCTCTGTCACAGACCGGGCACGCATCCCCCTCGAAAAAGCCGTCCTCGGAACAGCGACGGACCGCGTCTGGCATGGTCGAGAATGAGCCACGACCATACAAAAGCATCACGCGGACGTGACGACGGCCCGCGTATCGACAGCTGCCAGACGCTTTCACCGGCGGCCACGGCATCGCTGCTGGCAAGTCGACATAAGCTCTCAGACTAACTTCTCGGGAATTTTCAAGTGGATACAGGCATCAGTGAGCCATAGCGAAATGCCGTCCCCAACAGACCTCGAACTCGGCGGTGAGCGGTCCGACGTGTATCGGTTCGTGGAGCGGAACGGCCCCGTCGCGCCCGCCGAGGTGGCCGAAGCCATCAGCGTCGATCCCGAGCGGTTCCAGCACCATGTCTCCATTCTCAAACGGGACGACCTCATCGAGTCCACCGAGGACGGGAAGCTGACCGTGGCGCTCCACCACGGCGAGACGGCCGAACACTACGAGGCCGGCGTCAGCTACGAGATACGGCCTTCCCGGCCGTCGGACCTCTCCGGCGTCGTCGGGACGATACGCGACGTGACCAGCGAGGCACCGTACATCATCGCGGCCGGTGTCGCCGAGCAACTGGCCTACGAGGACACGCTCGTCCGCTGGGGCCCAAACCGCTGTCGCGTCGTGTTCGTCGCCACGGTCGACGACGACGTCGTCGGCTGGGTCCACGTCGCCATGTCCGAGGTGGCCGAACTCGCGTCGACGGCCGAACTCACGCTCGGAGTAATGGAGACGTACCGCCGCCACGGTATCGGCAGCCACCTGCTCCACCGCGGGGTCGAATGGGCCGCGAGCCGCGGCTGTCGAAAGGTGTACAACAGCCTGCCGGCCACAAACGAGCGGGCCATCGACTTCCTGAAGGAGACCGGCTGGACGGTCGAGGCTGTCCGCGATGGCCACTACGAGATCGACGGCGAACTGGTCGACGAGGTGATGCTGGCGCGCCGGCTGGACTGAGACGGACTGACGGCAAGGGCCACCCTTGTGAGCGGAGAACCCGGGGCTAGCGCCCTATGGCTTTATGATTATCTACCGACAAGTGACGACATGACAGTTACCGAACTAGAAGACTACGGAATGCTCCGGATGAACGTCGAGGACATCGAAAAGACCCTCGAACGGAAGAGCATTGGCGTGCTTGGCGTCCCGACCGATTCCGCGCCGCTACTGCGCCCGCTTGGTTTCTGGTACGACGGCGAGTCCGCGCTCTACTTCGTCTACGTTCTCGGTGCCGACAGCCGGAAAGTGACGGCAAGCGACCACGCGGACGTTGCCCGGTTTCTCATCTACGACGTCGAAACGACGTTCAACTGGCGCAGCGTCCTGCTGACGGGGACCATCGAACGAGTCCCTGACGACGAACGCAGGGCAATCGAAGAACAGATAGACACTTCCTGGACGCCCGACGTGTTCGAACGGGCGGCCGAGACGGAAGCCACAGCGCTGTATCGGTTCCGGATCGACGACCGGGTTGGTATCAAGCAACTCGAACTCCCGCCGGAACTCAGAACCGAATTCTCGACGAGCGGGCCGGATTGACCGGTACCTAGCCCGTGCGGAAAGAGAAATCCAGCGTCGGCGCGGAGTGGGTCAGCGATCCCATCGAGATGATGTCCACGCCCGTTTCGGCGTAGGCCGGCACGTCCGCAACTGTGATACCGCCGCTAGCCTCGGTGAGCGCGTCGGAAGTGGACGCTGCCACCCTGTCGACGGCCCGCTCAGTTTCCGCGGGAGTCATATTGTCCAGCAGGACGATATCCGCGCCGGCCTCGGCGGCCCGCGGGGCGTCCTCCGGAGCTTCGACCTCGACGTCGAGTTTCGTCGCGAAGGAGGCCCGCTCGCGGAAGTGCTCGATGGCGTCGACCAGTCCCATCTCGGCGATGTGGTTGTCCTTGACCATCACCATGTGCGAGAGGTCCAGTCGATGGGTGTCGCCGCCGCCGGCCGCTACCGCCCGCTTCTCGATGCCGCGCAGGCCGGGAGTCGTCTTGCGCGTGCCGGCGATACGAGGGGTGGAATCTGTCGCAGCCGATTCCGCCGCATCGACGGCGGCCCGTGTCTTCGTCGCCACGCCCGAGGCATGGCCGGTGATGTTCACGGCGACGCGCTCGCCGCGGAGGACCGACTGCGCGGGGCCGTCGACGCGAAGCACTACGTCGTCGGCGTCGATGGCCGCCCCCGAGTCGACCGGTGTCTCAACCGCACAGTCCAGATACTCGAACACCGCGGTGGCGGCGTCAAGGCCGGCGACGACGCCGGACTCTTTCGCTACCAGTCGCCCCTCGGTCGTGCCGGGCACGTCGTTGGTCACGTCGTGGTGGCCCACGTCCTCGCGGAGCCACCGCTCGATGTCGCTGTCGGCGAGCATCAGTCAGCCGTGGACTCCGGTGGTTCCTCGCTCGCATCCACGAGATTGTGCGTGCCGACGCTCTCCTCGTTCTCGGCGGCGTGGCGCGCGATCAACAGGGCGGTGACGCTGGCGTGGCGGAGTTCGTACAGCGAGCGACTGGTCCGCGTGCGGACGTAGGCGTCGACCTCGCCCTTGAGCCGGCGGAGGACGGCCATCGCCCGCTGGAGGTCGGCCGGGTCGCGCTCGACGCCGACGTTCTCGTCCATCACGCGGGTCAGCCGCTGGAACTTGTCGCGGGCGAACCGCTCGGGCAGGTCCGGGTCGCGTTCGAGCAGTTCCGGCGCTTCGATTGGTTCGGGTTCGGCCCCGGCGGCGTCTTCGCCGGCGCGTAGACCCCAGACCAGCCCTTCGAGCAGGGAGGTGCTGGCGAGGCGGTTCGCGCCGTGGACGCCGGTTCGGGAGCACTCGCCGACGGCGTACAGTCGGTCCAGCGTCGTCCGGCCGCGGTCGTCGACGCTAACGCCGCCACAGAGGAAGTGCTCGGCGGGCGCGACCGGAATGCCCTCAGTCCAGTCGATGCCGTGCTCTTTACAGCGGTCTGCGAGGTTCGGGAACTCGTCGGCGAAGTCAAGCGGCGAGACATCCAGCGTCACCTCACCGGTCGCCTCTCGCTCCGCCTTGACTGCCCGGGCCACCACGTCGCGGGGCGCGAGTTCGGCGTCCGCGTGGTAGTCGGGCATGAACCGCTCTCCCTTGCCGTTGCGCAGCAGGCCGCCCTCGCCGCGGACGGCTTCGCTGACGAGGAAGGCCACGTCGCCCGCTCCGGCGGTTCCACCGCCTCCGTCCGAGCCACGGGGTGGCTCGCTATCGAGCGTACAGGCCGTGGGGTGGAACTGCACGTACTCCATATCCTCGACCTCGGCTCCGGCGAGCGCGGCCATGCCGATGCCGTCCCCGGTCGTGTTGTCGGGGTTCGTCGTCCGCGGGTAGAGGTCGCCGATACCGCCCGTCGCCAGCACGACACTGCCGGCGAAGTATGGAGTTACCTCGCCGTCGGATTCGAGCATCGCGCCGTGGACACGGCCCTCGTGACGGATGAGTTCGAGCGCGGCGGTGTCGTCCAGAATCCCCACGCCGTCGTGGTCGTCGATGTAGTTCAGGAACGGGACGTGGATGTGTTTGCCCGTCGAGGCGTCGACGTGGAGGATGCGGTCCTCGCTGTGGGCGGCCTCGCGGGTGAAGTCGTGGCCGGACCCGTTCTGGTCGAAGTCAACATCGAGGGTCTCCAGCAGCACGTCCTCGACGGCCGCGTTTGCGTTCTCGACCAGCACGTCGACGGCGTCGGGGTCGGCGGTGCCGTCGGAGGCGGCCATGATGTCGTCTTTGAATTCTTCGGGCGTATCTCGGGAGATGGCGATGCCGCCCTGAGCCCACCAGGATGAGGAGCCTTCCGGACGGGTCGCCTTCGTGGCGAGCGTCACGTCGTCGCCTTCACGGGCCGCGGCGAGCGCCGCCGCCAGCCCGGCGATGCCGGAGCCGACGACCAGCACGTCCGTCGTAATCGGGTCGTCCGTCATGGTTAGATCTCCAGCATTCGGTCCATTGCGACCTGTGCCAGTTCCTTCTCCTCGGGCGCGACCTCGATGACGTTGCGCTCGCGACCTTCGACCAGTTCCTCAAGCACCCACGCGAGGTAGTTCGGGTCGATCTGGCGCATGGCATTGCAGTCCATGCAGGCGTCGCCACACAGCGGGACGACATCCACCTCGGGGTGCCACCGCTGGAGGTGGTGGGTGAGGTGAATCTCGGTGCCGATGGCCCACGTTTCGCCGGGATCAGCCTCGGCGACGGACTCACAGATAGTCGACGTAGAGCCGGCCACGTCGGCGGCCTCGACGACCTCGCGGCGACACTCGGGGTGAACGATGACGTTCGCGTCGGGGTAGTCCTCGCGGATCGATTCGATGTGGTGCTCGCGGAAGCGTTCGTGAACCTGACAGTACCCCTCCCAGAGAATGACGTCGTTTTCGACGGCGTCAGCGGCGTCGGTGCCCTCGGCGTCCCACGGGTCCCACTCGACGGTTTCGTCGGCCATGCCGAGCCGGTGGGCCGTGTTCTCGCCGAGGTGCTTGTCGGGCAGGAAGAGTACTTTGTCGCCCTTCTCGAAGGCGTACTCGAAGGCCTTGTGGGCGTTGGAGGACGTACACACCAGGCCGCCCTGCTCGGCACAGAAGGCCTTCAGGTCGGCGTAGCTGTTCATGTACGTGATGGGGATAATCTCTTCGTCGTCGTCGAGCGCCGCGGTCAGTTCTGCCCACGCGGCGTCGACCTGCAGCGCCTCGGCCATGCCCGCCATCGGGCAGGACGCCTCCATCGACGGGAGGATCACGGACTGGTCGTCGTCCGTGATGATGTCCGCGGATTCGGCCATGAACGTCACGCCGCCGAAAATCACGTAGTCGGCGTCGGACTCGGCGGCCTCCTTCGAGAGCTGGTAGGAATCGCCGATGAAGTCGGCGTGTTCGACGATCTCCCGGCGCTGGTAGTTGTGGCCGAGGATGACCACGTCGTCGCCGAGGGTATCGAGCGCGCTCTCGATGCGCTCGGTCCGCTCGTCCGCCTCGAGGTCCCGGTACGCCGGCGGGAGTTGCTCGAGGTTGTCGTACTTGAAGAGGCTGAGGTCCGTCTCGAACGCGGCGGTTTCCATTTCGGGCACGATGTATCCACCTGTCGGTACTCACACTTCAGAACTCCTTCGTGAAAAGATTTTATCTTCAAAGTCGAGGGTTGGTGGGCAAGGAAATTGTATACCTGATATTGGAGGTAACTACAGTTCTGTTTCAGGTGTTGGTGGCCTATCGGGTTTTATATCCGGGTTTGGCGATCTAACTGCTTCTATATCCCGTACTGTCGAATTATGTTGTTTGTTACCGAGAAACAGGAAACGTGACGCGTCGATACTGCCGTCTGTCGGACTTACTCGCCGGAATCGAACACGACCTCGCCGTCGCTGACGGTCAGCGTGACGGCTACGTCCGAGATATCACCATCCGGTACGCTCCACGGAGAGGCCGATAGCACGGCGAAATCCGCAACCGATCCCGGCGTAATCGTGCCCATCCGGTCCTCGTCGAAGCCCGCGTACGCGGCACCGCTGGTGTACGCTCGGAGCGCCTCGTCGACTGTCAGGCGCTGGTTCGACTCCGGCGCGGTGACGGCCTGCTGGACGCCATACAGCGGGGAAAGCGGCATACAGTCGCTCCCGAAGGCCAGTTGTGCGCCGGCATCCACGAGGTCGCGGAACCGGTTCGTCAGCGCGCGGCGCTCGCCGAGTCGCTCGTCGTACAGGCCGCCCGGCACCGCCCAGCGGTGGAAGTTCGGCTGCGCCGAAACGACCAGTGGCGACGCCGCCAGTCGCTCCGCCAGGTCGCCGGTGAGCACCTCGGCGTGTTCGACGCGATGGCGCTCGTCCGCGGCGTCGACTGATTCGATAGCCGAAAGCAGCGCGTCGATAGCCGCGTCGCCGATGGCGTGAGCGGCGAACTGGAGGCCCGCGTCGTCGACCGCTGACACGAGTTCCCGGAGGGCATCTGGGTCCGTTCGCCACTCGCCGACGCTGTCGCTGTCGGCGTACGGCTCCCGGAGCCGCGCGGTGCCGGCCCCGAGCGACCCGTCGATGTACGTCTTGATCGCGCCCGTTTGCACTCGGTCGCTCCCGTGGTTCGTCACCAGGCCAAGCTCCCTGACTGCGTCGAGGTGGTCTGCCCAGTAGTTGAGCCGCACTCGCAGGGAGAGTGCGTCCTCGGTGTCTAGGTCGCGGTACACTCGCGGGGCGTGAGACTGCCGCACCATGTCGTGGACGGCGGTAATTCCTTCCGAGAGCGCCACCTCCTGTGCAGCCAGCAGATACTCCCGTGTCTGTGTGTAGTCGGGCGCGATGGCGTCGAAGACGGCCTCAGCGGCTTCCTCGACGAGCACGCCGGTCGGCGCTCCGTCCTCGGTCCGAACGCCGTCGCCGGGCAGGTCCAGTACGTCCAGCGCGGCGTGGTTTACCGACACCGTGTGGATATCCTCGCGCGCGGCCGCGACCGGGCGATCAGCGCTCACCCGGTCCAGCGTCGCCGCTTGCAGCAAGTCTCCGTCCCAGTCGCTCTCGTCGTAGCCAAACCCCAGAATCCAGCCCTCGCCGTCGTCGGCCGCCAGCAGCCGGTCGATGCAGTCGTCCGGGCCGTCTGCCCCGGCGAGGTCTGCCTCGACTGCACGGCGGCCGACGATGTCCAGATGCGTGTGAGCGTCGACGAAGCCGGGCAGCAAGACGCCGCCGCGACAGTCGACGGTCTCGGCACCCGCGGTCGAGAGGTCATCCGGGTCGCCGACGGCTGTGACAGTTCCGTTCGTCACTGCGACCGCCGATGCCGGACCGTCGCCGGACAGCGGCCGCACCTCACAGTTCGTGAATACGCGGTCGACCATACGGAACCCCCGAACGGCGACTGCAAAACGCTTGGCCTGCCAAGAGCAACTGTTAGGAGTCCCGAAGCCACACCGGTCAGTATGACCGACTCCGACGCTACGGCGCTCGCGGAGCGCGTTCGTGACGGTGAGTTGCGGCTCTACGAACTGGAAGACCACGCCGACCCCGACACTGCGGCGGCGGCCCGTAGACACCTGCTGGCCGAGGAGACCGGCGCGGACCTCTCAGCGGTCGGCGACTACACCTTCGACGCTGCCGACGCCGAGAGCAACATCGAGAACATGGTCGGCGCGGCGCAGGTCCCGATGGGTGTGGTCGGCCCGCTGCCCGTCGACGGCGGGGCCGCCGAGGGCGACCACCACCTCCCGCTGGCGACCAGCGAGGGCGCGCTGCTGGCCTCCGTCAACCGCGGCGTCTCGACGATTCGCAACGCCGGCGGTGCAACCGCTCGCGTGCTCAAATCCGGGATGACCCGCGCCCCGGTGTTCCGCGTCGAAGACGTGGCCGAGGCGGGTGAGGTGTCGGCCTGGGTCCGCGAACACGTCGACGTACTCGCCGATGCCGCCGAGTCGACGACCAGCCACGGCGAACTGCAGGACGTGACACCCTACGTCGTCGGCGACAGCGTCTTCCTGCGGTTCTCCTACGACACCAAGGATGCGATGGGGATGAACATGGCCACCATCGCGACGGAGGCGGCCTGCGACGTTGTCGAGTCCGAAACCCCGGCCGACCTCGTGGCGCTGTCGGGCAACCTCTGTTCGGATAAGAAGCCCGCCGCCATCAACGCCGTTGAGGGCCGCGGCCGGACCGTCGCCGCGGACGTGCTCATCCCCCACGAGCAGGTGGAGGAGCGACTCGATACGACTTCCGACGCTATCGTCGAGGCCAACACCCGCAAGAACCTCGTCGGCTCGGCGAAGGCCGGCGCGCTGGGGTTCAACGCCCACGCTGCCAACGTCGTCGCCGCCGCCTTCCTCGCGCTCGGGCAGGACATCGCGCAGGTGGTCGAGGGGAGCAACGCTATCACGACCGTCGACGCCCGCGAGGACGGTCTGTACGCATCGGTCACTATCGCGTCGCTGGAGGTCGGCACTGTCGGCGGCGGGACGGGTCTCCCCACGCAGTCCGAGGCGCTTGACGTGCTGGGCTACGGCGGCGGCGGCGACCCCGCCGGCAGCAACGCCGACGCGCTCGCGGAGGTCATCGCCGCCGGCGCACTGGCTGGCGAACTCTCTTTACTTGCGGCGCTGTCCTCGCGCCACCTCTCTTCGGCGCACGCCGACCTCGGGCGGTAGCGCCGCTCCTGTGTCAGTGCGCTACCGCTGCCGGCGCTGACTCACCAGAAATCCCGCTCCGGCCACCAGCACGACGACGCCGGCGAGCAGGAGTGCTTCCTGCCCAAGCAGTGGACCCAACACCAGCAACGCCCACGCGACGGCGAAGACACCGTGTGCGATGGCGAACAGCCGTCGACCGCGCCGGGCGAACACGACCGTCCCCAGCGCGAACCCGAGCGTGAGAACGACCGCCGAGAGCGCGACGGTGCTCACCTGCAGTGAGCCGACTGCGACGGGGTCAACGACCGGTGTGAGGAGAAACAGCAGTCCCGAGAGACCGACAAGAAACCCGACTACGACCGGTCCGGGCTCCAGATCTAACGTCGCGGTCATAGCAGCCGGTACTGCCCCCGACTCTCCGATGCCTTGCCGGCACGAACCAGCTTTGTCAGTGCCTTCCGGGTGTACGACGCCGGGACGCCGCGTTCCTCGGCGTAGGCCACGATGTCGTCCTCGGTCGGCTCGTCGAGGTTCCGGAGCGCGTTCGTGACCGTCTCCTTACGGCTCGACCCTCTTGTCGCCCCTTGCTCGGCGCGGTCGGCGGCCGCCGACACGGCGTCTGTATCCACCCCCGAATCTTCGAGGTACGTCTCGTCGTCCACGCCTGCGCCGTCGACCTGGCGCTCCATTTCGGCGTAGGAATCCAACTCCGCGAAGGCGTCACCCTCCCCCTGCCGGTTCGCCAGCATCGACGCCCGGACCTCACGGGCGTGGGCCTCGTCGTCCGTTTCGACGAACTTCCGCCGCTTCTCGTGTTTGCGGCGCGTGCCACACCGCGGGCACTGTGTTGTCTCCGGTCGCCCCTCAGTGACCCACAGCGCGCTGCAATCACTACACCCGACGACCGCGTACATACCTCTCTGTCAGGGCCGGACGGTACTGAATCCACCGACGTCCGATGCCGGGGGACGAAGGCTTAGGTGCGGTGGACATGACATAGCTGAGCATGGAAGAAGTACCACAGGCGGCCTGTGAGACAGTCGAAGCAGTCGACGGCGTTCACCTGACACAGTTGGCGGTCGGAGAGCAGATGAGCGTCCAGCAGTTTCATATCGAACCCGGCGCGGCCGTCCCGGAGCACAGCCACCGCCACGAGCAGGTCGGCTACGTTGTGAAAGGGACCTTTACCTTCCACGTCAACGGCGAGGAGTACGTCATCGGCCCCGGGGACTCCTACGTGGTCCCGAGTGAGGAGCCACACGAAGCGCGCAACGACGGCGAGGAACCGGTCCGGGGTATCGACGTGTTCAGTCCGCCCAGATCGAACCCGGACTGGCAGGACTAGCCACAACTGTTTGGGGCCGGCGGCCGTAGCGCAATCAATGACGCGAGCAGTGGCTGCTGTCGTGACGCTCGCGCTCGTACTCGCCGGGTGCTCGGGCTTCGTCCAGCAGGACAGCCCCGAAACAGTCACGCCGGCAGCGGTGCCGACCGATGGGGTCGGGTATCCGCCGGGCGTGAGCGACGAGGCAGTGGTGCCGCCAGTGCTGGCCAGCGCCCACGCGCGGACGCTCGCGACGACAAACTACACGCTGGTCTCCCGCCAGCGGGTCACCGACAGCAACGGGACGGTACTCCGGCGGTCCGACCACACACGCCACGTCGCGGCGAACAAGACGACGTACGCCGGGCAGTTCCGCCAGAACGGCACCGAACTGAACACTTTTACGACCCGCATTGATTACTGGACCAACGGCTCCATCGTCGCGGCCCGGTACGACGAGCGATCGAACGGGCCCCAGCGGGTCAAGTGGACTGTCCGCGACGACGGCCCGGTCTCAGACCTCTCGGAGCGGCGGATGATACGCGGTATCGGGGAAGCCGTCGATCTCTCCGTTGCCGACCGGAGCGACGGCGGCGTCGTCCTCGTCGGCACCCGTTTCACGGACCCTGACAGGCTCAGTACACCCCTGTTCGTGAGCGCCCCTCGCAATGTCTCTGTCCGGCTCCGCGTCAGTCACGACGGTACCGTCTCGGCGCTTCGGCTGGCATTCGATGCCGAACGGAGCGACCAGCAGGTCCGTGTCACGCAATACCTGCGGCTACGAAACGTCGGGTCTACGACAGTGACACAGCCGGTGTGGGTCGCGAACACGACCCAGCGGTCGCTTCAGGAATAACCGCCCGCAACGAACGAATTCAGGCGCTACCGAGCGCGGGCAGGACTCGGCGGGAGGCGAGCATATAGCCGGCGTACAGGAGGACCAGCCCCATATATACTTCCCACGCAGCGAACGCGGAGATGCCGCCGGACAGGTCGGCGAGAGCGGCCTGTTCGGTGAGTGCTCCTCCCACAGTTAGCCCGGCCGCGAGAACCGTCGAGAGAAGGAGTTCAAGTAGCTCCGGAAGCGATTCTGAAACCATGTATGCGCAGATATCAGTGTCAACCCGCTTGTAGCTCTTTCGATCCGAGAGAGCTTTGTAGGCTCGCGAGAACGGACCTGTATGAGCCAAAACTGGAACGCGGACTACGCGACACTCGCAAAGCGCGGGTTCATGCTTGGGGCGGGGCTGTTCCTCCTCGGCATCGCGGGGGAAGTCGCCGGAAGCGCCGTTCTCGGGACGCTCCCCGCCTGGGGCGACACGCTGCTGGTCGACATGGAAATGCTCGGTATTCTCGTCGGTCTCCTCTCACCGCTCGTGTTCGGTGTGGTCCTTCCGCTGACGGAGTAACCCTTCTCTGACGGATACGCTCGATAAAACGACTCCCGAGCTACGGCCCCGTTCTCCCGACAGCACGACCGCTCGTCTCGCCAGTCCCGGCTGTTGTGCGCAATAAAAATGTAGAGTTTGGGTGATCAGCGCGACTCGCTTACGCGAGCTTCTCTATATTCTCGACGACCTTCTCGGCGAACTCGCTGGTGGCGAGCTTGTTGCCGCCCTCGATCTGGCGTTCGAGGTCGTAGGTGACGTCGCCCGAGGAGATGGTCTCCTCGACGGCGTCACGAACGAGCTGGCCGGCGTCCTTCCAGCCCATGTATTCGAGCATGAGTCGGCCGGAGAGAATCATCGCGGTTGGGTTGACCTTGTCCTCGCCGGCGTACTTCGGCGCGGAGCCGTGGACCGGTTCGGCGAGACAGCGGGCCGAGCCGAAGTTCGCACCGGGGGCGATGCCGAGCCCGCCGATCTGTGCGCCGGCGGCGTCGGACATGTAGTCCCCGTTGAGGTTCATCGTCGCGATGACGTCGTACTCGTCGGTACGGGTCAGGAGCTGCTGGAGCATGTTGTCGGCGATGCGGTCGTTGACGACCAGCGCGTCCTCGGGCGCTTCGCCGTCGTACTCGTCCCACAGCTCGTCCTCGGTGATGACGTGCTCGCCGTACTCCTCTTCGGCGACCTCGTAGCCCCAGTCGCGGAAGGCACCCTCGGTGAACTTCATGATGTTGCCCTTGTGGACCAGCGTAACGGAGTCGCGGTCCTCTTCGAGGGCGTAGTCGATGGCCTCGCGGACGAGGCGCTTAGTCCCGAACTCGGTGATCGGCTTGACGCCGATGCCGACCGGGCCGTCGTGGATGGTCTCGTCGAAGTCCATCTCGTCCTCGACGAACTCCTTGACTTCCTCGACTTCGTCGGTGCCGGCCTCCCACTCGATGCCGGCGTAGACGTCCTCGGTGTTCTCCCGGAAGGTGACCATGTCCATCTCCTCGGGGTCCTTGACCGGTGACGGGACGCCCTCGATGTGGTAGGTCGGGCGGACGTTCGCGTAGAGGTCGAGCGTCTTCCGGAGCGCGACGTTCAGCGAGCGGAAGCCGGCGCCGACCGGCGTCGTCAGCGGCCCCTTGATAGCGACGTTGAACTCTTTGATGGCTTCGACGGTGTCATCAGGGAGGTTCTCGTCGTACTTGTCTCGGGCGGACTGGCCGGCGTAGATGCGCATCCAAGAGATGTCACGACCGGTTGCGTTCGCGGCGGCTTCGAGCACCTTCTGTGCGGCCGGACCGACGTCCGTCCCGATACCGTCCCCGTGGATGATGGGGATGATCGGGTTCTCCGGAACGTCGAGTTCGTCGTCCTCCGTGACCTGAATCTGCTGTCCCTCGTCGGGAACCTCCACTTTATCGTAATCGTAGCCCATATTCCGCCAATTGACAGTCGCCCCTAAAGGCGTGCCGCTTTCCCTCAGACATGGTAACACAGTCCGTAAAGAAAGGGCTTCGACCGAACGTCGGGACGACACTAACGTCATAGCCGGAGGTGATATGCCGTTCGTGTGTCAACGGGGTTGCATGCACGTCATCGTCCACGGCGGCGCGGGCAGTCCACCGGAGTCACCGGCCACTCGGCAGGAAACACTCACCGACGCCGCTGAACGGGCAACGGCGGCGGAGGGTCCGATGGACGCAGTGCTAGCCGCGCTTCGACCGCTCGAATCCGATCCGGCGTTCAACGCCGGCGTCGGTGGGGCCGTCCAGAGCGACGGCGAGGTCCGGACCGACGCTGGACTGATGACCGACGCCGGCCAGGTCGGGGCGGCGTGTGCAATGTCTGGCGTTGTACACGCCACCGATGTGGCCCACAGTGTGGGAACCGAGACGCCACACGTCTTGCTGGCCGGTGACGAGGCCGTCGATTTCGCGGCAGGCATGGGTGTCGAAACCGGTCGCGACCTCACGACTGCGGAGACACGACAGCGATACGAGGCCGCTGACCCTCCTGATGGCGGACCCGCAGATCATCTTGAATGGGTCCGTGAGCATTTCAGCGGCACTGACACCGTCGGCGCGGTCGCGACCGACGGGGGCCGGCTCGCGGCGGCGACATCGACCGCCGGGCGCTGGTTCGCGCTGGCCGGTCGGGTCGGCGACGTACCGCAGATCGGCGCTGGCTTCTACGCGGACGACCGCGGTGGCGCGAGCGCGACCGGCGAAGGGGAGGCTATTGCCCGGTTCGGCCTAGCCCGCCGCGCCGTCGAACTGCTCGACACGTACGGCCCGCGACAGGCCGCCGAGGAGGCGATTGCGGCGTTCGAGGACGCTACTGGCAGGCGCGCCGGCGTAATCGTCCTCGACCACGCCGGCCACACCGGAGCCGAACGCAACACCGCCGCGATGCAGACCGCGACGAGATAGCCAGAGGGAAACCCCTTTGGCCGCCACCGACTAACCGGCGTGCATGACTGACGTGGACTTCGATTCCGAGCAGTACGAGAAATGCCGTGAAGCAGGCGAGATTCTAGCACAGGTACGTGACGAGGCAGCCGAACGCGTCGAGGTGGGCGTCTCCCATCTCGAAGTCGCCCAGTGGGCCGAGGACAAAATCAAGGAGTTGGGCGGCAAGCCGGCGTTTCCGGTGAACATCTCCATCGACGAGGAGGCGGCCCACGCCACGCCCGAGCGCGACGACGACGCAACATTCGGCGAGGAGATGGTCAACCTCGACATCGGCGTCCACGTCGACGGGTGGCTCGCCGACACCGCCGTGACGGTCGACCTCTCCGGGCAGGACGAACTCGCCGAAGCGCCCGCCGAGGCCCTGGACGCCGCGCTGGACGTTGCCGGCCCCGGTGTCGATGTAGGCCAGATCGGCGCGGCCGTCGAGGAGGTCATCGAGGGGTACGGCTACAACCCCGTCGTGAACCTCACCGGCCACGGACTGGGCCACTGGGAGCAGCACACGTCGCCGAACATCCCGAACCGCGAGGTGGCACAGGGTGCAACGCTCGACGTGGGCGACGTGGTCGCCATCGAGCCGTTCGCCACCGATGGCCGCGGTAAGGTGCAGGAAGGGGCCGACGAGGAGATTTTCGCCCTCGAACGGGAAGGGTCAGTTCGGAACCGGCAGGCTCGACAGGTCCTCGAACAGATTACCGAGGAGTATCGGACCCTCCCCTTCGCGGCCCGCTGGCTCGATTCGCCGCGAGCGGAGATGGCGCTTCGCCGCCTGAAACAGCAGGATATCGTCCACGGTTATCCAGTTCTTAAGGAGCAGGACGGGGCCTACGTCAGTCAGAAGGAACACACCGTTATCATCACCGAGGACGGCTGTGAAGTGACGACCCGTTCGCGGTAGCGTGAACACCGGCTTCGAACCCGCTGGACTGACACCGGACTCCGCTTCTTGAGCATCCACAGCGACATCTCTCTGTGGCCGGTGTGAAAGGGTGTGATGGGTGGGGGGTGTGGCCACACAGTCAGAGACCGCGCGGCGTATGGAAACGGTGGGGTGGGGGGTGTGTGGCCACGCAGTCAGAGACCGCGTGGCGTATGGAAACGGTGGGGTGGGGGGTGTGTGGCCACGCAGTCAAAGACCGCGTGGCGTATGGAAACGGTGGGGTGGGGGTGGGGTGTGTGGGATGGTCAGGCGTTGTTCATCCGCGTTGACGTGGTTGTACCACAGATCTGACACTCGCTGACCCGATACGGCTCTCGGGAGAACGCCGCGTTCTCGCGTTTATCGGACTCTGTCTGTATCTGGACACGCACGGCGTGCGGTGTCTCGCGGTCACACGTCGAACAGTGTTCAGCCATGTCAACGCCGTCGTTTATCGCTGCCATCCCGCCTGATACAAGCCGGGTACGGAGTATAAAAACCACCTTCAGTTCTGGTCCGTTCAGCACTGTTTATCGCCAGATAGCGGCCGATTTTTTCGGATTGCTGCCTTAGAGAGGACAAGAATGTTTAAAAGCCCATCTAAGGCTATAGAATCCGGTCTACGACCGTGAACGGCCAACACTTTTATATAGGGCTTCTGCGGCAACAGTCACGTTGTTTTTGCTGGTGGGTCGACAACTGGCGGTATGGACAAGGTGTTCGCGCCGTGGCGCATCGAGTGGGTCGAACGCGAGGAGACGAACCCCGATGTCGACTGCGTGTTCTGTGCGTTTCAAGCGGGGGAGGACGACCGGGCGAACAACCTCGTGGCACGAAGCGACCACGCCTTCGTCCTCCTGAACAACTACCCCTACAACCCCGGGCATGTGATGGTCATTCCCCACACCCACACCGGCGAGTACGGCGACCTCGACGACGAAACCCTGCTCGATCACGCCCGACTGAAACAGCGGACCTTCGATGCTCTCGAAACGGCGCTGTCCCCGGACGCGTTCAACGCGGGGCTGAACCTCGGTGGCTCCGCGGCCGGCGGGTCGATTGACGACCACCTCCATACTCACGTCGTCCCGCGGTGGAACGGCGACACCAATTTCATGCCGGTCATCAGTGACACGAAAGTCATCGTCGAGGCCGTCGAAGAGACGTACGACCGGCTCTACGCTGCGTTCGCATCACAGGACGGGACAACCGCTCCTGACGACGGGGCTGTCCGAATCGAGTAGTTCGGCCGGCCGGCCGTACCGACAGAGACGCGGTCTTCGTCCGTGGGACTGTGGTGAAACGGCCGATTTCCGGTAGCTGAAAAGCATCGGGTGGGCCTTTTTCAGTAGACGCCAAACTGTCGTATGGTCCCATGACGCAAGAAGCCCCTCCAAATCACGGCCAGCGTGATAAGTACCCAGCCCCGTCCGGTCGCCGCCGCTTCGTCAAAGGACTGGTCGGTGCCAGTGCATTGTCGGGAGTGACGACTGTCGGCGGCTTCGCAGTCGACGCAGCGACTGACCAAGGCGGTGTCGGTGGTGGTACCGTGTCCTATATCGGCATCCAGAACATCGCTGGCCCGGCGAACCGACCGATGCCGCTCGTTCCGCTGGAGATATCCGATGGCGCACTCCGCGGAAAGTGGCCGTCCGTCTCGGAAGTGACCACGGGCGGTGATACTTTCCGTATCGCCAAAGCGGAGTTGGGCGGCGTGACGTATTCCCAGCAGTGGTTCCAGTACTGCGGGCTCGAAGTCGCCGCGGGACTCGAGCCAGACCCCGAGCGTGACGGGTTCCTCAGGTCGAAGGCGGCATATGACTGGCAATCACAGCTGAATGACGGAGATAAACTCCGTGTCGAGCACTTCGAGGACTACGAGTCTTGGGGAAACGATATCGGTAGCGACGGTCTCGGCAAGCCAGCGGTCGCGACCTGGCGTTCACAGGGCGAGGACGTCAAAGAGATACAGGTGCAAGTGTTCCGGACACCTGCTGTCTCGAAGATGGTCGCCGGTGACGACGAGTATGCCGACCTCGCCGGTGAGATACGCGAGTTCCTGGACGCGGCCACTGCTAAGGATTTCATCGCATGGGTGAACCGCTGTACGCACCTCTGCTGTAATCCCGGGTATAAGACGATGCCCGGAAGCGCGAAGTTCGAGGCTGCCGACAAGGTGTACTGTAACTGCCACCAGTCGGTATACGATCCGTTCTCGCCGACGACGGCAACTTTTGCGTCGCGGCCTCGGCCACAGGGATAGCTCAGTGTCGAAGCGGCTTTGACGGCGGCCCGACAACGGGGGAGCAATGTCACGCCGCGCGACGCTCAGGCGGGTCGGCCTGCTCGTTCTCGGCGTCAATCTCCTCCTCGTGCTGCTGAAAGCCAGCGTCTGGCTCACCACCGGGAGCTTCGCTGTCCAGTCCGAGGCGGTCAACAGCGCCGCCGACACCGCCTACTCGCTGGTCATCGTCGCTGGGCTGTACCTGACGACGCGCCCGCCGGACTTCGAGCATCCCCACGGCCACGAACGTATCGAGCCGTTCGTCTCGCTGTTCGTCGCCGCGGGTATCTTTTCCGCTGGCGGGTTCGTCCTCTGGAACGCCGGTACTGCCCTGCTGACCGGGAACATCTCGGTAACACAGGGGCCAGCCGCCGTGCTCGTGCTCGCCTTCTCGGCCGTCGCGAAGTACGCCCTCTACCGCTACTGTCTCCGCGCGGGCACGGACCGTAACTCCCCGGCGCTCATTGCGACGGCGAAGGACAACCGCAACGACATCCTCACCGCGGGAGCGGCGCTGGTCGGCGTCGGTGGTGCGATGGCCGGTTACCCCATTGCCGACCCGCTGGCTGCGCTCGTCGTCGCCATCGGCATCATCTACACCGGCATCGAGGTCGTACAGGAAAACGTCACCTATCTCGTTGGCGGCGCACCACCGGAGGACCTCCGGCGCGAAATTCTTCGCCGCGCGCTGGACCACCCGCAGGTCCGAGGCGCACACGACGTTATCGCCCACTACGTCGGCCCCGAAATCGACGTGAGCCTCCACATCGAGGTGGAAGGCGACCTGACGCTGTTCGAGGCCCACGACATCGAGACGGCGGTCATCAAGTCCATCGAGGAACTCCCGGAGGTCGACGACGCGTTCATCCACGTCGACCCGAAGGAACTCGGCGAGTGGAAAGACGACGAGGAAGTGGAACGACTCGCTGACCTGGAGTGACGTTTTAGTAGCTTCCGTGCCATGCCGTAGCATATGAGTGACGACTCATCACGTAGCTGGCTCGCGCTTGGACGACTGTTGTTCGGCCTCGGTGTGGCCCTCCAGGCCGCTGAGGACTTCCGCGATATGGAGGACGCAATCGAGTACGCTGAGTCTGCGGGTGTCCCCGCGCCGGACCTGCTGGCCCCGCTGGCCTCGGGGATGATGCTGGTCGGCGGGCTGGGGACGGCATTCTGGCGGCTCCCGCGCGTTTCGACCGGTGCCGTCGCCACGTTCCTCGCCGTCGTTACCCCGACGATGCACGACTTCTGGAACGCCGACCCGGACGACAAGAGTGGTGAGCGCCTGGCTTTCTTCGGCAACCTCGCGATGTTCGGCGGAGCGATAGCGTACCTTCGTGAAGCCTACAGCGGTGACTGACGGCTCGGTCGATTCCGACTGAAAATTCGGGCTGCCGACCCGCTCAGTCCGCGACCTGCGCCCGCTCGATCGGCTCGCCGAAGGCGTAGACGGTGTTGTGGCTCGTGATCTCCACGTCGACCGTGTCGCCGATTTCGAGGCCGCGCTCCTGTGCGTCGGCGATGACGACCTGTCGGTAGGCCTCGTCGTAGCCCACCAGCGACTCGTCGGTACCGTCCTCGACGAGCAACACCGAGGACGTGTGGCCGACCATCTCCTCGTAGGCCTCGGCCATCAGCTCCATCTTCGCCTCGCTCATCTCCTTCGAGCGGTCCTTCTTCGTCTGGCCGCCCAGGCCTTTCATGTCGGCGGCGTCGGTGCCGGGCCGCTTGGAGAAGCGCGTGACGTTGATCTTCTCGGGCCGGGTCTCGCGCAGCAGCGCCATCGACTCCTCGTGGTCGGCCGGCTCCTCGGTCGGGAAGCCGACGATGAAGTCCGTCGACAGCGTCCAGTAGTCCAGGTGGTCGTCCAGCGTCTCGACGACCTCCAGATACTCCGAGACGGCGTGTTGCCGGCGCATATCGGCCAGCACGTCGTCGCTGCCGGACTGGACCGGCGCGTGGATGAAGTTGTACAGTTCGTCGTGCTCGGCGAACACCGCCGCGAGTTCCTCGCGGACGCCGTGGAGGCCCTTCGGGTTCGCCATGCCGACGCGTACCCGGAAGTCACCGTCGATGTCGGAGCAGATGCGGTCGAGTAGCTCCGGCAGCAGGCTCGTCCCCTTGTTCGTGTCCCAGCCGTAGACGCCGGTGTCCTGGCCCGTGATGCGGATTTCCTTCGCGCCGGCGTGAACGAGCGCGCGGGCCTTCTCGACGTTCTCCTCGACCGACGGCGACTCGATTCGCCCGGTCGCCTGCTTGGTGATGCAGTAGGAGCAGTCCGACATACACCCCCGTGCGATGGGAAGGATACCAACGACGCCGTTGAGCACCGTTTCGGTGTCCGGCGTGATTGTCGGGCACTCGCCGTTGAGGACGTACTGGGGCACGTCGTCCCAGTGGAGTACCTCCGCGTCGACGTCGGCGCTCTGGAACTCCTCGCCCTGTGCGAGCGCCATACAGCCCGTGATGACGAGGTCGGCCGGCGTTTCTTTGTCGAGTTCTTTGGCCCGTGCGAGCATGTTCCGCTCGGTTTTCTCAAGCACCGTACAGGTGTTGAGAATCGCTACGTCAGCCGACTCCGGCCCGTCGGCGGGATGGTGCCCGCCCTCCCGGAGCGCCTGCTCGATCTGCTGGGTCTCACCTCTGTTCGAGGTGCACCCGTACGTCTCGATATGATACCGGGCCATTCATCCAGACACTATCGCCAGGACGGCAAAAGGGCGACGGATTAGACCGGTCAGTAGCCGTCGGTTGTGTCCGCGTCGTCTCGGTCTGTCTCCGGTTTGGTTGGAGTTTCGCCCTGCGTTTCGGCCTGCCACTCTCGGACGATAGTATCGCCGCTAGAGGCCCCGATACGCTCGGCCCCGGCCTCGAACATCGCCTCGGCGTCGGCCCACGACCCGACGCCGCCGCTGGCTTTCACCGGGAGGTACTTGCTGAGGATCTCCACGTCGTGGACTGTCGCGCCGCCCTCGCTGAACCCCGTCGCGGTCTTGAGATACGCGGCATCAGCGTCTGCGACCAGTTGGCCGACCCGTTCGAGTTCGTCGTCAGAGAGCAGCGGCGCTTCGACGATGACCTTCACGGGAACCGGGACGCTGGCGACGACCTCGGTGATGTGGTCCCGGACGGCGTCGTCCTCGCCGGCCTTGAGTAGGCCGATGTTACACACCATATCCAGTTCGTCGGCCCCGGCGTCCCAGGCCAGTTTGGCCGCCTGACAGACGCTGTCGGTCTGACCCTGACCGTGTGGGAAGTCGATGACGGCCGTGAGCGGGACGTTTGCGTATTCAGTCGCCAGCGGGACCGCCCACGGGGGGATGCACGCCCGCATTCCGTACTGTAGCGCCTCGTCGAGGCAAGTTCGCACGTCGGCCGGTGTCGTCGTCGGTCCGAGGATCGTATGTTCGATGCGGTCTGGAATGTCGTCCATACCGCGGGGTGACACGCGGTGTCTACGTAAAGACGGCGGGCGGCGGACGGTGCGGGCCGGGTGTCCCGCTGTAGTGGCTGTCCGCGATAGCCGCTCGTACCGGTGTGCCCTCCGTCGGTCTCGTTCGGAAGGTTTTCCCTCGTCGGCGTCGGCGTGAGGGACATGGTACTGCCTTCGGGGTTAGCGCTCCCGCCGCTTGAGTACACCGTGGCGCTGCTTGCGGGCACACTCGTGGTGACAGCGCTGTTGTACGCCCTCGAACCACCGATCGACCAGCGGACCGTGGTCGCCCTGACGCCGTGGATGGCACTCGGCGGCGCGCTCCACGCGTTCCACCAGCCACCGATTGAAGCGTACAGGCCCGTGGTCGCACCGCTGTTCGGCGCACCGGCGGTGTACCTCACGACGTTCGTCACACTGGGTGTCGTCTGGATCACGCTGACGCTGTTCAGCGTCCGGCGCGGCCACAGCGAGACGATATCGCGCAATCTGGGGTACATCGGTATCGGACTCCTGACTGTGTTGCTCGTCATCGCCGTCGTGGTGGCACTGGAGTCCGGCCTGCTGGGGCTCATCTGGCCGACTGTCGCCGTCGTCGTCGCGACTGTTGTCACCGCTGTAACGGTGCTTGCGGTCGCGCTGTGGCGGACGCCGGTCGTGGTTCGGATGCGCTATGCGGCCCCGACTGTCGTGTTCGCGCATATGCTCGACGGCGTCTCGACGGCGGTCGGCGCTGACGTTATCGGTATCACGGAGCGAACGCCGATCCCCGCCCGTATCATGGAGTTTGCCGGGACACTCCCGACAGCGCCGTATCTCGGCAAAGGCTGGCTGTTCGTGTTCGTCAAACTGCTCGTGGCGATTGCGGTCGTCTTCCTGCTCGATGACTACCTCGAAGAGGACCCGGTCGAAGCGAGCCTCCTGCTCGCGCTCGTGACCGCCGTCGGTATCGGCCCGGCCACGAACAACATCGTCCTGTTCCTGTTCAGCCCGGTCTGAGGGCGGCGTTATTCTGCCACCGAATCGCTGCGTCGCTCCTGCCGTTCCTGTTCGAGCCGCTGACACCCGAACACGAGCGGCTCCGGCATGTCCGTCGCGTTCGACTGCAGCGATTCGAGCACGACGGCCACCTCCTCGAACCGTGGTCCGCGACCGGCGACCAGTGGCTCTGTATCCCACGTAATGAACTCGTGGTCGGACAGCATCGGCAGGTGACAATGGTACAGTTCCTGTCGAAGGACCGCCGGGTCGCGCGGGACGTTGGGGTTTACGGCACTTTCGGGGAGTGGGACTGTCTCGTCGGGGTGGGCGTCTGACAACGAGATGACGAGCTGCCGCCGCGGCTCGGCCGTAACGGCCTTGAAAACCTCGTCCCAGCGTCTAATCACCTGCTTCCCGTTCTGGTAGCGTTGCTGTGTCATAGTATAACTTACCACATATAACTGGCCGGCGACATATATATCACCGTGGTGTAATATATTGAGTGAATTGAACGGCGAGGACAGCCGTCCCCGATTGACCCGAAACGACACAGCTGAGGGTGTTGAAACGGGTGTGATAACACCTGGGTCCGCATACCGTACTGTCTCATCACTCTATGTACCCTGCCAGACTCTGCGGTACTACACTCGACAGTGCCAGAGCCGTCGGTGATATCTCGGGAGGGTATCCTCGCAACGGACTATCCCGCCACCAGACCTGTCGTTTCTGCTCTCCCCAGCCGCATGACACAATGCTCATTGGCACTGCGAACAAGGGACGATACGTGCTTGACTACCCCCTCACGCAGTGGGCGTTCGTCTGTGTCGTCGCCGGTGCGGTCGTCGGTCTGTTGTTGAACATCCCGATGATGACACAGGACCAGGGGTACCTGCCGGCGCACGTCGCCGCGGCCGGCCTCACTCGTGCTGACCCGGCCGCAGTGGGCCGTCCGCTCGCCGCCGTCGTGCATCACGGCACCGCCCTCGTTGCGGCACTGCTCTACGGCGCGGTCGTTGCAGGCCTCTCGTCCGTGCTTCCGACGGCAGTCTCGCTCAACGGCGTCCCGCTGCTACCGCACATTATCGGCGTTGCGGGCGTCACCGCGTTCATCTACTACTTTTTCGCCCGCATCGCCATGCCTCGCTTCGGCGGTAGCGTCCGGGACGATGCCGACGAGATCATTCGACAGTGGGCGCTCACGGCGTTCATCTTCGGGACGGCGCTCGCGCTGTTCGTCCCGGTGCTCGTCACCTGGCTGTAAGCTACGTATCCTCGACCCGCTTCGAGAGGTTTCTGTAGGCTCCGAGATACAGGAATACGCTGGCAAGGAGCGCGAACGGGACGACGAGGGTCCACGAGGGGCCGTCCGGCGTTCCCGCGCCGACGGTGTAGCCGGTCAGCAGTCCGAGGACGACTCCGGCGGCGAGAGCGATACCCGCCGGTCCTCGCATCCGCCTGTCGAACAGCGAGAGATCGTCTGCCATACGTCCGCTCTCGCGGCCGTCCTACCTCACTGTTGTGAACGACGGGAATCCACTGACTACTAAATAGTTCCGTGCGACTGGCCTGTATGGCGAAACAACCGCATCTACTCGTCGAACCGGGTGACCTGACAGACATCGCGCTCGTGCCGGGTGACCCCGGGCGTGTCGACCGCATTGCGGGCCTCTGTGACGACCACGAGGTCGTCGCGGAGAACCGCGAGTACAAACTCGTCAATGCGACCTACGACGGCCGCGAACTGACGATCTGTTCGACCGGCATCGGGTCGCCCTCGACGGCCATCGCCGTCGAGGAACTGGAAGCTGTCGGCGTCGAGACGCTCATCCGCGTCGGCACGACCGGCGCGCTTCAGGAAGGCATCGAAATCGGCGACATGGTCGTCGCTAACGGCGCTGCCAAGGACGAAGGAACGTCCCAGCGCTACGAATCGAAGTCCGTCCCGGCCGTCCCGGATTACGACGTGCTCTCGTCGCTGGTCGACGCCGCCGAGGCGAACGACGAGGACGTCCACGTCGGCCCCATCGCCACGGACGACGCCTTCTACGCCGAGACGGACGAGTACATCAACGACTGGGAGGCCGCTGGCCTGCTGGCCGTCGAGATGGAGGCCGCCGCGCTGTTCTCGCTGTGTCGTCGCAAGGGCCTGCGCTCGGGCGCTATCTGTACCGTCGACGGAAACCTCGTCGAGGGGACACAGAAGGGCGAAACTGAGGACGAGGAACTCCCCGAGAAAGCCAAGAACAACGTCGAACGCGCCATCGAAATCAGTCTGACGGCGACCACGTCGCTGTAAGCGTCGGAACCGCTGGGTTCTGCGAGCGCCCGTCGGGGGTGTCCCGTGTGATCGGTCGGTCGCGCCGCTTCCCGGCGGAGGGCTTAACAGACGTTCTCCCGTGGGAAACTGTATGCTCGACCAGTTCCGGAAGCGACTCAACGCGGCGGTCAGACGGCTCCGGCGGGTCGAGCGCCGCGAACTACAGGACTTCAGACGGTGGGCCGAGGTGACCGAAAACCTCGTCCACCTCTCCATGCTGGTGTTCGTCCCGCTGGCTATCGTGCTGGTGACGACGCTGGCGAACGCCGTCCCACAACTAAGCTTCCTGCTGTTCCCGCCGCTTGCAGCGGGGTCGTACACGCTCTTCGTCGATCCGACGAGCAAGTACTCCGACCCGAAGCGGTTCGTCGCGGGACTCACCATCGGTGCGGTCTGCGGGCTGGGCGCGCTCGCCGTCTCGAACAGCTACCTCACAGCCCCGGGCGGCCAGTTCGGCGTCAGCGCGCTCGGTGCCGGTCTCGCCGTCTTCGCGACCGGCGTGGTCACCTGGCCGCTCGACATCGAGGAGCCGTCGTCGTACTCCACCGCCCTGCTGGCGCTGCTGGTCGAACCGAGCCAGCGGGCGGCGTTCGTTGTCAGCATCTTCCTCGCGAGTTCGCTCGTGGCAGCCCTCTTCGTCGTCTGGCGCGAGGAGTTCTACGAGCAGCGGGCGACGTACCTGTACGAGTCGATGTCCGGCGACGACCACGTCCTCGTCCCGATGCGCGGCGACTCGGCTGGCCAGACAGCGATGCTGGGCGCGCGGCTCGCGGCTGCCCACGAAGCCGGGAAAGTCGTCTTGCTGGACATGGTTTCGGACAGCGACGCCGCCACAACCCAGCAGTCGCTCATGCGGGACACGATACAGATGGACATCCGGTCGGAGAACGGGTCCGGCTCGCCATCGGCCCGGACTCGTCCCGTCGCTGACGGCGGTAACCCAGCCAACGCGTCGGTATCACCCGACCAGACTGACCTCGAAGCGGAGGTCGACTGGCTAGAGACCCACGCCGACCGCATCGAGACGCGAACGGGCGTTTCCTGTCAAGTCGTCGTCGCGAGCGACGACGGGTCACCGGCGCAGACGACGCTGCAAACCGCGGCCGAAACCAACTGCGACCTCATCGTCGCGCCCTACGAGAGTCGACACGGGGCGCTGACGTCGTATTTACAGCGGCTGTTCCGCAGTGAGAGCGACATCGTCGTCCATCGGTCACGGAGCGACCGGACCCGCTGGAAGCAGGTCATCGTCCCCGTGCGGTCTGTCAGCGACGTGGCCCACAATATGGTCGACTTCGCCACGCGACTAGCCGGCCGGAGCGGGCGGGTCGCCGTCGCGACCTGTATCGGCTCCCGCGGGGACCGCCGCCGGGCCGAAGAGATGCTCGCGGACCTCATCGAACCGTACGAGGGGGCGTTCGAGACGCGAGTCCCGCGGACGGACATCCAGACGTTCCTGACCGATACCGCCCCACAATACGACCTGGTCATGATCGGGGCGAGCCGCGACCGGAGCAAGGCGTCGCGGTTCATCTCGCCGCCGACGTTCGAACGGTTGGAGGACGTGGAGACGGACGTCGCTATCGTCGACCGCGGCCGGGCCTAGATATCTGCGTCGTCCTCGTCGTTCACGTCGAGCAGGTGGTCGGCGATGTTCTCCATCCCCTCGCGACCCAGTGCAGACTGGACGATGAGGTGCCCGCCCAGCACCGCCGGGCTGATGACTGTGTCCGCGCCCGCCCGGCGGAGCTTCTCGATGTTTTCGCGGTCGGTCGCCCCGGCGACGATGTTGACCTCCGGATTGAGCGTCTGTGCCGTCAGTATCGCCAGCGCGTCCTGTGCGTCGTCGTTCGTCGCCGCGACGACCGCCGCGGCCTCCTCGATACCGGCCCGTTGCATCGGCTCTTCGTCGCTCGGGTCCGCGGTCAGAACGGGGATGTCCTGTTGTTGGAGCCGCGTGGCCGTCTCCGTGTCCGGCGTGATGACCACGAAATCGATTGCGCCGGTCAGTTCCTCGATGATCGGTTCCGTCAGGTCGCCGTGGCCGAGCACCAGTACGTGGTTCTCGAGCAAGTCCAGTTGTGCGTCAGTCATGTTTCCGAGTGCCTCCGAAAGCCGCTTCTCGATTGCCGGGCCCAGCAGCGACCCCAGCGCGATGGCGAAACTGGCCGTCCCGAGGACGACCACCGACATACCGAACAGTATCGCCTGCTGGCTCTGTGGGGTCATGTCGCCGTACCCGACGGTACTGGCCGTGACCAGCGTGTAGTAGAACGCGTCGGTCGCCGTCGAAAGATTGGTGAACTCGTCCCGGAGCGCGTACGATCCCGCCGTCCCGTACATGAGCGAACCGAGGAGTGCCGCGCCCGCGGCCAGTTGCGCTGTCGAGAGGTCGACCGACCGGTCGAACCGCCGCCGGTTCAGCAATATTACTGGGAGCGAGAGCAGCGAGAGCGCGACGAGCGGTATCGACACCGCCGAACTCGGCACTGGGCCGATAAACGGGAGCGGCACCTCCGAGTTCTGCACCAGCCCTTGAACCGCCGCGACGGGAAGTAAGACGACGGTCGCGTACCACGCGACCCGCAGGCGGCGACGGAGTCCGACGACGCTAACGAGTAGCGTGAATCCCGTGAGCGCACCGGTGAACCCGGCGGTGCGCTGGATGCTTCGCGGAATGAGGTCTCCGAGCGGCCCGCTGATCGACACGGCACTGATGTTGACCACACCAGTGACGAACGACAGCACTGCCACCAGGACCGGCAAGAGTATCGTTGCGCGCGCTCCCAACCAGTTCCGCGGCCTGTCCATACCCATCCAGATTACAGCGGTGGGTGTAAATGTACTGTCCGCGGGCCGGAAGCGATTTACTACCGGCCACGCAGGATGTGGACATGGCTTCGCTCCCGGTCGAGGTGTTGATGGGGATCTATCTGGGGTTGTTGGTGGGAGTGATACCGGCGCTCGTGTCGTGGGCGCTGGGGTTCAGTTTCAAGTACTTTACCGGCATTACCGTGCCGGGGTTCGGTGTTGTCGTGCTGGCAATCGCACTTGCCGGCGTCAGCGGGGGTCTCATGGCACTGGCAGACAAGTCGATTACGCAGGCCCCCAACGCCGAGCGAATCATTACTGCAATCGTTCTCGTCGGGATGGTGTCGCTGTACGCTCACAGCAAGGGCGACCAGCTCGGGGCGGAGTTCCCGAAGCGGCTCTCTTTCCAGGGGCTCCGCGAGAAGAAACTCTCCGCCGATGTGGTCGAATTTGTCGGCGGCCGCGACGAAGTCCGTATTCGCATCGTCGGCGACGTGGCCGACATGGAAGGGTATCCTGCGCTTGCGGAGCCGCTCCGGGCCGAAATCCGCAGCGAGGAGTGGCGGTTCCCGGCCGACCTCCGCATCGGCGAACTCGAACGCCGGATGGAGGAGCGGCTGAAATCGGAGTTCGACCTCGGCGACGCCGCCGTCTCCATCGACGAGCAGGGGCGAGCGACGGTTGTCGCCGCGCCGCCGTTTTCGGGCCTGTCGAAGCGTGTGGGCGACAACCGTCACGCCGTTTCGGTGGACGCGCTGTTGCCGACCGGGCTGGCCCGAAACGATGAGGTGACAGTGCTGACTGAGGACGCACAAGTTCGGGGAACCGTCGTCAGTGCCCGGTCGACGCCGTCGGCCGACGAGACACCAGCCGAGACCCCGACGGAACCGGAAATCGCTGACTCCGAGACGCCCCCAACGCCGGTACAGGCACCGACGACTGACGGCGGCGAGGGCCGGCTCACGGTCGCCGTGACCCGGACGGACGTGCAACCACTCCTGCGGTCGGCTCAGCCAAAGGTCGTGGTCGAACCCCGCGGAACCCATCGGGAGTACGAACTTGTCTCCCTGCTCCGTCGGGCCGGAAGCCGGTTTCGCCGTCTCACAGTTCGCGCCGACGGCCCGCTGGATAGGACGACGCTCCGGGACGCCAAAGTTCGGGAGGTCTACGACGTTGCCATCGTCGCTATCCGGACGGCGGACGGTTGGCAGGTCGCGCCACGCGGCGACGCGGCTGTCGAGGCCGGCGACGAACTGTACGCGATTGGCCGCCGCGCCGACCTCGACGCCTTCGCGGAGGCGGTCGCATGACGCCGCTCGGCCTGACACTGCTCGCACAGGTCGGTGCGAACCTGCAACTGGGGACGGTGTCGCGGGCGCTGGTCGAGGGCGTTGTCTGGCTCCTCGTCATCACGCTGCTCGCCGCGACGCCGGCGGGCGCTATCGCCGTCTTCTATCGCTGGTACGTCCGCGAACGCATTCAGACCGGGCTGGCGGTCCTGTTCGGCCTGACCGCGGTCGTCCTCGTTATCGGCGCGACGACGGCGCTCAGCGAGGTCATCGCCCAGCGCGAGGACGTGCTGGCGGCCGGTGCAGTCCTGTTGAACCTCGCTGCGTTCCTCGCCGGCGGCGTCGGGGCCTACGGCGGGATGCGTATCGGGGACCGACTGGGCGTCGACCTCTTCGCCGCGACCGGCGGCCGGAACATCGACGCTGACGTGAGCGAAATCGTCCAGACCGTCGGCCGCGTCACGTCCGTTCGCCTGCCCGAGGATATCGACGACATCATCGGTTACGACCCGATGCCAGACGAGACCAAAGAGACGCTCGCGAACCGGCGCTTTCTCTTCCCGCGGCGGCTGACGAAAGACGAACTCCGGGACCGCCTGGTCGTCCGCCTCAAGACCGATTACGGCGTCGGCCACGTAGACGTCGAACTGGCCGACGACGGCAACGTCGACTACCTCGCCGTTGGCTCACGGGCGGCCGGCATCGGCCCGACGCTGCCGCCCTCGACGAACGCCGTCGCCATCCAGGCCGATCCGGCCCACGCCGCGAGCGCCGGCGATCTGGTTCAGGTCTGGGAGCAAGCGCCGGCGAAGCGCGTGCTCACCGGCGAACTCCGGGGCGTCGCTGACGACGTGGTGACAGTCGCTATCGACGCCGCCGACACGCCGAAACTCGACCCGCAAACGCAGTACAAGCTCGTCACGCTCCCGGTGCAGGACCGCTCCGACCGGGAGTTCGCCTCGCTGCTTCGTGCGGCCGACGAGACGATGGGAACCGCCACTGTTGAACCGGGGAGCACGCTCGACGGTGCGGCGGTCGGCAGTCTGGCAGTCACTGTGGTCGCGATTACCCGAGACGACCAGCAACCGGAGACGATTCCGTCTCGCGGGCGTGTGCTGGCGGCCGGCGACACTATCTACGCAATCGCCACGCCGGACGCGTTGCGGCGGCTGGAGCAAGCCACGGAAGGGACCACGACAGCGACTGTGACGGACGAGTCGGAAGACGATACTGCTGACGAGGACGGCCAGTCAGGCGCGTCTGACCCGGCTGCTGGAACTGAGCAGACTGACGGGGCGGCTGAACCAGCGGCCGACACGACTGATGCCGATGCCCACGACAGCGCGGGGGATGTCGACGCGGCCGAGACCGATGCCGAGGATACGACCGACACCGACGCTGAGATAAACAGAGCTGACACCGACACTGCCGGTGAACCGGCTGACACCGCCGCTGAGGATGGGGCGGCTGATACTGCTGCTGACGCTGGCCTGGCTGATATCGGCGCTGACGACGGGACAACCGAGACCGGAGACGAACCCACGGACGACGACCCGCTGGCGGCGCTTCGGAACGCCGATGTGGAGGACGCAGACGACGAGCTGACTGCGGACGAGGCGTTCGAGGACTTGCCGGCAGACGACGGCGACGATACCGTCGAAGTGTGGGACCCGGAAGAGCGAATCGACGGGGCGGACGACGAGCTGACTGCGGACGAGGTCGACGACAGCGACTCGGCGGACTCCGAAGCGCCCGCCGAGGACGGAGACGGCGTCGACGACGAATCGGGCGCTGGTGACGACTCGGAGAAGTCAAACTGAGAGGCGGGCCTCCCTATTGCTGGATGCACGCCGTCGCCGGCTGCCCTTCCCCGGTCCACCTGAACGGGCCGGACACACCTCGGTCCGGAACCCTCTTTTGCCGGACGCCCGGAGTACGGCTATGGAGTGGAAACTGTTCGCACACCTCCGGGACGCGGCCGACGGCCAGTCGGTCAGCGTCGATATCGAGGGCGAGGCCACGGTCGAGACGGCGCTCGATGCGCTGCTCGCGTCGCGACCGGCGCTCGCCGAGGAGGTGCTCGACGAGAACGAGGAGTTGGCCGACCACGTCCGGGTGCTCGTCGACGGCGAGGACCCGTTCGCCGCCGGTGAGGGGCTGGCGACGGCAGTCGACGAGGAGACGGAACTGGCGTTGTTCCCGCCGGTCAGCGGCGGTTGATACGGCTCGTCGGAGCGGTTTTCGGGTATGTGTCGACTTTGGAGCCGGCACTCTCCCGAAACAATCTTCGACAATCCGTATAGCACGACCTGTCGTCTGTGTCAGCTTTCCAGCGCGCCCGCCACCGTCACGTTCGCGATGACGATTCGCACGCCGTCCTGATACTCAGTATCGAGCGTCACGTCCCAGCCGTGGGTCCGGGCGAGCATCCGCAGGTTCGGGAGCGTCATCCCGGCTTCGGCGTCCGGCATCGCACCGCCGTACTCGAAAAAGGCCTCCGCCGCTGTTTCGCCCGCCGGGGTTCCGTCGTCGGTGATGACGATCTCGTCGGCCTCTCGCTCGACGGTGACCGTCGACGCGTCGTTGTGGGCCGCGAACGTGAACCCACTCTCGAAGAGGTCCCGCAATCGAGTCGGGTCGGCGATTATCTGTCCCTCCACGTCGGCCGCCATCATGAGGCCGTTCGTGTCGGCACGGTCCCAGGCTCCGTCGATGACCGGCTGGAGGTCGACAGCTGTCGTTTCGTCGATTGTCTGCCCGTGTCGGGCCAGCGTCGCGAGTCCGTCCACGATTTCGGACATCCGCTCGGCTGTCTCGGACGTCGACTGGAGGGATTCTTTCGCCAGACCGACCTTGCCGCGGTCTAGAGCGTCTCCGGCGACGGAGACGCGGCCGGTGATTATCTGGAGCGTGTTCAGAAGCTCGTGTCTGATCGCGGTTGCGAACCCCTCCAACTGCTCGTTCTGTCGGTCGAGTTCGCGGCGACGTCGCTCGCTTTCGGTCACGTCGGTGAACACGAGCATCCGACCGATGTCGACCTGCCCCAGCGAAAACGAGGTGTCGCTGACGAGGTAGTACTCCGTCCCGCCGTTCCGGTTCCGTTCGAGAATCTGCTCGTCCGTTTGCAGTATCTCAGTGACGGCCGGCAACACTGTGTCGAGCTGCTGCCCGCGGCTCCCGGCCAGCGCCGGGAAGAGCCGCTGTGCCTCGCCGTTAGACTCCTTGATGTAGCGGTCATCGTCGAGATATACGACAGCATCGTCGACGCCATCGGTCAGTTGCACGGCGAGAAACGCCTCGTCGTACACGTAGAGGACACCGAACGCGAACAGTGCGACGCCGAGCGGCTCGTGATTGATGTCGAGCAGGATGTCGGTGACGAACCCGACGATGTCGAACACTACCGGAATCGCCGTGACACCGACGAGAACGCCCAGCGGACGGGTGTCGTAGTCCGCTTCGAGGAACAGTTCGAACAGCATGAAGAAGCCGACGGTGACGAGCGCGTAGGAGAGTCCCGTCACCACCCAGTGAAACACGCCGTGTGTGATTGCCAGATGCGGGAACGGCTCAGAGACGAACTGCGTGGCGAAATAGAGCCCGTGAAGCGGATTGGTCAGCTTCACCGTGACGATACCGAGGTACACGCTCACGGCGACCACACGGTATAGTCGGTTCCGGTGGAACGCCCGCCCGGTGTACGCCGAACAGAAGTACAACCACGCACCGACCGTCGCGAGACCGACGATGAGGCTGCCGAGGTAGAACGCGTATCCAAGCGTCCCGGGCGTGATCAGGAACCCGAGTTGCAGCGCCGCCCAGCCGCCGCTACAGAGAAGGAGTCCGACCATCCCGCGGCGGGTATCGGGATCTTCCATGCGAGTCGCTCTGTAGAGCCCGACGCCGCAGCCGACCGCCGCGAGGCCGTACGCCGCGACGTATACGAGAAATGCCGGCGAACTCCCAACAAGATCCATCTATCGGTGACTGGGCGTGTATCTGAATGAGTGTTGCGTCCGCGTTATCGGTTATGATAACTCTCCGAGGCCGTCTATCTCGAACACGAAGTCCGGGCGGCCGTCGATGTTCCCGCTGGCGTACGCGGCCTGGGCCACATGGCGCGGTGTCTCGGGGATGAGGACCCGCGTCCCGTCAACGCCGAGCGTAGCTGCGTCGGCGGCTATCGCAGTGAACAACGCCCGCGCAGCGTCGACGTCGCTCCACACCCCGACAGCGTACTCCGCGAGCCGTTCGCCGTCAGCTTCGGTCGTCCGGACGCGACACGCCAGGCCTCGTGGCTTATCCCCGACGGTCAGGACCGCCTGATCAGTCGCCAGCCGGTCGAGCGTGTCCCGCGTCAGCGTCGAGAGCGCCCAGCTCTCCCCGCTGTCGAGCGCGAGCCCGGACAGGACGTCTCGTCCGTCGCTCTCCTGCCAGTAGCGCCACGCTGTCGCGGGGTCGTTTCCGACAGTCATCCCGGGCGTCTCGTCCCGTGGCTCGGGGTGTACCCAGCGGAACGACGTGACCGCCTCGAAGCCAGCAGCCAGCGACTGCCCGAGTCCGGCCTCGTTCCAGGAAAACACCATGCTTCGGCCGACTGACGCGCCGGCATCGGCCGCCCATTCTATGAGGTGGTCGGTCAGCAGCGACCCCAATCCCTGCCCTCTGTAGTCCGAGTCTATACGCATGCCCTGAAACCACGCCTCGGTCTCAGTGAGCATGACGGCCTGCGCGAGGCCGACGGCGTGACCGTCAACATCGACGACGAGGGTTTTCCGGTCCGCGCCGTCGTCGTCGACCCAGTCGCGGAACACGTCGGGGATGTAATCGGCCATCGCGCGGTCGGCCCAGACATCGCTTGTCAGTTCGACAATATCGTCGTAGTCGTCGTGACGAGCCGTCCGAACAGTCGGCGACATACGGGCAGACTCTCCCGCGACGGTGAAAAAAGGGTCGCGTCGATTCGCCAGCCGGGAACGGCCCGTCCCGCCGAGGCTACCACACCGTGTTCGGTGCTACAGCCACGGCGTCGAGCGCTGCTGAATCTCGCCGGCAAGGGGTTCCTGCATGGCGTCGGCAACGTCGTCGCTGTTTGCCAGCGCCCACATGAGCTTGACCTTCGCTGTGCCGGGGAGCATGTCCTCGCCCTCGATGACGCCGGCGTCGAGCAAGTCCCGGCCGGTGTCGTAGACGCGGTCACAGACCCGCCCTTCGAGGCACTGGCTGGTCATGACAAGCGGGATGTCGAGCTCCTCGATGGTCCCGATCCAGTCGGTGTTGACGTGGCCGAGCCCGGTTCCCTCGATGACGACGCCCTCGCTGTCCTCGGCGGCGGCTTCTAGCAGCGACGGGTCCATTCCGGGGGAGAACTTCAGGAGTTCCACGTCTGTCTCGATGTCGTCGTGCAGCGCCAGGTCGACGGCGTCCCGTTCGGCGTATTCGCGGTGGAACGTAACTGTGCTCTCACCGTCGATGTCGTAATCGACCTCGCCGAGCGGCTTCGCGCCGACCGTCTCGAAGGCGTCCCGGCGCGAGGTGTGGTTCTTCCGGACGCGAGTGCCGCGATGGAGCGCACAGCGGTCGTCGGACTCGTCGGCGTGCATGCAGACCAGCACTTCTGCGCAGTCGCTCGTGGCGGCCTCGACGGCGGAGACGGCGTTCATCACGTTGTCCGAGGACGGTCGGTCCGCCGAGCGCTGGCTGCCCGTAAAGACTATCGGGACCGGCGTGTCGAGCATGAACGACAGCGCCGACGCGGAGTACTGCATCGTGTCGGTGCCGTGCATGACGACGATACCGTCCGCGCCGGCCTCGATCTCCTCGTGGACCGCCTGCGCGAGGTCCTGCCAGACCGCCGGGGTCATGTTCTCCGAGAGGATGTTGGCGACGACGCGGCCGCGATAGTTCGCCATCCCTGCCAGGTCCGGGACCGCCCGCAGCACGTCCTCGGCGTCGAACTGGGCCGTCACCGCGCCGGTGCGGTAGTCGACCGTCGAGGCAATCGTGCCGCCGGTGGAAATCAGCGAGACCGTCGGGAGATCGTCGTCGAACTCGATTGCCGACTGGCTCTGTTCGTCCTGTGCGCTTTCGACGTCGTACACGTCCGATTCCAGCACGTCGACGGACGCGTCCTCGCGGTCGATGCCGACGTTGTACCCGCCGTCGAGTTTGACGACGAGGTGGTCGGGCGTACTCGACGGGAGCACCACGCCCTCGTAGGTCTGGGCCGCGCGCTCGACGCGGACCCGGTCGCCTGCGTTCATGCGCGGCACTTTCCGCCGGTGGGACTTGAACCCACTCGTTTCGGCGAGCGCTCTCGGCCACGCGCCGGACCTGGCGACCGGCCGGCGGTTGGGGCGCTCGCCGCGGCTCTGGTCCGGGATATCTACGTCCGTTACTGCGAGTTACAAACGCTATCAGACCACAATGTTATCCCACTAGACATTCTCCTAACAAGTATGGCAGACAACAAGAACGGCCGTGAAGCCCAGGCCCAAAACGAGGAGCGCCGCCAGCGGGAGCGCGCTATCACTGAGGAACTTGAGCGGGCGGACGAACCCGAGCCGCCGGTCGATCCGACGGAACTCGCGTACTTCGAGACAGAACTCGAATCGCTCGAATTCCCGGCGACAGCGGCTGACGTGGTCGCTACGGTCGGCGATCACGAAATCGAGTCGGCCGACGGGACGTACACTGTCGCGGACCTCTTGCCCGATGCGGAGGTCGAGTCCTTCGAATCGCCGGCCGAGGTCCGGACGCGGGTCCAGCGGCCGACGGTAGCCGGGGCGATGAAACGCGTCGTCGAGGCCGCCGACGAACACCAGAGCGCGTCCTTTGGCGCCTCACAGCGCGACGGCTACGAGCGGACGTTCCGGGAGCTGCGGGCTATCGACGCGGATGACGACGACGAGGGTATCCGGGCCATCGCCGACTGGATTATCGAGCGCATCCACGAGAAAGAGACGCTTCCCGGGTCCCGCGACGTCCGCCGACAGGCGGCGAAGTTCTGCCGGTCGAACGGCTACTCGGTTCGCAACGACGAGTGGCTCGGTATCTGAGCGACACACCACCGTATCCCTGACTGCCGGCGGCCCCCACAAGGACCATACTGCTCGCGGTCACACACTCTATATGGCCGAACGAACCGAGGAGCGGACCCGCGACGCGGACGCAAAATCGGGCAGTGACCTCGGCGTCGATGTCGGCGTGACGGAGTCAGCGGAGACGGACGTCGCTGTCGGGGAATCGCGCGATGCGGAGTCTTCTGTCAGCGACTCCACCACCAAAGACAGTGGGAGCTACTTTTCGCTCCGAGCGCTGTTGTTCGCCTTCGGTGCGGTCGGCGGTGGGATGGTGCTCGGCGGGCTGATACCGCTCGTCCCGTTCACCGAACTGGTCGGCATCCTGCTTGGCGGATTCGTCTACGGACTGCTCGCCAGCGAGCGCCGATACGCCGAACTGGGTCTGGCGGGCGCTGTCAGCGGCGGCGCAACGGCTGTTCTGTCCCTCCTCCCACAGCTCGCCGCGGGACTGAACGGCACCAGACTGTTCGCTATCGCTGGCGGGGTCGGCCTCGTGCTCGCGCTTGTCGGGCACTACTTCGGCCGCGACCTGCGGAGCGGGCTGACGAAAGACATAGAGTGAGCTAGCTGCCACCGCTCCAACAGCAGTCACTTGTCGTGTTAGACGATTTCCCAGCCGTCGTCGGTCCGTTCGACCACGTCGTCCTCTGCAAGCCGAGTGAGCGCTTCCTCGACGATTTCCGGCGGGGCCTCGATCTCTCGGGCCAGCGCCGGAACGGTATCGATACCGTTTGCGAGCCCGCTGACCAGTTCTGCGTACAGTCGTCCGTCGCCGTTCGCGAAGCCGGAGTCGATGCGGTCCCGTACGTCGGTCATGCGGGCCTGCACCCATCGCTGGGCCAGCGACAGTTCGTTCTCTAGCTGCTGGAGATGCTCCAGTTCCCGCGCCAAGTCGTGAAAATCCCCGTCGGACGTGGACCCCACGTCTATCGAGAGATGGCGACAGGAGGGCATCTCGAACTCGGGGTTTGCCGGGTAGGCGCTCTTGGTACCGAACTCGTAGGGAGAGACTCGGACTTCCAGGCGGAGATTCCGGGCGATAGAGAAGTACTTCCGGCGCTGGTCGTCCGTCCGGGAATCGACGAGCCCGGCGTCTTCGAGCTTCTGGAGGTGGTCGATGACCGCTTTCGGGCTGACGCCGATGTATTCGCTGATTTCGGTGACGTAGCAGGGCTTGTGTGCGAGGAGTTTGAGAATCCGCCGGCGGTTGGCGTTTCCAAGGAGATTGAGTAACTCGGCGGAGTCCATCGATACGTAGGTAGCGGGTCACGGTTCAAAAGCATGACTCTCGTCGGGCGGTTTACTGGTGTCTCCCGGCTACGTTAGCAGGTCAATCCACGACATGCTCTGTGAGCCGCTGTTCCCGTTCCCCTGGCCGCTTCCGCCATTACCGCCCTGTCCGCCACTGTTCCCTTGCCCGTTATCGTTTCCGCCGTTATTCGCGTCGCCGTTGTTACCGCCGGACGCGCCGCCAGAATCATCAGCACCGTTACTATCAGAGGTGTCCTCAGCACCGTCACTGCCAGAACTCCCGTCAGAGTCATCGGAACTGTCGTCAGCACCGTCACTGCCAGAACTCCCGTCAGAGTCATCGGAACTGTCGTCAGCACCGTCACTGCCAGAACTTCCGTCAGAGCCATCGGAACTGTCGTCAGCACTGTCGTCCGAGTCCGATGTACCGGCTGAATCATCCTCCCCACCACTGTCGGCTTCATCTGAACCGCTGTCGTCTCCTGCGGTATTGTCGCCGCTGTCATTGCCGTCCCCATTCCCGTTGCCTCTGTCGTTGCCCTGTTCAGCCCCGTTTCCCTGTGTGGACTCCCCGGTTTCGTTTCCGCTGTCGTCAGGCCCGTCGTCCGGTGGCCCCTGGTCGCTCTCGTTTCGTTGTTGTCCGGGGGCGTCAGCAGGCGGTCCCTGTTCACTCTGGTTTGCACCCCGTTCGGACGTGTTGGCTGGTGGTCCCTGTTCGCTCTGGTTGGTCCCAACATCGTCCGGCGGTCCCTGCTCACTTCGATTGACTCCGGCGTCGTCCGGTGGTCCCTGCTCACCTGGGCCGGCGGTCTCTGGTGGTCCGGCGATGCCGCGAGCAATCGACGAGACCTGCTGGCCGGAGAGCTTGCTTGCGTTCTGTTTCAGTCGCTCCAGTGCGGTGTCGTTCACACCGGTCTGTTCGGCGGCCGTGTCGGTGTCGTTAATCGCGGTCTGTAGGCCCGCGATCTCCGCCGTGAGGCGGCTCTGCTGAGCTATGTACGCCTGCTCACTGATGTTTCCGTTCTCGTATCGCTGTTCAAGCGTGGCGTTGCGCTCCTGAAGCCGTTCGAGCCGGCGTTCGAGCGAGCCAGCTCGCTCCGTGACCAGTTCGGCTCGTTCAGTTCCGTTCGATTGGTTGTATGCCGACCGCCACATCCCGTTCTCGACCGTGTCGTTCGCGGCGGCAGAGTTCGACTGGAGGAACGCCGTGAGTTGCGTCCCCATCCCGCTAGTAGAGTCGTTCTGCGTGGCCACTGTCTCCGTCGCGGTCTCCTGCGCTGTCACGGCCGGGAGGCCGACAGCGACAGTCCCGAGGATGACCAGCACGGTGAGGAGCGTGGCCTGACGTGGACTCATTCCTATCCATACCTCTACCCTCCCACATCAAAAAGAAACGCCTTCGTTCGTGTCGTTCACAGACACTTGAAACAATCGTAGATAGTCCAAGAGCGTTTAAGCTGTCTTCTGCACCGGTTCGACCATCGGCAGTAGCCGCCAGGCGATCGCTACCGACAGCACCGAGAGCCCGACGGTGGCGAGCGGTAACACGAGGCCTGGGTCGTACCGCAACGGCGGATGATAGCCGAAGCCGTAATCGAGTATGTCGTTACCGAGTGCCAGCACCAGCGCAGTCACGAGCGCACCTTTCGTCGTGCGGGCGTAGTGCGGGACCAGCAGTCCCTCGGCAACGAAGCCGAGGTGGGTAACGATGATGCCGAAATACGCCCACGGAGCCGGGAAGTAGGCGTCGAAGCCGATGTTTAACGCCACGACGGTCCACAGCCCCATCTTGATCAGCCAGACCAGCGCAACGGTGTGGAGGTACGCGAGCGGCACCGTCAGCGGAACCTCGTCGAGTGACTTACCGAGGAACGGCAGAAGGGTAGCTACCGATAACGTCATCAAGAATAGCGCAGCCGGTGAATCGGCATAAAGTGGCCAGAGAAACGTCGACACGTCGGGCATCGTTTCGACGTAGAACCGGACGCCGACGAGCATCGCGACGGCGTTGACGACCAGCAGCCACACGAGACTCGGCGTCTGTTCCAGATAGTACCGCGCATATCGACGTGGCAACGGCCCCCGCTGCTCGCTCATAGGTCGACTCGGGGCCGGCCGTGGCATAGCCCTGTCGGACAGGAGCCGACACCGCGTCGTCCACCCACTGAGTCCGCGCTGTTTGCACGACGGCAAAAGGTTGCCGGCGAACACTTATGTATGTCAATGACACACATCCAGATGCACCGATGTTCGAACAGTTTTCGCGCGGATACTACCTCGGCCGTCTCTACGTCGAACCGAGAGACGACGCGGCGGCCGCGATGTGTCGCGAGCAGCACGAACGAGTGAACGAACAGTTGTACGCCTCCGGCGAGGGGGTCGAGCGCACAGACTATCCGCTGGTAATGAAACTCGGCTCCCAGCACTTCGCCGTCCACGGGGACGAACAGGTCCCGGCGGACACACTCGTCGTTCCCGAAATGATGTTAGAAGACGCCAACGTTCGGAACCCACCCAGCCTCGAAGAAGTGTTCCTGGCGAAAGCGGACCACGCCGCACAACTGCTCTCTATCTCGGAGGGGACGCCGACACTTCCCGATACCGCAGTCTGATGGCGTAGCATCTCCGCTCTGGTGGCAGTCTCCGCTTTCACTGAGCGGGCAGAAATTGGGGGACTTCTCGCGGGCCGGTATAAGTAGGTTATACGCTTAAGCTACAGAGCAATGCGGTCAGGTGGCTACTATCTACCTGTATGTCACAGCGGAACTATGCAGACGATCAGGACAGAGCTACGGAATCCAAATTCTACCTCCCCGCAGGGACCACCCCGTCGTCCGAAGCCGGCTGGTTCGAGCGTCTCTGGGCCGTGCTGTTCAATCATCGCGTCTGAACCATCGATGTGCGGGACTGTGCTGAACAGTGGGGTGATTTCTGATCGGGTCTCCCAGGCTGACCGGCTCGTATCGACGTGCAAACCCTGACCGCAGTCCCGTGCGCAGAAACCACGACCAACCGACCCAGTTAAGCTACCGCACGGCTACCGTTATAACGCCTACTTGTCCGCGTTAGCGCACCAAACCACGATACAGAACAATGACCGATATCACGGCGGTCGTCCGAGCCGAGCACCCGGACATCGTGCTCACGGAGACCGTTACCCACGACCGCAGTTCGAAAGTCAGGTCGGTGTCAGAGGCGGGAACAGACCCGACCTCGGGGAAATTCTTCTATCACATCGAATCGTCCGATTTCCAGCAGTTCGAAGACGGATTACGGAACGACAGTACCATCGGCGAATTCGAGCGAGTCATCGAAACCCGAGACGACGAGGCCATCTACAGCTTCGAGTACACGGACGAAGCGAAAATCCTCTCACCTGTAATTTCCTCCGCGAACGGTGTCATACTCGACATGGAGAACGACGGGAGTGCCTGGATTCTCACAGTGTGAATGCCCGACCGAACGGATCTAGTTCACCTCTGGGACTACGCACAACAGAACGGGATTGATATCGATTTACTGCGCGTGAACGAATACGCCAGTTTGGGGAACACCGACGCCGGGTTGACCGATAGCCAGCGAGAGGCGCTCCTCGTCGCATTCGAAACAGGGTATTTCGAAGAACCGCGGAACGCGACCCTCAGCGATGTCGCCGCGGATCTCGATATCTCTCAGCCGGCTGCCAGTGGGCTCCTCCGACGCGGCATCAAGCGACTCATCATATCGTCACTGCGTGATGACAGCGAAACGCCAGATTGACTGACGGCTCCTCGGTGCAGTGGCGGTCCGGGAAGTCACTTTTAAGCCCGTCCCCGTCCGCCATCCAGTCGATGCTTGACCGGTTGCTGGGCAGAGCGTCGCTGAAAGAGCGGGTGGCCGAACTCGAAGAGGAGAACCATCACCTCGAACGACAGCTCGACGCCGAGAAGGAACGCCGCGCCGACGCAGCGACCGAGCGCCAGCGGGCCGAGGCCGAGGTCAACCGGCTGGAGGACCGCGTCGCCGAACTCCAAGACCGCGTCGAGCGGTTGCAGGACGAAGAAGGCGAATCGACGTTCCGGGCCGAGGAGACGCTCAGCAGGTCGCGGCTGAGTGAGGTCCTCGACCGGCTGGAGTCCTTCGAGACGGAGCCGGAAGGCGTCTTTACTGCCTACGTCGACGGGGAGCACTCCCTGCCAGGCCCGGTCCGGGATGCCTTCGGCGACCGCGCGTCGCTGGTCGCCAGCGCCGCGCCGTGCCTGGCTGTTACGGATGACGCAGGCCTTCTGTCGGCGTGTCTGTCCGTCCCCGCGCCGCCGTCGCCGTTCACCGAGTGGGCCGACGCCGTTCGACTGGAGCGGTCGTGGTTCGAGCCCACCGGCAAGCACGTCGTCGCGCTAGTCCGTTCCGACCTGTTCGCCCTGGGCGAGTACGACGGCCGGGAGCAGACTGCCTTCCACGGCTTCGACTCGGAGCTGAAAAGCCAGCACTCGAAGGGCGGCTTCTCACAGAGCCGGTTCGAGCGGCTCCGGGACCAGCAGATCGACTCCCACCTCGACCGCTGCCGAGCAGCTATCGAGGAGGTGTCTCCCGACCGGCTGTACGTCGTCGGCGAGGGGTCAGTCATCCACGAGTTCGAGGACCTCGCGACGGCGACGAAGCCGGTCGACGCGACCGGGGAGCCGGACGACGCACTCGACGACGCCGTCCGGTCGCTGTGGACTGTTCGGTTGCGCGTGCCGTAGTTCGGGACCCGGTCATCCCAGCTCCGTCGGTGCCGGTTCCGTAGCTTTTTCGCGGGGCGGCGACTCTGTCCGGCTATGGCCGTAGCCATTTTAACACACGACGCCTTTCCCGACCGAGCCAAGACGGCTGTCGGGCTGTTGCGGTACGGCGACCGGGAAGTACGAGCACTCGTCGACCGCGAGCGGGCCGGCCAACGCGTCCACGACTCGCTGCCGGACGTACAGGACGCCCCAATCGTCGCGTCGATGGCCGACGCACCCGACGTCGACGCGCTCGTCATCGGCATCTCGCCCATCGGCGGCGAGTTCGACGAGTCCTGGCGCGCTGACGTGCGAACGGCGCTCGAACGCGGCTGTGACGTGTACTCGGGACTGCACTACTTCCTGGCCGACGACGAGGAGTTCGCCCGCCTCGCCGCGGAACACGACGCCGAACTGCACGACCTCCGAAAGCCACCTGAGGACCTGACTGTGGCGGCGGGGACCGCCGGCGACGTGGACGCGACGGTCGTGACGACCGTCGGCACCGACTGCTCGACGGGGAAGATGACTGCCTCGTTCGAGATTCGCGACGCGGCACGGGAGCGCGGCCTCGACGCCGCCGTCGTCCCGACCGGTCAGACCGGCATCGCCATCTCCGGCCGGGGCATCGTCGTCGACCGCGTCATCGCCGACTACGCCGCCGGCGCTGTCGAGCGACTGGTCGAAGCGGCACAGGCGGCGGACCTCCTCGTGGTCGAGGGTCAGGGCGCGCTTGCCCACCCGGCCTATTCGGGCGTGACGACGAGCATCCTCCACGGGTCGGCTCCCGACGCGCTCGTCATGTGCCACGAGGCCGGCCGCGAGGCGATTCACGGCTACGAGTCCTTCGACATTCCACCGCTCCCCGAGTACGTCGACATCTACGAGCGGCTGGCCGCGCCTATCTCGGACGCGTCAGTCGTCGCGGGGATGCTGAACACGCGCCATCTCGACGACAGCGAGGCCGCGGATGCTGTCGCGGGGTACAGCGAATCCCTCGGCGCACCGGCGACGGACCCCGTCCGCCACGGCGTCCCCGACGAGGTGCTGGACGCCATCCTATGAACTGGACTGTCGACCGCCACGACCTGCCGCTGTCGAACCCGTTCGGCATCTCGCGGGAGACCAGCGAGACCAGCGAGACCGTCGTGGTCGAACTCACCCACGAGGGAACCACCGGCATCGGGGCTGTCACGCCGTCGGCGTACTACGACGAGAGCGCGCAGTCAGTGGCCGAAACGCTGCCCTCGCTCTGTGAGACCGTCGCCCGCATCGGCGACCCGCACGCCCAGCAGCATATTGAACGAGAACTCGGCGAGCAAGCGCCGAATCAGCCTGCTGCCCGGATGGCACTCTCCATCGCCGTCCACGACCTCGCCGCTCGAAGCCTGGACCTGCCGCTGTACCGCCAGTGGGGACTCGACCCTGACGCTGTCCCGCCGACGACCTATACGGTCGGCATCGACTCGCCCGAGCGGATGGCCGAGAAGGCCAGGAAAGCGGCGGGCAACGGCTTCGGCCACCTGAAGGTCAAACTCGGAACCGACGACGACCGGGCGCGACTGGACGCGGTCCGGGACGCGGCCCCCGACGCCGAGGTACGCGTCGACGCCAACGCCGCCTGGACCGCCGGGGAGGCTATCGATAAGACTGCGTGGCTCGCCGACGCCGGCGTCACGATGCTGGAACAGCCGGTCGAAGCCGACGACATCGACGGCCTCCGCCGTGTGACTGACGCGACCGATATCCCCGTCGCTGCCGATGAGTCCTGCGTCACCGCGTCGGACGTGCCACGGGTCGCCGACGCCTGCGACATCGTCAACGCCAAACTGGTCAAATGCGGCGGGCTCCGGCCCGCAACCCGACTGCTCAACGCCGCCGACGCGCACGGTCTCGACTCGATGCTCGGCTGCATGGTCGAGTCAAACGCCAGCATTGCCGCGGCGGTCCACCTCGCGCCGCTTGTCGACTACGTCGACCTCGACGGAGCGCTCCTGTTGGCATCGGACCCCTACGCCGGCGTGCCGCTTGACGGTGCCGTGTTCGACCTCGCTGCGGTGTCGGCCGGCACCGGCGTTCGGCGGACGCGAGACGCGTAGCTGTGAGACAGTACCGATAAAAATTCCGTTCGGAGTATTATGTGGCCCGTTTACGCCGACTCGACGGCGTCCAGCAGTTCGTCGTAGTCCGGCTCGTTGGTCGGGTCGTCGGCGACCCAGCTATAGGAGACTTCGCCGTCGTCGTCAACGACGAACACGGCGCGGTTCGCGACGCCGAGCAGCCCGAGGTCTTCGATGTCGATTTCGAGGTCGTAGTCCTGAATCGCCGACCGGCCCATGTCGCTGACCAGGTTGAACTCCAGACCGTGCTCATCGCGGAAGGAGTTCAGCGAGAACGCCGAGTCGGCGCTGAGGCCGAGCACCGTCGCGCCGGCGTCGTGGAAGTCCCCGAGGTGCTCCTGCAGGGCCACCATCTCGTTGGAGCACGGCGGCGTGAACGCGCCCGGGAAGAAGGCGAGCACGACCGGCCCGTCGCCCAGGTGGTCGCTCAGTTCGAAGTCCGCTACCTCACCGTTCGCGATTGTCGCCGAGATGTCCGGCGCTGTGTCGCCTGTGGATACCATCACCCGAATATAACGGCGTCATCCGAATAAATACCCGCCATCCGGCAGGGCGACCCCGACTTCTTGCCGCCATGAGACTGGTCGCTTACAGCCACTCCGCAAAGGAGTGGTGCTCGCGGCTCGCCCCGATGTAGTCCCGCTGCATCGACTGGATGGCCGTCGAGAGGTCGTCGCCGGAATCGAGGGACTGTCGAACCCGGTCGATCTTCCAGTCGCTCGGGGTCATGCCGGCCTCGTAGCGGGCTTCAATCGGGTCGAGATACTCGTCGATGCGAGCCTCGGGCACGCCCTGCTCGGCCAGCCCCAGACGGGCGTACTCGAAGATTTCGTCGTAGATCTCGTCGTGGTCGGCTGTTCGCTCGCCCTCGGCTGTCACCCACGAGAGGTCGGCCTCAGAGCCGTCCTGCGCGGCGCTGTAGAAGCTCCGCCTGGCCTCCTGCCAGGGCAGTTCCGCGGCGGGATGGTCGGCGACGACCAGCCCGCGGATGAGACCGACCGTCAGCGCCTGCAGTCCGATCATGTCTTTGGCGTGGGGCTGGGTCGGCAGCGGGCGGTACTCGATGCGGAGCGACTTTTCGGTGCTTGCCCCGTCGACGGCCGCGCCGCCGACGACACAGCGGAGCCAGCGCCAGTAGGTCCCGCGCTTGTGGTCGAACTCCCAGAACTCGTCTTCGAACGCCGTTCGCTCGTCGTCGTGCAGGAACTCCCGCAGGAACGGCGCGAACAGGTCGTCGTCAACGACGCGACCGACGACATCCGTCGTGTCGTCGAGGTCCTGCGGGACCCGGACTTTCGGGTTCTCGCTGGTGTTGACCGACTGCTCGAAGGCCGCGATGCGGAGTTCGTGATGGGTGTTGTCACAGAGCCACTCGCCGTCGGTGTCGTCGTACATGTCCGCGGGGAGGAACGGCGAGTTCACCGAGAGCGCGAGCAGCGGCCCGAGCGTCCGTATCGTGGCGTTGTAGTACTCGGGGAACGCCTCGGCATCCGGAACCTGAAGGTGTGGCTGGATCGAGGTGGCCAGCGACTCGAACAGAATCGTCGGGAACGACCCGCTGTGCCCCGGAACGTCGAAGTCGATGCTGCCGCCGGCGTGGTCCAGCGCCTCGTTGTCCAGCGCCACGTATCTGGGGGCCTGCCGCATGTTGTCCGCGAGGACGACGCCGTCGTTCGTCTCGTGCGCCGAGAGGTACTGCTCGCTGCCCTCCTCGGGCGGGATGGTCCACATCGCGTCGAGGACGAGTTCGCAGTTGTGCTTGCTCGCCTGCTGGCGGGCCTGTTTCGTCTGCATCTCCACCGCCGTCGTCTGGACCTCCATCCCGGTCTGGTCGAAGCTGTTCGGTTCGGTGTTGACCTCGGCGTTGTGCAGGCCCAGTTCCTTGTTGGCCTCGCCCTCGAACACCACGTCGGGCAGGCGGGTCAGCCGCCCCTTCCAGTCTTCGGGGTCCATGTACGGCTCGTCACTTTCTTCCTCGACTGACGACTCGACGGCCGGTTCGGCCTCCTCCTCTGGCGTCTCCGGTTCGTCCTCGGCCAGCGGGCTGTCCGGGTCGATGTCGAGTGACGGTCCTTCCCCGGGACCGAACGAATCCTCGGACTCGGCAGCGGTTTCGCCGGCGTTCTGGTCCAATGACTCACCGCCGGCGGATTCTAGCGGGTCGCTCTCGTCTGGCTCCAGCGACGGGCCGTCACCGTTTGGTTCCAGCGATGCGCCACCGCCGCCTTCTGGCTCCGCCGGCGCGTCGAGTGAGCCGCTCCAGGCCGCCCCGCCCGATCCGCTCAGGTCGTCGTCGAGGTCTTCTTCGGCGACTCCCTCGTCGTCTGCTTCCTCGTCTGGCTCGGGTGGGTCCGGCTCCGCGTTGATGGCGTACAGTTCGATCTCCAGGCCGACGGAGAACGCTTCGTTGTCGAACTCCCCGGCCTCGATGGCTCTCCGGAGCTGCATCGCCTGTTCGTCGACCCGCTCGGTGAACTCGGCGGCAGTGTCGTCGGCGAGCGACCGGGTCACCAGGTCGACGATATCGTCCATGCTCGGTACTGTGTGGGCTCTTCCACTATAAGTGACCCGTCGTGTGTCTCCAGCGTTGATACCCGGTGTTACTCGAAGAGATCCTCGTGGCGGGCCGCGAGGTTGGCGTAATCGCCGGAGCTGAACGCCTCGAACACCTCGTTCGGGTCGATTGTTGTCTCTGACAGCGGTGTCACCGTGGCCGGGCTCCCACGGACGAACGACTCCGCAGGAACCTCGTAGCCCGGCGGGACGACCGTCCCCATCGCGACGATGGAGCCCTCGCCGATGGTGGCGTCGCTGACTGTCGAGTTGAAGCCAACGAGCGCCCCGTCCTTGACCGCTGCGTCGTTGAGGACGGCTCCGTGGCCGACCATCACCTTCTCGCCGACGGTCGATGCGTGGACGATAGCCCCGTCACCGATCGCCGATTCACGGCCCACCTCGACGGGCGCCACGTCGCCGCGCAACACGACGCCGGGCCAGACGTTCGCGTTCGGGCCGACAGTGACGTCGCCCACCAGCGTCGCCTCGCGGCTGACGTGGGCGTATCCGTGGATGTCCGGCGTGGCTCCCTCGAAGGTGTACTCTCGGCTGTCCATACTGCTCCCATCGTGTCGGCGGCTCGAAAAGATACCGGTCAGAACGGGGTGTTCCTGGTGGTCTGTCCGCCGCCGACCACGTCCGCGATACGAACGGTACCCCACCTGAGCTATTCGATGTGGACCACGAGGACGGGGACGGGCGCGCTCTGCACAACGCGCTCGGTGACGCTCCCGAGATTGGCGACCCGGTCCCGTCCGGTTCGACCGTGGGTCCCCATCACGATGAGATCTATATCCTCCTGCTCGGCGTAGTCGGTGATCGTCTTGTGGGGAATGCCCTCTTCCATGGTTGTGACGACCTCGACGCCGGACTCCTCGCCGCTGACCACGATGTCGTCGAGCGCGACGTCCCCCTCTTCCTCCAGCGACTGCCGCACTTCGTCCTGATTGGACTTGTCGGCCGCAAGGTACAGCCGCTTGTCCACGACGTACAGGCCGTGGAGGGTCGCGTCGTTGTCGCGCGCGATAGAGGTGGCGTGTGCGAGCGTCTCCGTCGTACCCGAACTGCCGTCTGTGGCTACGAGCACCGAATCGTACATATCCGGCTTCTCATGCGAACTGTGCCCACATAGTACTCCCTATCACGTTGACGCGGTCCGTGGCTGTCCAACCGACGGTGAAACCGTTGATTCACCTTCCGTCGTTCAGTGTATAATCGTTCTAACCATTATTTGTCAACAGGAATACTTTTGCCGGTCGCTGTCCATTAATTTCTATACGATGCAGGGGAGCACGCAGCCAGACGAGACACGGGCAGAACTGTACGTTCGTTCACTCCTGCCCGACGGGCACACGCAGCAACAGGCTGCGGTCATCGACCGGCTTCAGGGACTGTCGGACGCTGACGTTCTGTCAGATATTGCCGTTCAGGTAATTGGCCGGCAGATCCCGTCCACACCAGCGGAGGCACGGACTGAGCTCGGGCTATTCGCACTCAACCGAGTTAGCGTCTTTCAGGAGTGGGCAAAACGAAACGACTGTTCACTCGACCCAGCGTTCCGGGTGCGGTCGGTAGATTCGGAAATAACGGGAGAGCAGTACCGCGCGCTCGTGTTCCCGATCCAACTATTAGCCGAGTACGACGGAGCGAAGCTCAGGTGCGTGACGCCGCACACAGCCGACGGGGAGACGGTCACTGTCAGGGACCGGCTCACCATGCTCGAAGGGGAAGACGAATCGACGTTTTCATCGCTGGAACGGGCGAGTGCGGCGCGGCCGCCAGCCCAGTCTGACCTGCCGGCGGCCGACGCTATCGACGAGGACTCGGACCCGCTGTTGCCAGAGTAACGCCAGCGTCGCCCGCGTCTCAATACACTTATCCCCGGCCGCCGTCGTATCCTCGGATATGAGTACGGTCACGGTCACGCTGCCCGACGGGACCCCACTAGAGGTCGAGCGCGGCAGCACGGTCGAGGATGTCGCCTACGAAATCGGGCCAGGGCTGGGTGACGACACGGTCGCCGGCGTCGTCGACGGCGAACTTGTCGACAAGCACGCGCCGTTGACAGCCGACGTCGAGCTCGAAATCGTCACCGAGAGCAGTGACGAGTATCTCGACGTGCTTCGGCACTCCGCCGCCCACGTCTTCGCACAGGCCCTACAGCGCCTCTATCCCGATGCCAAGCTCACAATCGGGCCGTGGACCGACAACGGGTTCTACTACGACATCACCGACGTCGACATCGACGAGGACGACCTCGAAGCCATCGAGGCCGAAGCCGAGGCGATAATCGAGGAGGACCTCGACATCGAGCGCGAACTCGTCGACCGAGACGAAGCCTTCGAGCGTTACGAGGACAATCAGTTCAAACAAGACATCCTCGAAACCGAGGCCGCGGACGACGAGGACGTCTCCTTCTACACCCAAGGCGAGTTCGAGGACCTCTGTCAGGGCCCCCACGTCGAATCGACCGGCGAAATCGGCGGCTTCGCCCTGCTCGAAATCTCGGCGGCCTTCTGGCGCGGCGAGGAAGAGAACGAGACGCTGACTCGTGTGTACGGAACCGCCTTCCCGACGGAGGACGCGCTCGATGAGTTCCTCGAACAGCGCCGCAAGGCCGAGGAGCGCGACCACCGCAAGATCGGCCAGGAGATGGACCTGTTCTCCATCGACGAGACGACCGGGCCGGGCCTGCCGCTGTACGAACCCAACGGCAAGAAGATCCTCAACGAGCTGTCGGACTACGTCGCCGGCCTCAACCGCGACGCCGGCTACGACGAGGTCGAGACGCCCCACGTCTTCCGCACTGAACTGTGGAAGAAGTCGGGCCACTACGAGAACTACGTCGACGACATGTTCCTGCTCGACGTCAACGACGAGGAGTACGGCCTGAAGCCGATGAACTGCCCAGGCCACGCCACCATCTTCGAGCAGAACTCCTGGAGCTACCGGGACCTGCCAGTGCGGTACTTCGAAGACGGGAAGGTGTACCGCAAAGAGCAGCGCGGCGAACTCTCCGGGCTCTCCCGGACGTGGGCCTTTACCATCGACGACGGCCACCTGTTCGTTCGGCCGGACCAGATTGAGGAGGAGGTGCTGGCGACGGTCGACATCATCCTCGACACGCTCGACACGTTCAACCTCGACTACACTGTCCAGTTCGCCACCCGGCCCGAGAAGTCCGTCGGCGGCGACGAAATCTGGGAGAAAGCCGAATCCCAACTGGAGGCCGTCCTCGACGAGCAGGACATCGACTACGTCGTCGAAGAAGGCGACGGCGCGTTCTACGGCCCGAAGATCGACTTCGCGTTCGAGGACGCGCTCGGTCGCCACTGGGACGGCCCGACCGTCCAACTGGACTTCAATATGCCCGAGCGGTTCGACCTCTCCTACACCGGTGAGGACAACGAGGAGCACCGCCCGGTGATGATCCACCGCGCGCTGTATGGCTCCTACGAGCGGTTCTTCATGGTGCTGACCGAGCACTACAACGGGAAGTTCCCGCCGTGGCTCGCCCCCGAACAGATCCGTCTGCTGCCGGTCAGCGACGACAATATCGCCTACTGCGAGGAGATTCAGGACGAACTCGATGACTTCCGGGTCACCATCGAGGACCGCTCCTGGACGGTCGGCAAGAAGATCCAGCAGGCCCACGACGACCGCGTGCCCTACATGTGTGTCATCGGCGACAACGAGGAGGAGGCCGGGACCATCTCGGTCCGGGACCGCAAGGAACGCGAGGAGAAGGACATCGACATCGCCGAGTTCCGCGACCACCTCGAAACCGAGGTCGAGCAGCAGCGGACCGCTGTGACGTTCCTCGCCGGCCGATAGCTGCAGTTCGTTCGGCCGATTCTCACCGACGGTGTACTGGCTTTCTGGCATCTGCCAGGCACGCCCTTTTATCCCCGGCGGGCGAGCCGACCTGTATGACCACTGACAGTGGAGCGTCGAGCGATACCATGCGGGAGCGCGCCACCGGTGACACCCGACTTCTCTGGCTCCTGCTCGACGCGGACCGCTGGCTCGTCACTGCCCTCCTCTCCGGTGTCCTGTTCTGTGGGATTCTCGCCGTCGGACTTTTGCATCCCACACCGGCATTGACGCTGTTGACTCGTGGTGACCCGGTCGAAACGCTGTTTCAGGCGCTGATTACGGGGACTGTAACCGCCGTTACGCTGGTTCTGACACTGAACCAGCTCGTCCTGTCACAGGAACTCGGTGCAGTGGGCGATCAGCGCGAGCGGATGGACGGGTCGATGCAGTTCCGCGCCGACGTGGCCGACGCCGTCGATACGCCAGTCAGTCCGGCAGAGCCCTCGGCGTTCCTCCGGTCGCTGGTCCGCGGGACCGCCGAACGGGCCGAGAATGCTCGGAACGCCGCCGAGGAGGCGACGCTCGATGACGACCTGGCGGCGTTGCTGTCGAACTATCTGGCGGACGTGCTGACCAACGCCGACAGCGTCACCGCTCAGCTCGAAGACGGGACCTTCGGCGAGTTCGACGTCGTCAAGGCCGCGCTGGACTACAACTATTCCTGGAAGCTGTACGCCGGTCGACGCATCCGCGAGGCCTACGCCGACGAACTCACCGACGAAATCGACGACTCGCTTGCGGAACTCGTCGAGACGCTCGAACTGTTCGGCCTGGCCCGGGAACACTTCAAGACGCTGTACTTTCAGTGGGAACTGTCCGACCTCTCCCGGACATTGCTGTACGTCGCTATCCCGGCGCTTACCGTCGCAATCACCTCGTTATTGTTCCTCGATGTGCAAGATTTCGTCGGCGTCACGGCCGGCGTCCCCGACGTGTTGTGGCTCCTCGCGGTGACGACGACAGCATCGCTGCTTCCGTTCACGGTCCTGATATCGTACATCCTCCGTATCGTCACGATAACCAAACGAACGCTCGCTATCGGTCCCTTCATTCTCCGCGAGACGGACCGGCGCGTCGACGTCGACTGGGACTGACGCCGCCGCACATCACCACGGTATAAGTGCCGGACCGGACTCGCTAGTACCATGCAGATTGGCTCGCGTCGGTGTATCCTCAACCCCGTCAGTGGCGACGGCGAGCACGCCGACTACGTCCCGCGGCTGATGGCGGCGCGCGGGTTCGAGGTGTACGAAACCGAGGCGGCGGGCGACGCGGTCGAACTCGGCCGCGAGGCGGGTCGAGCCGAAGCTTCGGAGGTCGCCGTCTGTGGCGGCGACGGGACGGTGAACGAGGTCATCCGTGGGCTCGACGACGCCGGCCACCTCGACTCGGTGACGCTGAGCGTCATCCCGGCCGGAACGGCGAACCTCCTGGCCGGGAACATCGGCGTCACGGACATCGAACACGGTGTCGAAATCGCCGACACCGGCGAGACACGAACGGTCGACGTGGGAGTCGCCGGTGACGAGCCGTTTCTGGTCTCCTGTATCGCCGGGCTCCCCGCCGACGCCAGCGTCTCGACCCCCGGGGAGCTCAAAGAACGGTTCGGCACGCTGGCGTTTCTCATCACCGGGGCACAGGAAGCGCTTCGTTTCGACGGGCTCGACCTTACTATCGAGGCCGTCGGCGAAGACGGCCCGTTCACGTGGTCGGGCGAGGCTACGTGCCTGCTGGTGGGCAACGCCCGCAAGTTCGTCGCAGAGGGCGGGCAGGCGAACATGGAAGACGGCCTGCTCGACGTGGCTATCGTCGAACAAATGCCCACGGGCAACCTCGTCGCGGAGGCCATCGGCCAGCGACTGCTGGCGCTCGACACCGACGGGGTGACCCACGTCCGGGCCGACGAGATCTCGGTTAGCGGCGACGGCGACGAACTGACGTTCAGCCGCGACGGCGAACTCAGCACGCACGAAACGCTGTCGCTGTCGGTGCGCGAGCGCGCCCTCACGCTTCGCGTCGGAGCGGGCTACGCGCCGAACCCGGAGTGAGACCGGCCGCCTGTCACAGCCGTCCGCCGGCGGGGTGATCGGCCGGAATCGCCCCCGACGCTTTTGCCCCCATCCACCGAGGGAAGTGGTATGGCCCCGCTCTCGACGGGTGCGCTCGTGGTCTTCGCGCTCGTCGCCGCCGCCCTGACGCTGTTCGTCACCGAGTGGCTACCCCCGGACATGACAGCCGTCGCCGTCCTCGTCGCGCTGGTCGTGCTGGAACCGTACACCGGCGTCCCGGCACGGACGTCCATCGAGGGATTCGCCAGCCCGGCGGTGGTCACTATCGTCGCGATGTACATCCTCAGCGCCGGCGTCGAGTCGGCCGGCGTCGTCGACTGGTTAGCTGGCAAACTGGCGGCGCTGACCGGCGGCGACGAGCAGCGCCTGCTCGCCGCCATCGTGGGCACGACGGGCGTCAGCGCGGGATTCGTCAACAACACGCCGGTGGTCGCGGTCTTCATCCCGCTGGTCACCGGGCTCTCGGAGCGATACGGTATCTCGCCGTCGAACCTCCTGTTGCCACTGTCCTTCGCCGCGATGCTCGGTGGGACGCTCACCCTGGTCGGCACCTCGACGAACCTCCTCGCCAGCGACCTCTCGGCGCAGTTGCTCGGCCGGCCGTTCTCGATGTTCACGCTGACGCCCGTCGGCGTCGTCGTCCTCGCCGTCGGCGTGGCCTATCTGCTGACAGTCGGTCGGGCGCTCGTTCCCGAACGGGTCCACCCCGCGGCCGACTTCACGGAGGAGTTCGACATGGACCGCCACCTGTCGCAGTTACAGGTGCGGGACTCGTCGCCGCTGGTCGGACTGACGGTGCAGGAGGCGCTGGAAGGCGGTGTCCCCGACGACGTGGTCGAAGCAGTCGCGGACGTAGTCGATGCGGGAGAGTCGCTGCCGACCGAGGCCACCGTCGAACAGGTCCTCGCCGCGAGCGACCCGCTTGACATCGATGTGCTCCAGATCGACCGCAACGGCGAGTCGTTCTTCGCGACGGCCACCGACCGACCGCTCGAACCCGGCGACGTGCTGACCGTCCGCGGGAACCGACAGGCCGTCAATCAGTTCGCCCAGACGCTCGACCTGCGGGACCTCGCCCGCGAGTCCGTCACGGCGGACCTCCTGGCAGAGAGCGGCCATCCGGCCGTTCTCGCGGAGGCCGTCATTCACAGGGAGTCCCGGCTCCGCGGGCGGCGGCTCGCCGACGTGCAACTGCGCAGTCGGTTCGACGTGACGGTCCTCGCCGTCCGCCGCGGCGACGAGATCATCCACGAGAACCTCGCGGCGGTCGAGCTGTCCGCTGGCGACCTGCTCTTGCTCCAGACGCCTCTCGACGAGGTGGGCCACCTGCAGGACGAGGGGTACCTGGTCTTGACCGAGGGTCCCCCGGAGTTGTTCGACGCGCTCGACGGCGGCCCGCCGTCGCTCGACGCCGCGGCGGCGGTCCCGCTCGCGACCCTGCTCGCAGTCATCGCGCTCGCGGCGCTGGATCTGCTTCCAATCTACATCGCCGCACTCGGCGGCGTCGTCGCCACGGTCGCGACCGGCACGCTGAGCGCATCGAAGGCCTACGACGCGGTGAGCTGGAACATCGTGTTCCTGCTTGCCGGACTGCTCCCGCTGGGGCAGGCGATGCAAGCGACCGGTGGGGCCGCGTTCGTCGGTGGCCTCCTCGTCGACGCGGCCGGCGTCCTCCCGCCGCTGGCGCTGCTGGCGCTGGTGTACCTCCTGACGGCCGTCCTCGCCAGCGTCATCACTCCGGCTGCGACCGTCGTGCTGATGATCCCGATCGCCGTCGCCACCGCCGCCGAGATCGGCGTCGCCGGGTTCCCGTTCCTCGTCGTCGTGACGTTCGCAGTCGCAACGGCGTTCCTGACACCCATCGGCTATCAGACGAACCTGATGGTGTACGGCCCCGGCGGGTACCGCTTTACCGACTTCCTGCGCGTCGGCGGCCCGCTACAGCTCCTTCTGTGCGTCGTCACGACGCTCTCGGTGTCTGTCGTCTGGCCGCTGTAAAAATCCCGCGGCGGCGGCGCTACTTTTCGTCTTCTTTCAGTTCGTCGAGTTCTGACTCGACCTCGCTCTCGTCGACGTCGACCTGCGTACTCTCGTCCGTGAGTTCCTTCTCCAGTTCGGCCTCGGAGACGTCCGCGTCGCTTGACCCGCTGTCGCCGTCCTCGGCTTTGCCCATCTCGGCTTTCAGCGTGTCGAGTTCGGCGTCGACTGAGCCTTTCTGTCGGACTTCCTCAAGCTCCCGCTCCAGCGAACTCTCATCCGATATCTGACTTTCGAGGACGCCATCCTCGCGGAGTTCGTCCATCGCCTGCGAACGGGCTTCCATGTCCTCGGTGCGTTCCTCCGCGCGCTCGATAGCCTGGTTGATGTCCTGCATCTCGTCGCCAGCGCCGGTCATTGCCTCGTTGACGCGCGCCGACGCCTTGGCGGCCTCGTGGCGGGCCTTCATCGTCTCCTTCTTGGTCCGGAACTGCTCGATCTGTTTCTGGAGTTCGTCTTTCTGCTCGACTAGCTGGTCCTGCTGGCTCTGCAGGTCCTGTATCTGGCCCTCCAGATCCTCGATCTGGCTCATCTTCTGCTTTTTCTTCTCCAGCGCCTGGCGGGCGAGGTCCTCTCGGTCCTGCTCGACGGCCTGGCGCGCCTGCTCGTTGTGCTTCTCGACGTTCTCTTCGAGGCGGCGCTTCTGTATCTCCAGTCGTTTCTTCTGGGTCGTCAGGTCCGCGATGCCCTGCTTGACGTCCTGCAGTTCGTCACGCAACTGCTCGTAGCTGTAGTCGAGGGTCTCTGTCGGGTCCTCCGCTCGGTTCAGGACGGCGTTGAGTTTCGAGCGGATGACGTACGACGCGCGCGAGAGGATTCCCATATATGCGCATTGGTCTCTCCAACCTTAAATTTCTTACAGAGGGCTGGCGAGTGAACACGTATGACTACCGTCGGGATTCCGGGCGGGCGAGACGTCACCGCGACGCTCGACCGACCCGGGTCGGACGCTATCGTCGTTGCGTGCCCGCCCCATCCACAGTACGGCGGTAAGCGGTCGGACACGCGCCTGCAGGCGGTCAGCGACGCGCTGGCCCCCGATATCGGCTGTCTCCGCTTCGACTACGGCGCGTGGGACGAGGGCCGCGGCGAACGGGTCGACGCCGAGAACGCGCTGGCGTGGGCGAGCGAGCGGGCCGACGCCGTCGGCCTGTTTGGCTACAGTTTCGGCGCGGCCGTGGCACTGCGGGCGGCCGCCGACCGCGACGCTGTGGCCGAGCCGTCGGTCCTCTCCGTCCTCGCGCCGCCGGCCGGACTGACCGCCCATCTCGATGCTGTCGCCGCGCTCGACGCTATCGACTGCCCGGTACAGGTCGTGGTCGGCGAGCGCGACGACACTGTGGACTGGGAGCCGGTCGTCGACCGGGCCACCGAACTGGGACAGGCCGTCGAGCGACTGCCGGCCGACCACCACTTCGTCGGCCAGAGCGGCCGTGTCGGTGAGACTGTTGGGCCGTTTCTCCGTGACCACCTGTAGCCGGTGTTGCATCCGACTGCCGGGACCCGAGACTACCGGACAGTATCGAAAGACAGAGGCGCTGTCGGCCCAATCTCCGATCATGAACCGCCCGCTCGCGTTCGCTGCCGTTTCGTTTATCGCCACACTGGTGGCGCTGCTAGTCCTGATGCAGACGGCGCTCGTCGCGGGCGGACCAGCCCGGGCGCTCGTCCTCGCCTCGCTGGGGGGCCTTGGGACCTACGTCGCTATCAAATCCGGCGTGCTCAAGTCCTGACGACCAGCCGAAGGTACATTTATACTATATACTGATAAATAATGAACTATGTCAACACGAACCAGGGCGGCGGTGTCGCACTCGACACGGCACGGCGTCGTCTCGCTTCTGGGTGGATTCGTCGCCGGCTACCTGTTGTTCATCGCCATCGGCTCCAGTCCCGGTGATGCGCTGTTCTCGGCGCTGACGCTGGCTGTTCTCGTGGCGGCATGGCGCGTCCTCACACAGCCGTCACTGTAGCCCCGTTGACACTGCGACGGGGTGGCGAACAGTGCGTGCTCCGAAACCGTTTAGACTACGCGGGGTTCACCGTCGGTATGCCGACCGAACCCGAAACGGACTACGACCCGGAACTGGGTCGGAAGTTCATCTTCGTCACCGGTGGCGTGATGTCTGGCCTGGGGAAAGGCATCACCGCCGCCAGCACAGGTAGATTACTCAAAAACGCCGGGTTCGACGTTACAGCGGTCAAAATCGACCCGTATCTGAACGTCGACGCCGGTACGATGAATCCCTTCCAGCACGGCGAGGTGTACGTGCTCAAAGACGGCGGGGAGGTCGACCTCGACCTGGGGAACTACGAGCGCTTCCTCGACATCGACATGACCTTCGACCACAACGTCACCACGGGGAAGACCTACCAGCACGTCATCGAGAAGGAGCGGTCCGGCGACTACCTCGGTCGCACGGTCCAGATTATCCCGCATATTACCGACGACATCAAACGCCGCATCCGCGAGGCCGCCGAGGGCAACGACGTCTGTATCATCGAAGTCGGCGGCACCGTCGGGGACATCGAGGGGATGCCGTATCTCGAAGCGCTCCGTCAGTTCGCCCACGAGGAAGACGAGGACGATATTCTCTTTACCCACGTCACGCTCGTTCCCTACTCGAAAAACGGCGAGCAGAAGACCAAGCCGACCCAGCACTCCGTGAAGGAACTGCGCTCTATCGGGCTCCAGCCCGACATTCTCGTCGGCCGCTGTTCGGACAAACTCGATATCGACACGAAAGAGAAGATCGCGCTGTTCTGTGACGTGCCGACGGAAGCCGTCTTCTCGAATCCCGACGTCGACGACATCTACCACGTCCCGCTGATGGTCGAGGAGGAAGGCCTCGACCAGTACGTGATGGAGGAACTCGACATCGCGACCGAAGCCCTGCCCGAGGACGAGCGGGAGAACCGCTGGCGCGACCTTGTCACCCAGAACACCGAGGGCGAAGTCGATATTGCCCTCGTTGGCAAGTACGACCTCGAAGACGCCTACATGTCCGTCCACGAGGCGCTGAAACACGCCGGCCTGGAGAAGAACGTCGACGTGAACGTCCAATGGGTCAACTCCGAGAAGATGAACGACCACCACGCTGACCGGATGCGCGAGGCCGACGCCATCGTCGTGCCGGGTGGCTTCGGTGCCCGTGGTACGGAGGGTAAAATCGAGGCGATTCGGTACGCCCGCGAGAACGATATCCCATTCCTCGGGCTGTGTCTCGGATTCCAGATGGCCGTCGTCGAGTACGCCCGCAACGTACTGGACCTCGACGACGCCCATTCCGCCGAACTGGACGAAGACACCCCACACCCCGTCATCGACATCCTGCCCGAGCAGTACGAGATCGAGGACATGGGTGGGACGATGCGGCTGGGTGCTCACGAAACCGAAATCGACGCGAACACGCTTGCCGCGACGCTGTACGGCGGCGAGTCCTGTACGGAGCGGCACCGCCACCGCTACGAGGTCAATCCCGAGTACATCGACGACCTCGAAGCCGCCGGGCTGAAGTTCTCTGGCTACGCCGAAAACCGTATGGAGATACTCGAACTCGCGCCCGAGGACCACCCGTACTTCATCGGGACGCAGTTCCATCCGGAGTTCCGCTCCCGACCGACACGCGCCAGCCCGCCCTTCGTCGGCCTGCTCGAAGCGGTGCTCGGCGACGACCCACACACTGTGACGACTGAGGAGGTGAGCCACTGATGGTGAACGTCGACGAGTTCATCGCCGACGCGAAAGCCGAGATCGCCGACGAGATCGGCGACAAGAACGCCGTCATCGCACTGTCGGGCGGCGTCGACTCCTCGACGGCCGCCGCGCTGGCCTACGAGGCCATCGGCGACCAGCTCACCCCGGTCTACGTCGACACCGGGCTGATGCGGAAAGGCGAGACCGACCAGATACGCGAGACGTTCAGCTACATGGACTCGCTGCGGATCGTCGACGCCCAGGACCGCTTCCTCGATGCGCTCGGCGACGAGACCGACCCCGAGGAGAAGCGTCACATCATCGGCGAGCAGTTCATCCGGGAGTTCGAGACTGTCGCGAAGGACGTCGACGCCGACTACCTCGTTCAGGGGACCATCTACCCCGACCGCATCGAGAGTGAGGGGACGATCAAGTCCCACCACAACGTCGGCGGCCTCCCCGAAGTAGTGGACTTCGAGGGCATCGTCGAGCCGATGCGGGACCTCTACAAGGACGAGGTCCGCGAGGTCGCCCGGGCGCTTGACCTCGAAGAGATCATCTCTGAACGGATGCCGTTCCCCGGCCCCGGCCTCGCCGTCCGCATCATCGGCGAAGTCACCGAGGAGAAACTGGAAGTGGCCCGCGAGGCCAACCACGTCGTCGAGGAGGAACTGGAGGAGTACGAGCCGTGGCAGGCGCTGGCCGCCGTCATCGGCAAGGCCACGGGCGTCAAGGGCGACAACCGCGTCCACGGCTGGGTCGTCGCCGTCCGCTCCGTCGAGAGCCGGGACGGGATGACCGCCCGCGCACAGGAACTCGACTGGGACACGCTCCAGCGCATCCAGTCGCGCATCACCGGGGCGCACGAGAACGTCGCCCGCGTCGTCTACGACGTGACCCACAAACCGCCAGCGACTATCGAGTACGAATGAAGGTGGTTCTCGTCGGCTCGGACCCGAACGCGCTCACCGACGCGCTCGAAGCCGAAGGCCACACGGTCACAGTCGCCGACGTCGGTAACCGACCCGGGCTCGAAGAAGCCGGCATCCACGAGGCCGAGGTCTACCTGCTGACCGAGATGTCGCAGGCGACCTCCATCGCCGTCGCCAAGGACCTTGCCCCCGACCTCCGGGTCGTCGTCTACGCGGCGGGCTCCCTGCCGGACTTCGCCAGCCGACAGACCGACCTCGTCGTCGACCCGGACCTGCTTGACGCCGAGGCGGTCGCCGAGGAACTGTAGGCTCGCCCGGTCTTTTCGTGTCTATGGTGTCCGCCCAGCAGTACCAACAGCCGGTCCGGCCGCACCCTCTTGCTGTTGAAGGGCATAATTTAACATATTCTCCGACGGATTTAATAGATAGATTAAGAGAGTAACTACCGGATACACCTATGCTAGCGATTCAGGCCGTGACGGAACGACCGCTGTTGCTGCAAGCGAACGTCGCTAATAGAATTGCCAAATATCTGTCAACACTCATCGCCGACGGCGTATCGGCCGTCGGGACGATACTGATTGCGGCAGTCATCCTCGCCATCGGCTACGGGGTCGGCGAGTACCTCGACAGCGCGGTGTACGACTGGACGCTCGAACGCGGGCTCGACGACCGCGCCGAGGAAACGCCGGTGTCTGCCGTCACAGCGGAGTCGGACCCGGTCGCGTCCGCAGCAGGTCTGCTCGCCCGATATCTCGTCTATCTGGTCGCTGTTCTTGCGGCGGTCAGAACGCTGAACATCAGCGAGCTCCGGACGCTCGCCGCGACGCTGTTCGGGTACGTTCCGAACATCGTCGCCGCCGCAGTGTTCCTGGTCGTCGGGTTCGGTCTCGGCCGACTGCTGGGCACGCTCGTCCCCGGCCTCGTCTCCAGTCCCGGTATCACGGAGAACTTCCCGGAAACGCACCTCGGACAGCTGCTCGACGCTGACAGCGGCACCGTTGGCAGAGTGGCTGGTCTAGTCGTCGAGTACTACGTCTACGCGGCGGCCGTCTACGTCGCTGCGGCGACGCTCACTATCGCTCCCGTCGCGGCCCTGCTCCGTGATGGATTGACCTACGCGCCGACCCTGGTCGGTGCCCTCGTCGTCCTCGTTCTGGGGGCACTAGTTGCTGATCACGTCGCCGACGTGATCACGTCGGTCGATGCCGCCGAAGAGTGGGTCTCGAAGCCGCTCCTCTCGGGAACGCTGCAGGCGCTCGTCTACCTGTTTACCGCCGTTATCGCGCTCAACCTCGCGGGCGTCGACTCGCTGCTGCTCGCCGTGTTGTTGCTCGCGGTCGTGTTCCCCGTCGGTATCGGGTTCGCGCTAGCGGTCGGGCTGGGCGGTCAGGACTTCGTTGCTGGCCGGCTCAGTAGCGACTAGGCCAGCCGTTTCACAGCGTCGCTGCCAGCTTACTGAGTTTCGCGGAACCCCCTTCCTCGAAGGGGACGCCGTGGCCCGGCACAGCGAGTTCAAACCGCAGTGCGCGCTCGGCGAAGTCTCTGATACTCCGAGCAACGGCGTCGGTATCGTAGCTCACCAGCCACGGCGAGGGCTCGAAGCGGCCGCTGTCCTCCCGGACGAGGTCACCCAGCAGTCCAAGCGAATGGTCTTCGCTGACGTAGCAGACGTGCCCCGGCGTGTGGCCAGGGGTATCGTAGACAGTGAAACTGCCGACGGTGTCGCCGTCGGCGAGGGGGACGACGTCGTTGTCCGGCGCGTCGAGGAACGGCGAGACGAGTCGCTGGAACGCTCCCTTGTGGTTGCCCAGCGGCGGAGCCTGCTCGCCGGTGACCAGCGGGGCGTCCCGCTCCCTGACGTAGATAGTCACGTCGATGCCGTCGAAGGCCGACAGCCCGCCGACGTGGTCGAGATCGAAGTGCGTGAGGAGGATGCGGTCCAGGTCCCGGAGTTCGTAGCCGGCGTCGCTCAGGCCGGCGATGAGCGCGTTGCCGTGCCAGGGAAGCCCGGTGTCCACGAGCGTTAGCGCTCCGTCGTCGTCGACGAGCGTTGCGTTGACGCCCGTGAGGTCGTACCACCAGATATCATCGGCGAGCGCCGTTACCATAGCGCGGGGTTGGAACGGCGGCGTCAAAACGCTTGACGAATCGGTGTGGCCGCAGAACCAGTCAACTGTGGCGCTCAGAACGGCAACTGCGACCGGACGAACTGCACGCCAGTCTTGACCTTCGACGGGTCCCGGATCCGCTCCATCTCCGCGTCGGTGAGTTCGAAATCGAAGACAGCCATGTTCGCTTCGAGGTGGTCGCGGCTGGACGCTTTCGGAATCGCGGCCACGCCGTCCTGCTGGACCAGCCACCGAAGCGCGACCTGCGCCGGGGATTTCCCGTACCTGTTACCCACTTGGACGAGCGCGGGGTCGTCGAGGACGCCGCCGCGGGCGAGCGGGCTGTAGGCAGTCAGGAGCACGTCGTGGATGCGACAGTAGTCGAGTAGCTTCCGCTGGTCCCAGTAGGGGTGGTACTGCACCTGGTCGGTGAAGATAGGGGCCGCGGAGATGTCCCGCGCCTTGTCCAGCAGCGACGGCGAGAAGTTGCTGACGCCGATGTGCCGGACCAGCCCCTCCTCGACGAGGTCGTTCATCGCCCCGAGCGTCTCCGACAGGGATGCCATCCACGGCGTGTTCGGCCAGTGGATGAGCAGGAGGTCGATGTAGTCCGTTCCCAGTTTGTTCAGGCTCTCCCGCGTCGACCGGCGGACGCTCCGCTCGTCGCGATTGGAGCCGTCGAGCTTCGTCGTCAAAAACACGTCCTCGCGGTCGACCGCGGCGGCGTCCATCCCCAGTCCGACCTGCCGCTCGTTGCCGTACGCCTGTGCAGTGTCGATGTGGCGATAGCCCATATCCAGCGCCGTTTCGACGGTTTCACGGCAGGACTGGCCGGTGAGCTGCCACGTCCCGAGGCCGAGTGCGGGGACCGACGTACCCTGGACCTGAATGTCGTCCATGCAGGGTGTTGGAGGGGGGCGGTGAAAAGTCAGTGGCTCCGGCGCACCGCGGTCTCGAACCGGCCTGCCCTACTGTACCGTCGCTACTGCTCCAGGATAGTCCCGCCCGAACCGACCGCGATGTCGGTGCCGCCGCGGACGATGGCTTTCAGGTTCTCGCCAGCGGGCGTCTGTTCCTGGGTCCAGCCGCCATCGCCGAGGGCGTACACCTTACCGCCGCCGCCGACCGTGTAGCCGGTGCTGTCGTCGCCGGTGACCTCGATGTCACGCAGGCCGGCGTCGCCCGTGTCGGTCGGCGTCCACTCGGACCCGTTCCAGTGGAAAATCATCCCGCCACCGCCGGAGACCCACACGTCATCTGGGCCGTCGGAGTCGACGCCGTAGAAGTTGACGTTGGCGTCGGCGAGGCCGATCTTGTTCCACGTCGAGCCGTCGTCGGTGGCGAAGACGCTCTTGTTGCCGTCGACGATGTGGCCCGAGCGCACGCCGTGGAAGTCGACGGCGTTGATGGCCGACCCGGAGCCGGGCGTGGTGTAGTCCCACGTCTCGCTCGCGCCGTTCTCGAAGCTGTAGTACATCTTGCCGGAGTCGCCGGCGACGTAGACGTTCGCCTCGCCGGCGCTCCCGGTCACGGACACGTCGTTGAAGTTGTTGGTCACGTCCATCGGGGCGCTGTGGTCGGTGAGAACGCCCGATTCTACGTCGTACTCGCCGATAGCGCCCGAGGCACCGACGAACCAGAGGGCCTTGCCGTCGTCGGTTACATCGGCCCCGTAGAGGCTGTTCCCGTTGCCGGTCGGGCCACCGCCGATGACCTTCTGCCAGCCCCTGCTAGTCCGTTCGAGGACGATACCGCCACCCGCCACCGCGTACGCGCCGGTGGCCGTGTATTCGACGTCGTGGAGGGTGTTCCCGGTCGGGGACTCGACGGACTCCCAGGGACCGGCCGCCGCAACCGTCCCGGAGATGGCTGCCCCACCCAGTGCAGCTGCAGCTGTCGCGCCGATACCCGTGAGCACGCCGCGTCGTGTCGCGTTGTGATCGGACATGACACACGAGCCTGTGGGCTGTCTCTACTTCAATGGGTGACGGAGTTAACGACTTTTCACGCCGCTTTAAACGTTTAAACGGCCGATATTCGGGAGAAAAGCCGTCGGAAGTGGGAAAATTAGCGACCTGGGACGAACCGGCAAATATCACGTTAAGCCGGCTAAACGGTCACAAGACTGATACCGCGAGTTCGTCGTGTCGGCTCAGGACAGGTCAGCGACGAGAGACGGAGCTTCGGCCGCGATGATCTCGTCGATAGCGATACGAACCGCCGCCGGGTCCGCGGGCAGGCAGAACACCGGCGTTCCGTCGGCGATGCCTGCCGTCGCGCGGACGGCGATGACACCGGTTCCCTGCTGTTCGAAGAGGAGGCTCCGGTACACTTCCTCGAACCCCGGCAGGGCCTTCTCGAACAGCGGATGGATCGCTTCGAGCGTCTGCTCTGACGGGGCGACACCGAGGCCCCCCGCGGTAACGACGACCTCCACGTCGTCACGCCCGACCAGTCTGTCGACGGCACCCTGAATGCCGTCGTAGTCCCTTCGCAGGCGCTCGCGGGCGGTGACCGTCTGTCCGGTCGCTTCGAGTGCTGTCTCTACCGCCTCGCCCGTCGGGTCGCCCGTTTCCGTCGCTGTCCCGACCGTGACGACGGCGGCGGCAACCGACTGTTCTTGCGACGCGTCGTCCCGTGGGACTGTCTGCGCTGGTGGTTCATCCGCTGTCGGCGGCGTCTCAGCCTGCGATGTGTTTTCCGGTGGATCGCCTGCCTGTGTCTCAGAAAGGGGGTCTTCGTGGGGGCCCTCGTCGGGTCGCTCCGCCCCGCCGGCCCCTTCAGCGTCCTGTGTTTCGGCCGTTGGATGGCTACTTTGCTCTACCGCCTCGTCGATTCGTTCTGCGACGGCGCTGTCGGCTTCAGGCTCCGACGTGGAGCCGTCACCGTCCCCCGTCACGTCGTCCGCCGCAGAAGTCTCCGTTCCGTCACCCCCACTTGCTTCTCTGTCGTTGTTTTCCGCTGCTGTATCCGTTGCTTCGGTTGGCTCTGAACTGGCGGCCTCGGAGTCGGTATCGACTGCCGCGGATTCCTCGTCGTCTCCCGTTTCGCCCTCGTCCTCGTCTGTCTCGTCGTCTTCCCCGTCGGTCGGACCCCGGCGTGTGTCACGGGACTGGAAATCCACCATACTACTCCATCGGTCGCGGTCGATAAATACCCTGACGACCGTTTGCGGGACTGCAATGTATATAATATCTGAAAACGGTAGGCTTAAAATATAGCGATATGAAACAAAATGTATGGCTGGGAGCTACCACGTCGTCTGCCATGAGTGTGCGTTCGAGGGACTGTACGAAGACTCGTCGGTCGCGGAGGGCCAGCGGGACGCACACGCTTCATCCAGCGGGCATCGGATGAGCCTGCGTGACATCTCGAGCCAGGAAGCACCTGGTCTGTCGCAGTAGCGGGACCGTTAGCGTTTTGCGCTCGCTTGCCTGATGCCGAGACATGCAGCCACGTTGTTTCGTCGGTACTCCCGGGGGAGGTCCCATCGTGACGCACCGTTCGAGCGGGCGCGACGGGGTGCGTGCCGATGGCTGACGACGAGTCCGGCTACGTCCACCGTCCCGACACGGAGCCACAGTCCGCAAACGCCCCATCTGCGGACAGTGAGACGGGTACGGAAGCCGCCGACGGTCCCGAGTTCGGGACGAGCGGCTGGATTCTGGTCGGGATGATCGGCGTGGCGTTCCTGTTCGTCCCCGGCGCAATTTTGCTTTTGCCGTCCGCACAGGGCGTCATCAGCAGTTTCGGGCTCACGCTCCGGGACGCATATCTCACACTCCCGCTCGTTCCGGCGTTCGTACTTGGTGCCCTCGCCGTGTGGTCCGCGGTTCGCTCGCAGTCGAACTGACCGAGAATAGTTATATCAGGGACGCCATTACTACGCTACTGAATGGTCCTGTCGCCGCTTACTGTCGTTTTATTGTCGGGTGTCGTCGGTATGGGCGTCGCCTTTCTGGTGTGGCTCCACCGGGACCGGCCGGGCGCAGGACCGCTGGCAGTGTTCGTCGTTGCGGCGAGCCTCTGGGCCGTGACGTACGGTATCGAGCTCGCTGTGCCGGGATTGGCCACCATGGAGCGACTCGTCCAGGTGCAGCTGACGCTCTCGGTAATCATCCCTGTCGCGTGGCTCGTGACGGTTATCGAGTACACGGGGCATCCACACTGGCTCACCCAACGCCGAACAGCGCTGTTGCTCGTCGAACCGGCGGTGTTTGTCACGCTCGTGTGGTCGAATCACGCCCACGAACTCATCTGGTCCGGTCATGGGACACAATCCGTCTCCGCATCGTCGGTGGCGCTCGCTCCCGCGTACGAAGTCATGTACTGGGGGCACATGTCCTACATACTGCTGTTGATTCTCGCCGGCGGTGTCCTCCTGTTGCGGATGCTGTTCCGGTCGAACCAGGTGTTTCAGGGCCAGGGGATCGCACTGTTGCTCGCCATCGCCGTTCCGACGGTCGTCCAGTCGCTGTTCGTGCTCGGTGCGCTACCGACTCCGTTCAACCCAACAAGTCTCGGGTACGTCGCCTCGGGGGCGGTCCTCTCAGTCGCCATCCTCCGCGGGCAACTGCTCGACGTGGCACCGGTGACCCGGGAACTGGGCCGGGAAGCGATCTTCACCGAAATGGACGACCTGGTCATCATCGTCGACGACGAGCGCCGCATTGTCGATGTCAACGCGGCTGCTACGGCGCTGTTCGACGGCGACCAGGACGCGCTGTTGGGCCGTTCGCTACCACAGGTGTTACCAGCACTCGCCGAGGCGGTTCCCGGTCCCGGCGAGCGAACGCAGACCGAGACGACCCTCGAACACGAGGGCAGCGTCCGGTACTACGACGTACGCGTGATACCGCTGTACCGCGCGTACGGCGTCGTCTCGGGCCACCTCATCAGCCTCCGAGATATCACGGAGCGGCGACAACGGGAACAGCGACTGGACGTACTCAACCGCTTGCTCCGGCACGATATCCGAAACGAGATGAACGTCGTCAAGGGGAACGCGGACCTGCTCCGGGACACGGCCGACGCCGACGAACGCGAGCGACTCGACCGTATTATCAGCACAGTCGACGACATCGTCGACCGCAGTAACAAGATCGGCCGAGTTACCGAGGCCCTGGAGACCGAACAGCACAGCCCGACAGCGCTCCAGAGGCTGCTGGAATCGGTCGTGAGCGATGCTCGGGACCGCCGCCCCGACGTGGCGATCACGCTCACCTGCGAGGATGATCTCTGGATACAGGGCGGTCCGTCGATCCTCATCGCACTAGAGGAACTGGTCGAGAACGCCGTCGAACATCAGGCGACCGATGGGGGTCCTGTCGAAGTCGAGATTACGGCGACGCGGACCGACGGAACGCCGGGCGTCCGCGTGGCCGTTCACGACAACGGTCCCGGTATCACCGACCACGAGCGCGAGGTCATCCGCTCGGGAACCGAAACGCCGCTCAAACATGGCTCCGGCGTCGGGCTCTGGCTCGTCAACTGGATCGTCCGAAACCTCGGCGGCCGGATGTCGTTCCCCGATACGGCCGAGCCGGGAACGACTGTGGAACTGCAACTGCCGGCGGCTGAGCCCGCCCACGCGACAGACGAGCCAGCGACGGCCGGAAGCGAGAACGCTGACTGATCGCGGCTGCCTACCACTCGATTTCGGCCCTATCGCGCCAGAACCGCCCGCTCGGTGCATCGGGTCGGAAGCGAGCGAGCCAGACTGGCGTCTCAGCCCCCTTTTCGGGCGTCCGTGGAGCGCTCCCCTCGGTCATGTCCGTCTGGACGTAGCCCGGGCACACCGAGTTGGCGATGAGGCCGTCGGCCGCGTACTCGCCGTCGAGGTACTTCGTCAGTCCGTTGACGCCCGTCTTCGAGATGCGGTAGGCCGGCGTGCCGCCCGACTGGCTCTCGGTGATGGCTCCCAGCCCGGAGGCCATGGTGACGACACGGCCGCCCTCCTCGGCCAGCAACAGCGGGAGGGCGTACTTCGTCATGAGGACCGCCCCCCGGAGGTTCGTGTCGAGGGTGTGGTCGATAACATCTGTCGGCATCTCGTCGAGCGGCTCCCGTGAGTCCATCACGCCGGCGTTGTTGACCAGCACGTCGAGCCGTCCCTGCTCACGCTCGATGCGGTCGACCGCGGCGACCATCCCGTCGTCGTCGGTCACGTCGAGTTCGATGGCCTGGCGGTCCGTGGCCGCGATGTCGCCGGTATCGCGAGCGCCGGCATACACCGTTGCGTCGAGGTCGACCAGCCCGTCGGCGATTGCCTTCCCGATGCCCCGCGTGGCTCCGGTGACGAGTACGACCTGACCGTCGAGAGAGTCGTACAGCGGAACGTCCATACCCGGGGTTGGGTGGCCGGGCCGAAAAGGAAACGGGTCGGGGCGGCGTCACTGCGATGCCTGCCGCCCGCGCTGATGCTGACCGTCGGCGTTACCGTTCCTCGTCCCGGCGCATCGCGATCTCGAACCAGGGACAGAGGCGGAGCTGGCGGTAGTACTCGGGATGTTCACGCAGTCGCTCGTAGGGGACCCACATGAGGCCGTCGACCTCTTCGGGGTTCGGTTCCAGCGAGGTGTCGTGGAGCGTGGCCTGCAGCACCGCACACACTTCCCATTCGAGGCCGGCGTTCTCGTAGTAGCGCTTGTACTCGAACCGGTCGGTCACGCGGAGGTTCTGGTACTGCGAGGGGTCGATACCCAGTTCCTCCTCGAGTCGTTCCTCGGTGGCTTCGACCTGTGTCTGGCCCTCAACTGGGTGGGAGGCGACGGTGCCGTCCCAGTGGGTGTCCCAGAGGCGTTTGTTCGCCGCGCGCTGGGCGAGCAGAATCCGATCGTTCTCGTCGAACAGCAGGGCAGTGAACGCGCGGTGGCGAACCCCCTCGCCGGTGTGGGCGTCGAGCCGATTGACCAGCCCCTCCTCGTTGTCGTCGGCGTCCACCGCGATGACCTCCTGTCGGGCGTTTTCGTGCGTCTCGTCGACCGCGTCGGAACTCATATGTCGTACCTCTCACAGAGGCGCGTATTACGCGCTTCGACTTCCCCTCACCGCGCGGGGAGGTCCGAGACGAACTGTTTCAGGATCTGCTCCTCCGCGCGGTGGAGGGTTTCACTGCAGGTCGACTTCGCGATACCGACGCGGTCCGCCAGTTCCGTTAGCGAGCACTCCCGCGGCGTGTCGTAATAGCCCGCGTCGATGGCCTCCTGTACCAGTTCCAGTTGGCTCTCGGTGAGCACCTGCTCGGTTTCGAGGTGTTGCTGGATGCGGTCGACGCTGAAGGAGATGCCGAACTCCTCCAGTTGCTCGCCGAGTTCGGAGAGTCGCTCCTGTGGCGCTGATATCTCCCAGACGGCCTCGCCGTTGGACAGGGTGAACGGCATCTCAAGCGGGACGCCCGAGCCCTGGACTGGGAAGAGCAGGAGCGGCATCGACGTCTCGAACTGAATCAGCGCGCTGTCGTCCCGGTGTGAAAGTATCTCAAGGGTCGTGACCGATTCCCGGTTCTCGATATCACGGAGAACCGCTGGGAGGTCGTCCGATGTGATCTCCGCGAGCCCGACACCGGAGTCCTCGCCGGGGAGGGCAGACAGGATGCGAAACGTCGCGTCGTCGTACGCTCGCGAGATGTCGCCGATCCAGATCTCGTCCGGAATCGTGAGCGTGAGTTCAGCGTGTGGCATTGGTGTATCCGAATATATTCGCCCGACCCCCGCGTCCGTAATCCCGAACATGTTCGCATAGTCGTGATGGGGATAAGAAACTTGGGGAGTGGTGTCATACACTATCACCACGAGATCAGGTCGCGCAAAACCATTGAGCCGAACATCTCCGGGTATGGCGAACGCTTATTCCGCCGGCCGCTGGCCGTCCGGTATGGAACGCGTCTCGCTGACTCGGACGGTCCCAGCCGACCCAGAGACAGTCACCGACCTGATAACTGACGTGGAGCCGTTTATGCTTGCGGCAGGGTTCGACGAGGTGACACTCGACGGGGACGACCTCGGCATCACGAACCGCGTCGGACTCTTCGAAATCGAACTGGACCTCGAAATCGTCGAAACTGACGCAGTGCTGCGGTACGAGCAACGGCAGGGCATCTTCGAGTCAATGATGACGGAGTACACGGTCGAGGCCGTCGACGGCGGGACTGAAGTCACGGCGACGACGGAGTACAGCGCGCTCGACCTCCCGGTGCTCGGCGAGATGATCGATTCGACCGTTATCTCACGACAGCGCAAGAAGGAACTGAACAAGCAGTTCGACTGGCTGGTCGAACGGGTGTCGTAGCAATACGTGTGATAAAGTCGCTCAGACGAATTCCTCTCTGCAATCCGTTGTGTATAATAACCCGAACATCTTCGGGATAGGACCGAGGGACGCCCGCCGTCAACCGGTACATATGAGCCATTCCCACGAGGACGTGCCTCCGGTTACAACCGAGGTTCACGACAACTCCTGGTCGGCGAACCTGGAGACGCCTGCACACGCCGAAGACCCCGACGTGGTCGTCGAACAGGCCATCGACGCCGTCGAGATGACGACGGCGGGGAACCACGTCAATCTGGTGAGCCACGCCGACCACGGCCACCCGGAAACCTACCTGTTCGATGCGCTGGCGGAGGCGTTCGGCGAGACCATTTCAGTGGAGTACGTCCAGCAGTGTGGCTGTGGGGGCCACGTCACCCGCGTCCACCGGGAGGCATAGATGCGGGGGAAACTCGACCTCGACGAGCAGCCGCTCGTGCTGATCTGGGAGGTGACGCAGGCCTGTGAACTTGCGTGTAAACACTGCCGGGCCGACGCCCAGCCGCGCCGCCACCCCGACGAGCTATCGACGGCGGAGGGGAAGGCACTGCTGGACCAGGCCCGCGACTTCGGCGACGGCCAGCTGGTCGTCCTCTCGGGCGGGGACCCGCTCGCCCGCGAGGACCTCCCGGAACTCATCGACTACGGGACCGAGCAGGGCCTCCGGATGACGCTGACCCCAAGCGGGACGAACTCGATCACGCGGGACCGACTGGCCGAACTCGACGACGCCGGACTCCGGCGGCTGGCCCTGTCCATCGACGGCGGCGACAGCGAATCTCACGACACCTTCCGGGGCGAATCCGGGAGCTTCGAGGCGACGATGGCAGCGGCCGAGGCGGCCCGCAACCTCGATATCCCGTTGCAGATCAACACCACCGTCTGCGCCGAGACGGTCGAGCAACTGCCGGCGATCCGGGACCTCGTCGCGGACCTCGATGCGGTGCTGTGGTCGGTGTTCTTCCTCGTCCCGGTCGGCCGCGGGCGGGTGCTGACGCCGATTGCCCCCGAGCGGGCGGAGCGCGTGCTGTCGTGGCTCCACGAGGTCAGCGAGGAGGCATCGTTCGGCCTCAAGACGACCGAAGCACCCCATTACCGGCGCGTCGCGATTCAGAACCAGGAGGACGGTGCCGGCGGGCTCAACCGCCGGATGGGTATACGCGCCGGCAAGGGCTTTGCCTTCGTGAGCCACACCGGCGAGGTGTTCCCCTCCGGGTTCCTTCCGAAATCGGCGGGCAGCGTTCGAGAGGAAAGCGTCGTGGACATTTACCGGGACTCACCGCTGTTCCAGCAGCTCAGGGACGACGACGCGCTGACAGGCAAGTGCGGGGCCTGCCGGTACCGAACAGTCTGTGGCGGCAGTCGGTCGCGAGCGTACGCGACGACGGGGGACCCGCTGGCGGCGGACCCCCTCTGTGATTATCAGCCGGATGGGTTCGAGGGGTCGGTTCCCGATCAGCACCCAGCAGATTGAGGGGGTTTTTCACTCCGTGGGAACGCGCCTCGCCCGTTTTGTAATGTGGTGTCACAGTAACTCATATGAGCGACTCCGGCATTAGAGTGGAGCTGTCGGTCGACACCCCTGGGGCCTGTCCGGTGGCGAGTGTCTCGGACGAGGCGGGCGCGGCCGTGACCGACGTCGCCCGAAGCAGCCCAGATGAAGACGGGCAAGTCATCGAAGAGTTCACCGCGACGGGCACTGACGAAGGGGCAATCGAGGCCCGGGAGGACATGGACAAGGTGTTCGCGACGGGCAACGGCTCCCGCTACCAGTTCTCACGGTCGCGAACTGAGTGCGTCTGCGAGGCGGTCGAAACATACGACTGTCCGGTCGCTGATATCCGCGCCGAGGGCGGACAGCTTCACCTGACCTTCCACGCTCCCGATGTCGACCGGGTGCGCGCTATCGTGACACGGCTGAAAGAACTGTACGACGGCGTCTCGCTCCGGTCGATGCGGCGGAACGGCGACGTTGACCCGGTGGACTCGATCCTCGTCGACCGAAGTAAACTCACCGACCGGCAACAGGAGGTACTCGAAACCGCCGTCGAGATGGGGTACTTCGAGTATCCGAAAGGGGCCAACGCCGGTGACGTGGCGTCGGAACTGGATATCTCCGTCTCGACGTTCGCTGAACACCTCGCAGCCGCCCAGACGAAACTGCTCGACAGTATCATCGCGGAGTAGGCCCACAGCGCGTCGCTACTACTGCCATCGACGGGCGAACGCCGCTAACAGGAGATACGTATAGAGAAGTGCACCGAGAGCTCCAGCCGCTGTGCCGACCGATATTATCCAGCCGAACCGACCGATAAGACCGAGTAGCTGAACGCCGAGCCCACCACCGAGCAGTCCAATCGTCACCAGCGCTGTCCGGTCGTTCGCGTAGGGCCAGACGCCGACCGCCGGTGGGTAGAACTGGAACGCCGCCCCGACCACGGTGAGTCCGAGAAAGCCCGCCAGCATCGCCCGATAGTGTGCGCTGACCAGCGCCGGGCTCCGACCGGTTGCGGCGATAGTCAGTCCGAGTCCGATACCGACGACTCCGGCCACGACCGCCACCAGCACCACGTAGAACCCGACGCGACGGCGCTCCGACCGCAGGAAGAGCCCGATATACGACAGCGCAAAGCCCACGACTGCGATTGCTTCCATGATGCCACCGATGAGGAGGAGTCGACGGTCGAACAGTCCGAAGCCCAGCAGCGCGGGACCGACAGCGCCGGCAACGATGACAACCGTAACGACCGGTCGCGGCGCTTCAGCGACCAGAAACCGGGGAAACAGGCGGAAGCCGACACCGAAGACGAACAGCGCGGCCGTCCCCGCAGCGAGCAAGTGCGACAGTTGCTGGGGGAGCATCGACTCGAAGCCGGCAGTGGTAGCGAGCGCGCCACCGGCTGCGAGTGCGAGGTAGCCGAGCGCTATCGGGACCGCGACGTTGGCGGTTCGGTCGACCGGCTCCCGATGGGCGTTTGGACCGCCGGTCCCAGTCGCTGCACCGGTGACGTTGTCGCGAATCGTCCACCCCAGCGTGCCGAGGAACACCGCGACGCCGCCTGCCCAGAGCGTGGTTCCGACGGGCTGGAGCCACGGTGGACCGAGCGGCGCGAGCGCTAGCCCTGCTGTACCGAGGACGGACAGCGGGAACTGCACGGCCGGCCCCCGATCCCACGCGAGGTCCCGGTTGAAGTACGACGGTACGAGCGCGTAGGCCTTTCCGAACAGGACGTGCAGGACGAACCCGTGCAGGCCGAGCGTGACGACGACGCGGCGGGGCGCGGCGACCGCCATCGCGGCGTGGAGGCCGACGAAAAACAGCGCGCTGGCGGTGACGAACCACCGCGAGACGCGCTCGGGACGCATCTCACTCCGGCCGGATCGTGACGTGCCACTCCTCGTCGGCGACCTGTTCCGTGTCGTACTGGTAACCCTTTCTCGTGAGAACGTCGTACAGCGGCACCGGTTCGAAACTGTTCACCAGCCGGAGCGCCTCGCTCTCGCCGACGGAATCGAGGGCGTTCATGATCTGTTCGAACGGTTCTCCGTCGACGTCCCGAACGTCGAGTTCCTGTACCGACTCCTGGTGATCTGTGCTCATACGTTCGACGACGGTCCCTGCCAGTCAGGCGCTTGTCCCGAACGTGTTCGTCTTCGTGGCGGTACAGTACTCGTGGTCCGAGCCCGAACGAATCGCCAACACCACTGCGGGACTCCCGGTATCGCGCTACCGCAGCGTGGTGTAGCTCAGTCCGGCAATCGCGACGAACTGCAGCGAGCGCAGGACCAGCACGGCCTGCTGGACGTGTGGATCGCCGGCGTAGAAGCTCTGCATCGAGAAGAAGAAGTAGACCGCGATGGCGTTCTCGGCGAGCATCGCGACGGCGAAAGCGATGAGACCGGCGACGAGTCCCGTCCGGAACGTCGCGTAGTTGCGGAGCCAGACGCCAAGCAGCGGGAGCAGCAATAGGACGTTGAGTCCCGCGAGCGCTGCCGCGGCAGTGATGAGCGGTCCCATCGCCATCAGCGACACCTCTCTATATCTGTCCCCGTCATTCGTCCATCTTCTCCACGATTTCCTCGAAGGTGTCGCGGTAGTTGTCGAACCGGTCGGTCAGGAAGTAGAGTTTGGCGTACTCCTCGTCGCCGGACTCGACTACGTCGTGGTCCTCAAGCTGTTCCATGTGATGCCTGATCGTCTTGTAGCCCACGTCGAGTTCGTCGGCGAGTTCGTTGGCGTTCATCGGTCGGTCCGAGAGGGCGTCGATGATACGCGCCCGGTTGGCGCCGCCGCGCGTCGCCGTCAGCAGATACCAGAGCGCTTTCTCCATCCCACTGTCCTCTCGGGACCTGCGTCTGCCCGTCGTATAGTCCTGTCTCTCCCCGTCGAACAGCGCGCTGGACTCGGATGCATATGCCACGATGGGATACCGGAGTCAAGACCGGCGGCGGGTAAAGCGTTTCTTCGCACTCTCTACCGAGACTGTTCCAATTTCGGGGCGACTGTCCGCGTCGGCTGCTGACTGCTGGCCACTCAGCGAACCGCCGCCGTCGCGTCGGCCATGATGTCGATGGCCTCCTTCAGCGTCTCCATGTCCGTCGCGTAGGAGATTCGGGCGTAGCCCGCGCCGTGCTCGCCGAAGGCGTCGCCGGGAACGACTACGACGCCGCGGTCGATGACCTCGTCCACCCAGCCGTCGGGGACCTTCGGCATCGCGTAGAACGCGCCCTTGGGCGTCGGACAGTCGAGTCCCATCTCGTCGAGGCCGTCCAGCAGCACGTCCCGGCGCTCCTGGAAGGCGTCGCGCATCTCCGAAACCTGGTCCTGCGGCCCGCTCAGTGCTGCCTCGGCGGCGTACTGGGCCGGAGCCGACGCACAGGCCTGCGCGTACTGGTGGACGCGCAGCATTCGCTCGATGCGGTCGGTCGCGCCGGTGACCCAGCCGAGCCGCCAGCCCGTCATCGAGTAGGCCTTCGAGCAGGCGTTGACGACGACGACGTTGCCCGTGTCGCTGAACTCCGCCGGCGAGCGGTGCTCGCCCTCGAACACCTGGTGTTCGTACACTTCGTCGGAAATACACAGCACGTCGTGCTCGTCGGCAATGCGGGCGAACGCCCGCATGTCTTCGGGTGACTGCACCGCTCCAGTCGGGTTCGCCGGGGAATTGACGACGAACGCTGCCGTGTCGTCGGTGATGGCCTCCTCGACGGTTTCGGGGGCCATCGTGAGGTCCTCACGCAGCGGGACCGGTCGCGGCGTCCCCCCGGCCAGATGGGTCAGCGCGTCGTAGGAGACGAACCCCGGGTCCGGGAAGATGACCTCCTGCCCCTCGTCGACGTGGGCCTCCAGCGCAATGTGCAGCGCCTCGCTCCCGCCCGAGGTGGCGATGATGTCCCCGGGGTCGACGTCGAGGTCGTTGTCCCGCTTGTGCTTGGCGGCGATGGCCTCCCGGAGTTCCTCGGTTCCCTTGTTCGACGTGTAGGCGTCGACTTCCCCCGCCTGAATTGCCTCGACGGCCGCCTGTCGGGCGTGCTCCGGCGTCGGGAAGTCCGGCTGGCCGAGGCCGAGGTTGATGGCGTCCTCGCCCGCCGCCTCGAACACTTCGCGGATGCCAGAGATCGATACCTGCTCTACCCGCCGGGAGAATCCAGTCATATTCTGTTTGGGGGCGGCCGGCCCGATAATTCTTCCTTGTGCTGCGGTAGCATTAGCGGCGTCCGTCTGTTCTGTCGCTATTGCCGACCGGTATAAACTATTATAACGTTCATAACTGTACCTTTATATATCAGAAAACAAGATAAACACGTATTTATAAAGTAGCATATATAATTTTGTTTATTAGACACCGGGCTGCATGAGGAATTATATATTAATTTTATAACCCACCCATATTTAGTGGGAGTCGGATGTCCCGACATACCCTACCGAAACCGTCCAGAAGATCAGTTATCAAGGCACTCGGCTCCGCTGTAACCGTCGCAGCTTTTGGTGGAGAAGCCACTGCATCACAAGAATCTGATACAGAAGAGTATCTGATTGGTGTGTCAAATGATAGGAACGCTTCAGACGTTCATGACAAAATAAAAGAACGGTCTGACCTCGAACAGCTCGATATTATCGACGTGAACGAGTCACTTTCGTATCTTCGCTCAGCAGTCCCGCAGAAATTCAAGGGCGAAATCCTTCCGACAGTCGAAGGAATTGACGGGGTCAAATATACGGAATTCAACCACGTTCGCGAGCCGATCGCCACGGTTCCGAACGATCCGAGGTTCGACAGCCAGTACGCGCCACAACTGGTCAATGCCCCGAAAGCATGGGACATTACGTTCGGAAGCGAAGACGTCACCATCGCCGTCATAGACACCGGTACAGATTACACCCATCCCGACCTCGACGGGCAGTTCGGGAGCCAGAAAGGACGGGACTTCGTCGACAACGACGACGATCCCGCCCCGCAATCCGCTCAGCACGGGACACACGTCTCCGGTATCGCTGCCGGCGAAACGAACGACGAAACCGGTATCGCAGGTGTCAGTAACTCTCGGCTCCTGAGTTGCCGTGCACTCGGACCGAACGGGGGCCGAACCGCCGATATCGCTAACGCCGTCCAGTGGGCGACTGAGCAGGGGGCGGACATTATCAATATGTCTCTCGGTGGCGGCGGCTACAACCAGACAATGAAAAACGCGGTCTCAAACGCGTGGGATCAGGGTGTTCTCCTCATCTGTGCAGCCGGGAATCATAAGGACAGTGATCCACCAAGCCAGCAGGACGTGTCGTACCCAGCGGCCTACGAAGAATGTGTCGCCGTTGGTGCCGTCGATAGCAACAAGAGTCCGACCGAGTTCTCGAACTACGGCGAGAAGGTCGACATTGCGGCACCGGGCAATGACATACTCTCATCCGTTCCGGGGGGAGACTACGCGCAGTTCCCCGGGACGTCGATGGCGAGTCCTGCTGTCGCCGGCGTCGCTGCGCTCGGTCTCGACAAACATGATTGGTCCGTCAGCCAGACCCGACAGAACCTTCTCGACACCGCCCAGCCTCTGGACGCAGACGGCCAGTTCGTCGGTTTCGGCCTCGCGGATGCATACAACTTCGTAACCGCCGGTGGCGGAACCGAAAACGAACCGCCGATCGTGACGCTCAACGACGATTCACGAACTGTCACTGTGAATAAAGAGATCATATTCGATGCCAGCGGCTCCCGTGATCCCGACGGCTCGATAACGAACTACCGCTGGGAGTTCGGCGACGGCTCTGAACCCATCGAGGGTGCGGACGCGACGGAGGTCAGCCACACGTACACCAGTACCGGCGACTACACCGTCACCGTCACTGTGACTGACAACGACGGTGCCGAGGCGACCACGTCAGTCAGCGTCTCCGTCACCGATGAATCGAAGGACCGTCTCACCGAAGAGTTGTCCGGGTCACTCGATGGGATGCTCGATTATGACAAGCAGACGTACTCCCTCAAGACGGAGTCGCCCATGCAGCTGATCCTCAGCCTCGATGGCCCATCTGACGCCGACTTCGACCTCTATGTCTCCTTCGACGGTCGCACGCCCACTCCGAACGACTACGACCGCGCGTCCTATACGCAGGACAGTAGCGAACAGATAATCATCGACGACTTCTCACAGGTCAGCGAGATCGGCATACTCGTGTATGTCTACAGCGGAAGCGGAGACTACACACTCACACTGGAGGAAATCGGAAAAACGGGCTCGTAATCTAATTGCTGTTCTCTCGTTTCGACTGGTCCCGTACGTAGCGCTCCTCTCGCTCTTCCACTTTCAGTTCAGCGGGATTTCACGCTGGCTTTGACATCGCAATTGCGCCGCCACCGCCGACGCTCACTCGCCTCGCCGCTGGCGGGGCCTACCGGACCACGGACATCGCAATTGCGCCACCGCCACCGACGCTCACTCGCTTCGATGGCGGCGGTTCATTAGCGAACCACAGACATCGCAATTGCGCCACCGCCACCGACGCTCATCCCCACGATACCGCGGTGATGATCCGCTCGCTCCATCGCGTACAGCATCGTGGTCGTGAGGATGCCGCCGCTGGCCCCGATAGGGTGGCCGAGCGCCACCGCGCCGCCGAGCGGGTTGTGTTTCTCGGCGGGGATGTCGAGTTCGTCAGCGACGTACACCATCTGCGCGGCGAACGCCTCGTTGAGTTCGAAGTGGTCCACGTCGGCGACGGCGAGGTCGTTGCGCTCAAGCAGTTTTTCGACGACGTCGCGGACGGCGATAGAGAATTCCGACGGGTCCCGGTAGGCAACCGCGTAATCTTCGACGTGGGCCATCGGTCCAAGCCCTTCGCGCTTGACCGTCTCGGCGTCGGCCAGCACCACTGCACCCGCTCCGTCAGAGAGCTTCGAGGCGTTGCCGGCGGTGATCGTGCCCCCGTCCGCAAACGCTGGTGAGAGCGCCGCCAGCCGATCCAGCGTCGTGTCGGGCCGCGGCCCTTCGTCCTCTGTTACGAGCCTGTTAGCCGTTTCGACGGGGACGAGTTCTTCGGCGAACGTACCTGACTGGATGGCCTCGCCGGCCCGGTGGTTGCTCCGCCGTGCGTACTCGTCTTGCGCCTCACGACTGATATCGTGCTCTGTGGCGAGTTCCTCTGTCAGCGTGCCCATGTGCGCGTCGTAGTGTTTGTCCCACAGCGAGTCCCAGATCATCGCGTCGACGAGTTCGCTGTTCCCGTGTCGGTGACCGCCGCGCATATCCGGAACGAGATACGGCGCGTTCGACATCGACTCCATACCGCCGGCGAAACACACCGACGCCCGACCGGCCTCGATACGGTCGGCGGCGGTCGTGATCGCCCGCAACCCGGACCCCGATGCCTCGTTGACCGTCGTGGCGGCGACATCGTCAGGGAGCGGCGACTCGACGACGACTTGTCTGGCCGGAACCTGGCCGACGCCCGCCTGTACCGCGTTTCCGAGACCGACCCAGTCGACACTGTGTTTATCAATTGCGGTTCGGTCAAGCAGTCCCTCGACGGCTGCCGTACCCAGCTCTATCGCGCTTCGTTCTGCGAGGCCACCCAGCAGTTCACCGTGTGCAGTGCGTGCGCCGTCTACCAGAACCACATCCGTCATACGGACTACATGAACCTGAGCCTACAATACTGTTCGCCCGACGATGGACGGCGTCTTACAGCGGGAGCAAGGCGAAAGCCCACCCCTTCAGGGGTGTGGATGAAGCCGACAACCCGGCAGCTTCGCCTGTAGCCTCACTCAGCCGGAGTTTTATAACCGGTGACACCGTATGCATGACCACACCGAGGCGGATCAGCCGCCCAGATAAACGGATAATATCGGGATTCGGGCCACGCTACGTCCAAAAGAATCCCTTTCGGGCCGCTGGCTGTGGATTCCGACACACGGTAACTCTGAATCCCCATACCGGGGATAGGAGTAACGGCGGCTTGGCCCCGCCAGGAGTCCGGTCATGCCGACCTGGCTACAAACCTGAAACTCCCAACCTAGCGGTGCGGTGCCGCGGGAATCCCGCGCCTTCAGGCGTGGGAGGAGGTCAATCCTCGGTTGCCGTCCGCAGTTCCTCGATAGCCGTCTCCAGTCGCCGGAGCGTCGCATCAGCGTCGGTGTAGCCTTGCTCGTACTCGCCGTAGGCGTCGTCGGCCTCGTTCAGGAACGCTTCGACGGCGTCGTGCATCTCGTGGTCGCTCATGGTTGTCCCGACGGTAGCCGACCGGAAAAGTCCCGCTACTTGCTGGTTACTGCGTCACATCGTAGTCGACGCTCGCGTCGCGGAGGGCGTCGGTCACACGACCGACGGTGTCCTGTGTCGCGACGACGACGGCATCGAGTCCCCGAGATGCGGCGTCGGCGGCCACCTCGCCCGCCGCGAAGTGCGTCGTCGGTTCGATGTCGGCATCGCGGAGCGCGACGACGGCCTCGACACCCGCGGCGGTGACGATGGGGGCGTCCGCACAGGCCGCGGCGATGTCGTCGACGTTCTCGACCGGCCCCGACCGGACCGGCGGGACCTGTATCACGCTGACGTGGCCGGGGTTGAGGTCGATGACGCCCTCGAAGCCCGTGACGCCGACGACCTCGCCTTCCGCGGCGCTGGTCGTGGTCACGCCCGTCGCGTCGCCACCGCCGGGATGGGCGTGTAACAGGCCGTCCGACAGCGAGAGCGTCACCGTCTCGCCTTCCGCCAGGTCCGCCGTGGCGATGGCGGCGTCCTCCTGTACGCTACCGAGCACGTCGTCGGTGACGTGGTCGGCGAACCGGCGCACGTCGGTCGCGGACTGGAACACCCAGTCGACGCCCTCCTTCGTGACGCGGTAGCGCGACCGCCCTTCCTTCTCGACTAAGCCGTCGTCGACGAGTTCACGGATGTACTCGCTGACGGCCTGGCTCGTCACGCCGACGGCCTCGGCGATTTCGCCCTGACTCACTGCGGGCTGGCGCTCGGCGATCTCCACGAGGACCCGAAACCGCGTCGCGGCCCGCTTGTTCTCCAGGACGTCGACCATACAGGAGTCACGGGAGTCGCAGGTAAAAATACCACCGACACTGTCAGGCCGAGACATTCGGCCACGGTCTGGCCGCCTGCGATGGGGCCCGTCGCCGTGACCGACAATATAACCGTCACCAGGGCCGACTGGACGGCGATGACAGCCAGCTACGACGACCGGGCGCTCCTGCTTGGGGAGACGCTCGTCGTCGCGGATCTCCACGTCGGCCGGGGTACTGGCGGGAATCTCGAACTGCCGGTCGGGTCCGGTTCGGACATGGTCCAGCGGTTCCAGTCGCTCGTCGAGCGCCACGGCCCCGAGGAGGTCGTCGTCGCCGGCGACCTCCTCCACTCGTTCCGGACCGTTCCTCGGTCGGTCGAGAGCACCGTGGCAGGGCTCAAAAGTGCCTGTCAGGGGGCCGGTGCGCGCCTGTTGGTGACACCGGGAAACCACGACACGATGCTCGACAGCGTCTGGGACGGCCCGACCGAGACGGTGTATCGGGTTGGCGATACCGTGGTCTGTCACGGCCACGAGGCTCCCGAAGTCGACGCTGACCGCTACGTCGTCGGGCACGACCACCCGACCATCTCCATCGAGGGCCAGCGCCGGCCCTGCTATCTCGTCGGGAGCGGCCAGTTCCGCGGTAGCGACGTGGTGATGCTCCCGTCGTTCAACAGGCTGAACGCTGGCGTGGAGGTCAACGAGATGCGGGCCAGCGACTTTCAGTCCCCGCTCGTTACTGATGCCGACCGATTAGAGCCGGTAGTCTGGGACGAGAGCGGGCGGGAGACCCTGTCGTTCCCGCCGCTGGGTGAGTTCCGTCGAATGTTATAACGGTAAATATTTGAGCTACGACGGTGGACGCTGGAACATGGTTCAGACAGAAATCGCGCTGGGTCTCATCGCGATTACGCTGCTTTCGCTACTGCTGCTGTACTTCGCGACGATAAAGTACGTCTCGGAAGTCCTCGAAGGGGAGGGACACGACCACGAGGGAAACACGAATAGCGGCGGTCCGGCCGCATAGGCCGCCGTTTCCTTCCTGAAGTCGTATCGGCGTTTTCCTTATCGAAGCAGATCAGCGGCGACCTTGCCGCTTTCCAGCGCGCCCTGTATCGACGACCAGCGGGTGTAGTCGCCGGCCAGCACCGCGTTTCCGTCCGGCGCTGTCGGGTCCGGGAGCGACTCCCGGTACCCCGGCGGCTGGGCGAACTGTGCGAACGGGACGCGGTCGGTCCGGAGCAGTTCCAGCGCCTCGAAGGTCGCGTTCGGGTACCACGACTGAAGCGCGTCACGGACCTCGGCGGCCAGCTGCTCGTCGCCCGCTTCGGGCGTCCCGAGGAACGTGGCGCTGTACAACTCCATCCCAGCGGGCGCGTACTCGCTGGCGACGGCCGACAGCGGCGCGACGGTGTTCGGTCGGTCGTCCGCCGCGTTGAGGATGATGCGCTGTCCGGTCGTCGGCGCGCGGTTTGTCGGGAGCGCGAAGTACTGGGTGACACAGCCGACGGGCTCGGTCGGGATGGCGTCGATGTCCGTCAACTCCGCCGCGGTCTGCGGGTCCGTCGCGACGACGGCGCTCTCGGCTGACACCGTCTCGTTGCCCACTTCGGCAGTGACCTCGCCTTCGTGGGTTTCCAGGTCCGTCACGGCCGCGTCGGTTTCGATGGTCGCGCCCGCCGAGCGAGCGCGGTCGGCGAGCTGTCGCGGCATCGCCTGCATCCCGTCGGCGGGGACGAATATCTCGCCCTCGCTCAGCATCTTGTAGGTGTACTCGAAGATGCTGCTGTCGGTTCCGAGCGAGCGGTCGAGCGTGATGCCACCGTAGAACGGCGCGGCGAACCGCTCGACGAACCGCTGTGAGAAGCCGTAGTCGGCGAGGTACTCCCGGATGGTCCGCCCGTCACGGGAGAGCAGTTCGACGGGCTCGACGTTGGCCAGCTCGCGCTGGAGCCGGAACAGCCGGAGCTTGTCGGCCGTGCGAACGTCGGTGTTGAGTAGCGTCTGTGGCGCAGCCGAGGGGTTCCGCAGGGGGTCCGACAGCACCGAACGGTGGTTCGGGCTGGCGATTGTCGCCCCCGGCGTGAACGTCCGCGGCGACAGCGCCTCGATGTCGAGTTCGCGCTTCGCCGCGGGGTAGGCGGTGAACATGACCTGAAACCCGCGGTCGAACGTGTAGCCGTCTTCGTGGGCCGTCCGGACGCGACCGCCCACGTCCGAGCGCTGCTCGAAGACTGTCACGTCTCGGCCCGACTCGGCCAGGTGCCGGGCGGCGACCAGTCCGGCGAGCCCGCCCCCAGCGACGACGACATCTGTCATACCTCCCAGTTCGGCCGCCCGGGACAAGAGCGTGCTGAAGCGGGACCGGACCACACTTGGTTGTCCCGTCCACAGAGAGAACCATGGAGACGACTGCGGCGTTTCGCGGCCTTATCTGCACGGCGTGTGGCGAGGAAACCGACAGCACGAGCGACCGCTGTCCCGACTGCGGCGGCGTTCTCGTCGGCGACTACGGCGTTCCGGACCTGACGCCTGCGGACCTGCCAGACACGACCGGACCCGGCCGCTACGAGCCGCTGCGGCCGTTCCCGCAAGACGCGACCGTGACGCTCGGCGAGGGGGCGACGCCGCTGGTCCCGGTTCCGGATCTGGCAGAGGAACTCGGCGTCGACTCGGTGTACGTCAAAGACGAGGGGCGCAATCCGACGGCCTCATTGGGCGACCGCAAGCTCTCGCTCTCAGTCACTGCCGCAGCGCAGCGCGGGGCCGAGCGCGTCGTGACGCCGTCGACCGGCAACGGCGCGCAGGCCAACGCCGCCTACGCGGCCCGCGCGGGAATCGAATCGAAGGGGTTTGTCCCCTCGCGGTGTCCGTTCCTCAACAAGGCGATGGTGAACGTTCACGGCGGCGACATGCGCGTCGTCGAGGGCCGGTACGACGACGCCGTCTCGGCCTTCGAAGAGGAACGAGCCGAGGCGTCTGACGGCTGGGTTACGGTCGCGCCCGGCCACCCCTTCCGAATCGAGGGAGCCAAATCCGTCGCGTTCGAGGTGATCGACGACCTCGAATGGACGGCCCCAGACGCGGTTGTCCACCCCACCGGCCACGGTGAGACCCTCGTCGGTCTCGAACGCGGCTTCCGGGCAGCGACCGACAGCGGGCTCACGGACTCAGTGCCACGAACCTACGCCGCACAGCCGGACTCGACGGCCGCCATCGCCGACGCCGCACGCGAGGGGGCGAGCGAACCGGCCACCATCGAGCACCCCGACACTATCGTCGGCCCGCTGGAGGTGCCCGACCCCGCCGCCGGCGCAGCGGCGCTGGACTCGCTCGACCGCTCGGGCGGCGACGGCGTCGCCGTCTCGGACAAGGACATCCTGGCCGGTGCCGTCGATGGCTGCGAGATGGGACCGGAGACCGGCGCGACCGGGGGGACGGCAATCGCCGGCGCGAGAGCGTTGGCTGACGAGGGAGCTTTCGACGATGACGACGTCGTCGTCCTCGTGAACCCCGTCGCCGGAAGCAAGGAGGCGGACCTGCTGCGCAGTCACCTCATGAGCCAGGGTATCTGAGGGCGCGGTCGGCCGGAACGCTGGCCGTCGTGGCACACCACTGCATACTTCGGTGTTGTTTAGCCCGTCGTGGCACTACCCAGACCCGATGCGCGTCGCAGCGTTCAGCGAACTCACTGGCCCGGACGGCGTCTCGATTGTGAACCAACCGACTCCCGAACCCGACCGTGGCGAGGCGGTGGTCTCCGTCGAAGCGTGTGCCATCAACCGCCACGACCTCTGGGTTCTGGAAGGGGATTCTGCGATGGTCGACACCGACGACTTGCCGTTCGTCAGCGGACTCGACGTTGCCGGAACCGTCGACGCCGTGGGCGAGGGCGTTACCGCTCTCGAACCCGGTGACCGAGTGGTACTCTGTCCGAACGAGACCTGCGGGACGTGTCGCTACTGCCGCGAGGGGCCGGAGAACCTCTGTGAGAACTTCTCGCTGTACCACGGTGGCCTCGCCGAGGCGGCCCGCGTCCAGGCCGACCGCCTCGTCAGGCTCCCCGACAGTGTGGAGACGGTCGACGCGGCTGCCCTCCCGACAGCCTACATGACAGCCTTCCATATGCTCCGCCGAGTTGACGCCGGACCGGGCGACCTAGTGTTCATCCCGGGCGTAACTGGCGGTGTCGGCGTCGCAGGCGTGCAACTCGCGTCCGTTCTCGGTGCTCACAGCGTCGGGACCTCGTCCTCACAGGCGAAACTGAACCGGGTCGAATCGCTCGGCCTGGACTACGCCATCGAGAGCACCGACCCGGACGAGATTCGAGCGTCGGTTACCGACATCGGAACCGTCGACGGCGTGCTCAATCACCTCGGTGGCGAGTACACGCAGCTCGGCCTGGACGTTCTCCGACGCGGCGGCCGGATGGCGGTCTGTGGACGGACGGCCGGTGGCACATCCGAGATCGATATTCCCGACCTGTTCCTCGGCCACAAACGTATCATCGGGAGTACGATGGGGACCCAGGGCGACCTGGAGCGACTCGTCGGCCTCGTCGCCGACGGCGAGCTCACCCCGGAAATTGATGCAACGTACCCGCTCGAAGAGACCGGTGCGGCGTTTGCGGCGATGCAGGACCGCGATGGCGTCGGGAAGCTCGTCGTGACGCCGTAGTCACCCCAGCGACCCGGGACGGTGTTTCTCCGGACCGATTCCGGTGGAAACGGGGCAAATGTGTGGCCGTCAGTTCATTTCTCAGTCTCCGCCGATCACCGAGCGACGATGACTGGAACGGGTGAGTTACGGAACACTTTCTGGGCGACGTTCCCGACGACCAGTCGATCGGCCAACGCGCCGCCGTGACTTCCGAGTACGACCGCATCGAAATCGTCGGCTCTATTCAGAATCGCCCGAGCCGGATGTCCCAGTTGTACCTCGGTGGTGATTTCGACATCGTACTCGGCAGCGATCTCCCGAGCGTCGTCGAATACCGCCTCCGAACGCTCCTCCGCGGCCGCTTCGATGTCGTCCGAAAGAGCCAGTGCCGTGGCCGCTCCCCCCAACGGTGACGGTCCGCCCACGACGTGTAAGACAGTAATCTCCGCCCCAGGGTGGTTCTCAAGGGCGTACTCGAGCGCCCGCTGGGCCATCTCCGAGTCGTCCATCGGAACGAGAATCTGTGAGATCATATCCCGACTACGATCAGGTGGCTGATAAAACGGTGGTGCGCTTGTCTCATACTGTTGGCTGTAACTATTTCAAGATATTCGCCACCCTGAGGTGGCGAAATTCTTCACAGATGTACAGCCGACAGTATCAGGATAAGCGACGTATTACTACTGTGGTGATCTTCTATCTCGCTACGGCTTTTGTCGGGTACTGTGTCGGTTGAACGAGGCGTGCGAGATGCAGCACGCGTACGCGGCATAAGATGATTCTCGAATGGACGACGCTACTTCGTGGTGAGAATCGAACGTAGTGTTAAATCAATAGCCTGTCAAACTGTGTCCATGAGCCGAACGATCGACTCGATTCTCGTGCCGACCGACGGCAGTGACGGCGCACGGATCGGTGCCCGGCGAGGTATCGATCTCGCTGCCACAATCGGTGCCGACCTCCACGTACTGTCAGCGGTTGACTCCCGTGACATCGAACCGGATCTGAATTCTGACGGGCAGACTGACCGGGAGCGTCTCCTCGAAGCGGAGGCAGAACGAGCGGTGGATTCCATCGCCAGACTCGCCCGGGCACATCTCTCTGGGCACATCACGACCGCTGTCGAGTCGGGCATCCCGTTTCAAGTGATCAACGACTACGTCGATACCCACGATATTGATCTCATCGTTATGGGGACACAGGGGCGGACAGGGTTCGAACGGGTTGTCCTCGGGAGTGTCGCAGAAAAGACGCTCCGGACCGCAGATGTCCCGATTGTCACGGTAACGCCGGACGGGGACATCGTCGAAATCGGCGACCAGCGGTACGACAACGTTCTGCTCCCGACTGACGGCAGCGAGGGCGCAGAACTCGCGATCGAGTGGGGAATCACGCTAGCTGAGGTGTTTGACGCAACGATACACACGATGTATTCCGTCGATACGAGTCGCTTCGGCGGCGTTGAGGGGGCAGCCGAGATTCACGACGCGCTTGAGCAGACCGGCCAGGAGGCACTCGAGACGGTCCATGAGCGTGCCAGAGATGCAGGCGTCAGTGTCGCGGGTAATATCGCAAGCGGCCCGGCTGCACGCGCTATCCTCTCCTACAGCGAGGAACACGATATCGACCTCATCGCGATGGGAACACACGGTCGATCCGGCCTCACGCGATATCTGACCGGAAGCGTCACTGAGACGGTTGTCCGTAATGCGGCTGTACCGGTCTGTTGTGTCCCGATGCAGTGACAGGTGTTCAGTCTCTCCCTACGATGCGCGCTGTCTCGACGCACCAGACGCGTGCTGTTTTGCAGTGGTGTACGCTTCCCGGACACGCTTGAACTCGTCCTCGTTGCCACCGTGGTCCGGGTGGACCTCCTTGACGCGCTCGCGGTAGGCCGATTTCACGTCGTCCAGCGACGCGCTCTGGGTCAGGCCCAGTTCGCTGAACGCCTGCACTGTCGGGTGTGGTTCCTCCTCAGGGTCCGGACCGAGGTTGACTTCGGGCGTCTCGAAGGGCAGGCGCGCGCCGAGGTAGACGCCGGGCATCTCGTGTTCGACCAGTACGGGAACAGTCGGCGACCGTTCGATGCGGTAGTACGCCCGGGCGTCGAACGTGATCGCCACGTCCCGTTTCGGCAGGTAGAAGGCGACGTGTTGCCCCTCGACGAAGTGGTTCTCGGCGAACTGCTCGTCGATGGCGGTGAGGTACTCCCGCAGCTCCGCCCGGCGTCGCATCTCTCCGCCGTCGGTCGCCTGCCGGTTCGGCCGCTCGGCCGGAAACACGCGGTTGGCGAGGACGAACAGCCCGGCGACGACGAGGGTTCCGGCGACACCGAGGACGAGCCCGAGGAGCAGCCACTCCGGTAGGACGCCCGGTTCTGTCTGCACGCCCCTCCGTTAGGCTCCAGTGGTAAAGAAATTCCCGCTCTCCGGTAGCAACGACTCCGAGGTCACCAATACCGAGCCACGGGAACGGCAATCTGGCTCAGCCGATATACCTGAGGTCCTCGTCGGCGGGCGACGGGGAGTTCTGCTGTTCCATCTCCTGAATTTTCCGGACGACCTCCTCCATCTCGTCGGCGCGGTCCTCAAGCGAACTGTAGTCGACCTCGAACCCGATGACGTCCTGAAGGATTTCGAGGACGGCCTGCGCGCTCTTGGGATCGACCAGGTAGCCCGACGTTTCGCCCATGAGACAACTGGCCGGCACGTCGCGGCGCTTGCTCAGGCCCAGCAGCAGGCCGGAGACGCCGACGATACCGCCCGCTGGTTCGTCCTCGCGGAAGGCCACGCCAGCGTCCTCCAGCGTTTCCTTGAAGTCTTCGGTCGTCGTCGCGCCGAGTACGTCGTACTCCTCGATGAGTTCACCGGTCGGGACGCCGCCGAGGGCGAACACCCGCTGGACGCCGAACTCGTCGGCGATGTCGAGGAACGTGTCGGTCAGGCCGTAGTGGCCCTGGTTGTCCTGCGCCTGGTGGTCCCCGGAGAGCACGAGCAGGTCCTGGCCCTCCTCTGGCGTGACAGCGTGGAACTCGGCGCAGGCGAGTTGTGCCTGGCCGTCGTCAATGCTGACCTGTGGCGGGAAATGTGTTGAGTAGACACGCCGAACGAGCTCGCTTTCGAGTTCCTCCAGTAGGTGTTCGGCGGCGAGTTTGCCGACGTGGCCGACGCCGGGCAGCCCCTCGACCAGTACCGGGTCGTCGAGGTCGGGGTCCGCTACAGTCTCGATGTCGAATTCGTCCATACGGCTTATTCGCGGCTGCGGCGCTTAAGAGAACGTCGATACTCGCCGTAGCTGTCTTCAGGCGAGAACGGCGCGGGTGCGCTGTTGACCGCTTCGGCCCCGCAGTCCGGACAGGTGTCGTCCAGCGTGTACACCGGCCGGGCGTGCTCGGACTTCCAGGCAGTGCAGACGCGGATATCCGATTTCATCGGTAGTGACTCACTGAACGACAACCGGCTTACTCGTCGTCTTCGCTGCGCTCACGGTGGAATTGTCCCGTTCCACCGTGTTGCTGGACGACCGCCGCGGCGCGGTCCGCGCTCTCTTCGAGCGCGTCCTCGGCGGTCTTGTAGTCGGGCGCTTGCACCTGGATGCGGTACTCAGGTGAGCCGACGTAGGTCACTTCGAGTTCGATTTCGTCGGGGACCTCGCCGTTGCCCTCGGCGGCCTGCAGTGCTTCCTTGATGATGTCGACGCCGTCGCTTTCGGGACAGGACAGGTCGACATAGCCGGTGACCTGAACGTACGGCACAGAGACGTTGTTCCGAGCCGTCTGCACGATGGCGTCGATTTCCTCCTCGGAGAGGTCGACCTCTTCGAGGGCGTCGTTGCCGTGGATTGCCGCTGATTCGAACCCGTCGTACATCGAGCCGAACTCAGCCAGCAGTTCGTTTGCGATGGCGGCGTAGGTCTCGTCGTCTAAGTCCTCGCCGAAGGCCAGTTCCATCCAGTTGTCGGCCTTCTGCTCGTTTTTCCACTCCTGAATCTTCTCCTTTCGCTGGTGGTCGTTGACGTCCTTGATCGAGAGGTCGATCTGCTGGGCGCTCTCGTCGACGTCAAGCACCTTGGCAACGACTGTCTGCCCTTCGTTGACGTGGTCGCGGACGTTCTTGATCCATCCGCTGGCGACCTCGGAGATGTGACAGAGGCCGCGCTTGCCCTCGTACTCGTCGAGGTCGACGAACACGCCGAAGTCCTCGATCTCGTCGATCTTGCCGACGACGAGTTCGCCCGGTTCGGGCCAGCCGCTGTATTTCATCCTATCGGGCCTCGACGACGGCGGTCACTTCGCCTTCGATGTCGGCCTTGCCGCCCGTCGGGCGGGCGATTGTGTGGCCACAGACGGCACACGAAACTTCGCTCGCGGCCTTCTCGAAGAGAGTCTGTTCGTTCTCGCAGTCGGGGCATTCGACGGTAATGAAGCTTCCTGCCATCGTTACTCCTGGAACTCCAGTCGGCCGGCGCGCCATCCCTCGCGGAGGTGGGCCTTCCCACACTCGCCACAGCGGTACTTGAGGTCCGTCTTCTTGGTGGGCTTGTCGCCACCCGGGACCTTCGAGAACTTCCCGTCGTTCCCGATGCCGGAGTTGCGTTCGCGCTGGCGGTCGATCCACTTCATGCCGGTCTGGCGGCCGCTCCGGACTTTCTCGACCTCGTGTTCCTGGTGCTCGTTACAGTGCGGACAGTACGTATTGAATCGTCGTGGCATCTGCATAGATATCGGCCTTACCGAGCGATTTGACGTGACCGCTTAAAACCCGTTTGGTTCGCACCTGCCGTTTGCCCCACTTCCCGCGTCTGTCCGCCCGACCCACCCCATGACAGCCTACTGGAACCGCGCGGCGGGACCGGTCGCTTTGATGCGGACCGCGCCGAACACGTCAGCGGCGTCCGTTCCACCCATGAGTTCGAGATTCACCGCTTCGCCAGCGGAGAGTGACCTCAGTTTCTTTGCCAGTTCGTCGTCGATGTAGTCCACGACCTCGTAGGTCTCGTCGGCTTCGACATCTCGGAGTTCCATCCGTCCGTCGTCGTCCATCGGGCTGACGACGACTGAGGCCCGCTCGCACGACCGCTGCTGTTGTTTCAACATACACGACTGTCATCTACTCGGATATATAAATCTCCGCTATCATGGTGTTAAGCATCCAACCACAATCGGCAAGAATATAAGGACATTCTAGTTACAGGCCGGTTCACGGTCGCTCTCTGTCGGTTGGTGCGCTGTGTCGCAATCGGCTTCGAAGTCACTAAGTACGCTGTTGGCAAAGGAACGCGCATGAAGAAGCTCATTATCCACGGCGACCCGGGGCTGCGCAAGGGCGGCCGCATCGAGTACGACGACGAGGAGTACGAGGTGTTCTCGGTCTCACGGCAGGGCGACTGGCACGGCCCGGACCGGCCACAGCTCTGGTGTACTATCGGCTCGGAGGACGAGGAAGAGACGTTCAAAACCCAGGAGTACATCCCGATGCACCTAGATACAGACGACATTGAGGCAGAAGCCGTCACCGTCCTCCGCGAGCGCGCACCGCCGAACGCCGAGTCCTGATCGGCCCGACACTGCGCGCTGAGTAACTGCCGTTCGCCCGCAGCAATCCGCTCTCCGTTTTCAGAAGTACTCCGGTCGCACCTGATAGATAGTGACGCCGTCGGCCTGTTCCGCCACGGTCACGCCCTGTAGCTGGTCGACAGTTACGTCGCCGTAGCGGGCCCGCTCTGCGGGGCCGACGTAGACATAGCGCACGTCGTAGGCTTCGAGGAGGCGGCGCTGCTCGGCCGGCTCGCCCGTGTAAATCGTCGCCACGTCGTCGACGCGGCGGTCATACACCGTGTCGTTGCGGTACTGGGCCTCGTGAGTCCAGCCCGCGACGGTCGGCAGCCCGGTCAGGCTCGACGGCGCGCTTGCGCCCTCACCGTCGTCAGCATCCCACTGGTAGCTCGCCGGTGCGGCCGTGACGATGGTCGGTCGGCCCTGAGTGTTGTCGTCAAGCCACCGAATCGCCTCGGCTTCCTCGGGATGGTCGTCGTCGAGATAGGCCAGCCCGTCCAGTGTCGGATCGCCCGCGGCCTCGACGTGGTTCGAGAGGGCGAACATGCCGTACAGCGACGCCGAACAGACCAGCAGGGCGACGAACGTACGGACGCCGATGCTGGTCCATGCTCGCGCGCGGTCGTCGGTCGGCCGCCAGCGGGTGAGCAGCCACGCTAGCACGGGGCCGGCGGCGACGCCCCAGAGCACCCACACCTGCATGTACGTCTTGAAGACGGTGTTCATCCGGCCGATGTTCTCCCTGACGAAGACGAACTCGACGAGGAGAACGAGGCCCGCACCGGCGAGAATCAGCACGGCTTCGAAGCCAACGGGCCGGTCGCCGCCGTCAGCGAGCGCCGGAACCGCGTCGACGGTACGGTCAAGTGTCGGCGAGCGCGCGAACAGCCACGCGCCGAGCAGTAGCGGGACGAGCAGCCCGACCGCTGCGATGTCAAGTGTGGCCGCAAGCGCCGCCGTTCCGACGGTGACGAGACCGACGATACGGGCCGTGCTCCGGCCAACGGCACGGCCGGTCTGGGCGTACAGGTACAGCCAGAACGGGGCGACGAACAGGCCGTGAACGGCCAGGAGCTCCAGCAGTGAGGTTCGGTCGGGCAGGACGGCAATCTCGCGTCCGCTCGCCGGGCCGAGCCAGAACGGGAGCGACCAGAGCAGTCCCAACGCGATCACGACAGCAGCGACGGCCAACCCCAGTCCGATTCGGACGCCTTCCTGGCTCGCTCCGTTCAGCCGGAGCCGCTGTCCGACATGCTTCGGGAGGAGCGCCGTCGGGTCGGCCGGCGCGACGGTGACCGTCAGCAGGGCCAGCCCGCCCATCGACGGGAACGACCAGGTGTTCGTCACGGCCATGATGCCGGCGACGGCCGGGAGCGCGCCGAAAAGCAACGCGAGCCGGCGTCGGCGTTCCGCGGCCGGCGTCTGGTAGTAGCTGAAACAGAGCGCGGCGGCTAGCAACAGGAAGCCCGTGCTCATCATGTGGGCGTGCATGTCGCCGTTGAGCCAGGCGAACAGCGGGAACTCGTCGATGACCAGCGCAGCGCCGGGCTCGTACGTTCCGAAATCGGCCGCGCTGTCCTCGATGACGCGGCTCGCATCCCAGTAGCTGAACGAGTCCGGCCCCGCCGCGAGCCCCTCCAGTTCGTAGCCGGCCCGCTCGGCGACGGTCTGACTCAGCTCACCGGGCAGAAGCCAGATGACGAACTTGGCGGGTGTCGACAGATTGCTTGCGATGCCGACACAGAACGCTGTGAGGCCGGCGGCCAGTCGTCGCGGGAGGCCACGTTCGCTCGCGACAGCGCCAGCCAGTCCGTACGCTACCGTGACCAACGTGGCGTAAAAGCCAGCCAGGGCGAGATTGTACGCGAACTGTCCCGCGGTTCCCGTTATTCTGGTGAGAATCGCCGCGACGAGGTGGCCGCCGTAGTAGTACGCGACCGGTTCGCCGGCGAACCACATGTCCTCTAGCGGGAGGCTGTCGGCCCGCACGAGCGACTGCAACAGGCCGAAATCGAGGAACTTCTCGCCGCCGATGGGGACGATTGCCGGGTCGAGCGCCCGGATGCCGACGAGAAACAGGAACGCGACTGTGAACACGCCGGCCGTCTCGGCGTACGAACGGGCGCTCGGTCCGCCGTCGGCCCGCCAGACAGCCAGCGTACTCACGGCGAGAACGGCGATGCCGAGCCAGACGCCCAGCGTCAACGAGAGGCGACCGACAAAATAGGTGATTATCCATAGTATCGAGACGGCGACCGGGACGCCGAATGCGAGTCCGCGGTCGGCGAAGCGAGGGAACAGCAGTCCAGCGACGGTCCCGCCAGCGTACAGTAACAGGAGGTAGAGGGCGAGCCAGGTGGCGAGGAGCCCGTATTCCATCAGTGAAGGGACCGGTTCGCTGGCCTATACGCTTTTTCGTTGCTCCCGGACTTATGACCTGATTAGGGACCGGTAGCTTCGAACTGTTTTTACTTCCGCCTGTCCGATTACTCGGCAATGTCGCCGACCGTTGGGGTTGTCCTCCCAGCCTACCGTCCCGACATGGACCAGCTCGGGACCTATATCGCCGCTATCAACGATGCCCTCAATCCGCGGACTATTGTCGTCGAACTCGATGCGCCACGAGACGGCGTCCCTGCACAGCTCCGTTCGCTCCCGGCAGCGGTCCACACTGTGCCCTACCGTCGCGGGAAGGGCGCAGCGATCACCGCCGGGTTCGAGCGACTGGAGACCGACGTGTTGGCCTTCGTCGACGCCGATGGGTCGACACCGGTCCGCTCGCTCGAACGGATACTGGACCCGGTCACCGACGGCCGAACGGACCTCGCTGTTGGCTCCCGCCGTCACCCAGACGCGACGGTCGCTACCCATCAAACGTTCGCCCGGCGGTTCCTCGGCGACGGCTTTGCGTGGCTCGCCGGCCGGTTGCTCGACGCGCGGCTGTACGACTATCAGTGCGGTGCGAAAGCCATCGACGCAGCCGCCTGGGAGCGCGTCCGTGACCATCTGTACGAGCCCGGCTTCGCGTGGGATGTCGAACTGATAGCTATCACCGCGGCGCTGGACCTGTCTATCGAAGAGGTCCCAATCGAGTGGGAGGACAAGCCCGGCTCGACGGTGTCTCCGATACGGACGTCGATAGACCTGCTTGAGGCACTGTTGACAGCCCGCCACCGGTCGAAGCAACTGCGCGATGATCGCTTCCACACGGCTCTGGCCGATCACCTCGACGAACCAACTGCCCTTGTCGAGAAAGACCGATGATGGACATCGAACAGCAGGTTCGCCGCGTCGTTCCCGACCGGTTCGAGTCACTCGTGTCGGGCGTCCGGTTCGGCCAGTTCGTCTCCGTCGGTGTCGTCGGCGCGATCAGCGACAACACGGTCCTCGCCGTACTTGGCCTGGCGTTCGGCGTCAGCGATATGTGGGCCAAAGCCGCCGGCGTCGAGACGGCCATTCTGGTGATGTTTCTCGTTAATGAACACTGGACGTTCGCCGGCCAGGGTGACACCGGCCGCCGTTCGTTCGCCAAACGGCTCGGGAAATCCCATCTGGTCCGGTCCGGCGGCGTCGCGGTACAGCTCGCCGTCTACTGGCTGCTTACGCAGTGGCTGACGGTTGAACTCGTCGTCGCCGGAACTGACCTGTGGTTTATCGCTGCGAGCCCGCTCGCGATTGGAGTCGCGATGCTGGTCAACTACGTCGCCGAGAGCATCTTCACCTGGCAGGTCCACGCGGACGAGTGAGAATAGCGCGTTACTAACTCACGGACGGCACTCGAATCACAACCCTTAATGAGGGGACCGGACTACGAGAAGGTAGCGGGATGGGATAGCCAGGAGATTCCGGCGGGCTCATAACCCGCAGATCGGTAGTTCAAATCTACCTCCCGCTATATTCTGTCGCTCACAAATCCGTGAGCGACTGGAGAAGTCCAGTAGATTTGACCGAGAGAACACCGAGCGATAGCGAGGTGGTCGCGTTGTTCAAATCTACCGTCCAATGTTCTCGCGCTGCAGACTGCTTTCAGCCTGTTCACCGCTATTGCTCCCTGCTGTACCCTTCTCCGGCCGCTGTGAGTGTTCGGTACAGCGTGGCGACCAACGCCGCGACGAGCAGCACGCCAAGGACCTGTGCAGCCGTGTTCTGCGTCTCGAATGCCCACGGGAGCGACAGCGCTACAAACCCGACAGAGACGATAAGTCCGGCGAGTGTCGTGACGGTGACTAACAGATACCGGGCAGCACGTTGAAGTGAACCGCCGCGGTCCAGCGTAGCGAGCCCGTGTCGCTGTACCATCGCCCCCTCCAGCGCCAGCCAGAGTGCCAGCAGTGCGGCCACGCTGAAGCCGATGGTTCCAATCGGGTCCGGAACCACGACTCCTGTTAGATGGGTGGTGATTCTGCTCGCGCCGACGAGCAATGCGAGCGCCAGTGGCCCAAGCAACACAAGCGAACTGAACAGGGCGGCGAAATCCCCTGCAAGGGATCGAATGGAGGGAGACACAACAGCTAGTGTCGGTCCAGCATTTTGTAAGGCTACTGGTAACTACTGGCGGCCCGCTTCCAAATCGCTACAGGAACCGTATTAACAGCCGCCCTAGTCGTCGCCGTGCTCGTCGACGATGGTGACCTCGCCGTCGATGACCTGAACGTTGATCAGCGTCTTGGCGTCGTACCCCGCCTCGTCGAGCTTGTTCGTCCCGTCGGCTTTCTTGATGACACAGACGATGTCGCGGATGTCCGCGCCGATGTCTTCGAGCGCGCCCGTGAGTCCGGCCAGCGTCCCACCGGTCGAGAGCACGTCGTCGAGGACGAGCACTTGGTCGCCCTCGTACACGTCGTTGACGTACATCTCGCTCTCGGAGTAGCCGGTCACCTGAGACAGCGATACCTCGCCGTCGAGTCCGTACTGGCGCTTGCGGACGACGACGAGTGGGATGTCGGTCATCAGCGAGACGGCTGTGGAGATGTGGATACCCATCGCCGCCGGTGTGACGATCTTGTCGACGTCGTCGAGTTCTGCCTTCCGAATGATCTTGATGACGATTTCGCGCAGAAGTTCCGGTCGAAGCATCGGGACCCCGTCGCTGATGGGGTGGACGAAGTAGTGATAGCCTTCCTTCTCGATAATTGGCGCTTCGAGTAGGGACTTCTTGAGTCGGTCCATGCCGTCGGTACTACAAGCCCGTACTAAAATTCTCCGTCACCGACTCAGTAGAGTGCCAGCAACTCACCGAGCGCTCGCATCATCGGCAGGAGGTGCGAATCACCCAGTGCGTAGTACTCGACGGTGGTCAGGAGTAGAAACACCGTCGCAACGCCCGTTGCGGCACCGAGAAGCACTGCTCCGGTCTGCCCGGCTCGGTCTTCGGAGCGACCACACAGTGCCCAGATACCGAGTGGAATAGCGATTCCAAGCGCGAGCAGCGCGTGCAACTGGAACGCTTCGCCGATGCCGTTCACCGTCAGCGCGACGAACACCACGGTCACCTGCCCGCCGATCAACACTGTCCCCGCAACTGTCCAGAGGAACACGTCCCAGTGATCCGCGAGGCTCTTGCGGACCGCTGGGAGCCGCACGAACAGATACACACCGAGTGGATAGAGCGGGAACAGATACCGGGCAGTCACCTGCGCGTGCAGCGGCAAGCGGCTGTTGTACAGCAGGACGACGCCGACGAACGCCGTTATGGCGAACGCGTCCACGACACGGTCGGCGCTGAGCGTTCGGTCGGCCATCGACGAGGGCAAACGCAGCCGTCGGAGGACTGGAAGCGCGCCGAGCATAGCAACGAGGACCGGTGCGGATTCGAGCAATGAGAGATTGACGGATTCCTCACCGGTGTTGTCGAGCGCACTGCCCGCGCTTCCCGACCGCACGAACGCGTGATACACGTCATCTGGTTGCTGCTGGAGTGTTTTGAATCCCGACACGAGTTCGCCGCCAAGCAGCAGCAGTGGCCGCACCCCGCTTTCCACAGTCCCGAGCAAGGGTGCCAGCGGCGTGAGCAATCCACCGGACCCGCTGTTGCTGCCACCGCCGCTCGTGCCGCCTGTTCCGTCTCCCCCGAGGGAGCCGCCACCGGAGATCAACCTCGGGGGTTTGATCGGCGACCCGGAGATGGCGATATTAGTGAGGATGAACGGCAGCAGGGAGAGGGCGAAGACGATGCCGATACGAGCAAGCGTTCGTGGGCTGTTGTCCGGGGCTGTCGGGATATCGACCAGTGCCAGGGCGACACAGAGCAGGAGCGCTTCCGGAGCGTGGACCCACGCGTACAGTCCCACAAGTGCGTAGGCCAGCGAACGGAACGTCTGTCGCTGCGTGATAACTGCCCCGTCTGCTGGCTCGCGGCTCCGATAGAGGCAGTACGCGATGCAGACGACCACCGTCCCGGTGACAGCGTGGCGCTTTGGCACCGTCGCCCAGAAGGCCAGCGGTGTCCCGGCTGTGAGCACCACGGCGCTCAGGAGCCCCAGCCGGCGTGTGTGCATCCGACTGAGAAGCCGATAGAAAACCACCGGCGTAAACGCCGCGATGAGGAGATGCGTCAGTTGCAGCGCGTACAGATGGGTTCGGCCGGCGTCGAGTGGCTGTGCCAGCGCGACGTTCAGTCCGAACAGTCCCAGCACGGCAACGGTACCGCTGTAGAGGACCCAGTCGCCGTCGGTGTAGTGACTGCACTGGACCACCAGTGCCAGCAGCGCGAGCGACCAGAGTGCGACCAGCGCAATGCGGAGTTCGACGACGGCGGCAAGCAGGTCAAGGACAAATACCAGCGGGAGCGAGAGGACAATGACGCCGTAGTTGCGCGCGTACCACTGACCGCCGTATCTGCTCGCCCCCGGCGTTTCTAGTCCGGGGCCGTAGGCCGCTTCAGTCATCGCTAGCTGTCCGTTCGAGAGGCTGTACAGCCCATTCGCCAGCGTGTATGAATCGTTTATCAGGAACGCTGTCCGCCACAGTAGCCCGAACAGCACGACCGTCGCGAGAAACACGCTCAGGCCGAGTCGGTCGCCAAACAGCACCGAATACGCCGTCTCGCGGGTGTTCGACAGCGCGGGTGTTCGCTGTCGGAGACGCCCGACGAACTCCGCCGCCGTCATTCGACCACCGATATCGTGACGTTGCGCGTCGCCACCACGCCGTGGCCCGCTCCGTCGCGCTTGCTCACAGTCACTGTTCCGTTGTACTGTTCGCGCTCTATCTCCCCGTCAGTGAACGTGTCCGACGCCAGCGTCAGGTCGTAGGTATCACCGGCTGAGTCGTCCAAGAAGTGATTCGTCGTCCGCGTGTACCCCAGTTCCTCGATTGTGAGTTCGTAGACGAGTGTCGGCCGCCCGGTCCGATTCGCGAACTGTATGCGGACCGGCGGTGCATCGAGGTAGTAGCTTGCCGCGCCGTAGGACCCTTTCTCAATCGTTACTTCGTCCGGCATTTCAACTGTGGAAACCGTGACATTGCCAGATTCGAGTGCGACCGACTCTGGCTCGGATGCCAGCGTGACGCCGGGGACCAGCGGGCCGGAAAGGAGTGTGACACCGAGTATAATGGCTATCACACTGGTGACAACAGCCCGCGTTCTTTCCATTGTTACCAGTCACTAGATATCTGGCAATAAAAGTATCGTGGAGAGAGTGCTGTTGCTCGTCGATTATAAAAATCAAAAAGTCGGAATAAATTACGCCTGCGGACCAGAGTCTTGTGCGAGTGTTGCAGAGGAGTCGCCTTCTGCAGTCTCGTAGACCACTCTTAGGTCATAAGCGTCCGTCACAGCGACATTCATTGAAGTTCCCGCTGAAACTTCGGTTGCACCTATGGTATTGCTGTTCCCGAAGGTTGGGTCGTTAGGAGTGTCCGCGTCAAGATCATATTTATCAGAGTCGGAGATGTCTGCTCCTGGTGAAGAGGCATCTGTGATTCCTTCTCCACGTACATAGAGTTCATCTCCATTGATCGTATCTCCTCCGTCATGAGTTATTGTCACAACACCGTAGCCATCGGCTCCTGTACTCTCATCAAAGTCCCACGAGAAGCTAGCCTGCGGCGTTGCCTGCTGTGCCTGGTCACCGAGACCAAGCACAAAGGAGGCGATTACTGCGGCCAGAATGACCGTGATTGCGACCATCAGGATGACCCCGATGACCGGCGACACTGCGTCGTCGTCGTGGATGAGTTGTTTGATATCCATGGTTTGTTCGACGCACACCGCGAGTGTGACCCGAGTAGGAACCCCCTATACATCGAAGGATTTCCTTACCGGCTCGCGGGGTGTGCTGACTCAATCACATGAGATGTGCCCACTTATACTCACAACACGTTTTAGCCGTTCAACGTCGCCTTGAAAGCCTTCAAGGCTGGCTGTACCGCCGAAATCGATATGGCGGTGCGCGGATAGTTCAGCGGTAACTGAGACAAACGAAACAGCGCAAGCCGTGAAACAAACAGGAGTTTAGTTGTCGGACTCGGCTTCCTGGGCCACATACTCGGTCAGTGTCATCTCACGACCGGCGTAGGTGTGATAGCCCGCGGAGACGCTGAGTACGACCGCGATCAGCGTGGCCCAGACCAGCGGCGGAATTGCCGTGAATGGATAGACGCCGACCCAGAGGATCGTCACGACTGCCAGACTGACCGCGCCGAGCGAGAGGTAGTACTCGCGCCAAGGGAACTCGCTTCCCGGCACGATTTCGAGATAGACGGTGAGTTCCTCCGTGTGTGCAGTCTTGGAGATCGTCCCGTTTTCATCGTCGTAGTCGATGATACCCGTCTCATCCATCCGCGGGAGATGAGACTGCTGTAACGTGGTGTAGACGCGCTTCCGTTGCGCGCTCGTGACTTCGGTGTTCGGGCAGTCGTACTCCTGTGCGGCGACGTGTGACGCGAGGTCACCGAGCTGTACTGGCCCGTCGTGTTCCCGTAGATACTGCAACGTGTAGCGACGCCGTTCGTTCTGCAGGACGTCGAATATCTCTCCTTTGGAAAGGTCATTATCTGTCGCAGACTCCGACCGTTCTACCTGCTTACTCATATCATATTCTCCAGTTCCCCACCACCCATCGCAGGGAATACAGCCAAACTCAGAGTGTTCATCAGTTATAAACTCACGGATTTCACTGCCGGAAAAAACGATATATCGCGAGCTTATGCGTCAGGTCCGGATGCAGTGGCGAGCGTTGCGGAGTTGTCGCCGGTAGCCGACTCGTAGACGACGCTGAAGTCGTAGCTATCGCCAGATACCATGACAGCGACTCTGTCTCCTGCAACAACTTTGCTGTTACTGCTGGCGTTGGCACTCGGCCACTGCTCGTTATTGCTATCGATTTCATTAGTAGCAGCAGCGCCGGAGTTGAACCCACTTCCTCTGAAGTAGAGATTGCTTGCCTTGATCGAATCACCACCGTCGTGGGTTACCGTAACTTCGCCCTTGTCTGAGTCGTAATCTGTACTAAAGCTAGCTTGCGGTGCCGTGTTGCTGACCTGATCGCCCAGACCGAGGACGAATGTTGCGATAACGGCCGCGAGGATGACCGTGATTGCGACCATCAGGATGACCCCGATGACCGGCGACACAGCATCGTCGTCGTTGAAGAATCGTTTGAGTTCCATGGTTATGTCCGCACGCATCAACAGGTTCCCCTGTTATGCCGTGCTTATCGAATCGTGGCTATGGAGATATATAAGTCTGCACCTGTATTATCAGAGACTGTAATCACTTCCTCTGCTAACAACTATTTTGGGGTGTTTGAACCCAGTTATTTCCGATTGAACCCGCAATTATCACAGAATATGTTTTTAGAACATCATGAAAGGGCCAGCAGTGCCACCGTAACGAAGACTGCGAGGATGAGGATGCTGAGTCCGATACCGGCCCGCATCGGATGTGCGAGGCTGTCGTCGTCACGAAGCCGTGCAACCACGTCGTTCGGGGAAGTCACTGTTCGCGTGATGATGCCCGTCGCACGGACCACTGCACGGTCGACGGCGGCGTACAGTTCGGTCACGCCGACGACGAGGCCGCGGGAGCCATAGAAGACGGCGGGGTTGTACAGCGAATCGACGTCCGGGACGCGGCCGAGCTTCGAGAGGGGCTTCTTTGTCACCGCGAAGCCGACCAGTCCGAGGACAGCGAGCGCGACTCCCTCAATGAGATGGGGAATGGTGTAGGTCTCGTAGACGTGGTCGACGACGGCCCCGCTCGTCACGTCGAACGGAAGAATGGTGAACAGGGCTGTGTCGTACACACCGTAGATGATACAGAGCGCGGCTACGGACACCATGGCGATGCTTTGGCCGCGGTTCGCGTCCGGCACGCTGCCGTCGTATTCGCCGTGGAAGAACGCGTAGTAGCCGAACTTGATGAACGACATGAACGTACCGACGCCGCCCAGCAGCAGCATCCACTCGAGCGTATAGAACTCTCCGAGCGGGAGCGGTCCCTTGCCGAAGGTGTAGTGGCTTCCAGAGATGATGATGCCCTTGCTGACGAACCCGTTGAAGCCGGGGAAGCCGGCGATAGACAGCGCAGCGACGGAGAACGCCCCAGCGGTGATGGGCATCTCTCGCCAGAGGCCGCCGAGTTTCTTCAGGCTCTCCGTACCGGTCCGGTAGATGACGACACCGGCGGTCATGAACAGCAGCCCCTTGTAGAGGATGTGGTTGAATACGTGCGCGAACGCACCGGCCTGAGCGAGCGGCGAGCCGATACCGACGCCGGCGACCATGTACCCGACCTGGGACTGGATGTGATAGGAGAGGAGCCGCCGCATGTCGTTCTGGAACAGTGCGAACAGCGCGCCGAAGATAGCCATCCCGCCGCCCATGTACGCGATGGCTTCGTGGCCGTTGGGGAACGCGCGGTACATCCCGTAGACGCCGGTCTTTGTCGTGAACACGCAAAGGAAGACGCTGGCGGCGATGTGCGGGCGCGGATAGGTGTCGGGTAGCCACGCATGCAGGCCGATGAAGCCGACGTTGACGCCGATACCGATCGCGGCCAGCGCGGCGGCCAGCCCGGACGTGATGCCGGCCGTCTCCGGGCCGCCCGGCACCGACGCGAACAGGAACGTCTCCACCTCGACGTAGTGCCGGAGGATGGCGGCCATCAACAGCGTGCCGCCCAGGCCGTGCAGCAGTGCGTACCGGAAGCCGGCCCGGACTGCCTTGCCGCCGTAGTGCCACACCAGCAGCGTGCTGGTGACGGCCATCAGCTCCCAGAAGAAGATGAGTGTGAGCCAGTCGCCGGCGAACACGGCCCCGAAGCTCGTCGCAACATACGAAAGCGCGAACGCCGTCTGTGTGGTGTCGGCCTCACTGGCGTAGGAGTAGAGCACGGCGACCGCGGCGATGAGGCCGAAGATGATGCCCATCAGCCGGGAGAACGGGTCGACGTTCAGGAGGACGGCCTCAAAGCCAAGGAAGCTGTCTACATGGAGGTGTGCACCCTCAGGGACCACGACTGCCCATGGCACCGCCAGCGCCGGGACGAGCGCACCGACGGCGTGCCCGGCCCGCCGCGGGAGTCGGGACACGACGATTGCCAGCGCGAGCAGTATGACCACCGGCGGAACCGTCGTCAGCATCGACATTAGACGACCACCCCCGGGAGATTCTCGACGATAGTATCGACGATTTGCAGGAAGATCGCCGTGTGTGGCACCGTCCCCAGCAGGAGCGACAGCGTGGCTGCGGTGAGTATCGGCCCGAGCATAAACCACGTACTCTCGCCGCCACGCCAGCCGCGGTCGTCCCAGCCGTCCGCGGGCGGGCCGCCGTGGTGTTCGTGTTCTTCGTGGTGCTTGCCGAGATGGTCGACGTGCTGTGGGTCCGGAACATCGCCCTCGTCGGAGTGACCGTCGGCAGCGCCCGATTCGTGGTCCTCACCGCCGTCGGCCCGAACCTCGTCTCGTCCGCCAAGTGGTCCCCCGATGAGCGGCTTCTCGTCGTGGCTCTCCGGCGACTCGAAGTACGCCTGGTAGACGATGGGCCAGAAGTACGCGATGTTGAGCACGCCGGAGACCAGCAACGCGGCGGCGAATACGAGCCCGCCATCGAGACTCAGCGCGCCGATGACGAGATACCACTTGCTGACGAACCCGGCGACCAGCGGAATCCCGGCCATCCCGGCCGCAGCGACGGCGAAGGCGGCCATCGTCAGCGGCATCCGCTTCCCGATGCCGGCCATGTCGCTGATGTCGTCGGTGTGGGTCTCGACGTGGATCGCGCCGGCACAGAAGAACAGGGTGAGCTTCATGAACGCGTGGGCGGGGATGTGGAGCAGGCCGCCGGTCAGCGCCTGTCCGTGGAGTAGACCCAGTCCCAGTACGATATAGGAGAGCTGGCTTATCGTCGAGTACGCCAGCCGCCGCTTGAGGTTGTCCTGTCTGAGCGCGATGATACTCGCTGTCAGGAGGGTAAAGGCCGCAATCGCGGCGAGCGGGAGGCCGACGCCGAGTTGCTCCATCGTTCCGGTTCCGTACACGTCGAGGACGACCCTGGCGATACCGAACACGCCGCTTTTGACGACGGCGACGGCGTGCAACAGTCCGGACACCGGCGTCGGCGCGACCATCGCATCCGGGAGCCAGGAGTGCATCGGCATCAGTGCGGCCTTGACGCCGAAACCGGCCGCAAGCAGGGCGAAGGCCGCCCGCGCTAACGTCGGGTCGGCCGTCGCGAGCGCTTCGATACCGCCGGGCGTGAATGCGGTCGTCCCGGCGAGGACGAACACGAGGACGGTCCCGCCTAGCACAGCGACGCCGCCGCCGAAGGTGTACGCGAGGTACTTCCGGCCGGCGGCGCGGGCCTCCTCCGTCTCGTCGTGGGTGACGAGCGGGTACGTCGACACCGTCAGCAGTTCGTAACAGACGAACAGCGTCAGCAGGTTCGACGCGAAGGCGACGCCGATAGCCGACGCGAGGCTGGCGGCGAAGGAGGCGAAGTATCGGGTCTGGGCGTGTTCGTTCAGCCCGCGCATGTAGCCGATGCTGTAGAAGCTCGTGACGATCCACAGCAGACTCGCGAGCAGGCCAAACAGCAACCCGAGCGGGTCGACGCTGAACGCCAGTTCGATTCCAGTGGCGAACTGTCCGATTGCGAACTCGTACTCTGTCCCGCTCAGGACGCCAGGGACCATGCTCGCAATGATCCCGAACTTCGCGAACGCGACGAATAGGGTCACCCCCTCCCGTACGTTTGGTCGGCCCTTGAGCGAGAGAATCGCGGGGATGGCCACCGCCGAGACGAGGATTGCCAGGATTGGGCGTAGCGAATCAGTCATTGGTTTAGAAGGGGTGGAAGTGTGTCCTCAAGCATTGCTTGTAACTCCGGTACGGCTGCGGTCAGCGCGACCGCGAGTGCGGCCGCGATGACGACGACGGCGATCATCCCGAACGAGACCGCCTGTCCGCTCCCGTCCGTCACGGGAGCCTCAGCAGGTGTCTCCTCCGAGTGGATGGTCGCCTCGGCGAAGTAGAGCCGCTCGACGAGGCGGGCGAAGTACGCGAGCGTCAGCAGGGTACTCGCGAGTAACACGGCCACGACGGGCCAGTTCTCGGCGTTGACCGCGCCGAGGACGATGTACCACTTGCCGACGAAACCGACCGCCGGCGGCACGCCGACCATCGCCAGCGAGAGCACGGCGAAGCAAAACGCCGAAATCGGGACGCGGCTCCCCATCCCGGCGTAGCCGTTCACCGTCGTCGCGCCCGTCTTACGCTCGATGACCCCCGTTGCCGCGAACAGCCCGCCTTTCATCACTGCGTGGCCGAGCAGGTGGACGGTCGCGCCGACGACGGCCAGCGGGGTCGCGATGGCGAATCCGGCGACGACGAGGCCGAACTGCGACACCGAAGAGTACGCGAGCATCCGCTGGACGCTGTCCTGTGAGACGGCGAGTGCGCTCCCCGCGATGATGCTCACGCAGGCCAGGCCGACCAGTGCCCAGCGAGCGACGGGCACGGCCGTCAGGAACTCAACGGTGAACACGGAAAACAGCAGGCGAGCGAGCGCGTACGCCGAAACCGTCGAGACGAGCGCCGAGATGAACGCGCTCACGGTGTCCGGCGCGTTCGCGTACGCGTCTGGCTGCCAGGTGTGCAGCGGGAACAGGGCGACTTTCACCGTCAGCCCGCCGATCATCAGCCCGAACGCGGTCAGGACGAGCGTCGAGTCGTAGGCCGCCATCTCCCCGAGTTTGCTCGCCAGATCGGCCATGTTGAGCGTCCCCGTCGCCGCGAGCAGGTAGCCAACGCCGAGCAGATACAGCGAGGCCCCGACGGTCCCGATGATGAGGTACTTCAGCGCCGCGACGGCGGCGCTCGCGTCCCGGCCACTGGCTACGAGGCCGTACGCTGCAAGCCCCGTGATTTCGAGGAACACGTAGAGATTGAACACGTCGCCGGTGACGGTCATCCCCGTCAGGCCGGCGACCAGCAGCAGGTACAGGCCGTAGAAGGCGTTCGAGTGCGGGCCGGCCTGTCGGGCGTACGCGAGCACGCCCAGTGACACGACGGCCACGAGCAGGGCGACGGCCCCCGAGAGCCCGTCGACGACGAGTTCGATGCCGTACGGGGCGGCGAAACCACCGACCGCGTAGGAAACGGTCCCGCTCGTACTGACGGTCCACGCCAGCAGGCCGGCCAGACCGGCCTGGCCGACGAGCGTCAGCGTCGCGACTGGCCACCCTGCCCGGTCGCTCACGAGGCTGGCGACCAGCGGCACCGCGCCGCCGATAATCGGCAGGACCACCAGTAACACAGGGAGTTGTTCAATCATAGTAGAGCTGTTTGAGTTTATCTTCGTCCAGCGTCCCGTACTCGGTGTAGATGCGGATGATAAGCGCCAGTGCCACGGCGGTCAGGCTCACCCCGACGACGATAGCGGTCAGGATGAGGACGTGTGGCAGCGGGCTCACGTAGGGGCCGCCACCCTCCTTGATTATCGGCGGATCCCCGCCGGCCCGGAACGCGAGCGTGATGAAAAACAGGAAGATGCCCGTCTGGAAGATGTTCATGCCGATGACCTTCTTCACGAGGTTCTGGGACTCGATGAGCATGTAGAGGCCGATACCCAGCAGGAGCATCACCGCGAAGTAGTTGTAGTGTGAGTTCAGCAGTTCAAACATTAGCTCTCATCCTCCGGTGAGTCGACGGCGTGGCCGAACCCGGCCGCGAGCAGGAAAAAGAGGCCGATGGCAACGCTGGCGACGATACCACCGATGGCCAGTTCGACGAGCTCGATGGCGTAGGCGACCACATGCGAGATGAACTGTTCGTACAGGTGGTATTCGAGGAAGTTCCCGCCCAGGAGCATCGTTCCCAGACCGATTGCTGCGAACGTGAGCACGCCGCCGGACGCGAGCGCGGCGACGACGCGGACGTCGAGCCAGTCCCGGGCCGCATCGATGCCGTAGGCGAAGGCGAGCATCATCACGACCGACCCGGCGATGACCCCGCCCTGGAATCCCCCGCCGGGGGAGTTCGCGCCGTGGAACATCACGAACAGCGCGAAGGTGAGGACGAATGGCGACACCACGCGGACCGTCGTCATGATGATCGTGCTCTCGACATAGAGCCCGGTTCGCTCGTCGCTACTCATGCGAACACCTCCTGTCTGAGGACGGTCAGTGCCGCCACGCCGGCGGAAAAGACTACGACCGCCTCACCAAGCGTGTCGAATCCACGGTAGGCCGCGAGCACGGCCGTTACCGCGTTGTGGACCTCCGTGTCCGCGTATGCGTTGTCGATGTAGTGCTGTGTTACCTCGCCGCTGACGACGGGGTTTGCCGCGCCCTCCGCCCCAACGGCAGGCAGCGACGGGACCGTCGCGATCATGACGACGACGAACGCACCGACCAGGACGACGGTCGGGACGCTGATCGACTCGAACAGGCCGTTCTCCTGTGGCCGAACGGTGTTTGCCAGCGCCAGGATGAACAGGATCGTCATGATGCCGGCCCCGACAGCCGCTTCGGTCAGCCCCACGTCAGGGGCCTCGAGCATCACCCAGATAATGGAGATGCCGAGGCTGTAGGCGGCAAACGCCATCAGCGACGCCAGCACGTCACGGAGTACGGCCGCGCCGATAGCACAGCACAGCACGAACACCAGTAACACTCCCTCGATAAGTGAGAGCGTCATGACTCGCCCTCCTCATCGCCGGCAGTCCACGGCTCGATACCCTGGTCCTGTGCCGCCCGGGCGACGGCGTGGGCGGCGGTGGGGTTCGTCAGAAACATAAACACCAGCAGGAAGACGGCTTTGATCGTCGCGAGGTCGGTCTGAATCGCGAGCGCGGCGGCCCCGATAGCGAGGACGGCACCCAGCGTATCGCTCTTCGAGGCCGCGTGCGTCCGAGTGTACACGTCCGGCAGTCTGACGATGCCGACCGAGGCGACGCCACCGAAGAACGCACCGACCAGTGCGAGTACGACGATCCCCCACTCCAGCGGCGTCATAGCACACCCCCGTGTTCGACGTTGAACTTCGAGAACGCTATCGAGAGCAGGAAGTTCAACAGGGCGTACACGAGCGCGATATCGAGGAACAGCGGCTTATCGAGCGCGCCGGAGACGAGCGCGATAGCGATGACGGTGTTCGTCCCCATCACGTTGACCGCGATGACTCTGTCGTGGTCCGTCGGCCCCGCGAACACGCGGTACAGCGACACGATAGCGAACAGGACGAACGCGCTGGCGATCGCCAGCAGCGCCGCCTCGAACTCAATCATCGTCTGCCACCTCCGGGTCGTCGATGTCGCTCTCGATTGTGCCGTCGCCGTCCCCCTGCCCCCGTTCGCGCGGCGAGGGAATCGCTGCGGCCTCCCGGCCGTAGAAGACGAACCGGACGGCCCGTTCGAGGCCGCCGTCGAACAGGTCTTCGCGCGCACTCCCTGTGAGCGAGTGGATATCGAACGCCTGTTCGGAGACGCTGACGGTGAGCGTCCCGGGCGTCAGCGTGATGCTGTTTGCCAGCGTCGTCACCGGTCCGTCTCCCCAGATGGCCGCCTCCAGTTCGACCATCTCGGGGTCGATTGGCAGCGACGGGTGCAAGACGACGTAGGCGATTTCGAGGTTCGCAACCGCGATCTCTTTGAGGAGGTACGGGATGTAGAGGGCCATCCGGGCGAACTGCCCCGGAACCCGTGTCAGCGACGGCTGGCGACTGAACGCGATCGGCGCAAGCAATGCAGTGACGATAGTCGCCGTTATCGCGCCAGTGAGGAAATCCAGCGGTTTGTACGAACTCAACAGCAGATAAAACAGGTAGGACGCCCCGAAAATGGTGAGATACTTCGGGAGTGTCGCGGCGCGAGCGAGCGCGGTCGACCGTGCCGGCCGCTCGACGGGTGCGGTCTCGACGTCGATATCGCCCCGGACGAGTTCGACTTCGAGCGGCCGGAGCATCGGCGTCGTGCCGCCCGGGTTGAACTCCGGATCGAGGACGACCCGTTCGATGCTGTGTTCGTCGGCGTAGGCCAGTATGACGTCGGCGTAATCGCCGGGGCTGAACAGGTAGCGGTCGGCACCGATGACGCCCAGTTCCACGTCGAGGTTCGACGGTGGGTCAGCACCCAGATCCTCGTCGAGCCAGACCTCGATGCGGTCGAGCAGGTCTTTGGCCTGGCCGAGTTCCGTCTGCGCGTCGGGGTCGACGGCGCGCGTGCTTGCGACGGCGACGAGATGCAGGGATACCTGTTGCTGTCCCTCTCTGGCCGCCGATTCGGCCTGTTCAATGGCGTAGGCGACGGTGTTACGGACCGTCACCGAATCGGCTACTGGCACGAGCAGGCGACGGGGTGGTAGTACAGTCACAGTATCTGTTTAGAAACTCCGAATAGCGGTTCGTCGGGCAGTACTGTCGTTATCGGACCGGAGCAACGGAACACGCAAAACTATTTCGTAATCGGTTACGCGGTCAGCCACGACTGGACAGATGGTCACCGATTTCGTCGGCGACACGAGCGCCGAGTCCCTCCTTGTCCCCGACGTACTCCGTGGCCGTGTCCGCGTCGACGAGCAGGGCGCGCGTCTCGTCGGCCCCCATCACGCTCGCGTCGTTGGCGACCACGAAAGTCAGCCCGGCCCGCTCGCGTATCTCGCGGGCGCGCTCGATCAGCGTCTCGTCGTCACCCTCCGTTTCGACCTTGAACCCGACGATAGGGAGGTCGGGGTGGGCCGACCGAACGGTGTCGATGAGCTTCGGCGTCGGTTGCAGCGTCAGCGTCAGTTCCGCCTGTCCGCTCTTGATTTTCTCCGGTGCCTGCTCGACGGTGTAATCCGAGATGGCGGCCGCCGAGACCAGCGCGTCGGCCGAGTCGGCGACCCGACGAACGGCCTCGGTCATCTCCGCGGCTGATTCGACCTGCTCGACGGTGGCGTACGGCACGTCTGGCCCGTCGTGGACGAGCGTCACGTCGGCCCCGCGGGCGTAACAGGCCCGTGCGACTGCCCGGCCGGTCCGCCCCGATGAGCGGTTCGAGAGCGTCCGCACCGGGTCGACTGACTCCGTGGTCGCACCTGCGGTCACGACGACGTGTTCGTCTGCAAGCGGCCGGTCGTCCGCGGCCCGTGCAGTCGCCGTGACGATGGCCTCCTCCGTTGCAATCTTGGCTTTCCCTTCCTCGATCCGCGGGTCCACGAAGTCGACCCCCCAGGACTCGACGCGGTCGATGGCGTCCAGCACGCCGGGGTGGTCGTACATCGGTTCGTGCATCGCCGGCGCGACGACGACCGGCACGTCCGCGCCGAGAGCGGTCGTCGCACACGTCGTCACAGGTGTGTCGTCGATGGCTCCCGCAACCTTCCCGACGGTGTTTGCCGTCGCCGGTGCGAGCAAGAGCACATCCCCCCAGCCCGAGCGCCCGCAGAGGTCGACGTGCTCGACACTGCCCGTGATTTCGGAAACAACCTCGTTGTCCGTGGCGAACTCGAGTGCCCACGGGTGGACGATGCCCGTCGCGCTGTCGGTCATCACGGCCCGGACGGACGCCCCCTGTCGTCGGAGTTCGTGTGCGAGCTCCACCGTCTTGACGGCCGCGATAGACCCCGACACCCCCAGGACGACGTTGACTCCGGTCAGCATACCTGCCGGTTCGCGGTGCGGGGGTAAAAGCCCCTGTCTCTCCGGCGGGCCTAGTCGCCGTCAGTAGCGGGCTGCTCGTTTCGCGTACCACTCCTGTCGCTGCTGGTACGTGGTCCCCCGTCGTGGGCGTTCAGCGCGAGAGTGAAGGCGGCTATCGCAAGCAGGACCAGTCCGAGCGCGACCACCGAGCTGAGCGAGAGCCCGGCCGACGTGGTCGGAACCGCGATCGGGATGAGCACGTACCTGACGAGCATCACGAGCAGGATAGCTCCGGCGAGGACGGCCGCAGTTCCGGTGACGTGGACGAACTCGCTGTCCGTCGTTTCGGCGTCCCGGCCCAGCTGGTGGCCAATACTGCTGGCGTGCGCGCCGGCATCCCAGACCAGCAGTGCCGCCGCGCTCCCGACGAGGACGAGTATCGGTGCGAGTCCGTGCTCCGCGCCGAGCAGCGTCATGACAAACAGGAGCCCGCTTCCGGCCGCGAATCCTGCCACACGTCGGGACAGCAACTCCGCACCGACCAGTTCGGTCAGCAGCGTGATGAGTCCGCGAAGGGCGACGACCGAAATCAAGACGCCGAGGAGGAGCACGGTCGCCGAGCCGTAGTGACCGCCTCCAGCATACGTAGGCGCTACTCGCCGGGTCACGCCAGCGGCTGTAAGGACCAGTGCGCCCAGCAGCAGCACCACAGGAACCACGATACTGCCGGCCTGCCGCGCCAGCAACCGTCCGGGGTTGTCCCCCAGCCACTGTAGCAGCCACTGCCGGAGCCGTTCGACGACGAGGATACTCAGTAACGTCAGCAGTCCGGCTACAAGGGGGAGGTGGAGCGGACCACTGAGAACGACCCTCAGGGCCGAGCCGAGCACCGGGAGGCTATCGAGGAAGCGGTCGAACAGTCCCTGTGCTGTCGGGACAAACGCCACGAGCAACTGCAGGCCCACAGCGGCTTTGACGTAGCGGTCGACGTCCCACCAGCTCGTCCCCAGCAGGTCCAGTCGCCCGAGCGTCCGGTCGGTCGTCGCCGTGGGTGCCGGAATCCACGATTCCAGCGTCTCCGTGACCCGGTCCAGCAACAACAGGGTGAGGAGGACACCAGCCTGTAGCGTCACGAAGCCCACGAGCGGCTGGACCGAGAAGCCGGCAACGACACGGACGAGCACCCAGGGCAGCCTGACGGCAGCGGCGACGGCACAGACGATTGTGGCGCAGATACCGACCACCAGTACCACGAAACTCTCGTCGAGCATCGCCGTGAGTTCGTCCGTCGCGTCGGTCGGCGGCACCAGTCCGCTACTCGCGTCGATGACGACGAGTGTGGCGGCCAGCGGGAACCCGAGCGCCACGACGAGCGACCAGTATTCAGTCGCCAACAGCGCGGTTCCACAGAACACGCCCGCGCCGATGACGACGGCAACGCTGCCGCCGGCGATGCGGTCGTGGGTATCGCTACGGAGCGCCCAGACCCCAGCTGCGATACAGAGCCCGCCGACGAAGCCGGTCAGGACTAGTATCGGGTCCACGACAGCGACGGCAAGGGCGAGCGAGACGAGCACCGCGACTGTTCCGGCCAGCGCCGCGCTCGATGCCGCCGGCCGACTGTCGAGTTCCGTCATGCCCACCGCTCCGTTGCGCGAATGAGGGCTTTGGCGAGCGGTTCCGCGGGCGTCCAGTCGACGACCCGAACCCTCCCTCGAAGGTTGTCGAGGCGGGCCGTTCGGTCGATTCGTTCGACGGTACTGCCCGGACTGTCCCCGGTCGTCATGTCCGGGCTGACGACCGTGACCGCGTGCCCGTACGCGGCGAGCCGTTTCGCCGCATCGGCCGCCCGGTCGTCGAGCAGGGGCGTACAGAACACGACCTGTGACTCGCTCGGTATCGAGCGGTCGAGCGTCGCCACCGCGTCGCCGCCGTCGGCGATGCCGTACCGGTCTGTCATCCCGGTCGGCGACTGCATCCGCCGGGTTCGGGTGCCGGTGTCGAGCAGCGATGAACCGCGGGCCCCCGACGACCCGGTGGCCGCCCCGTTCACAGTCCCCTCTAGAAACGCCTCCAATCGCTGTTCCTGTGCCCGATTGGCCGACGGCTGGAGCGTCTCACAACTGTCGTAGACCGCGGCACCCACCCGGTTGTCCATGTCCAGCAACGCCGAGCCGACCTGCTGGGCCGCGTAGGCACAGAACTGGACAGCCGTGGGCGTGCCCGTCTCGCCCGCAACGGGGTGTCGGGAATCCACGAGCGTGATGACGGTGGCCGCCCGCGTCTCCTTGAACTCGACTGTCGCCAGCTCGTTGGTCTTCGCGAGGCGGTTCCAGTCGACGCGGTTCATCGGGTCTGAGGACTGGTGCTCGCGGATGGCGTAGAAAGCGAGGCCGTTCCCGCCGGCGTCCGTCGGCACGCGCCCGGACTGGGAGAGTGTCTGTCCCGAAAGCGGGACGGTGTCCACGCTGGCACTGCACGAGAGTGTCGTCTCGACGGCGACCTGCTCGGCGAACTCGACGGTCCCGGTCAGGTTCCGGCAGACGACCGCTACGTCGGTGAACGCGTGGTCCCCGCGCCGGGCTTCGACGGTGTAGGTGACCGAACCCGACGCCTCGGCTTCGAGATGGGTGCCAAAGCGCGGGGAGCCGTCCACGACTTCGAGCCGCTCGGGGACGCCGTCGAGGACGCGAACGTCGGGCAGGGTCGCGTCCCCGTCGTTCGTGAGCGTCAGCGTCACTGTCACCTCCGACCTGGGGACCGGGTCGGCCGGTTCGACGTGACGCTCGACCGTGAGCGTCGGTTCAGGGTCGCCGATGGCCGCCTGATAGGCCGCGTACACCAGCGCCACTGCCGCGACCATGAAAACCGCCGGGTTCCCGGTGACGATTCCGGCCCCGCCGGCCACTAGCGCGGCCGAGACACCGACGTTGCGCTGTGTGGTCTCTCGGGTGCTCATGCACCCTCACCTCGCTGGAGCCGTCGTATCTCGGTCGCCGCCGCTTCGACTTTCCGGTCGAACCCCTCGCCGCTGGCCCAGTCACGTAGTTGCATCTCGATTGGCGGGTCGGGTGCGTCCGGGCCGCCGAGGAAGGCGGCCGCCCGGCGGTCGTCCGTCCACGAGCCAGTACGGACGTCCCGGGCCGCCGCCTCCGTCGACATGTCCGCCGTTTCGACCAGCACCTGTCTCGCGGCCTCGCGGAGCCTGTTCCTGACTTCGGACGCATAGCTCGCTTCGAGGCCGTTGTAGGGGTCGACACGTCCGTCGATCTTCGCGAGTAGCTCGTCGATATCATCGCCGACCATATCGCCGGATTTCGCCTGTGTCGCCTCGGGTTCCAGCAGTTCGTCGAGCAGTTCTGCCGGCTCGTCGTCTGTACCGTCGTCACGATACGGGTCACGCGGCTGGCTCCCTTTCACTGGCGGGAGGTCCGACTCCTGTGTCAACACGACAGTATACAGACCGAAGAGGCCGATTACGACGGCTCCGATACTTGCACCGAGCCGGAGCCGTCTAGCCGTCCCGCTGCCGACATCTGGGAGGACTGAGGGAAAAGTAACGACGAACACCGCCCCGGCAAGTGCGACGAGTCCCAACAGCGTGTGCCGGACGAACTTGCGCCCCGGCGTCGGGCGTTCGACGCTGACGTCGATGGTTGCGCTGGCGGTCTCACCTTGTCGTGACTCTGAATCGCTCATCAGTCGTCACCTCCGCCGAGGAGCTGTCTGAGGGCGTTCCGGGCCGATTCGGCTCGGGCACCGGTCGCCGACCGCCCGCCGTACTCGACCTCGCGGAAGAGGGTTGTTAGCCGTCGAACGGGCTCTGCCGGAAGTCCGCTGTCGATAGCCCGGCGGGCGTACTCGCCGGGCGTCGCCGTCTCGGGGTCCGACACGGAGACGCGGTCGGCCAGTAGTGCCCATGCCTCTTGGATAGACAGGCTATCGATGTCCGGGCCGTCGTCCGCCTCTGCCGTCGATTCGGTGGCCGTCGACTGCCGCTGCTCCGAGTCCGACGAACCAAACAGCGGCGGGCTATCGACGCCACTTCGGACTGAGGCGAGGAAGCCGCCGGTCCCACCGAAGCCCCTGAGGGCTCTGAACGGCGCGACCGAGAGCGACCCGAGCGTACTCGGCAGGCCGGCGACCCCTCGCAGTGACATCGTGCCGACCGACCCGATTCCCGTCGCCAATCCGGTCAGGACACCGCCGGAGACGGCGCTGATACCGGCCCCGACTCGTGAGAGCGCCGACGACCCCGAGAGCAGCGCGGCGGTCGTTACCTTCGGAATCCGGCCGATGGTCCGCCCAACCGCGCCGTTCGAAACCGCCGAGACGACTGTCCCGGCCAATCTGTCGAGGAGCGGGTGCAGGAGGAATCCGGCGTCTGTCGACCCGTCGCGTTCCGGGTCTGATGCCGCCCGGATGACACCGACCGCGACGGCGCCGAACCCGCCGATAAGCGCCAGCCCGATCAGTTTCACCAGAACTGGGGACCCGCTGTCTTCGCCTTCACCGGCTACCCGCGTCGCTGTCGCCGTCTCCGTCGGTGTTGGCGTCGCTGTCGCTGCCGGCTCGTCGCTCGTCCTCGGCGTCGTCTCTGCCCCATCGCTCGTCGCTACCGGCGTCGACCCACTGTCGACGTCGTCGGGTGCTGTTCCGTCGGGCGTGACCGGCTCGCTCGCTCGGCTGTCGAGGGGACCGCTCGACTCGAACTCGACGCCGAGCGCGCCGGGAAACAGCGCCGTGCCGAACAGGACAGCGACCGCACAGAGGAGGGCGAGGGCGGCACGAACCAGCTTTGTTGACACTGTAGCACCGTTTCCGGTGACAGGATAAATATTTTCCCTCACTGCTGGACTGTCCGAACAGAAAACCTTTCATCCGCTGTGGGTATAGCAGAACTACCTCTATGCGGACACTGACTCGCCGGATGCTGTGGACTCTCCTGCTCCTCCTCGCCGTCGACATCGCTGTGGTCGCGACCGCGGCGGTGCTCCTGACACCCTGGCTTGCGCCGGTGCGGGATGCTGTCGCGGCTCACCTCCCGTTCGGTGGGGCGTCGGCACGCATCGCCTGGTGGGTGGCCGTTCTCGCCCCCGCCCTCGTGGCGTTTGTCTGGGCACAACTCCGGTACACCAGAGCCCAGACAATGGCCGAGGTTGACGCTCGCATCGTCGGTCCCGAGGAGTACCCCGACCTCCACGAACGGGTGCAGCGGCTCGCGCAACTGGCCGACCTCACGCCGCCACGGATTGCCGTCGCAGACGCCGACGTGCCAAACAGCTTCGCCATCGGGACGCTCGGCGGCGCGACGGTGGTCGTCAGCGAGGGACTGCTGGCGACGCTCGGAGGTGACGAACTCGACGCGGTGCTGGCCCACGAACTCATGCACGTCGCCAACCGCGACGCGACCGTCATGACGCTGGCCAGTTTCCTCCCGTCGCTGACAAACGGCGAGTACGACCCGCTTGATGACCTCCTCCCCGGCGGGAGCGGGAGTCGCTATGCGCTCGGGCTGGTCGCGCTCGGCTTCGCGTACGTGTGCAGCGCCCGGGTGCTCGCGGCCCCCGTCGGAAGCCTCTCGTTCACGCTTGGTTTCCTGTTCCTGTTCGCGGTGACAGTCCTGTTCGGCGGCGTCGCGCTGGGCGTGTTCACTGCCCCCGTCGTCGTCCTCGGCCGGTCGCTGTCACGCGCTCGGGAGTTCGCCGCCGACCGGAGCGCGGCCCAGTTGACCGGCGACCCCGCCGCGCTCGCCGGGGCGTTAGAGACACTCGACGGCGGGGGCGACGACCGCCCGAGGACCGACAAGCGCTCCGCGTACGCGGGCGTCCGCGGACTATGCTTCCTCCCACACGGGTTCGACACGGCGGCGTCGAGCGATTCCCTGTCTATCGAAGCGCGGTCACACCCGCCGACAGCCGAGCGAATCGAACGGCTGCAGTCAGTTGCACGCTCGCTCGAAACGGGGTCAGTCTGAATCCTGGTCGACACTCGGGTGCATCGTCGGCTCGCCCGGCATCGGTTCTTCGAAGTACCGCCGCATGACCTCCAGTGACTCCTGTTCGCGTTCTTTGCGCTCTTCCTCGTCGATTTCCTCGCAGCCCGGCGGAACCGGGCGGTCGCGGCCGGTGAAATACCCCTCCGGCGCGGTCCAGTCGTGATAGAAGTCGATGTCTGAGTCCTCTAGCAGTGTCAGCCCGACCTGTGCGCCGTGGCCCGCGGCGACGATGGTCTGGTGATGCTGCTCGGCCAGCCGGCCGGCCGCGTACAGCCCCTCGATATCGGTCCGGCCCTGGTCGTCGGTCGAGATGAACTGCTTCGACCCGCGGTCGACGAGTGATAGCTCCAGCCCCTCTAGATACGACGGGTCCGACCAGGAGGCGGCGATGAGGTATGTCGCGTCGTAGGACTCACCGTCGGTACAGGTTACCTCGAAGCCCTCCGCAGTTTCCGTCACCTGCTCGGCTTCGCCGTCGATGAACCAGACGCCGGCGCGCCGCGCCTGTGCCCGCATGAGTTCGAGCAGGAGCCGTGGGTTGATTCCCGCCGGGAACCCCGGGTAGTTCTCCAGGTGAGCATTGCGGTTCAGTATCGACTCACCGGTCGAGATAATCCGGGTCGACAGGTCGGCGCGAGCGGTGTATATCGCCGCCGAAAGTCCGGCGACGCCCCCGCCCACGATGATGACTTCTTCGCGGTCGGTTGGCATAGACAGATGTTTTCGATGGGGGCCAAGAAACGTGCCGGTTTGAGACCTACGGACAGGAAGCGGCCAGTAGCGGCCCCCTCCGGACGAACGCCGGGCGATACAGTTTCTGGGACTACCCGAAGCCTCATAACGGTACACCTACTAAAGGCGTCGTAATGACCGACACCGTCGACGAGGTCGATATGCCGTACGACGATGACGCGTCTCAGCAACAGAAGATCGAGGCGCTGCAGGAGCGGCTAGAGGTGCTCGAATCGCAGAACGAGGAGATGCGCGACAAGCTGCTGGACGCGAACGCGGAAAACAACAAGTACCAGCAGAAGCTCGAACGGCTTACGCACGAGAACAAGAAGCTCAAGCAGTCACCGCTGTTTGTCGCGACCGTTCAGGAACTCTCCAGTGACGGCGTGATTATCAAACAGCACGGCAACAACCAGGAGGCCCTGACAGAGGTCACTGACGAGATGCGCGAGGACCTCGAACCCGACGACCGCGTCGCCGTCAACAACTCGCTCTCTATCGTCAAACAGCTCGACGACGAGACTGACGTTCGCGCTCGCGTGATGCAGGTCGACCAGTCGCCGGATGTCACATTCGCCGACATCGGCGGTATCGAAGAGCAGATGGAGGAGGTCCGCGAGACCGTCGAGATGCCGCTGAAGAGCCCCGAGATGTTCGAAGACGTCGGCATCGACCCGCCGAGCGGCGTCCTGCTGCACGGTCCGCCCGGCACCGGCAAGACGATGCTGGCGAAGGCCGTCGCCAACGAGACCGACGCGACGTTCATCAAGATGGCCGGCTCCGAGCTGGTCCACAAGTTCATCGGCGAGGGCGCAAAGCTCGTCCGCGACCTGTTCGAACTGGCCCGTCAGGAGGAGCCCGCCGTCGTCTTCATCGACGAGATCGACGCCATCGCGGCCAAGCGGACGGAGTCGAAGACCTCCGGCGACGCCGAGGTCCAGCGGACGATGATGCAACTGCTCTCGGAGATGGACGGCTTCGACGACCGCGGCGACATCCGTATCATCGCCGCGACGAACCGCTTCGACATGCTCGACCGCGCCATCCTCCGCCCCGGCCGCTTCGACCGCCTCATCGAAGTCCCGAACCCCGACGTTGAGGGCCGCAAGCAGATCTTCCAGATCCACACCCGCAGCATGAACGTCTCCGACGACGTGGAGTTCGAGGCACTGGCCGAGGAGATAACGGACGCCTCCGGTGCGGACGTGAAGGCCATCTGTACCGAGGCCGGGATGTTCGCCATCCGCGACGATCGCACCGAGGTCACGATGGCTGACTTCCACAACGCCTGGGAGAAGATCCAGCAGGAGGAGACCGACGACGAGGACGTCTCCCGGACCTTCGCCTGATTCGGCCACGCTTCTATCGGATTTCCCGCCGTTTTTCCGAGTCAGCAGCCACCGCTCCGGCTCGCAATCGCGCCGCTGTTCCCGCCCGTTTCAGAACACAGTTACCACTCCGGTCCTGAACTGTTGCTATGGCCGTCGCAGACACACTCCAGTCGCGTGCCCGCGCTCGTCCGCGGCTCGTCACTGCCGTCGTCTCGGTCGTTGGCTACGCGCTCGTGTTCGGCGCGTTCGGCGGTGTGTTGCCGCTCCCCGAGTTCTCGAACGACACCGTCATCCTGCTGGGTGACGCAATCGCCGTCGTCAACAGCATCGCCCTGCTCGCAATCATCGCTGGCGTCTACTTCATCAAGAACAATGAGGTCCAGAAACACCGCGCGGCGATGCTGACCGCGTTCACGCTCATCATGGTGTTTCTGGCGCTGTATATCCTCAAAGTCGGCGGCGGCTTCGAGAAGGAGATCGTCGCCGAAGGGTTCGTCTGGACCGCGTACATCGTGATGCTGGCTATCCACATCCTGCTGTCTGCGGTGTCCGTGCCCGTCGTCGTTCACGCCGTCGTCCTCGGACTGACCCACTCCCCTGCTGAACTCAGAGAGACAATCCACGCCCGTGTGGGCCGCATCGCCGTCTCCGCCTGGGGGTTGAGTCTGTTTCTCGGGCTCGTCACCTACGTCATGTTGAATCACATCTACGGCTGGGTCCCCCGGTAGGCGACGACCCTCCCGGTGCGTGCGGTGGCGAACGATTTTGCCGGCCGCCGTCGTAGGCCACAGCAATGACCACAATCAAGGACAGCGTTCACGACCACATCGAGGTCCAGGGCGTCGCGGCGGCATTGCTCGATACGCCGCCGGTCCAGCGGCTCCGGCACATCTCACAGCTCGGCACGGTGACGCTCGTCTACCCCTCGGCGAACCATACCAGATTCGAGCACTCGCTTGGCGTCTACCATCTCGCGGACCGTGCGCTCTCCCACCTCGGTATCGAGGGCCAGCAGGCCGAACGGGTCCGCGCCGCGGCACTGCTCCACGACGTGGGGCACTCACCGTACAGCCACAACGTCGAGGCGCTCATCCACCGTCGGACAGGCAAGTACCACGACGACGTGGACGAACTGCTCGGTGACGGTCCTGTCGCGCGGGTGCTCTCGGAACACGGCCTCAACCCGGACCGCGTGGCCGGCCTCGTCGCTGGGGAGGGCGAACTGGGCCAGCTCGTCTCCGGCGAACTGGACGTTGACCGGATGGATTATCTGGTTCGTGACGCCCACCACACGGGCGTCCCGTACGGGACCATCGACCACGAGCGGCTGGTCCGGGAGCTGTGTTTCGTCGACGGTGAACTCGTTCTCGACGAGGGGAACGTCCAGACGGCCGAGTCGCTCCTGCTCGCACGGGCGCTGATGAACCCCACCGTCTACCAGCACCACGTCGCCCGCATCGCCAAGTCGATGCTCAGGCGCGGGACGGAGGAGCTACTCGCCGTGACTGATACGACGGCCGAGACGCTGCGCCGGTGGGACGACAACGACCTGCTCGTAGGACTCAGACAGTGCGAGGCGACCGCGGCGTACGCGCGGCGGCTGACCCAGCGAGACCTGTACAAGCGGGCCGTCTGGGCAGAGTGGCAGGCCGTGCCTGACGAGGTTCTGGCAGCCGACCACGAAGCGGTCGGCGCGATGGAGCGGGCCATCGCCGAGGAAGCGAACGTCGACAGCGACGCCGTTGTCCTCGATATCCCGCCCGAACCGTCGATGACCGAGTCGAGCAGCCGCGTCCTCGTCAACGGCGACGTCCGCCGGCTCGGCGAGCAGTCGACGCTCGTCAACGCAATCCGCGCCGCCCAGCGCGACCAGTGGCGGCTTGGCGTCTACGCGCCGGAGGCCGAGAGCGAGCGAGTCGGCGCGGCGGCCATCCGCGAACTCGGACTCGACCTCGACGGGGCCAGAGTCCGGGACGTGCGGACGGGTATCCATGCCACCCTCGATGAGTTTAACTGAGAGAACGGGCGAACGGAGAGTATGATTCTCGAAGGGACGATTCTGACGGGACGGTCGTTCGAGGCTGTCGAGGGCCGCGTCGTGGTCGAAGACAGGGAGATAGCCGCCGTCGAGGAGACCGCGGTCGACAGCGACGACATCGTGGTCCCGGCGTTCGTCAACGCCCACACCCACATCGGCGATTCAATCGCCAAGGAGGCCGGAGAGGGGCTCTCGCTGGAAGAACTGGTCGCGCCGCCGGACGGCCTGAAACACCGGTTGCTCCGCGATGCGAGCCGGGACGAACTGGTGGCCGCGATGGCGCGGACGCTGTCGTTCATGGAGCAGTCCGGGACTGGCGCGTTCATCGAGTTCCGGGAGGGCGGCGTTGAGGGCGTCCGCGCGATACAGGACGCGCTGGCGGGTTCAGACCTCGACAGCGTGATTCTCGGACGCGAGACGACCGATGCAATGGAATTAGCCGACGGCTTTGGCGCGAGCGGGGCCAACGACAGCGAGTTCGGGGCGGACCGGCGCGCGACCCGACAGGCCGGGAAGCTGTTCGGCATCCACGCGGGCGAGGTCGATAGCTCCGATATCAACCCCGCACTCGACCTCGACCCGGACTTCCTCGTCCACATGGTTCACGCCAAGTCGCTGCATCTCGAACGGGTCGCCGACAGCGAAATCCCCGTCGTCGTCTGCCCCCGGTCGAACATCGTGACCGACGTTGGCCGCCCGCCGGTCGAGGAACTGGCCGAGCGGACGACAGTCGCGCTCGGGACGGACAACGTCATGCTCAACAGCCCGTCGATGTTCCGCGAGATGGAGTTTACCGCGAAGCTGTACGACATTTCCGCCCGTGAGGTACTGCGGATGGCCACAGTCAACGGGGCCGAAATCGCTGGGCTTGGCGGCGGTCTGGTCAAGCCCGGGCAGCCGGCACGCCTGCTCGTTCTCGACGGGGATTCGGACAACCTCTCCGGGGCGCGAAACCCGGTTCGGGCTGTCGTTCGCCGGGCGGAGACGGCCGACGTTCGGCGGGTCGTCCACCCCGGGACGGAATAATTCTTATCACTGCGGGAATAGTATCCTTGGGCGATGCCCTCCACCACCGACCGCGCCCTGAGCACACCACTGAAGATACTCCTGTATGGCCTGCTCGGAGTCGTGTCGCTGATTGTCGTTCTTGCCGCTGTGAGACTCGTGTTCGGACTGTTCTGGGGCCTTGTCGGCCTCGCATTCGGTATCGTCTCCCTGGCGGCTACTATCGGGGTGCTGGCGGCTATCGGCTACGCCGTGTACTGGTTTGCGTCGAGACTCATCGGTCAGGACGAGGCGACGGCGTCGACCACTGACGTGTCACAGACGCAGGCCACGCACACAGCAGGTGCGCCCAGTGCCGACGAGACAGACCCTGTCGAACGGCTGTCCGAGCGTTACGCCAACGGGGAGATAACCGAAGCCGAACTGGAACGACGGCTCGAACAGGCCCTCGACGAACCGGCGCTGGATGGCTCCGGGGCAACAGAGTACGAACGGGACCGAGAGCTGAACTGAGCTCTATCCTGCTCGATTGTTGTATGTTGCCTGTTACCAAACTATATCCCTTCAGCCAGACAATAGTACAGCATGTACGACAGGATACTGGTGCCGACAGACGGCTCGCCGGGGTCGGAAGCGGTACTCACACACGCTGAAACACTTGCGACGACCCACGACAGCGAGATTCACGCGCTGTACGTCGTCGACACCGGCCGGTTCTCGACGCTCCCGCACGAACCGACGTGGGAGAGCGTCACCGATTCGCTCCACCGCGAGGGCGAGATGGCCCTGGACATGGTGGAGCGTCTCGTTGCCGACGATGTGACTGTCACGCGAGCCACGGCCGAGGGAAGCCCGAGTCGAGAAATCGTCGACTACGCGAGCCAGAACGACTGCGACCTCATCGTGATGGGGACCCATGGACGCGGCGGCATCGACCGCCTGTTGCTGGGAAGCGTCGCCGAACGGGTCGTCCGGTCGGCCCACGTCCCGGTCGTCACTGTTCCGGTCGAGACGACGCCACAGGATATCTCGGAGGACGAACAGCCTACCGGCGTCCCACAGTGACGTGTCTCCTGTCGTCGCCCTCACTCCGTAACCGGACGGAGATGTTCGCAATCTCCCGCTGAAACGATTTTTGTCCCGGACTCTGTCTCGATGACGAGCGCGCCCGGGAACTGGATATCTACGGCTTCGCCCTCGATGGGGCCGCCCGGCGTCTCGACCCGGACCTGTTGTCCCAGCGTCGTCGCGTACTCCCGCCACGCCTCGACGACCTGCTCCGTGTCCTGGCGCAGCGAGTCGAACTCCTCCAGCAGTCGCTGGGTGAACAGCCGTCGGTCGACCGGCTCGCCGCGCTCGGCCGAGAGACTCGTCGGGTTCGCTTCGTCGGGCAAGTCCGCGGGGTCGACGTTCGCGTTGACGCCGATGCCCACGACGACCCACGAGACGCGGTCGGCCTCGCCTTCCATCTCGGTGAGGATGCCGACTAGCTTGCGTTCTTCCTCGCCGCGCCGGACGAGCACGTCGTTGGGCCACTTGATGCTGGCGTCGACGCCGGCCTCGCGGGCCGCCCGCGTCACCGCGACGGCCGCCGCGAGCGTGAACACCGGCGCGTGGGCCATCGGCACGTCGGGCCGGAACAGCACCGAGAGCCAGGCCCCGCCGCTCGGTGAGTGCCAATCGCGGTCGAGTCGCCCCCGGCCGCCGGTCTGTTCGTCGGCCAGCACTACGACGTCCGACGCCCCCTCCGCCGCGAGGTCGCGGGCACGAGCGTTCGTGCTGGGGATGCTGTCGTGGTACTCGACGGAGAACGGCGCGTCGAGGCCGTATTCGACCGCGCTCGCCCCGAACTCCGGTACCGAATCGAGGACGTAGCCCGCATCGTCGCTGCGGATCTCGAACCCCTCGTCACGCAGGGCTTCGACGTGCTTCCAGACCGCAGAGCGGGAGATGTCCAGTTCGTCGGCGAGAGTCGGCCCCGAAACAGGACCGTCGGCCAGTGCATCGAGCACCCGGTGGCGTGTGTCGTTCATATCCGGGGCTTCGACCGGCCGGAATAAAAGGCGTCTGCAGTGCGCGGCGGGCAGGCCGCTCGCTCACCCGATCACAAAGAGCAAGTCGCCCATGTCGACGGATTCGCCCTCGCTGACGGCTACGTCGTTGACAGTGCCGCCGCGTTCGGCGACAATGTCGTTTTCCATCTTCATCGCTTCGAGCACACAGAGAACGTCGCCGGCCTCGACTTCGTCGCCTTCCTCGACGTTGACCTCCAGAATCGTCCCCTGCATCTCAGCGGCAACCTCCTGACCCTCGGCGGTGGTGGCACTGCCGCCTCCGCTGTCAGAGCTACTGCCGCCCCGTGGCCGCTGTGGCTGGCTCCCGCCGTCGGCGTCCACGTCGCCGACGTTGATCGGGGGTGCGCCGCGCTCTTCGAGGTCGACTTGGAACCGCTTGCCGTTGACTTCGACGGTGAACTCGCGTTCGACGACTTCCTCGTCCTCGTCGCCTTCGCCGTCGGATTCGGTGACCGTGCCCCACTGCTCCTGCGCTTCTTCGATGCGCGTCCGGTCGAGGTGCTCGTCGAGGTACTTTGTGGTGTGTGTCCCGTTGACGAACTTCTCATCGGTGAGCATCAGGCGGTGGAACGGAACGACGGTCGGGATGCCTTCGATGTCGAAATCCTTGAGCGCCCGTTTCCCGCGCTCAATACACTCCTCACGGTCCCCGCCGTAGGTTATGAGCTTCGCGATCATCGAGTCATAGTCCGTGACGAGGTCGTCGCCCTGCCGGAGCGCGTCGTCGAGGCGGACGCCGATACCGCCCGGCGGGTCGTAGGTGTCGAGGCTGCCGCCGGTTGCGGGCGCGAAGTCGTCAGCGGCGTTCTCGGCGTTGATACGGAACTCCATCGCGTGGCCCTCGATTTCCACGTCGTCCTGGTCGAAGGTGATCTCCTCGTCCATCGCCACCCGCAGTTGCCACTTGACGATGTCGATGTCGGTGATCTCCTCGGTGACGCAGTGCTCGACCTGAATGCGGGTGTTAACCTCGAGGAAATAGAAGTTCGCCTCCTCACCGAGCAGTTCCCCTTGCTCGCGGTCGGTGTCCTCTTCGACGAGGAACTCGACAGTCCCGGCGTTGTAGTAGTCCGATTCGCGGACGCCGCGTCGGGCAGCGTCGCCGATCTTCTCGCGGAGCGCATCGTTCAGGGCCGGCGAGGGACCCTCCTCGATAACTTTCTGGTGGCGGCGCTGGAGCGAGCAGTCACGCTCGCCCAGATGCCGGACGTTGCCGTGGTGGTCGGCGATAATCTGGACCTCGATGTGGCGGGGGTTCTCAAGATACCGTTCGAGATACACCGAATCGTTCGAGAAGTACGCCTCTCCTTCCCGCTTTGCGCTTTCGAGTTGTTCCTCGGCTTCCTCAGGGTCGTGGACGATTTTCATCCCGCGGCCGCCACCGCCACCCTCGGCCTTGATGGCCACCGGGAAGCCGTTTTCCTCGCCGAACTCGACGACTTCCTCGGGGTCATCGACCGGGTCGGTCGTCCCGGGGACGATGGGCACGTCGGCCGACTGCATGATCTTGCGGGCCTTCGTCTTCTCGCCCAGTGCCTCCATCGACTCGCTCTCGGGGCCGACCCAGGTGACGCCGTCCGTCTCCTGGACGCGCTCCGCGAAGTCGGCGTTCTCCGCGAGGAAGCCGTACCCAGGATGGATGGCGTCCGCGTCGGCCTGCTTGGCAGCGTCGATAATCGCTTCCTGGTCGAGATAGGAGTCCGCAGCACGGGCCGGGCCGACGTTGTACGCCTCGTCAGCGTATCGGACGTGCCCGGCGTGCTTGTCGGCGTCAGAGTAGACGGCCACTGTGCCGATGCCCAACTCCTCGCATGCGCGCATCACGCGCACCGCTATCTCCCCGCGATTAGCGACGAGCACCTTATCGAACATACGCCCTCATACTGAGAGTCGGCCCATAAAACTATGCGCAGATAGCGGCCAAACTTACATATATAATCATGTTAGTATGGAACATGGACACAAATCCAGATAGGGCACCGCCAACTGATACGGATTGTTGTAGATCATTTCCGGATAGCTCCGATACCGGAGTCGGAGCATCCCACTAACTCTCCCTACCAATCCGTATGACAGAAGAGCTGTCCGCGGTCAGAACCGTTCGGTGCGGCCGGCGGCACTCCAGGGGTCGGTCGGAGCGTCCGAGCGGACCCGGACGGAGCGCTTTTGCGTGGCTTCGACGCGCCCGGAGAACGACCACTGCTTGCCGTCCCAGGAGTCCCCGTCGTCTGCCGCCGCAGCAGCCGCGGCCGCTGCCGCCGCGCGCTGTCGGTCGGTGAGGTGCGCGCCGACAGCGACGGCAATGGCGGCCGCCTCGTCCGTCGACGCGTCGTCGAGCTGTGCGGCGATCTCCGCGACCAGTTCGGCGTCGACAGCCGAGTCGGTGTCGGCCGCCATCGTTACAGCGGGATGTTGCCGTGCTTGCGGTCAGGCTGGTCCTTGCGTTTCCCCCGGAGGAGGTCAAGGTCGTCGATGAGCCGCGGGCGGGTTTCCTGGGGTTCGATGACATCGTCGACGAAGCCGCGCTTGGCCGCCGTATAGGGGTTTGCGAAGGCGTCGCGGTACTCGTCGATGAGTTGTTGCCGGCGGGCCTCCACGTCGTCGGCGTCTTCCAGTTCGTCGTCGTAGAGGACGTTGACCGCGCCCTTCGGCCCCATCACGGCGATTTCGGCGGTTGGCCAGGCGTAGTTCATGTCTGCGCCGATGTGTTTCGACGCCATCACGTCGTAGGCCCCGCCGTAGGCCTTCCGCGTGATGACGGTCACCAGTGGGACGGTGGCCTCGGAGTAGGCGTACAGGAGCTTCGCGCCGTGGTTGATGATGGCGTTGCGTTCCTGGTCCTTGCCGGGCATGAACCCGGGCACGTCGACGAACGTGAGAATCGGGATGTTGAACGCGTCACAGAACCGAACAAAGCGAGCGCCCTTCCGCGAGGCATTGATGTCGAGCGTGCCGGCGTTGACTCGCGGCTGGTTGCCAACGACACCGACGCTGTGGCCGTCCATGCGGGCGAACCCGATGACGATATTGCGCGCGAAGTCCTCGGCCACCTCGAAGAAGGAGTCTTCGTCGACGATGCGTCCAACGACATCCGTCATGTCGTAGGGTTTCTGTGGTGCGTCGGGAACAGCCGTCTTCAGTGCCTCGTCCCGCCGTTCAGGGTCGTCCCAGGGTTTGACCCGCGGCGGGTCCTCGACGTTGTTCTGGGGGAGATACGAGAGGAGGTACCGGATGTCGTCCATCGCCTCTTTCTCGTCGGCGGCCGTGAAGTGAGCCACCCCGGACTCGGAGGCGTGGGTCTTCGCGCCGCCGAGTTCGTCGAAGCCGACCTCCTCGCCGGTCACCGTCTCGATGACGTCGGGCCCGGTGATGAACATGTGGCTGGTCTCCTCGACCATGTAGACGAAGTCCGTAATGGACGGGGAGTACACTGCACCGCCGGCACACGGCCCCATGATGGCCGAAATCTGTGGCACGACACCGCTAGCTTGCTGATTGCGGTGGAAGATATCGGCGTAGCCCGCCAGCGAGTCGATCCCTTCCTGAATCCGCGCGCCGGCGGAGTCGTTCAGCCCGATAATGGGTGCGCCCGTTTCGATGGCCTTGTCCATCACCTTACAGACTTTCTGTGCGAACGCCTCGCCCAGCGACCCGCCGAAGACGGTGAAGTCGTGGGCGAAGACGTACACCCGGCGGCCGTCGACTTTGCCGTAGCCGACGACGACGCCGTCTCCCGGTACTTTCTTGTCGGCCATGTCGAAGTTCGTCGAGCGGTGTTCACGGAGCGAGTCGATCTCGACGAAGGTGCCGTCGTCGAGGAAGTAATCGATGCGCTCACGCGCGGTGAGTTTCCCGCGGTCGTGTTGCGCCTCGATTCGTTCCTCGCCACCACCTCGTTCGGCCTCGGCTTTTCGTTCCCGAAGGTCCTCGACACGGTCATCGTGGCTCACGCGATATCACTTCTCCCGGACCGGAGCATATCCGACTCCTTGCGGGCATCCGAGAAAAGCGTTATCAAACTTCACCATTATTTCTCGTATTCGATAACGGAAACCGGCGGAGTTTTGAGCGATGGCCCGTTGCTTTCGCGCGTGAAGAACGTCACGGCCCGCCAGCACAACCCCTTCGGCTTCGACGCACCGTGTGAGCCGTTCGTGCCCGGGTACGGCGACGCCAACGCCCACTTTCACGTCATCGGCGACCATCCGGGTGTCCACGGTGGCGAAACGTCCGGCATCCCCTTTACCGACAGCGCTGCGGGCGAACGCCTCCAGCGGGCGCTTGTCGAGGCCGGACTGCTGGCCGAAGCCGGCACGCCGCCAACCGTCGAGAAGACCTACCTGTCGTACCTGTATATGTGCGGCGGTGACCCACCGACAGACGCGGATTACGAAGCTCTGGAGCCGCTGTTCGACACGGAACTCCGGGCCATCACTGCCCACGTCCTCCTGCCTGTCGGCGAGCGGGCCACGCGACACGTGTTCGCGAACACGACCTCGGAGCCGACCGAATCGATCGACATGGACGCGCTGCACGCAACCGAGGTGCCCGGCAGCGGCTGGCTCGTCTACCCGATCAAAGAGCCCGCGGAGTGGAGCGACGACGACGAAGACGCCCTTGTCGACGTCCTGACTGCGCTACTGAAGACCGACTATCGCCGCGAGGCGGACCTCGGGCGGTTCCTGCCGAACGACGACCCGTATCTGGTCCGGTAGCGGTTCTATTGATTCTTACAGCGGCTCCGACGATCAGAAACAGTGGCTACAGCGCCCACTCGTCCGAGAGCGGTTCCGCGGACGCCCAGTACGCGTCGAACGCCTCGATAGCCCACTCGCGGACGGCCGGCGCGGTCGTATCGATCGACGCCTGTAGAACGCCGTTGTCGTCCCGCAACAGCAGATGGACCACGTCGTCGGCGATCATCACCGCAAGTGGAACACCGTCGGTTCGCACCCGGACTGACGCGTCCGGTTCGGCACGCAGCGATTCGAGTCGTTTCCGGAGTCGGTCGTCCGCCGCCAGTGCGTCTATCGCGCCGGGCGAGAACACGCCCGAGAACCGCTGTTCGCCGGCGGTGACCCGTTCCTGAACGACTCGAATCGCCTGGTCGTTGAACGCGTGTGAGAAGGTCCGGACCTCCTCGGCGTCTCGAAGCAGGTCGAGCAATCGCTGGACCGGCGCGTTCGGGCGCGTCTGACTTGGAACGGTTATCGTGGCGTCGGCCAGATGTTGCAGGTCGAAGTCTATCGCGTCGGTGGGAAGGTACTGGACGATGTTGCGCAGCCGGCGCTCGGTTTCGAGGCTGTCGAGCAGGTCGGTGAACCCGTCGGCGACGATGCGGCCCGTCGCCGTTGCGACGTACTCGCCGCCCGTTCGGCGTATCCACGACCGCTCTTCGAAGTCCGCGATGATACGCCCGAGCGTCGCCTGTGACGCACCGGTTTCGGCCGCGAGTTCCCCGCGCGAGTGGGGGTCCGCCGCCAGAAGCCGTAACACCTCGACCCGGTTCGACGAGAGCGCGAGGAACTCGATCTCTTCGAGCGCCGATTCCATACCGCCGCGTTGGGGAGTCCGTCCTAAAGCGCTTTCGCAGTGTGAAATAATTTCACACCGTGAATATCCGCCACGGGTGTTCGGCCGTTTCGCGTTATGTAAGATTTTCTAAACGGCCCTATAAGCCTCGATCCCGTACCGTAGAGTACGATGACTCAGGTTTCTCCACGCCCTCTCTCTGTCGGCTGTGCAGATATTTCAGAAATTAAATACGAGGTGGCGGCATGATTTCGCGCCGCACGCTCGCCCTCGCTGCGGTTGCCAGCGTCCTGCTCGGTGGGACCTTCGTCGGAGCGAAGGCAGGCCTCTCGTACCTCCCACCGCTTCTGTTCGTCGCCCTTCGGTTCGACATCGCCGCCGTCGTGCTCCTCGGCTACGTCGTCGTGACCCGGTCCCGGGACGAACTGCTCCCGCGAACCCGTGGCGACGTGCTGGCGATTCTCTCGACGGGTCTATTCGCGCTCGGCCTCGCGAACGCGCTGATATTCGTGGGCCAGCAGTCCGCCACCAGCGCGGTCGCGGCCATCGTGTTCAGTCTCAACCCGATACTGACGCCGGTGTTCGCCGCCATTCTGCTCTCCGACGAGCGGCTCTCGGCCCGCGGCGGCCTCGGGATGGTCATCGGCCTGCTCGGCGTCGGCCTCGTCGTCAGCCCCGACCCGGCGATGCTCCTGAGCGGGGGCATCGGCAAGCTCATTCTGTTCGCTGGCGCGACCAGCGCCGCGCTGGGCAGCGTCCTCATCCGGTGGTCCGGCGGCGACCTGTCAAGTACGGTCCGGACCGCGTGGGCGCTCCCCGTCGCCGCCGCGCTCTCTCACGCGCTGAGCATCGGCATGGGCGAATCGGCGGCCACGGCGGTCTGGTCTCCGACCGCGATAGCGGCCCTGCTGTACGTCGGTATCTTCGCCGGGGCAATCGCCTACATCGCCTACTTCGGCCTGCTCGATGTCACCGGTGCGATCCAGGCTAACCTCATCTTCTACGTGGTCCCCGTCGTGTCGACGCTCGGCGGGTGGGCCGTGCTCGGCGAGGCTATCACCCCGACTGCAGTGGCCGGCTTTCTGACCATCTTCACCGGGTTCGCGGTGCTTGGCAGCGAGTCGGTCGATATCCACGCACTGCTCCCGGGTACCGCCGACGAGGGTGACACTGCCCCCGAGAGTCTCGGGATTGCGGAGGAACCGCGCGGGTTCGAATCCGACTGAAATCGGCTAGTAGGGTGTCGTATAGCTGCTGTCTAGTTTAAATCGTTAGTACACCGAGTCCACCAGTCATAGAAATTCAGCAACGCATTCATACCGCCATCATGTGTCTACAATGGTGTGAATTTCAACGAAAACGGACGCATTCGACAGCTCTTGATACCGATAGGCGGATTGGCTCTGGTCATTCAGTCGATAGCGTTTGAATCTACGTTTGAAATCGTAGAAAGTCCCGGTGTTTCCGGGACCCTCAGAGACGTGCTGAGCGGTGGTCTGTTGCTGGTGGCAACGGTCTGCCTCTTCGGTGGCGTGTATCTACGTCTACGCAATGCGTGACAGAGACACTGCCCTATGGTACAGTCGACTCAGACTCCTGCGGCCGAAAAAATACTACTCTGGAAAAACTGTCTGGACCCGCGTCGGACCACTGCGACTGTTTTTCGCAGCAACCGCACACACTGGGCGGTCACCGCGAACTGCGGAAAAGAAGGTCCGTCGGAAACCGATACGTACGTCGGTTATATCGGCGGGATGATCGCCGGGTCCTCGGCGAGGAACAGCGTCTGCAGGCCGAGCGCCAGCGTCAGGATGACGCCGAGGATGACCACCGTTCGGACCATCCAGAGCCAGGTCGGGCCGAACGCCCGGAGCCCACCCGTTCCCTGTCGGAGCTCGGCAACTGCGCTGGAGGAGAGCACCCAGCCGACGAACACCAGAACGAGCAGCACCGACAGCGGGAGGAACAGCTTGTATGCGAGCGTGTCGAACCAGCCGAACCACGCCAGGTCCCAGGCTGACGGCAGACCCAGAGCGAACAGCCCAACTCCGAGAATTGCCGACAGCTGCACTCGCGAGTACGGCGTGTTGTCGACACCGTAGGAGACTGCAACTTCGAGCAGGCTGATCGCGGAGGAGATCGCGGCGATGAGGACAACGCCGAAGAACACGATACCGAGGAGTCGACCCCCGGGGAGCTGTGGGAACGCCGACGCCATCGCGACGAAGATGGCGGACGGGCCGCTGGTGTCGGGACTGATGTTGATGGCGAAGAGAATCGGGAACACGACGAGACCCGCCAGCACACCGACGAGCGTGTTCGTCACGACGATGATGCCACCATCGACCGGGAGGCTCTCGTCGTCACCGATGTACGAGGAGTAGGTGATCATGGCTGCCATCCCCAGCGAGAGGGTGAAAAACGCCTGTCCAACCGCGAACGGGATCAGGTCGCCGGCGTTCGCCGCCAGCGTGGAGAAGTCCGGCGAGAGGAAGTAGCTGTAGCCAGCGCCTGCTCCCTCGAGTGTGGTGACCCAGGCCGCCATCCCGATCATGAGGATGACGATGCTGGGGACCATCACCTTCGTCGCCTTCTCGATACCGTCCTCGACACCCACTGCGACGATGCCGACACAGATTAGCAGGAACAGCGCCTGCCCGGCGACAGCTTCTGGCCCACTTGAGATAGCGCCGAAGTACTCCGCGGAGTTTCCGAAGTATGCGCCCGTCGCGCTACCGAGGATATACCGCATGACCCACCCGCCGACGACGTTGTAATACGAGAGGATCCAGAATCCCGTAAAGACGCCCAGGCCACCGACGACCCGCCACTGCTTGAACCCGAGTTCTGCGAACGCGTCGACGGCATTACGGTTCGTTCGCCGACCGATGATGAACTCCGCCAGCATTGCCGGGAAGCCGATGAGCAACACGGCGGCGAGGTAAAAGACGAGGAACACTGCGCCGCCGTTTGTCGCGGTCTTGAACGGGAACTGCCAGATGTTTCCGAGACCGACTGCGCTACCGATCGCTGCGAGAAGGAACCCGAGCCGTGAGGCCCACGTTTCTCTGTCACTCATTGTGATGCGGCATATTCTTTTGGGGTATAAAAACCACCGTGATTCCGGTTCGCAATACCATCCGATAGTATGACCAGTCTGACATCATTTGCGACGGCGAACAGCAGCAGCCGAGAGGTCCACACTGACACCTCCTTGCTGGTCATTTCTCGACAGCGTGGATATGTGACTTCGAATCTACCTATATGACCACGTCCAGAATCTGTACCTCAAATAATCAAAAACAAGTCCACGGTGAAAATTGTTGGGTTTGATTCATGTTCGCCGCGTACTGTGGAACGTAGGGACCGAACCCCCGGTTCTCGGACAACAGACATGGACTATTCAGATACAGAGCGGATTGTTGATGAATCGCTCGAGTTCCCAGTGACGCATACGGCTGTGATTGAACAGATCGGTGCCATTGAAATAACGTCTCCCTCCGGTAACTCGGTGACTATTCAGGAGACGTTAGACCCGGTCGAAGAGGAGAGTTATCTGACCGCGGATGCGCTTTACACCTCGATTATCGGCAATCTCGACGAGACATTCATTGGACGCAAGTACTATGATGATCGCGGGGGGATTGCAATCGGAACTGAGATCAGAGACGAATCTACCGTCTCCTTCTGACGATTGCTCCCGCTCATCCAGACCCCCGGTCGTCGTTCTGGACACGATATCGGTGGGTGACCAGGCAATCGCACCGATACCCTAAATAGTCAAACGTGAGTGGAGTGGTTCGTGCTGTCGGTGGAAGACGCTGTCCGACGGTCTAGCTAACAGTATCAGACCTCGCCGTACACCGGCACCGCTGCGCCGCTGGTCACGGTGGCGGCGTCCGAACAGAGGAACAACATCACGTCCGCGATGTCTTTCGGGTCGACCCACGTTTCGAAGTCGGAGTCGGGCATCATCTCGCGGTTCATCGGGGTGTCGATGACGCTCGGCATCACGGCGTTGGCTCGCACGGCCCCGAGGTTCTCCGCCGCGATGGTCTCGGTCAGTAGTCGGACACCGGCTTTCGATGCGCGGTAGATACCGTCGCCGTCACCGCCCTCCAGTGACGACCGCGCGGAAACTGAGACGATTGCGCCCTTGGTCTCCCGCAAGTGTGGAACCGCGTGTTTCGACGCCAGAAACATCGTCTTCAGGTTCACGTCGAACAGGAAGTCGAACGTGTCCACGTCCGTCTCGTGGATCGGTGTGCCACCCCGCCACGTTCCGGCGATGTTCAGCAAGTAGTCCAGTCGCCCGTGTTCGTCGACGACTGCGTCGACAGTCTCGGCGACAGCCTCCTCGTCGCTGAAGTCTGCCTGGTAGAAATCCACGCTGTCGGGATCGGACAACAGGAAGTCCTCGGTATTCGGTTCGATGATGTCGCTTCCACAGACGGTCGTCCCGGCTTCGAGGAACGCGTTTGCGACCGCGCTGCCCAGCGCCCCGCCGACACCCGTAACCAGTGCTATCTCACCGCCGAAATCAAATTCGACTGACATACATCTGTCAACGGATAGCAAGGGGATAAATGCCAATCCCCGGAAACGCGAGGACCGGGCCGGTAAACCGACGACGGGGTCCGCAGTAGCCGGTCTACGGCATGACGACGAGTTTGCCGAGGAAGCTGTCGTTCAGTACGTCGTTGTGAGCGGCCGGGACGTCGTCGAGGTCGTACCGGCGGGCGACGACCGGCGTTAGGTCGTCGTCGGCCATGAGCGTCGCCAGTCGGGAAAGCACCGCGCCGAACTCCGGTGTGTTGAACATCGAGACGTGGTGAACGCTGAGGGCTTTGGCCCGGCAGCGCGGGACGTTCTCGAACGTCGCCGCGAGGTCGGTGTTCCCGATAGCGGCGATTCGAGCGCCCTGGGCGGCCACCTCGGCATCGAATGCGAGGTAGTCGTCGAGTCGGTGGTCGAGAATCACGTCCGGCGCGCCGGCGTTGACCACCGCGTCGGCGAGGTCGTCCCGGCTGTAGTCGAACACGTCGTCCGCGCCGAGGTCGGCCAGATGGTTGTGGTAGGCCGGCGATGCTGTCGTCGTCACCTGCGCGCCGTTCGCCGCAGCCAACTGGACTGCAACGTGGCCTACGCCGCCGCTCCCGCCGTGAATCAGCGCCCGCTCGGCCGGCTCCAGCGAGCAGGCGTCGACGAGCGTCTGCCAGGCGGTGACGCCGACGAGCGCGACGGCCGCCCCCGCCTCGGCGGACACCCCGTCGGGGAGCCGCGCCAGATGCGATTCGGGAACAGTGACGTACTCCGCGCAGGTCCCCTGGAGCCAGTTCCCCAGCCCGGTCGCGAACGCCCGGTCGCCCTCGGTGACGGTGGCCACGCGCTCGCCGGTCGCGGCGACGGTCCCGGCACAGTCGGAGCCGGGTATCCAGGGCAGTTCGCCCGGCTCGTAGTCGCCGGCCCGGAAGTACGTATCGACCGGATTGATCGCCGCTGCCTCGACTTCGAGCAGGACCTCCTCCGGACCTGGTGTGGGTCGTTCGATGTCGTCGACGCGGAGCACGTCCGTCCCGCCGTATTCGTGGAATCGTACAGCACGCATTGGGGTATGCGTCAGGTGGTATCGGGAAAACCTTTCCCCACGGACTGAGCGGCCCCGAATACGCTTCTCAACATATCGCGGTACGTTGAGTGACAGCGCCGACAGCGAACGAGTTGGGTCAGGACTCATATCGGCGACTGCGGATGATATTATCAGAAAAACACAACTACCCAACGTTAGCCGTACCGGGGCTATGAATTTCCACAGTGGCCACAGCGTTTATCATCGGTGAAAATTGCGCACCAACGCTTTATTAGCACGTTTGCGTAGCACTGGATGATGGAATCAGATAGGGACTCGCCGCTCCCGAGTTTTATTGCTGGCAGTTACGCTGCTAGACTCGGGTTGGCGCTTTCATTCGCGATAATTGTTATTATCGCCGCCGGGGTCCTGACAAGCGTGCAGGCGTCCGCCACTCTCGAGGAAGACGTTGCGGACGACATCACGGCGCTGTCAGAGACACAGGCCGCACAGTTGGACGAATGGTTGACGACATCGCAGCGGGATGTCCGATCAACGTCGCGACTCCCCGTGTTCACTGACGGGACGAACACGGAGAAACAGCAACGACTGGAGGAGTTACGGTCCAACGAGGAACTCCCGCCCGGTGTCGTCGCAGTGCACTACTTCGACACCGAGACAAACGAGATCCGTGCCAGTTCGAATCAGGACTTCATCGGGGTCAACGCTGCCGAGCAGGGGGCACCGTTCGCTACGGACCCGCCACAGTTCGACGGTCCCGACGACACGCATGTGACGGAGCCGTTCTCCGTCTCGGTCGTCGACCATCCGATAGTGGCCGTCGTTTCGCCGGTCCCCGGTGACGAAGACAGAGCGCTCGTGTACATGATCGACCTCCGGGAGAAGGCCGACCAGATATCGAACCAGCGCGATGGGTCGTTTACCACGGTCGTCAACACTGACGGCGAGTTCGTCTCCCACCCAAACACCTCGATGATCGGGTCGACAGCACCGATCTCGGAGATGGAGTCGAACCCGCTGGGGACGCTCGAACCCGGCGAGGGCGCCTTCCACGAAACGGACAGTATGCTGATGGGACTGAACCGACTCGAATCACAGGACTGGGTCGTTATGGTCCACGCTGATCGCCAGAACGCGTACGCCCTGAGCGACCAGATCAACTCTGACCTCATCGGGCTCATTTTGCTTGCCGTCGTCAACCTCGGACTCATCGGAGTCACGATCGGCGGAAACACGATCGCTTCGCTGCGACGGCTTTCGGTGAAGGCCGAAGCGATGGCCGAGGGGGAACTCGACGTCGACCTCAGCACGTCACGCGAGGACGAGTTCGGAACGCTGTACGCCGCCTTCGACAATATGCGGGCGAACCTCCGGACGCAGATATCCGAAGCCGAAACCGCACGGCAGGAAGCCGAGGAGGCCAAAGAGCAGGCACAGACGGCCCGTGAGGACGTCGAATCCGAACGCAACGAGATGGAGGCGCTGACCGGCCACCTCGAACTCAAGGCACAGCAGTACAGCGACGCGCTCGCCGCCGCCGCTAACGGTGACCTCACCGCACGGGTAGATACGGACAGTATGAACGAGGCGATGGCGGAGGTCGGCGAGGACATCAACACGACGCTGGATGCGCTCGAAGACACCATTGCCGACATGAAGGCGTTCGCGGCCAACGTCATCCAGTCCAGCGACCGCGTCAACTCGAACGCGGAGCGGGTCGACCAGGCCAGCAAGCAAGTGTCGAAGTCGATAAACGAGATTTTCGAAGGCACGACCGAGCAAAACGAGGGGCTGGAATCGGCGGCCGCCGAGATGCAGAACCTCTCGGCGACTGCACAGCAGGTCGCCTCCTCCGCTCAGCAGGTTGCCGACACGTCCCAGTCGGCCGCCGAAGTCGGTGAGGACGGCCGCGAAGCCGCCCAGGAGGCCATCGCGGAGATGAGCGCCATCGAGGACGAGACCGGCGAGACCGTCGAAGAGATCAACGCGCTCGACGACGAACTCGACGAGATCGGCGAGATCGTCGGCGTCATCACGAGCATCGTCGAGCAGACGAACATGCTCGCACTGAACGCCTCCATCGAGGCCGCCCACGCTGACGGTGACGGCGAAGGGTTCGCCGTCGTCGCGGACGAGATCAAGGGCCTCGCAGAGGAGACCAAAGAGGCCGCCGCCGACATCGAGCAGCGCATTGCGGGCATCCAAGAGCAGGCCGGCGACACGGTCGAGACGATGGAGTCGACCAGTAACCGGATTACTGAAGGCGTCTCGACGGTCGAGGAGACCGTCGACGCGCTGGAGACCATCGTCGAGTACACGGAAGAGGTCGACACCGGCATCCAGGAGATCGACCGGGCGACCGAGGAACAGGCCCGGACCGCACAGGACGTGATGGGGACCATCGACGACCTGACGACGATCAGTCAGCAGACGGCGACGGAGGCAGATACTGTGGCTGGCGCGGCACAGGACCAGTCCGCGTCCATCGACGAAGTGTCGGACTCCGCGACAGAACTCAGGCAGCGGGCTGACGACCTCGAATCGCTACTGGACCGCTTTACCGTCGAAAACTCGGCCGGGACGGACACCGACAGCACGGCTGTGGTGGGGGACGACTAACAATGGCAACCATAACGACCTGGTTCACGCTGGGACTACTGGGTGAACTGCTCGGGACGGCCGTGCTGGCATACGGCTACACGCTCGTCCCCGAAGAGACGCGGAAGCGCTACCTCCTGTTGATAGCGATTCCCGGTATCGCCATCGTCGCCTACGCCCTGATGGCGCTCGGCTTCGGAGCGATGCAGAGCCAGGGCCACACGGTGTACGTGATCCGTTACGTTGACTGGCTGTTGACGACGCCGCTCAACGTCTGGTTCCTGGCGCTCCTTGCCGGTGCAAGCCGGGAGGACACGGTGAAACTCGTCGTCCTGCAGGCGTTGACTATCGTCTTCGGGTTCGCCGGCGCGGTCACGCCATCGCCGGTCAGCTACGTGCTGTTCGCGGTCGGCGCGGCGCTGTTCGGCGGCGTCATCTATCTCCTCTACGGGAACATTGCGGCGGCTGCGAAGTCGACCCTGTCCGACATAGAGATCAGCCTGTACCGCACGCTCCGGAACTTCGTCGTCGTCCTCTGGATGGTGTATCCGGTCGTGTGGCTGCTCGGTGCGGCAGGAGTGGGCCTCATGGACGTCGAGACTGCGACACTCGTGATCGTGTACCTCGACGTGGTCACGAAAGTCGGCTTCGGCGTCATTGCCTTGCTGGCAATGATGGACCTCGGCTCAGTCGGCGAGAGTGCCGAGGAGCCGACGGCGGTTGCAGGGGACTAGCGAGGGGCGCGAACGAAGCGAGGGGCGCGAACGAAGCGAGGGGCGCGAACAGAGTGAGCGGCCCTCGTTGTCGCGAGCGGGGAGGAACGATCCGCGAGCAGTGAGCGGCCCTCGTTGTTGCGAGCGGCGACGGAAGGAGCCGTGAGCACTGAGTCGCCCTCGAAAATGCGAGCGGGGAGAGCGACCCGCAAGCACTGGGTCGGCCTCGTTGACGCGGTCGGCGGCGGAAAACCCGCGAGCGGTCCCGACTTTGCGAGAAACTCACGGCACGTCGTTGTGTCGCCTCAGCAGTGCCGGTCTTTCAGGACCGGTCCTCATTGACGCCACCAGACGGTTCTGCTTCGTCAGTCGCGTCGGTTGCCTCGGTCTCGTCTACGCTATCGAGTGCCTCCGGAAGCTGGTTCTCAATCAGCCAGAACGTCAACCGGTAGACGCCGTAGCCGAGCAGGACGAACAGCACTAAGTCGATGAGATACAGTTCGACGAACTCGAGGAGCGAGATTTCGCTGAGCGCGAGGTCACCGGACAGGATAAGAAACTCCAGCGTGGCGACGACGAACAGCGCGGGTGCAAAGAGGATCACGAGTCCGATAACGAGAATTGCGAGCCGTTTCTGTGCGGGCGAGACAGGCATACCTACGGTATTGGCGTCCAGACAGATAGTTCTGCACGCCTACCCAGCCAGTACCGGGCGGCTACGTTACACGACAGCTGTCAGCGCAGCGAATAAACGGCGACCAGAGAACGACGCTACTGCACAACAGGGAACGCGCCCGGTCAGTGGATGCCCATCGCTTCGATCTGCTCCTGATACCGGTTCCGGATGGTGACCTCTGTCACCTGGGCCACATCGGCGACCTCACGCTGGGTCTTCTTTTCGTTACACAGCAGCGAGGCGGCGTAGATGGCCGCGGCGGCGTAGCCGGTGGGTGATTTCCCCGAGAGCAGGCCCTGCTCGGCGGTGGTGTCGATGATCTCGTTGGCCTTGGACTGGACTTCCTCGGAGAGTTCCAGTTCGGATGCAAAGCGGGGCACGTACTGCTTGGGGTCGACCGGCTCCATCTTCAGTTCGAGTTCCTGGGCGACGTACCGATACGTCCGCCCGATCTCCTTCTGCTCGACCCGGGAGACGTCCGAGACCTCCTCCAGGCTCCGTGGGATACCTTCCTGTCGACAGGCCGCGTACAGACAGGCCGTGGCGACGCCCTCGATGGAGCGACCGCGGATGAGGTCCTCGTTGAGCGCGCGTCGGTAGATGACCGACGCGACCTCTCGAACCGACCGTGGCACACCGAGCGCGCTGGCCATGCGGTCGATCTCCGACAGCGCGAACTGCAGGTTCCGCTCGCCGGCGTCTTTGGTTCGGATGCGTTCCTGCCACTTTCGGAGGCGGTGCATCTGGCTTCGCTTCTCCGAGGAGAGTGACCGACCGTAGGCGTCCTTGTCCTTCCAGTCGATCTGTGTGGTCAGCCCCTTGTCGTGCATCGTCTGGGTCGTGGGGGCTCCGACGCGTGACTTGGACTGGCGTTCAGAGTGATTGAACGCCCGCCACTCCGGCCCGCGGTCGATGTTCTCGTCCTCGATGACGAGGCCACAGTCCTCGCAGACGAGTTCACCACCGCCGTCGCTAGATATGGACTCCGACTCACACTCGGGGCAGGTCTGCTGGCCCGTGCTCTCGGACTCCTCCTCGCGTTCCTCCTGGTCAGAATCCCGCTGGCGCGTCGGCCGTTCCATGTGTTCTTTTACGGAGAAAAGCCAATCACGTATAAATGTTTGGGCGAGACCAACAGTTTTGCCTGATCTGGATGCTGGCCGCGGATGCTAGCTGGAATAATCATGTTAAATTTAGCTAGAACTGTCTATGTTTCGAACGAGCGGTGGGTGTAACCGGCTGACACACCCCGTTCACACTCCGCGATGATGCTGGAGCGCGGACGGATCGGTAGCGGTCGACCGGCATATCGCGCTCTTTTAGTCCGGGACTCTCCCACTCTGACGTATGAGCAAGGTCAATATCGGGCTTCGTGGCTGGCGCTTCGACGAGGACGTACTCGGGCCGGACGGACGGGTCCGGCCGCTCAAGACGATGGAGCCGGAAACCCGGCAGCGGCTGCTGGTGCTCGCAGAGCGGGTCGTCGACCCCTGTGACGCCTGCTGGCTGATTCACGGCGACGAAGACATCGAGCAGTGCAACGTCGCGGATGCTATTTACGGGGAGCCGATGGGCGAGGTGGTTGTCTGTTCGGACCACGAGACGGATTTCATCTACTGGTTCCGCGAGGAGGGCGGCGAGGCCCACGCTGGAGAGACGGACCTGGCCTCGGCCTTCCACGAGTGGTTCCTCGACGGGAACCGCGCCCCCGAGGGATATGTCGGCCTCGAACACGTCGAGGAGGACCCGACAGCGCTGCCGGAGGCCCCCGACAGGGACGAAGCGATTCCGGGACTCGAAGAGGAAGTCGAGCAGATGGACGAGGAAGACCTCGACACAATTGATATGGACCTGAGCGACCTGGACGTATGATTTCGGTCGCCGTCGTCGACGCGGAGACGCCGGGCAACGTCGGCACCATCGCCCGGTCGATGAAGAACTTCGGCCTGTCGGAGCTGTTACTTGTCGACCCGCCGGAACTGGACCCCGATGGCGAAGCGTACGGCTTCGCCGGACAGGCCCGCGACGACATCCTCCCGAACGCCCGGACGGTGACGTTCGACGAGATCGTCGAGAACTACCACACCGTCGCCTGCACGGCGACGACGAACGAGGACCCCGCCAACCACGTCCGGTATCCGGCGACGACGCCGGCCGACCTTGCCGACTCGCTTCAGGATGTCGAGGGCGACATCTGCGTCGTCTTCGGCCGCGAACGGGTCGGGCTCTCGAACGACGAACTCGCACGGCTGGACGTCGTCTGCTCTATCCCGGCCAGCGCGTCGTACCCGGTGTTGAACCTCGGTCAGGCGGCCACCATCGTGCTCTACGAACTCCGCGAGCTAACTGTCGACGAGACCCAGCACCCCGAACAGCTGCACACGCTCGCCGCGACGCCGGCCGTCGAGGGGCTACACGAGGAGTTCGACCGCTTCCTCGGCGCTATCGGTCACCCCGAAGAGAAACAGCACAAGGCCCGGCGGCTGTTCCGCCGGGTGCTCGGGCGTGCACAACCCACTGGCCGGGAGACAAAGACCCTCCGCGGCCTGTTCCGGCAGGCCCGACAGCGAATCGAGCGTGCCGAAGACGAGTGAGGTTCAGTCGTGTTTCCCGGGACCGGTTCCGGAGTCGAACAGCGCGCCGATGACGGCGTCGTGAGCCTTCCGCAACCGGTAGTGCAAGGTCGGCGCGGAAATGTCGAGTGTCGCAGCCAGTTCCTCCGCGGAACTCCCTCGCGGCCAGTCGTAGTAGCCGCGTGCGTAGGCAGTCTTGAGTGCGGCGGCCTGTTTCGGCGTCAGCCGGTCGCGTATCCGCGTCTGGAAATCCGTGGCCGTCGAGACTGGCTGGTCGACGTACTGCTTGCTCCGCAGTTCTGTCCCGGGCGCGATCTCTTGAATCGCCTCGACGACGGCGCGGACGTTGATGTCCGGTGCCATCTCCGCTGTGAACCGCAGGTCGCCGTCCGCTGCGACGGCCCGCCGCACGGCCCCGCCGTAATCTGCGAGCGTGTCGAGCGGCGATGCGGATATCTCGTCGAGCGCGACTTCGAGCAGGGGCGCTCGGTTCTCCGCCGCCGTTTCCACGACGGTACAGGACTCGACCGAGGGCGTCTCAGTGAGCGCCTGACACACCCGGTCAGTGTCCACACCGCTGATGCGAACGTAGTGGAGGCAGTTCCCGGAACTGGTCGGGACGCGCCGTTCGAGCGTAAACGAACAGTCGAGCATCGCTGAGAGGCCGGCGAAGGCGTCGTCGGAGTCCGGCGTCAGGAATTCGAGTTCGACCGTTGTCGCCGCCAGCAGTGACTGCTGACTGTGGACTCGCTGGATAGAAAGCGCGATAAGTCGCCCTAGATCGGCCAGGATACTCGACTCACGACAGCCAATCGTGGCTTCTGTCGATGCATACACCATCAGGACGCCGTACGTGGTCTCGCCAGTTGTCAGGGGAACAGCCGCGACGGAGCAGCGGTCTGCGAGTAGTGGGCGGTCCATCCCGGTGTCCGAGGGCGTCGACACGTCGGAGATATCCTCGACGACCTGTACCTCGCCGGTGTCGATGGCATCGATGGCGAGACTGTGCTCGCCGGGCGAAATATGCTCCGGCGTTGCCGTGTCGATCCCAGCGGCGGCACTCAGTGTTATCCTCGTGGCACTCCCGCGGCTCCCGGCCCACACGGCCTGGTACAGGTCCGGTTCAGTGAGATGCGTACACACTGCCGATTCGATTTCCTCACGCGTCTGTGTGTCCTGTAGCGCCTTCGCGATCTCTCTGCCCAGCACGTTGAGCCGCTGTGTCTGTTCGAGTTCGTCACGCTGTCGTTCGAGTTCGGCCTGCCGGTCTTTGTGCGCAGTGATGTCTCGGGCGACGAAAATGACGGTATCGAGGTCGTACGTGCGGCTTTCCAGCGGCGCGACCCGCGCCTCGAACCACCGCTTGCCACCGGGAAGCTGCAGTTTGTACTCCACAGATTGGAACGACCCGGTCCGCAGGGCTGCACGAACGGTCGCCAGTAGCGAATCAGCGGTGTCGTGGGGAAGAAACTCGTGTAGCGTCTGACCGACAAGCGTGTCCGTATCGTCGACTGTCACCATCGTCTCGGGATCGGTCGGACAGTCGAGAAATCGCCCTTCCGCATCAATGATGAAACTGGGGTCTGGGAGGGCAGTATTCAACGCGCTTCGCTGTTCCGTGTGGCGCTGTCGTTCGAGTTCGTAGCCCGCCCAGTCCGAGAGCAACCGGACGAACGTCAGATCCCACTGCGTGAACACTGTCTCGCGTGGTTCCAGCCCGTAGAAGCAGAACGTCCCGTACACGGCCCCGTCGACGACGACGGGCGCGCCGATGTAGTTCGCGATTCCCCACTCCGGGTCAGCGAGGTCCGGCGCGTCCGCAGCAACGTCACTGATCGCGAGCGGTTCGCGGTGTTCGACGACGTGTCTGCAGTTCGGGAGGTCCTCGATGCTGGTCGTGCTGCCGGCTTCGAGGTCGGCAGTCGCCGGTGCAGTGACTGCCTCGAACACGTACTCGTCACCGTGGACCCGGGAGAGCGTCCCAAACGACGTATCGAGCGTCTCACAGCCGAGTTCTAGCAGCGCGTCGAGTTGTTCTGTGAATGTCCGGTTCGCGTCGGTACAGATATCGTAGGCCGCTTCGAGCACTGACTCCCGTTGCTTGCGGGCCGTGATGTCGATATGTGCGATGGACGCATACGTCTCCCCGTCGATAGTGAACGGGGCGGCGTACAACCGGAACCACCGTTGCGATGACGGGGCGTGACATGGATATTCAAGTTCGAACGTGGGTTGTTCGCCAGCGAGGACGGTTCTGATCCCGTCGGCTGCCTGTTGCCCGGTCGCGTCGTCAGCCATGTCAGCGACGTCGAAGTAGTTCACGCCCAGCGTATTCGGTGTCAGCTCTGTTCCGTTTGCCCGGCCGAACTCGCTCCACGTCTCGTTCGTCGAGAGGATCACCCCGGACTCGTCTACGATCGCAAACATGAGTGGTAGTGTATCCATGGCTGGCCCATACAGGGCTGGGATATCATGGCCATCCATGACACTTGGGACCATGAGTCAAAGTGTGGCGGCGAGCTACTTAACGCCCGGTGTCTAGTTAGAATAGTAATATTTTCTCGTGGAACACGTCTGTGGTGAATACTATGCAGAAATCGAACTCCAGAGCTCTATTCGGGCTGATTTGAACACAAACTTGGCAAAACAACTACCAGATATTCACATACTAACCAATTACCGATTGACCCAGATATATCACCCATGAATCCGATTCGTCCCGATTTATTCTAGGGGCCTAGAGAGAGTGCTTAGGACAGTTACCGCTGTATCGAGGCACAGGATACTCAACATCTCACTATGGATTCCACTGCCAATCCGGTTCGCGTCGAACTGTTCGTCCGGTCCCTCTGTCCGGGAGATGCAACGCAACAACAGAACTACCTGATTGACCGGTTACAGGCTCTCGAGGACGCGGGCTATATCGAGGATCTGTCGATATTAATCTGGGGGCGCCGGATCGAACCGCGGCTCGCACAGCGGACTGCGGAGGGACGACACCTGTTGGAGCGGCTTTCCATGTTCGAACAGTGGGAGCGCGACGCCGATGCCTCGCTTGCCGCCTTCGACTGGGAGCACCCGCTGACGAACATGGTTTCTGACGAATCGGTCAGCGTGATCACGCTGCCGACGCTTGCCCTCGCCGAATACGTTGATGATGACCTCACGCACGTCGCCCCCTGTACGCGGGATGGAACGGTCCACCGCGTCACCGACCGTGTCAACCGTCTCGCGGATGCCGCAGACCTAGCCGACGAACTCGAGCACGAGCGTACCGTGGTACAATAGCGTTCGAACCGCCCCAAACCTGCCACGATAGCTGTCCCCATCCAGCACCATACCAATCAAAATGAATACGAAACAAACTGAGATCCCCGACTCGCTTCCGCTGGACGACCGACTGTCGCTCCTGTCGTCGCACTACCGGCGGTACCTCCTGTACGGGCTTTCACAGTACACGACGCCGGTTTCACTAGCCGTACTCACGGATACGGTGACCGAATTCGAACACGGGACACCGGCCGAACAGCACCGCGACGAGCGACTCAAGATTTACACGGCCCTCTATCACAACCACCTTCCGCGGCTGGTCGATGCCGGTGTCGTCCAGTACAACCAGTCGGAAGATATGGTCGATATCGGGCCGAACGCGCCGGCCCTCGTCCCGCTGCTCGAGTCGACGATCGAACACGACCTGTCCGCGAGCGGTAATGGCCTGTCATCGAACGCCGTCGATATCGACTCTTTACGCCCCGAACGGAGCAATTAAGCCCGCTTCTGTATCTCCGAGCGCAACACGTCGCTAACTGTATCGCCGTCAGCTTTGCCACGGAGTGCGCCCATGCACTCGCCCATCAGCGCCGAGAACGCCCCCATCCCCTCTTCGGCGATCTGGTCCTCGTGGCGCTCGACGACCTCGACAACGGCGTCCCGGACCTCCGACTCGTCGACGCCGCCCAGTCCTTCCTGCTCGACGGCTTCCTGGGCCGTCAGCGACGGGTTCTCTGCGAGGGCTGTCAGGAGGTCCTCGATCCCCTCACGCGGCACGTCTCCGCCATCGACCAGCAGGATTGCGCCCCACAGGTGCTCGTCGGTGAGGTTCCCGACGGGCACGTCGTCGCGGCGGAGTTCGGTCAGCGTCGACTCCAGCGTCCCGGCGGCCAGCGTCGGGTCGACGCCCTCGCCTTCCACAAGCGCCTCGAACAGCGGCCACCGCTGGCCGTAGGCGACCTGTTCGGCGAGGCCGGAGCCGAGGTCGAACTCGCTCTCGTACCGGTCGACCTTCTGGGTGAGTAGCTCCGGAGTCTCGACTTCGGTCACGTCGGGTTCGACCGGTGGCACGTCCGTCTCGGGGTACATCCGGGCCGCGCCGGGGAGCGGTCGGAGGTACCGCGACGTGGCGTCCTCGTTCGCGTCCCGCGTCTCCTCGGGGACGCCTTCGAGCGCGGTCTCGGCCCGTTCGGCAACGGCGTCGATAGCCAGTTCGGCGGTCTCCGGGTCGTCGGCGACGATGGCGACAGCGTCCTCGGGACCTGCGCCGACGGCGTCCCGAAGTGCCTCGACTTCCGCCTCGGTGACGCCGTAGGCCGGGAGTTCGTCGGTGTGGAAGATGCCGCCCGCGCCGTGGCGCTTGGCGTGGTCGGACAGCTCCGTCCCGAGCCGGCGGTCGGGCTGAATCTCGCGGCCGACCAGGCCGTCGAAGCCCGAAAGCAGGAGGCCCTGTACCTCGCCGCCCGAGGAGAGCGCGCCTTCGATGACGCCCGACTCCGTGTCTTCGAACACCCCGGTCACGTCCTGTGGCTCGCCGACGGCGGCGTCGCGTCCGGCGAGTTCGTCGGCGATGTCCAGCAGTTCGACCTGCCGGCGGACCTCGTTGCGGACGAGGTCGTCGATGTCGTCGAGGCTCTGGACGCCCTTCAGTTCGATTCGTGCGCCCTCCTCGATGGAGACGTTCACGTCCTGTCGGATGGTCCCGAGGCCGCGCTTGACCTTCCCGGTCGAACGGAGGAGCATCCCGATTCGCTCGGCGGCCTCGCGGGCCTGCTCGGGCGAACTGATGTCCGGCTTCGTGCCGATTTCGACCAGCGGGATGCCGAGCCGGTCGAGCGAGAACCGGACACCGTCGGCGGTCTCCTCGACGCGCTGGCAGGACTCCTCCTCCAGTAGCATGTCCTCGATACCGACCGGGCCGGCGCTCGTCTCGATGGCCCCGTCGTTAGCGACCAGCATCGACCGCTGGAACCCCGTGGTGTTCGACCCGTCGACGACGATTTTTCGCATGACGTTCACCTGGTCGACGACGGACATATCCAGTAGCTGGGCGATTTCCAGCGTCGTCTCCATCGCCTCGCGGTCGACGCGGTGGGGTGGCTCGTCGTCCTCCTCGACGAGGCAGGTCGTGTCGTAGGCCAGGTACTCGAACTCCCGGTCGACCATGCTCTCCTCTAAGGCCGCCTGGTCGATCTCCCCGAGCTCGCTCTTTGTCGGGTGCAGATAGCGGGTAAAGGAGCGCTCGCTCTCCTCGGGTTCGCGGATCGTCGTCGGACAGTCACAGAACAGCTTCGTCGCGGTGTCGAGTTGCTGGTGGATCTCCAGCCCGGCGACGAGCCCCAGCTCCTCGTAGTCGTACTCGGTCATTGTCGAGGTGTCCGGGACCGGGGGCCAAAAAACGCACCCTTCCCGCGCTCGCCGCCGTGCTTTTGACGCTCTCTCCCTCACTGTCAGTATGCGCTGGCTGTCGACAGCCGCGGTGGCCGTCCTGCTCCTGACAGCCGGCTGTAACGCCTTCGTCGGCGCTGAGGCCGCAAATCAGGGTACCGTCACGCCGGCCCCGGTCCCGACAGCAGCGGAGTCGGACACGGCAACGACGCTGGACTCGCCGCCCGGCGTTACCACGGAGCGCCTCGAAAACGTCGCGCTCCTGTCCGCCGCCCACCGGCAGGCACTCAACGGCACTACCTACACTCTGAACGAACGCTACACCGAGCTCACAATCGGGAACGACAGCAGCTCCGTCCGGCGCACCGAGACTGTCGCCGTCGAATCACCGACGCGGTATCGCGACGAGATGGTCAGACTGACGACTGACTCGAACGGGACCGTCGGGCGGTACGAGCAGTCGACCTACGCCGACGGCACCAACTGGTACGAGCGGCGGGACGACGGCACCGTCGAGCGCCAGCGCGGCGAGGTCCGCTTCAGCCGCGACAAGTACGCTTACCGGACGGCGTTCTACCTGAATCGCTACGCCGTGGTCAACCAGAGTTCTACGACCGTCGTCACCAGTGACGGCAGCCAGGCCTACCGGATTCGCGGTTCGGGCGGTGAGATTCCGACTACAGAACGGCTGGAGGAACTCCGAATTGAACTGCTGGTCGAACCCGCGGGCCTTGTCCGCCGATTCAGCGTTTGGTATCGCACCGAAGACCGCATCGTCGAATACAGCTTCTGGTACGAGGACATCGGCGAGACGACGGCGGAGCGGCCGGCGTGGCTCAACGAATCAACGCCGATGAACTGAGTCGGGCCAGCACGCGGCACCGCGCATCCAGCGGCTAGAGACGGTCCGTTTCCGTTCGAACTTCGTCGGTTCCGGACGTGCTCCCGGCCCGGTCGTCGTAGTACTTCCGGCCGATGAAATCGTCGTCGAGGTTCCCGACGAGGGAGTTATACAGCCCCTCTGCGGACTGGTACGTGGCTTCGCTGGTCCGAGCCAGCACCTCACTCATTTCGACGGAGTCGCCGTTCTGGGCGACCAGCTCGACGTCGCCGAGCTGGTGGACGATAGTGGTGTGGTCGGCGGGGAACTCACAGGCCTGGTCGAACAACTGCAACGTTTCCGAGTAACGCATCTGTATCACATACTCCGTTTCATAATTAAAAAACATTATGAATTTGGATTGTCCGGTGATCATCCTCGCCGACCAGATCCGGTTGTTGAGGCGAGACCTGATATTTCGATCCACTTGCGCGGGAAAACATATCACACACCGTGACATACGTTTCCATATGACAGTCAGACCGGCAACTCCGGATGATGTGACGGCAATCAACCAGGTTGCGACGGCTGCCTGGGAGACGGATTACCCGTTGCTCACCCAGGAAACAGTCGAAGACGGCGTTGGCGACTGGTATTCGCCCGAGCAGATCGAATCGGAACTGGTCGAATCGCAGACGCTCTTGTTCGTCGCCGAGCGCGAGGGACGCGTTGTCGGGTTCGCACACGCGACGTGGCACGAAACCGACCGCGTGGGGTACATTCTCCGGCTGTACGTCCATCCCGACTACAGGCGCGAGGGAATCGGCCGGACCCTGCTAGAACGGACCTGCGAGGAACTGTTCGAGCACGACATCGACCGGATCAACGCGATGGTCCTTTCGGCGAACGAGCCCGGAGCCGAGTTCTACAAGGGGTTCGGGTTCGAGTTCGCCGACGAGAGCGAAACCGAAATCGGCGGCGAGCGCTACCCCGAGAGCCGCTACGTCCTTGCGGACGAGTCGCGGGTCTAGAAGCATCAGCCGTGGTGGCCCAATGCTGTTTCCCGCGGTGACGGCTGTCCGTCGGCACAGAACCGACCAGAAAACAGAGACACAACAGGGGACACTGCTGTTCGCGGCTCCCGCTGTCGTCGCTCGCATTTCTGAAGGCTCCGCTTCGCCCAGCCATTGCCACTCCTTCACGGCGCCGTTCCGATACGAGAGCCCTCACTCCGTTCGGCTCTCGCTGCTCACGGGTCGTTCCTCCCCGCTCGCCTATCCGAAGGCTTCGCTTCGCTCAGCCTTCGCTACTCCATCACGGCTCCTCACGTCGCCGTTCCGGTACGAGGGCCGCTCACTCCGTTCGCGCCCCTCGCTACTCGTCGCCGAGGATACCACGCTTCGTCATCTTCTCGGGGTCGAGCACGTCGTCGACCTCGTCCTCGTCGAGGTAGCCCTCTTCGAGGACCACCTCGCGGATGGTCTTCTCCTCGGCGAGCGCCTTCTTCGCGACCTTGCTCGCCTTGTCGTAGCCGATGGCGGGGTTGAGCGCCGTCGCCAGCGCCATGCTCTGCTCGACGCGTTCGGCGCAGTGCTCGGCGTCGGCCTCCAGTTTGGCGACGAACTTCTCGCCGAACACCGCGCTGCTGTTGGCGATGAGCTTGGCCGACTGCAGGAAGTTCGAAGCCAGCACGGGCTTGTAGAGGTTCAGGTCGATCTGGCCCTCGGCAGCGCCGGCCGAGACGGCGGCGTCGTTGCCGACGACCTGCTTGTGGACCTGATTGACCGCCTCGGCGACAACGGGGTTGATCTTCCCGGGCATGATCGAGGAGCCGGGCTGGTTCTCCGGCTGGTCGATCTCGCCGAGGCCGTTGCGGGGCCCGGACGCGAGCAGTCGGAGGTCGTTGGCGATCTTGTTCAGCGAGCCGGCGACCGTCCGGAGCGCACCGTGGGCCTCGGACATCGCGTCGTGGGCGGCCTGGGCCTCGAAGTGGTTGTCGGCCTCGCGGAACTCCAGGCCGGTTTCCTCGCTGATGTACGCCGCCGCTTTCGCCGGGAACTCGGGATGAGTGTTCAGGCCGGTCCCGACCGCGGTTCCGCCGAGGGCGAGTTCGGCGAGGCGACCGTGCGTGTCCTGCACCCGGGAGATTCCCTTCTCGACCTGCGTGCGGTAGCCGCCGAACTCCTGGCCCAGCGTCACCGGGGTCGCGTCCTGGAGGTGGGTTCGACCGGTCTTGACGACGTTCTCGAACTCGTCTTCCTTGGCTTCGAGTTCGTCGCGAAGCGTCTTCAGGCCGGGAATCACGTCCTTCTCGACGGCCTCCAGCGAGGCGACGTGCATCGCCGTCGGAATCACGTCGTTGCTGGACTGACCGAAGTTGACGTGGTCGTTCGGGTGGATCTCGCGGGTCCCGATGTCGCCGCCGTACAGCTCCGTGGCGCGGTTGGAGATGACCTCGTTGGCGTTCATGTTCGAGGACGTGCCTGACCCGGTCTGGAACACGTCGACGGGGAACTGGTCGTCGTGTTCGCCAGCGATGACCTCGTCGGCGGCCTCGACGATACAATCCGCCTTATCTTCCGGTATCGTTCCGAGGTCGCGGTTCGCCTGCGCGGCCGCCTTCTTGACGACGCCGAGCGCTCGGATGAACCGCCGCCCGAAAGTCACGTCGCTGATCGGGAAGTTCTCGACGGCGCGTTGCGTCTGTGCGCCCCAGTACGCGTCGGCTGGCACCTGCATTTCACCCAGACTGTCCTGCTCTGTCCGGTACTCGTCGGTCATACGTCCGGGGGGTGGTCCGCCCGGTCGTAAAACCCACCGGTACGAGTCGGGACACCACTCGGCACAGGCCTGGGGCTGCCGGGACAGTCGCTCACTGCGCACCACGGGTCCCCGGTCGGACAGCGGAGACCGTAGGGCTCAGAACCCGTGACCTGGATAAACGTGTATTATCATTCGGAAATATTAAGTAGAATCTCTCTCCACTTACCATGAGTTCGACGCCACAGAGACGTTCATGACTGATGCCCCCACAATGTCCGGTGACGGCGGTGTGTCGCTGCCGTCGTCGGCTGTCGGGGCCCGATGGGACACCGACGGACGTGACACATCGCGAACGCTCGCAGCCGGTGTACCCGCCGCGTTGCAACCGCTCGCCCGCTCGGCACGACGACGGGATGGCACACCCGTCACCGTGCGTTCCCACGCCGCCTGCCAGCCTGTGTTGGTGCGACAGGCTGGCCGGGTCGCGTGGTTACGCGCGTGCTGGCTGGCGAGACTGTGTGACTGACGACACATCCGTCGGGACGATGGACGGCGAACTCACGTCGGCGAACCACTGAACAACCATGCGCGAGATACTCAGTAGACTCCTCGCCACCGGGGGTAGGCTCCGGTCGGCGGTATCGAGAGACGAATCGGACGGCGACCAACTGGCAACAGACGGGGGGGCGACCGTGAAGACGACCCGGGGCGACTCGCTCCGGAACTCACTGCCGGTCGAGTGGGAACTCGTCGAATCCGCCCCGTTCTGGCTCCCACCAGTCCTGTTTGCGGGCTTTTTCGTCTACGGCGCTATCGCCTGGAACTTCCTCCTGTCGCTGACCGATTACAACGGCCTCGGCGGTGCACAGTACGAGACCTTCGACCTCAGTATGTACAGCCGTATGCTGAACGACGGGGCGTTCTGGCAGGCAGCACAGAACACGGTGGTGTTACTCGTCGTGTTCACCGTTCTCTGTCTGGCGCTTGGCCTGTTCGTGGCCATCCTCATCGACCAGCAGATACGCTTCGAGAACACGTTCCGAACGATATACCTGCTCCCAATGAGCCTCTCGTTCGTCGTCACAGCGACGATGTGGGCGTGGGTGTACAACGCCCGCAACGGCGTGCTCAATCAGCTCCTCCGAGTGTTCAATCTCGAAGGTGCCATCGTGGGACTACTCCGCCCGGCCGGGGTCAACGCCGAGGTCATTCAGTGGCTCTCCTGGAACACGACCGCCTTGGCGGCGGTCATCTTCGCGCTCATCTGGCAGTTCAGCGGCTACGCGATGGTCGTCTTCCTCGCCGGCCTTCGAGCAATTCCGACCGAACACTACGAGGCCGCGCGGGTCGACGGTGCGTCGACGGTTCGGATGTATGCGCGGGTAATCATCCCGCAACTCCGTGCCTCCGCGGTGTCCGCGTCGGTGGTGCTGATGGTGTTCGCGCTGAAGGCGTTCGACTTCATCTACGCGCTCCGTGGCTCACAGCCGGGGGCGAACATGGACATTCTGGCGACGATGATGTATCGGGTCGCGTTCGACAGCCTCCAGTGGGCGTACGGGTCAGCCGTCGCTATCGTGCTGTTTGCCCTCGCGCTGCTGGTCATCGGCCCGTACCTCTACAGCGAATACCGACGGGGTGAACTATGAGTATCAGAGGCGGCAATTTCATCGACGAACTCCGCAGTACAGAGAACAGTCGTATCGGCCTGTATGCCCTCCTGCTGGCGGGTATCGCCTTCTACCTCTTCCCGGTAGAGACGGCCGTGATGACGATGTTCAAGACCGAGAGCGCGTTCGCCCGGACGCTCCCGTTCGCGCCGCCGGGCACTGACGGCTTCACGCTTGAAGCGCTCAGCACCGCCTGGAACACGCTCCGGCCGGGACTTATAAACTCGCTGTTGATGGCGATCCCGGCGACGATTATGTCTGCGCTGCTTGGAAGCCTGACCGCGTACGGACTGACGACGATTAGCTGGCGCGGCCAGGTCGGCGTGGTCGTTCTCATCATCGCGGGCATCTTCATCCCCTACCAGGCCGTGCTGGTCCCGCTGGCACAGTTCTGGTTCCAGGTGTTCCCCGGACTAGTCGAGGGTTTCGTCAACACTCTCTTCGGCTTTATTACGGGCGGCAGTTGGCAGTATCCGAGCCGTAACGGCTACGTGCAGTTGCTGCAGCTGTCGGTGACCCACGCTGCGTACGGGATTCCGATCTGTACGTTGCTGTTCCGGTCGTACTACCAGAGCATCTCCGAGGAGATGATCGAGGCCGCTCGCCTCGACGGCGCGAGCGCGTTCAGCATCTACCGCAACATCATCCTCCCGCTGTCGCTGCCGATGTTCGCGGTGACGCTCATCTACCAGTTCACGCAGGTGTACAACGACCTGCTGTTTGCGCTGGTGCTCATCAACGAGCCGGCCTCGCAGGTGGCGACCCAGCGCCTCGCGGCGCTCACTGGCGGGGTCGTCCAGTCGTTCAACACCACGATGGCGGGCGCCATCGTCGCAGCACTGCCGACGCTGCTCGTCTACATCGTGTTCGGCGAACAGTTCGCGAAAGGCGTCGCTGGAGAGTAATTACGGAGGTATTCACAATGGCACAACTCACACTGGACGAGGTAACGAAGACGTTCCAAGACGACGACGGCGAAATCATCGCAGTTGACGAGGTATCGGTCGACATCGAGGACGGCGAGTTCCTCTGTGTCGTCGGCCCATCGGGCTGTGGGAAATCGACGACCCTGCGGATGATCGCCGGGCTCGAAGACATCACGCGCGGCGAGATCCGGCTGGACGGCCAGATAATCAACGACCAGCCGCCGGCCCGCCGGAACGTGGCGATGGTGTTCCAGTCCTACGCCCTGTACCCGCACATGACCGTGCGGGAGAACATGGCGTTCGGGCTGGAGGAATCGACGGACATGCCCGACGACGAGATCAACGAGCGCGTCGAGAAGGCGTGCAAGGACATGGACATCTTCGAACTCATCGACCGCAAGCCCGGCGAACTCTCCGGCGGCCAGCAACAGCGCGTGGCGCTCGGCCGCGCTATCGTCCGGGACCCCGAAGTGTTCCTGATGGACGAGCCGCTGGCGAACCTTGACGCGAAGCTCAAAGCGGAGATGCGGACGGAACTCCAGGAGCTCCAGCAGGATCTCGACGTCACCACTGTCTACGTCACCCACGACCAGACGGAGGCGATGACGATGAGCGACCGTATCGCCATTCTCAACGACGGCGTCCTCCAGCAGTGTGCGACGCCGCTCGAGTGTTACCACGAGCCGAACAACCTCTTCGTCGCCGGCTTCATCGGCGAGCCGTCGATGAACTTCTTCCCGACGACTCTGGAGGGGTCGACGCTACGGGGCGAGTGGTTCGAGTACGAACTCAGCGACGAGACGGTCGCCGAAGTCGAGGGGACGACCGACATCACGCTCGGCATCAGACCCGAAGACATCGAGTTCGTCCAGACTGACACCGGCCCGAACGTGTTCGATTCCACGGTCAACGTCGTCGAGCCACGCGGGAACGAGAACACGGCCCACCTGCAGTTCGACGAGTCGATGGACGACCAGTTCATCGCGACGGTCGGCGGCATGAAACAGCTCAAGGCCGGACAGCGCGTCAAAGTCCGGTTCCCCGAGAACGCGATTCACCTCTTCGACACGGCCAGCGGTGAAGCCATCCGGAACCGCACGCTCGACGAGATCGAAACGGTCGAGTCGGTCGTCTGAGCTGAAATCGTCCGCGGTCGTTTTTAGTGCGCTATTGGTCAGTCGTGGGTTTTCGCTGTCACGCCCAGCGGTCTAGCCCCGTCTGGACGACCGACTCGTCGATGCGCTCGAACCCGCGAGCGACCTCGTCGGCGTCGACCTCCCACTTATCGGTGACGAACGCGCGGGCGGCGTCGACGTCCGGCTCGATGCTGTCCGGAATCTCGTAGTCGTCGGTGACTTCGGGGTCGAGAAACAGGTTCCGGATGCGGTCGGCGTGGTCGATGTGTTCGTCCCGGGCTTCGAGAACGGCGTAGAGGTCGCCATGCTCGTGGAGTTCCGTCACGGCGGTCTTGGGACCGATGCCGGAGATCCCCTCGTTGAAGTCCGTCCCCATCAGGATGGCGGCGTCGACCAGTTGCTCCCAGGTGAGGTCGTGCTGTTCGAGTGTCGCCTCGAAGTCCATCAGCTCGGGGTCACCCTTCGACGTAATCTGGCGGAGCGTCATCGGCGCACCGAACAGGAGCGCGTCATAGTCCTCCGTCCCGACGTAGTCCACGTCGCCCCGCCGGGCCATCACCGACGCCTGCCCCTCGCCTTCAGCGGGGGCGTCGACGATAGGCACGTCGAGCAGTTCCAGCAGGTCCCGCGTCGTGTCGACGATGGTATCGGTCAGCCGCTGCGTGCGGGAGTCAAGCTTGGCGACGCGGGTGCTGTCACCCGCTTCCCGGGCTGCCTCCAGTTCGGACTCGTACTTCTCGCGTTGCTCGCGGCGTTTCTCGACCTCGTCGTCTTTGAGGTCCGTGACCGCGCCGTCGAAGACGAACACCGGCGTGAGGTCGTGTTCAAAGAACTTCGGTAGCCCCTGGATGACGCCGATGAGGTTCGCCACTTCCTCGCCGTCACTGGTGGTGTACTTCGACTCGCTGGTGAACTTCACCGTCGTCGTCAGATAGCGATAGAGCCAGTTGTGGGCGTCTACGGCGACGACGCTCCCGCCGAGGTCGCCGAACGACACGTCCGACAGCGCCGCGAGCGACCGTAAATCAGCGTTTCCCATTGGCAGGCCTTTGGCCGACAGCCGCTTGAATCTCTCGGAGATGGGACGACTCTACAGGCCAGTCGACTCGATCGGGCCGATCAGCCTGATGTGGTTGTCCGTCCGGACGGCGGTTCGGCCCAGTCGTCGAGGACCGACGGCGGGTCGGCGTCGGCCTTCGCCGCGAGAAACGACTCCTCCTCTGGCGAGAGATCGCGCTCCCGAAACAGGTCCAGACCGGCCTGATACCGTTCGGTACTGCGGTCGCCCGGCCAGACGAGGTCGAGTTCGGCCATCCCCGACTCCGCGCCGCTGAAGCAAAACCCGGCCCGGTAGGCGGCCTGGTAGGAAAACGGATTGTTGACGCCGATGGACACGCGCTCGAAGTCCCGCTCCGTAGCGCGGTCCCGAACGAACCGGAGGAGGCGGGCACCGAGCCGGTCGCCCTGCCGGTCCTGCCGAACGGTGATATACCGGACACAGAGCGTGTCGGGGTCGGTCCGGTCGGCGTCGAACGCGGCCGCGGCCACCACGCCATCGTCCCCGACGACGGCCTTCCCGGTCGAGGTCATCACGAACTTGCCCGCGTACGCGAACTGCTCGTGATCTAGCCGGAGCCGGTGGCCGTCCTCGGGCCAGCCGAGCAGCGTGAACTCCATACACCGACACTGGGGCCGCCCACTGTAATCAGTGCTGGTCCCTGTTTTAAGGCATCAACCGCCGTCGTCGAATCCGGGAGAGCGAAGTGCCCGGAGCCGGAACTACCTGTATGAGCGTCTCGACGGTGGGGAACGGTCGTATCGAACTGTCCGCCCGGACGGCGCTGGTGGCCGTCGGCGACCTGCTGGCGATTGCCCTGTTCGTCGGTATCGGTGAGCTGACCCACGGCATCAATCCGATACTGAGCCCGGCTCGATTCGCTGGGACGCTGACGCCATTTTACGTCGGCTGGCTCCTCGTCGCCGGACTCGGGGGGCTGTACACCGCCGCGGCGACCGGAACGGTGCGGGCGGCTCTCGGCCGCACTATCGTGGGGTGGGTACTGGCAGTCGGTATCGCGCAGGGGCTCCGTTCGACGTCGGTGTTCCCCGGCAATGCGGCAGTGACGTTCGCGCTCGTCTCCGTGCTCGTCGGTGGCACACTGTTGCTGTGCTGGCGCGGTACGATTGCAGTCGCAAAATAAGCGGCCTGTAACAGAGCTGCGGTGTCGCTGACGGACTATCGCAGGTCGGCGACTTCGAGCGATTCTGTCGACTGAATCCATGCCTGGTGGTTCTCCCGGTCGTAGATTACGAACTCTTCGTCGCCGATGTTCAGTTCTGCGTATCGTCGTTCTTGCTCGTCGGTCGCGGCGTCCGTCGTGTTGTCCGTTGCGTTCGTGCTCATTGTCTCGTTTGGGAATCGGCGTTCCGTTTTTCTCCGATTCAACGTATCTTGGCGTACCTAATAAGCACATGGACCCAGTTATCATCGGAGAAAATAGGGGGCATTACCACACCATGAATCACCTAATCCAGTTCTCAAATTCTGAAAACAGGTGAGTCGGTGGGCTCTATCCCGAGAAACAGATAACCGTCACAGCAGACATCGCATCCCGGCCGGCAAACACCGCATTCCAGCTTTGGGGTGAAATATCATATCCTGCGTACGGCTGCGGGCCAGCAACAACAGGTCGTCCCCGCCCTTATATTGTGAACCGTCCACAAGAATAGGCATATATTAATCTTTCCCCAAAATCCAACTCATAACTTATGAGTTTGTTACTCAGCGGGTACTGAATAAATTCTCAGGGGCCATTGAGTGTATTATCCCGTATTTTAGGGAAACATTCATATACTCCGCTATCGTAGACTGATTCATACTTATGACGGGATATTACGACATCATTCTTGGACTCATTCCGCTCGCCATGGCCGGCATCACCGCCTCTCTGTTCGTTGTCGGCTTCGAACTGACGACGGCGATTCCGCTGGCCTCTGTCGTAACAGTCGGCCTCATCGGCCACGCGATGTTCGTCCGTGCCCCCGTCGACCCGGTTCCAAACGACACGTCGACCCAACAGAGCCCGCAGTCGGACCCGCTACAGACTGCGGACTAGGCGCTTTCCTGTCCGTCTACTCTCCCGTTTTCGATAGATATCCGTAACCGGTCGTACAGATTGGCACCGCCGGGCAGTATAAGAGTCGGTCGCCCAAACGACGGAGTATGACGACAGATGCGACAGCGCTGTTCCTGCAGAGCGACGAAGTAGCTGACCTCGCTGAACCCACCGAGTACGTCGACGCCGTCAGAGAGGGGTATCGCCAGCGTGGCGAAGGTGCCCCGGCGACTCCCAGAACAACGCTGTTCTCGGACGAGCCCGCGGGAATGTTGACGGGCTATCTCGCGATTCTCCCCGACACCGGTGCGATGGGCGGGTACACCTACGCAGCCGGTTTCAGCGGGCAAGATGCACACTTCACGCTCCCGATTTTCGACGCCGACAGCGGTGACCCGCTTGCTGTCCTCGACGGTGCGAGCATGAACCCCCACAAGACTGGCGCGGCCGGGGCGGTCGGTGTCGACGCACTGGCCCGTCGGGACGCCAGCGACCTCGCAGTCATCGGCAGTGGCGCACAGGCTCGCGGCCAGGTCCGTGCGACGGCGACAGTCCGAGATTTCGACCGCATCGAGGTGTACTCCCCGACGGCCAGTAGCCGCGAGTCCTTCGCCGCGGAGATGAACGACGCGCTGGACCCGACAGTGGCTGCTGTCGCGTCCCCGGCCGCAGCAATCGAGGGGGCCGATGTCGTTATCACGGCGACCAGCGCGAGCGAACCGGTGTTCGACGGCGATCTACTCGAGCCGGGAACTCACGTAACCGCGATGGGCCAGTACCACCCCGAGAAGAACGAACTGGACGCGACGACGATCGAACGCGCCACGTACGTTCCGGACTTGCGCGAGCGGGTGACACAGGACGCCGGGTCGTTCATTAACGCCCTCGATGCGGGCGTCATTGACGAGGACCACGTCCACGCCGAGCTAGGTGATATCGTCGCCGGCAACGCGCCCGGGCGGCAGTCACCCGAGGAGATTACAGTCTTCGACTCCGGCGGCACAGCCATCGAAACCGTCGCCGCGGGCCACATGCTGTACGAGCGGGCGAAGGCAGAAGGCCGGGGTGAGGAGATCGATTTCGCGCCCGCGAGCAAGGCCCTGACCGGACGGTAGCGGCTGCAGGAGAATTAGAGGTACGGGCCGAGACCGAGGGCGTCTATCAGACTAATACCGGCGGCGAGTGCGCCGACGATGTAGCCGGCGATGGTTCCACCGTTCAAGAGTGGGAGTCCTGCGTGTGCGCGCCCCTTCAGCACCATCCACAGCAGTATCGCCAGGCCGACGTAGGACCCGAGCATCGCGGTCAGCGCCGGCAACGGGACGCCGAACACTGACAGTACGTCCGACGAGGCAAAAAAGGCGGCGCTGGCGACGAGTATCGACGGGATGATGGCGTCACCGAGCCCGATAAACAGCGCGTCGCGCTCTAGCGGGTCGGCGTGAACGTCAGCAGTTTCGTCTGCTTTGCCAGTCTCTGTCGCTTCGTCGGGACGCTCCGCCGGCTGGCTCCCATCCGCAACCGCCGGACCGTCCGCGTCGGCTCCGTGTTCTGTGGTCGCCGGCTCCTCGGCCGCGTCGTCCGCCGCCGTTGCGTCGTCGTCAGTCTCGTCTTCTGCTACCGAATCCGCCGCCGTTGCGTCGAGATAGGAGTACGACAGCGTCATCGGGATCACGAGGACGACGGGGACCTTGAGGTCCATGACGCCCGAGGCCAGCGTGAGCATGTGCTCAGTCCCGTAGACGCTGATCGCATCGTACACGGCGAGTACAGTCAGCAGGACGAGCGCTGGCAACACCCCGAAACTGATGCCAAACAGGCCGGCTGCGGCAGCACCCATCACCGCACCGGCGGCGTCGATGACGTACCACTCGGGATAGACCAGCAGTGCCGTCCCCAGGCCCAGCGCCAACAGGACGGCAACGACGTTGAGGCCGGCGTACGTGAGCACCGGCGGGACCAGCACCTGAAACACGTACAGGGAGAGCCAGGCCGACGAGAAGACGATGAGCCCGCGAATGAGCTGGTCAACGTCGTAGCGGAAGGCAAGCAACATAACTGCCGTTGCGACCAGAATCGCCCCGACGTACATGAGGCTGTTCGTGGGGTCAGACGGGTCTTCGACGGCCTGGTACCCAGCCGATTCGAAGGGCTGGACCAGCGCCAGCGCGCCGAGTTGGACGAACAGGAAGATACCAGCGATAAGGCCACAACCGCCGAGGATTCGCCACCGTCGCTCCATGCACACACGTCCTGCAGGAACCGGTTTGAGCGTTACGAAGCAGATGTTGACAGACGTCGGCGGTTCGGAGGGCTCTTACCGCGCGTACAGGACTGTGCCGACCAGCGCTGGGAGATGCACGCTGTCGTTCGGCGAGACAGCGAGATACGGGCGCTCGACCGGACCGAACACGTCGACGACGGAGCCAACCGTCTGGAGTTCCTCGTTGACCACGTCGGTTCCCACGGACGCGTACTCGTCGTCGGGTGCCCGGACGACGGCCAGTCCCTGTGCGACCCGCGAGACAGTGCCGATGCGTTTCATTCACGTAGCGCCTGCATGTAGGCCGCCACAGCCCCGAGCAGGTCGCTTTTCGTCGCGTCGTCCGCGTCCTTGACGACGACTCGCCCGCGGGCTTCGTACTCGCGTGGATACGTCTTGTCCCGCTCGATGACCGCGTCGTAACCGACCTGCTGGACGGCTTTAGCGATCTCGTCGACAGTCGGGTCCTCGACGGCCAGATCCAGTGACACGCGACGCCCGTCGCTGCGCGAACGGTTGGCGTCGAGTGCCGCCGGCCAGATAACGTTCTCGACCATACCGGCAGTGGCCGCCCGTGGCATATATGGGTTATCGTCACCGGCGACAGTAGACGAAATGAAAATCAGATGAAGTATATGAAGAATCAAGCTTACATACCTCTGTAATCTATCCGTCGTATATGGTAAAGAAAGGGTTACTCGCTATCGCCGCCGTGGTGCTCCTCGTGGTCTTGGGGACGGGAGTGCTTGTCGGAGCACAGTTCGCGGGCGGGACAGCGGATACGACGACACAGACAACTGACTCACAGAGCGACGACGGTAGCGGTGGCTCAACGACGACGGCGACGGCGGGCAATAGCACTACGCCAACACCGACGCCAGGAGCAAACGGGACGGCGACACCGGCCGAGACTGCGACCCCGAAACAGGAGTCGATCCCGGCACGGAAGTTCAATGAACAGAACGTCTCCGACTACGTCCGGCAGTTCCTCAACGAGGAACGCAAGGCTGCAGGTGTCCCAGCGTTCGAGTCGGGACTCCGGACTGAAGAGGATCTGAACGAGATGGCAAAGGGCCACAGCGAGCAGATGGCCGTCGAAGGGCAGGCGATCCACAAGATCGACGGTGTCTCCAGCAAAGACCGATACGAAAACACCGGGCTCTATGACCGGTGTACGTTCGACTCTGCGGAGGGTGAGTACATAGAGCAACCGGACCGAAACCGGTTCGAGGCGGTTGAGCAGACAGTCGCCGGACAAACGTACGAAGAGGACGGCAAAGAGCGGTTCCACGCCACCGACAAGGAAGTCGCCAGAAAGATCGTCGACGACTGGATGGCGTGGCCGGACTACCGCGAACGGCTCACGCTCCGCAACGCTAATCTCGTCGGCATCGGCGTGGAGATAACCGATACCGGCAACGTGTACGCGACTGCCAACATCTGCGGATAGCGGTCGGACTGGACGACCGACGCGGCAATTGTTCTGACCACCGGGCTGCTCGTGAGTGCTGTCTTGCTGCCACCGTCCTCTCTCTGTTCAGATTCTACGCTTTTCGTCCAAATGCAAGCAGCGCCGTCGCTGTCTCGTTGTTCTCTGTGGTCGGGGAATCGCTGGTGGCAGTACTCAATCCGTCTATAGCGTTCCCCGGCATGCTGCTGCCCCTCATAGCGTGGCTAAACCAGTGGCTGTTCTCCTGCCCCTCACAAGACCCTTACACAACCGGTCTCACCAGCTATCATGCATCGCCGACAGTTCCTCTCAATCTCAGCACTTTCCAGCTCTCTCTCCGGTTGTGTTGAGTGGAATTTTGACGGTACTACCGAAAACAACTCTTCAGCACCGAAGGCGACAGAAACGCCGAACGACACTGCCACTGAAACCGGGACGCCGCCTTCCGATGTATCGACACCGGAATGTTGGCCGTCGATGTGTGCCGGATCGAAACTCGTGGCAGTCCAAGTCGCAGGTGATTTTTCGGGCGACGTTGTGCTAACTGCCACCTGTCAGAACAAGGAGTTTTCAGTTCAACCAGGCGAATCAGTCCGGATCAACCGCGAGGCGGACGCTGAGGTCTGTGGAATCAGATTATATATCGACGGCAAGCACGCATTCAGTGATAGGGTTAGCAGCCACCAAAGCCTGAACCTGACAGTTGATTCGAGTGGCGAAGTGACTGAAAGATGGGTCGTTCAGTAACGGACTGACAGGCCGCTTCAGCGCGGTACTTCAATCTGACCGTGACTCCCATTCACCCTGCCGGAAATTCGTGATCTGCTGGCTGAGAATAATCTTCCGTAACCCGGCAGTTCTCGAAGGGAAAAGACGCCCAGTTACCGCGCTACTTGTCGCTGCCTTCGGAGTCGTCGCCGCCGCTCTTTTGCTCTGCCAGCCAGTCCTCGTACTCGTCCTGCGGGACGACCTCAACGGTCCCGAGCATCTGTGAGTGACCAGAGCCACAGTACTCGGCACAGTAGAGCTGGTACGTGCCGGTGTTACCCGCGTTGGTTCGGAGACGGTTGTACTGGCCGGGGAACGCGTCGGATTTCAGTCCAAGTCCGGGAACGTGGAACGCGTGTAGCCAGTCAGTCGACGTAACCCGCAAGGATACGTCCTGATTAGCCGGTATCTTCATGTTCGTCGTGGTGGTCACCTCCGCCTCGCCATCCCAACTCGATTCGTTGTAGTAGAACGTCCAGCCGTACCGCTGGGCTTCGACGGTAATGAGTTCAGTGTCCTGTTCCTGTAGTTCGGCCTGGTCACCGGCCTCGGCGGTGACGTACGGGCTCGCCATCACCTGGTAGGAGGCGACCCCGACGAACAGGAGAATGATCGCCGTCGCGATGGTCCAGGTGACTTCGAGTCGGCGGTTCTCCTGCGTGGGAAGCGCCTCTTCCCGATTACGGAACCGCCAGACAGTGTAGATCAGAATCCCTTCGACGAGGACCGTAATCGGGAGAGCGACGTACAGGAGGTTCATGTTCAGCCCCCAGATGAGGCTATCCGTCGTCGAGTCCTGAATCTGTGCGGCGGCGGCCGGCTCGGCGGCGAGCGCGAGCAACGCAGCACCGAACAGAGCGACCAGACCGGCGCGTTTCCGGGTCATGGATGCGGCTTAGGATTTCGGGGATAAATAACTGCTGTCTTCGCCGCAGGCTCCCGATTTGTAGCGATAGGGCAGCGGAACGGCTCCGGACGGAGACAGCGGAATCGCGAGGTCTAAGTGGCCAGCATCGAAGGATACAATAATGGCAGAGAGCCGGACCTTCACCGGGCTGCTCGCCGCGACCGCCGTCGGCGTGTACTTGCTAGTTCTCGCCGGCGCGACGACAACGCTCACCGATGCGGCAGCAGCCTGTACTACATGGCCGCTGTGTGACGGACCGGTCGACGTGACGAACACGGCCCTGCTGGTCGCCTGGGGACACCGACTCGTCGCAGCCGCCGTCGGACTCTTCGTGGTGGCTGTGGCCGTTATCGGGCTCCGATCCAGCTGTCGCGGCCGCGTCAAGGCAGCTATCCTCCTCGGCACCGCGCTGTACCCGGTCCAGATAGCGCTCGGTGCCGTCGTCGCGACGAGCACCGAGACGGCGCTCCCCGGCGCCCACCTCGCTCTGGGGATGGGTATCTTCGGCTCGTTCGTGCTGGCTCTGGCGTGGCACCTCGAAGCTGAGACGGGCAGTGATGACGAGACCCCCGTGAAGAACCCGACACTCGCGCCGGAGCCAGCCGACGACGGTCCGGCACGGTCGCCGACGCTCTCCACCCGCGAGCGCATCGTCGAGACCGCATCGGCGTACTTCCGCCTGATGAAGCCCCGGCTGATGTGGCTCCTGTGTCTGGTCGCCGCGGCCGGAATGGCACTCGCCGCCGGGCAGACGCTCACTGTTCGGACGGTGTTGCTCACGCTCGGGGGTGGCGTCCTCTCTATCGGCGCGTCGGGGACGTTCAACCACGTTCTCGAACGGGACATCGACAAGCGCATGGACCGGACCTCGGACCGTCCCATCGCGACCCATCAGGTTCCGGTCCGGAACGCACTGACTTTCGGCCTGCTCCTGTCGCTCGCCTCGCTGTGGCTGTTCTGGCAGGTGAACGCACTCGTAGCGGTCCTCGGATTGACCGCGATTGTGTTCTACAGCGTCATCTACACGCTCGTACTGAAGCCCAACACCGTCCAGAACACCGTCATCGGCGGGGCCGCCGGCGCGCTGCCGGCGCTCATCGGCTGGGTCGCCGCTGACGGGTCGGTCGGCCTCCCGGGAATCGTCCTCGCCGTCGTCATCTTCCTCTGGACGCCAGCGCACTTCTACAATCTCGCGCTCGCGTACAAGGATGACTACGAGGCGGGCGGCTTCCCGATGATGCCGGTCGTCCGCGGCGAGACCGAGACGCGCAAGCACATCGTCTACTATCTCGGGGCGACGCTCATCGCAGCAGGTGTTCTGGGCGTGCTCACACCGCTTGGCTGGCTGTACGCCGTCACATCGGTGTTGCTGGGTGCAGTGTTCCTCTGGGCCGTCATCTTGCTCCACCGCGAGCAGACCGAAGCGGCGGCATTCCGGGCGTTCCACGCGTCGAACGCCTACCTCGGGGCGGTCCTGATTGCCATCGTCGTCGACGCACTCGCACTATGAGTACCACGACAGCAACCTTCAGAGATGTAATCCCGGACACGCGCTCGCTGGTGACCTGGGCAGCCGTGTTGAACGCGGAATTCATCCTCATTCTGGGCTACGTCGTCAATACGTCCCAGCCCGCAACGGACCCGTTCCTGCTGCTGTTCCCGTTCATCTGGCTCAACGTCGCCGGTCTCGTTGTCCTGCGAGTGCGCCCGGAACTGACCAGTCGCCGGCGGACGCTCGGCAGTGCGGTCGTCGCCCTGGGCTACCTGCTCGTGCTGGGGTACGTCGGCGGCGTGTACGGCACAGGCGGTCAGGGAACTGGCCTCCGGCTGGTCACACAAGCCCCGCCCGGGTTCTCGCCGACGGTCGTGTTCAGCGGCGCAACCCTGAGCGTGGTGCTCATCCCGTGGAAGATCGCCGGCTATCTGGCGCTTTCGTACCTGGTGTTCGTGACTGCTGTCGATGCAAGTGGCGGCGCAGTGGGCGGCATCGTCGGCCTCTTTTCGTGTGTCTCCTGTGTCCTCCCGATTATCGCGTCGATACTGGGCGGGTTCGTCGGCGTCGGGGCGACGCTGTCACAGGCGGCACTGTCCCAGTCGTACGGCCTCTCGACGGTAGTGTTCATCACCTCGGTCGGACTGCTGTACGGCGTCCACCGCTTTGACGTGACGCTCGTCGGTCGGCTCCGAACGCTGGTCGACCGACCATAGAGCTTTCACGCAGACAGCCGTGAAAGCCGGTATGAGCTCTGTCGAAATCGAATACTGCGTCCCGTGTGGGTTCCGCGAGCGAGCAGTAGATGTTCAGCAGGCGATTTTATCCGGACTGGAGCGGGAACTCGACAGCGTTCGGCTCGTCATGGGCGACCACGGCGTGTTCAGAATCAGTGTCGACGACGAGACCGTCTACGACAAAGCCGAGGCCAGTGAGGAGTTCGACGTGGACGCTATCGTACGCGAGGTCCGGTCGCACGTCATGTAACAGGGTATCGTGATGTCAGTGGAATCCCGTGCCGGAGCTGCCATCGGTTTGCGAAGATCTACCGCACAACAACCTATTTATTGTTCTGCCGTGACATATTCGGCAAATGGCGACGAAAACTGAGTTCTGTGATCACTGCGAAGACACCCAACCAGTCGTCACGGACAAGCCGTGGCTTCCGGCCGTCTGTCTGAGATGTGGCCGTAACGTGTAGCCGATAGTCGCGCGAGAACGGAACTGCTTTCGGCCACCCGACCGGACGAGGGCGCATGGACGAGGTACTGGTCGCGTCGGATGTCGGGCGGCGCTACGGCGATACGGTTGCACTCGACAGCGTTTCGCTGACGGCAACCACCGGAGAGGTGCTCGCGCTGGTCGGTCCCAACGGGGCTGGCAAGACAACGCTGGTACGGGCGTTGACCGGAACGACAGACGCGACCGGCGAGGTTCGGCTGTTCGGCCAGTCGCCCAGAACGGTCGCCCGCGACCGAATCGGTCTGCTGCCACAGTCGTTTTCGCCCCACGAGCGGCTGACCGCGCGGGAGCTGCTGGAATACTACGCCGGTCTGTACGATGACACTCGCGATGTCGAAGCCGTCCTTGACGATGTCGGTCTGACCGACACTGCCAGCACGACATACGAGAACCTCTCGGGTGGCCAGCAGCGACGGGCCTGCGTCGCGACGGCGCTCATCAACGACCCGGACCTCCTTGTGCTGGACGAACCGACCACCGGCATCGACCCGGCCGGTCGGCGTGACCTCTGGCGACTGCTGGAGGGGCTTGCCGACCGCGGCGTGACGATACTCGTCACGACCCACTACATGGAGGAGGCCCAGCGGCTCGCGGACCGCGTCGGCCTCCTCGCCGACGGGACACTCATCGCACTCGACTCGCCGGACCAGCTCGTGGCCGAACACGGCGGCGACAGCCAACTCATCGTCGACGGAACTTTCGACGAGGCCGCCGTTTCAGCCATCGACTACCCGGCGGAGACAGCGATCCGGAACGGCCGGCTGGTCGTCTACGGCATCCGCCCGGAGTCCATCGGCAACATCACCGAGCAACTGGGCCAGGCGGGCATCGAGTACGACAGCCTCACCTGGAAACAGCCTGACTTAGAGGACGTGTACCTCGAACTCACCGGAACGGCTGTCGGCCAGCGCGGTGAACCGCGCCGGACAGAGCCGGCGGCAGGTGGTGTCCAATGAGCCGACTGGGGCGACTCGCATCGGAGACGCGCGCGGCGTCGCTGGCTTTCCTCCGGCGACGGACAGCCGTCTTCTTCACCTTCTTCTTCCCGGTCATCATTGTCGTCATCTTCGGCGTGCTAGTCCAGACCCAGCCGGGCGGCGGCGGGCTGTTCACAGAGCCGCCGAGCTTCTACGCGCCGGGCTATCTGGCCGTCGTCGTCCTGTTTACGCCACTCTCCCGCGTCGGTAGCGAGGTGGCGCGGCATCGGGACGGCAACCGCTTCGAGAAACTGGCAACGACGCCGCTGACCCGAACCGAGTGGCTACTGGCACAGACGTTTGTCAACGTCGTCATCATCGGCATCGCCGGCCTCATCATACTCGGCATGATGGTGTGGCTGACCGGCGCGACCATCCGCCCCTCTGTGCTCCTACTCCCCTTTGTCGGCCTCGGCGTCGCGCTGTTCTGTGCCGTCGGTGCGATGCTGGGCAGCCTTGCGGACTCACAGGACGGCGTCATCGCGGCGAGCAACGGCCTCGCGCTCCCGCTGCTCTTCCTCTCGGAGACGTTCGTCCCACAGACCCTCCTGCCCGCGTGGCTCCCGACCTGGCTCTCGCCGCTGACGTACTTCTCGCGTGGCGTCCGTGCGGCGACAACCGGAACCGGTGAAGCACTCGCCCCACTCGCCGTTCTCACAGTCTGTGCCGTCGTCGGCTTTGCCGTCGGCGCGCGGCTCCTCCCGCGGACGGACTGAGCACCGACGGGGCCTTTTACAAGCGTGCGACCGACGACAGCAGACTGGACAGCTCCGCTTCAGTCGCGTTCCCCGATTCGATAGCGTCTTGCGGGTCACGGCCCATCTCTTGGACAGTTTCGATGGCGCGGTCGGGGCCGTAGTCGTAATGATACACCAGCCACGCGGCGAGTACCTGTCCGGTGCGGCCGATGCCGGCCAGGCAATGAACGACGACCCGCTCTTCTGTCTCACAGGCGTCAACCAGGAACGGCAGAATATCGTCGTGGAGGCGGTCTTGGGGGATGAGTTGGTGGTCGGGAACCGGTACGTGGCGGACTGATGACGCTCCGAAGGCCTCCCGATAGCGCTGGATGTTGGCCCCAGCGTCGTCGAGCTGTTGTCCGGGAAGCAGACAGCAGACCCGCTCGATGTCGTGTGCCTGCATATGTGCGATCCAATCGTCGAGAGCGTCCTGATGCGTGGCGGCCGAATGCCAGCCCGGCGCACAGGACCCGTAGACGTACTCTTCGTTGGAGGCTGCAGGCGCGAAGCGGTGTGGATTCACGATGGGCATAGCACCCGTTACCCTGCCTATCCTACCGATACCCTTCACTCTACCCACCCAATTCTCAGCTGTGATTCTCTGAATAGAACACTGTCTCCGCCAGACTGCTTTCCAGCTCCGACCAGTTTCAGTGGCCACGTTTATACTGTCAGTTCCCCCTACGTCGAGACATGGTGACGTTTCTCGCCGGCGGGACGGGAACGCCGAAGCTCCTCGCCGGTGCCGACGACGTGTTTTCGCCGGCGGCGACGACTGTCGTCGCCAACACCGGCGACGATATCGAACTGGGAGGCCATCTCGTGTGCCCGGACCTCGATACCGTCCTGTTTCTCGACGGTGAGGTCCTCGACCGGGAGACCTGGTGGGGTATCGCCGACGACACCGCCGAGACACACAGTGAACTGACGCGGCTCGCCGACGCCGCGGGGCTGGATAGTGGTCCTCGATACCTCCCCGACGACGCGCAGACTGAGGGCCGAAGTATTGCCCGCTGGCGCCGCTTCTCCGGCGTTGCGGAGTTCATGCACATCGGCGACCGGGACCGCGCGGTCCACGTCACGCGCACCTCGCTCCTAGACGAGGGCCAATCACTCACAGCCGTGACGCGGACGCTCGCCGACGCGTTCGGGTTGGACCGGACACTGTTACCGATGAGCGACGACCCGGTCGCTTCCATCATCCACACGCCGAGCGGTCCGATGCACTTTCAGGAGTGGTGGGTCGGTCGGAACGGGGTGCCGCCGGTCGAAGATGTTGAGTTCAGGGGCGCAGAACGGGCCAGCGCGACGGATGCCGTCCTGACCGCACTTGACGATACGGTTGTCATCGGCCCGTCGAACCCCGTGACCTCGCTCGGGCCGATGCTCGCCATCGATGAGTTCGAGCAGGCGCTACACGAGACAACGGTCGTCGCCGTCTCGCCGTTTATCGAGGACACGGTGTTTTCCGGGCCGGCGGCGGACCTGATGGCCGGCGTCGGGCTGGAGCCCAGCACTGGCGGCGTGGCCGAGGCGTACCCCTTCGCTGACGCGTTCGTACTGGACGACGACGATTCCACGCTGCTCGACGTGCCGGTCGTCAGAACCGATACGACCCTCGACGACGCGGCCGACGCTGAACGGGTGAACCGTGCCGTCGAAACAGCTCTCTCGGAGGTGGCCTGATGTTCGAGCCGCGACTCGCCCTCGCGAGTCTGAGCGGCGAGGCCGACGCGTCGTGGGCCCGCACGGTCGAGTCCCACGTCGGGTGTGCGTTCCTCGGCGGTATCGCGCTCGACGACCGGACCCGCGAGGCCGCCCGAGCGATGACGGACCGCGACCGCTCCGAGTTCCTGCCCGATGACCCGGTCGCGTTCGTCGACGACCAGCTCGGCGCGCTTGCGGACGCACCACTGCGCCCGGCGTTCAACGTCCGGAGCGCGACGCTTGGCCCCGTCGAGCGTGTCGCCGCCGTCTGTCAGCGCCACGACGCCATCATCGAGATCAACGCCCACTGTCGGCAGGACGAGATGTGCGCCGCGGGTGCCGGCGAGGCGCTGCTCCGGGAGCCGGAACGACTGGCGGCGTTCGTGGAAACAGCAGCGTCGACAGGGGCGACGGTGTCGGTGAAGGGCCGTGCCGAACTTGATGGCGTCTCGCTCCCAGCTGTCGCTCAAGCCATCGAAGACGCTGGTGGAGACCTGTTCCACGTCGACGCGATGGACTCCGAGTCGGTCGTCGCCGACGTGGCCGACGCCACCGACCTGTTCGTCGTCGCGAACAACGGCGTTCGAGGGAGAGAGACGGCACGGGAGTACCTTTCGTACGGCGCTGACGCCGTCAGCGTCGGTCGCGCGAGCGACAAGCCGGAGACGCTCGACGAGATCCGAGCGACGACAGCGGAGTGGTTCGCGTTGGAGGTGCCACTGTGAGCGAACGGTCGGTTGCACAGAACGCCCAGCTTGCACTGCTGCTGGAGGTCTCCGGGACGCCGAAGCCCGGCAACGTCGACCGCGAGCGGGAGTACGACGACCTGCGGTTCGAGCATTTCATGGCCGGGGCTGTGGGGGCGCGTCCGGGGCTTGACCGCGCGGCTGCGGGCGACCCGGTTGGTCCCGCGTTCGAGGCCGCCGTCGACGGGATGGCGGACCAGTCCGGCGGGAACACCCAGTTCGGGGCCCTGCTGGTACTCACGCCCCTTGCCGCCGCGGCCGCGGACGGGCGACTGTCACCATCCGATGTCGATGCTGTGGTTCATGAGACGACCGTCGAGGACGCGGCGGCGTTCTACCGCGCCTTCGAACATGTCGACGTGGCCGTCGACGACCCGCCCGACGGGCTGGAGCCGCTCGACGTTCGCCGCGGACGCGACGCGATTCCGGAACTCCGCGCGCGTGAGATGACGCTGTTCGACGTGATGCAGTCCAGCGCGGATGTCGATGGCGTGGCCGCCGAGTGGGTGTCCGGTTTCGAGCGCGTGTTCGAGGCCAGCGAGTGGCTACTGGACGGATCCGGTCCGGTCGCCGACCGCGCATCGGACGTGTTCATCGAACTGCTCGCGGCGGAACCGGACACCTTCATCGTCACGCGGCAGGACCGCGAAACCGCTGAGGAGGTCCAGCGACGGGCACAGGCTGTCCTCGAGGGTGCGGAAACCGCGACCGGCCTCGCCGAGGAGTTCGTCGAGCGGGACATCAACCCCGGAACGACTGCTGATCTCGTTGCGGGCGCGCTGTTCGTCGCGCTCGAACGGGGGCTCGAAGTGTGACCAGGGATTCCTCTGGAGATGGCGGCCCGGACTCCGGTGGCTCCGGGACGGAGTGGCCGGTCGCCCTTTCCGGCGTCTCCGAGACCGTCGTCACTACGCTTGGACCAAACGACCGCTGGAACGTCGCCGCACTGGGTGTCCATGCGCCGGACGGCGACGGACCAGCCACGGCGACGACGTGGGGCCGGACCCGGACCTGGCGGAACTTCCGGGAGCGTGGGGGCGGCTACGTCCAGTTCACGCGCGACCCGGTCGACTTCGCCGAGGCGGCGCTGTCGGTCCGCGAGGAAGACGTCCCTGTCCTCGATAGCGTGGACGCGTGGGTCGAAGTCGATGTGGAGCGGCGTGACTCTGGCTCGAAGGGGGACACCCAGTGGGTCGAATGGGCGCTACACCCCGTCGACAGCGCCGTCACGCGGCGGGTCGTGCCGACGACGAACCGCGGCCACGCCGCCGTCGTCGAGGCGACCGTCGCGGCCTCGCGACTTGACGTGCCCAGCTACGACAGCGAGACGCTGCTAGACCGTCTCGCGTACTTCGAGTCCGTGGTCGAAACGGCCGGCGGCGAACGCGAGCGAGCGGCTTTCGAGCGCGTACGCGACCTGGTCGACGCCGAGTGGTAGGGACGCCGCACGGAATGAGGGGCACACAGGCGACACACGACGACTCGTGACAGACTGTGTCGCACTCTCGCGGACCCTGCCACGGCGACGTTCAGCGCACGGTAACGGGTCGTTCCACCCCTACTGATAAACGTTCGCGTGCGTGGTCCGTTCCGAACCCTTTTTGAGTGCGACCAAGCAAGTAGCGCGCATGGCAATCAAACCCGCCTACGTCAAGAAGACCGGGACGCTCCTCATGGAGCGATACCCTGACGCCTTCGGTGCAGACTTCGAACACAACAAAGACGTCGTCGAGGAACTGACCAACATCGAATCCAAGGGTGTCCGCAACCGCATCGCCGGCTACGTCACCCGGAAGATGAACAACCCGGTCGAAGCGTAATTCGGTTCTTTCTCTCTGTTTCTTGCCGGTGACTGAGCCGCTGCTGTATCGGCTCTGAACCCTTACTGCTCTGGCTGGGCGCGCTGGCTGTCGCTCTGGCGCTTTCGGTGGATAATGCCCTGCATGTTGGCGGTGCGGGCGGCGATGTCGCGGAACGACTCGCCGACGTCGCTGTCCTCGTCGAGGACGAGCGGTTCCCCGGTCGCGCCCCCTTCCCTGACTTCGGGGTCGAGCGGGATCTCCCCGAGGAACGGCATCTCCGTCTCGTCGGCGAACTCGCGGCCGCCGCCGCTGCCGAAGATGTCGTGTGTGCCGCCACAGTCCGGACAGACGAACGAGGACATGTTCTCGACGATACCCAGGACCGGCGTCTCGTGGCGGCCGAACATCCGGAGCCCTTTCCGGGCGTCGTCGAGCGCGACTTCCTCCGGGGTCGTGACGATGACGGCTCCGGAGACGGGCACCTGCTGGAGCATCGTCAGTTGCGTGTCGCCGGTTCCCGGCGGCAGGTCCACGACCATGTAGTCGAGTTCGCCCCACAGCACGTCGTCCCAGAGCTGTGTGAGCACGTTGTCGACCATCGGGCCGCGGAAGATAACCGGGTCGTCCTTGCCGACGAGGAAGTCCATGCTCATCAGCTTCATCCCGTGTTTCTCGACGGGAATTATCTCCTCGTCCTCGGTCGCGCGCGGCGATTCGTCGGCGTCGAGCATCCGCGGGACGTTCGGGCCGTACACGTCGGCGTCGAACAGGCCGACGCGGGCGCCGAGCCGCGAGAGGCCGGCGGCGAGGTTCACCGCGACGGTGGACTTGCCGACCCCACCCTTCCCCGAGGCGACCGCGATGACGTTCTTGACCTTCGGGAGCGGGTCCTCGGCCTCTGGGACGCCGCGGTCGACGCTCGCCGAGAGGTCTATCTCCTGATCGGTGTCACCCAGCGCCTCGCGGACCTCGTTCGCGATGCTCGTCTCCGTCGGCGAGTACGGCGCACCGAGCGCCAGGTCGATGCTGACCTCGTCGTCGGTCACGTCGATACTGTTTATCAGCCCGAGTGAGACGATGTCAGCTCCGAGGTCCGGGTCCTCGACCGTTCGCAGGCGCTCGCGTACGTCGTCTGTATTCATGCACAGGAGTAGGTCTCGGAGGTGCGATAAGGATTGTGACCCGTCGAATGCGGGCAGTCTGCTGCCCCGGCCCCGCAACAGCGGATAAGTTCTAATGTGTCACTCTCGCGTGCGCGAAGAACACTATTTCTCTATGGACGTCGAAACACGTAGACGCTCTCCCCGTCCAACTCGGCGCGCAACTCGCCGCTGTCGTGGTCGAACACGAGTCGCTCCGGCGTCCCGGCAAACGAGTGCAGCGGCATGCCGGTGTCTAATGTCCCGTCGGGGGCCACTGCGACGTGGGTTCGGCCGCTGAAGTCGGCCCGGAGGGTGCCGTCGTCCGTTTCGGTAACCGTGCCGGACCCTGAGAACCGTTCCAGATGGTCACGGACCGCTGTTCGGTCGGTCGGGTCGACGCTGTTGCCGCCGTCGGTAACGCGCCGGCGCATACGTCGACATGGGCGCCTATCGATGAATGTGTTGTGCTGGCACCTGACAAGTGCAGCGATGCTTGCGATTCCATGTCTCTGTGGGTATGTCCCGAAGTCACGCTGTCGGGCCCCTTCGTTGCGTTTAAATACAACCCCGGAATAGAATCGGATAGACTCGTGTAGGGGGACCAGCCCCCGAGTCCGCGTGCTGCGGGCGCGAGTGTCATAGAACGCGTGTCGTGGTAGCCAAGCCTGGCCCAAGGCGCAGGGTTGCTAACTCTGTGGCGTACAGCCTCCGGGGTTCGAATCCCCGCCACGACGCTCACCCATCAGTACCTACATATGAGTGCAGAAGACCCCAACGCGGGCGAGGACGCGGATGCCGAAGAGGAGGAGGACATCCGCTATTTCGTCCGTATCGGACAGACAGACCTCGACGGGACGAAATCCGTCGAGCGAGCACTGACAGAACTGAACGGTATCGGCCACCGGGCCGCCCGAATCATCACCCAGAAGGCGGACGTGGACCGGCGCGCGGTCTTCGGCAAGCTCGACGACGACGTCATCGAGCGCGTCGTCGACCACGTCGAGAACTTCGCTGACGAGGTGCCCGAGTGGATGGCCAATCACCAGAAGGACTACTTCACCGGTGAGACCACCCACGAGACCGGCAACGACCTCCAGCTCACCCGCCGGCAGGACATCAACCGCATGAAGATGATCGACTCCTACCGCGGTGTCCGCCACAAACGCGGCCAGAAGGTCCGTGGACAGCGTACCAAGTCCACCGGCCGGACGGAGGGAACCATCGGCGTCAACGTCGAGGCGATCAAAGAAGAGCAGGCTGAGGAAGCCGCCGCGGAGGATGACGAATAATGGCGCTTGGTTCGAACACGAAGTTCTACGAGACGCCGAATCATCCCTTCCAGGGCGAACGCATCGCCGACGAGGCCAACCTCATCGGCCGCTACGGCCTGAAGAACAAAGAAGAGCTCTGGCGCGCACAGTCCGAGCTCCGCGGCTACCGCCGCGAGGCCCGGAAGCTGCTGGGCAGCGCCGGCGAGCACGAGACCGAGTCCGAGGAGTTCCTCGCTCGGCTCAAGCGCTACGGCATCCTCAACGAGCAGGACCAGCTCGACGACGTGCTGTCGCTCGACGTGACCGACGTGCTGGAACGTCGCCTGCAGACGGTCGTCTACCGCAAGGGCTACGCGAACACGCCCGAGCAGGCCCGCCAGTTCATCGTCCACGGACACATCGTGCTGGACGACGCTCGCGTCACTCGACCCGGCATGACGGTGGAGACCGCCGTCGAGAGCTCGGTCGGCTTCGACGAGCACAGCTCGCTGTCGGACGAACTCCATCCTGAGCGCGCGGAGGCCCAAGAATGAGCGAAGAAACCGAAGACATCTGGGGCATCGCCCACGTACACGCATCGTTCAACAACACGATCATCACCATCACCGACCAGACCGGCGCTGAGACGCTCGCGAAGAGCTCCGGCGGGACGGTCGTCAAACAGAACCGCGACGAAGCGTCGCCGTACGCGGCGATGCAGATGGCCGAGGTCGTTGCGGAGAAAGCCCTCGACCGCGGTGTCGAGGGCGTCGACGTCCGGGTCCGCGGTCCCGGCGGCAACCTCCAGACCTCGCCCGGTCCGGGTGCGCAGGCGACGATCCGCGCACTCGCCCGAGCAGGTCTGGAGATCGGTCGCATCGAGGACGTCACGCCGACCCCGCACGACGGTACTCGTGCACCCAAGAACTCCGGATTCTAACCAATGACACAGGACTACGAGGTTGAGTTCGTCGAACGCGGCGAGCGCGAGGCACGGATCCTCGTGCGCGGCATCACGCCGGCTTTCGCCAACGGCGTCCGGCGAGCGATGGTCGCGGACGTACCGACGTTCAGTATCGATACCGTCCGCGTCATCGAGAACACCAGCGTGATGTTCAACGAGCAGATCGGTCTCCGACTGGGACTGGTCCCGCTGACGACCGACCTCGACGACTTCGAGATCGGCGACGAGGTGACGCTGTCGCTGTCCGTCGACGGGCCGAGCACGGCCTACTCCAGCGACCTCGTCTCCTCGGACCCGATGGTCGAGGCGGCCGACGACAACATCCCGATCATCGACCTCAAGGAGGGCCAACGTCTCGAAGTCGAGGCAGATGCCGTCCTCGATACCGGTCGGGAACACGCCAAACATCAGGGCGGCGTGGCCGTCGGCTACCGACACCTCCAGCAGGTGGAGGTCGTCGGCGACCTCGGCGAGTTCGAGGACGACGACCCGAACATCCTGCGTGGCGTCATCGAAGAGCAGGCGGCCGAACACGCCGCCGGCGACGCCACAAACGGCGAGCTCGTCGCGACAGACGAGTTCGACAACGACCTCCGGAACCGCTACCCCGGCAAAGACGTCGAGGTCTCGGACGTGCCGAACGCGTTCGTGTTCCACGTCGAGACGGACGGGTCGTTCACCACCGAGGAACTGGTCCTGCGCGCGGTCGAGACGCTGCGTGACCGCGCGACCGAACTGAAAGACGCAGTCCAACTGTAACGACACAATGCCCCGACACACCCCACCACTACCGATGACCGCCCGCTCCCCGAGCGCGAGGACCGAAAGGGGTTTTACGGGGCACGCAAAACGAACAATCGCGCGCAGGGATAGCCAAGTTTGGCCAACGGCGCAGCGTTCAGGGCGCTGTCCCGTAGGGGTCCGCAGGTTCAAATCCTGCTCCCTGCACTTTTCCCACAACGGAGGAATCATATGAGTAAGACGAACCCGAGACTCAGTAGTCTCATCGCCGACCTGAAGTCAGCCGCCCGCAGTTCGGGCGGTGCTGTCTGGGGCGACGTCGCCGAGCGCTTAGAAAAGCCACGGCGCACACACGCGGAAGTCAACCTCGGCCGTATCGAACGATACGCCCAGGAAGACGAAACCGTCGTTGTGCCCGGCAAGGTGCTTGGCTCCGGTGTCCTGCAGAAGGACGTCACCGTCGCCGCTGTCGACTTCTCCGGAACCGCCGAGACGAAGATCGACCAGGTTGGAGAGGCTGTATCACTCGAACAGGCAATCGAAAACAACCCAGAAGGCTCCCACGTCCGGGTGATCCGATGAGCGTCGCAGAATTCGACGCGGATGTCATCGTTGACGCCCGCGACTGTATCATGGGCCGCGTCGCATCACAGGTCGCCGAACAGGCTCTCGATGGCGAGACGGTCGCCGTCGTCAACGCCGAGCGCGCTGTGATCACCGGCCGAGAGGAGCAGATCACAGAGAAGTACAAGAAACGTGTCGACATCGGTAACGACAACGGGTACTTCTACCCCAAGCGACCGGACGGCATCTTCAAGCGCACCATCCGTGGCATGCTGCCCCACAAGAAGCAGCGTGGCCGCGAGGCGTTCGAGAACGTTCGTGTCTACCTCGGCAACCCGTACGACGAGGACGGCGAGGTCCTAGACGGCACGTCGCTTGACCGACTGTCGAACATCAAGTTCGTCACGCTGGGCGAGATCAGCGAAACGCTTGGAGCGAACAAGACATGGTAACGAACACGTCTGGCAAGAAGAAGACCGCCGTCGCCCGCGCGACCGTTCGCGAGGGCGAGGGCCGCGTGCGTATCGACTCGCAGCCGGTCGAACTCGTCGACCCCGAGCTGGCGCAGCTCAAGATGCTGGAACCGTTCCGCATCGCCGAGGACGACCTCCGCGGCGAGGTCGACGTCGAAGTGTCCGTCGAAGGTGGCGGCGTCATGGGGCAGGCAGACGCCGCCCGAACCGCCATCGCTCGCGGGCTCGTCGACCACACCAACGACGCCGAACTCCGTGACGCGTTCATGGAGTTCGACCGCTCGCTGCTGGTCAACGACGTTCGCCAGTCCGAACCCAAGAAGTGGGGCGGCCCCGGTGCGCGGGCCCGCTACCAGAAATCGTACCGCTAAGGTGATACAGGTATGATGGTACCGGTTCGGTGTTTCACGTGCGGTAACGTCGTCGGCGAGCACTGGGAAGAGTTCAAAGCACGCACCCGCGAGGCCGAGGAGCCCGAGAACCCGGAGAAGGTCCTCGACGAACTCGGCGTCGAGCGGCACTGCTGTCGCCGGATGCTCGTCTCGCACAAGGACCTCGTCGACATCGTCTCACCCTACCAATGAACGCACAGGAAAGCCGCTACGAGAAGGCCCGCAAACTCGGCGCACGAGCGCTGCAGTTGGCCCACGGTGCTCCCGTGCTCATCGAGACGGAACACACCCAGCCGATACTCATCGCCGCCGAGGAGTACGACGCTGGCGTCCTACCGTTCACGGTCAACAGGAGTGATTAACGATGACGCTCATCACTGACATCCGACTCCGCCGCGTCCTCGACTCCCGCGGGAACGCGACCGTCGAGGCCGACGTTCTCACTGAGAGTGGGGGCTTCGGTCGTGGCAAGGCACCGAGCGGCGCAAGCACGGGCGAGTACGAGGCCATCGAACTCCCCGCCAACGAGGCCATCGCCAAGGCCCGCGAGGAGGCACTCCCGCGACTCATCGGTGAGGTCCACGCCGGGAACCAGCGTGACGTCGACGCGGCGCTGCACGCCGCCGACGGCACCGACGACTTCTCCGGCATCGGAGCCAACAGCGCCGTCGCCATCTCGATGGCGGCCGCAAAGGCCGGTGCTGACGTGCTGGGCGCACCGCTGTACCAGCATCTCGGCGGCACGTTCCGGGGCAACGAGTACCCGACGCCGCTGGGCAACATCATCGGCGGCGGCGAACACGCCGCGGATGCCACGAACATCCAGGAGTTCCTCGCGGCCCCCGTCGGCGCGCCGAGCGTCGAAGAGGCCGTCTTCGCCAACGCCGCGGTCCACCAGGAGGTCCACGACATCCTGGCCGACCGCGACCTGCCAGCGGGCAAGGGCGACGAAGGAGCCTGGGCACCGTCCGTTTCGGACGACGAAGCGTTCGAGATTATGGACGAGGCTGTTGAGACCGTCGCCGACGACTTCGGCTTCGCTATCTCTTTCGGCCTCGATGTTGCTGGCGCGGAACTCTACGATGACGAGGCGGACGGCTACGTCTACGACGACGGCGTCAAGTCCACCGAAGAGCAGATAGAGTACATCGCCGGGAAGGTCGAGGAGTACGACCTCGTCTACGTCGAGGACCCACTCGACGAGAACGATTACGAGGCCTTCGCGGACCTGACCACACAGGTCGGTGACCAGACGCTCGTCTGCGGCGACGACCTGTTCGTCACCAACGTCGAGCGCCTGCAGGCCGGTATCAACGCCGACGCCGGGAACTCCATCCTGATCAAGCCGAACCAGATCGGGACGCTCACCGACGCTGTCGACGCCATCGAACTGGCGACGGCAAGCGGCTACGAGTCCGTCGTCTCCCACCGCAGCGGCGAGACGGAAGACACGACGATCGCACACCTCGCTGTCGCCACTGACGCACCGTTCATCAAGACCGGCGCGGTCGGCGGCGAGCGCACAGCCAAGCTGAACGAACTAATCCGTATCGAGGACAACGCAGTATGAGCGGCAACGAAAAAGAAGGTCTCGACGCGTCCGATTCCGACTTCGACCCGTCCGACGAGGACGACGAAGCGGTCGACGCGGAGACCGAAACGGAAGCCGAACAGCCCGCCGACGACGCCGCAGAGGCGACAGAGGCCGAACCAACCGATGCCGACACGGAGGCCGACGAAGCGGCCGACGCCGACGAGGCCGCCGGCCCACAGCTGGACGAGGACGTCATGCCCGACGAGCAGTCGGAGGCCGACCTCCTCATCCCCGTCGAGGACTACCTCGGCGCCGGTGTCCACATCGGGACCCAGCAGAAGACCCAGGACATGGAGCGGTTCATCCACCGCGTCCGGACTGACGGGCTCTACGTGCTGGACGTCTCGATGACCGACGAGCGCATCCGCACAGCCGCGGACTTCCTGGCCAACTACGAGCCGGAGCAGATCCTGGCCGCGTCGTCGCGCCAGTACGGCCGGTTCCCGGCCGAGAAGTTCGCCGAAGCGATCGGCGCGCGCGTCCGCACCGGCCGGTTCATCCCCGGCACGCTGACCAACCCCGACTACGACGGCTACATCGAGCCTGACATCGTGGTCGTCACCGACCCGATCGGTGACGCCCAGGCTGTCAAGGAGGCCATCACGGTCGGCATCCCGGTCATCGCGATGTGTGACTCCAACAACACCACGTCGAACGTCGACCTGGTCGTCCCGACGAACAACAAGGGGCGCAAGGCGCTGTCGGTCGTCTACTGGCTGCTGGCCAACGAGACGCTCGACCGCCGCGGTGCCGAGCCGACGTACGGACTCGACGACTTCGAGTCCGACATCTAACGTCGCTGAACTGTTTCGTTTTCTCGCTGTCGAAGTGCGAGTGGCGATGCCAGTATCGCCAACACAAGACCTACCACAAGCCCCGGAGTAGGGCTGGCAAATGGCAGAGGGAGACACACTCGTTAACGCGATTATCGGTGCCGTCGCAACCGCTCTGCTGAGTGGATTCGTCCCGCTTGCGCCGCTACTCGGTGGTGGCATCGCCGGCTATCTCGAAGGCGGCGAGCGAGACGACGGCGTCCGTGTCGGATTGCTGTCCGGCGTCGTCGGGCTGGCGATATCGCTGGTCTTCTTCGTGGTCGTGTTCGTCTTTCTGGCCGCATTTCTGGCATTTGTGCCCGAAGCACTGGGCGTGTTCGGCGCGGTGGGACTGCTCGTGCTCGTCCTCGGAACAGTCATGACGGCCGCGTATTTCCTCGGCTTGAGCGCGCTCGGCGGCTGGCTGGGTAACTACGTCAAGCACGACACGACCATCGGCGACTGACTGGCCAGCCGCGCTGTCGGTAACTACATCACGGGGGACGCCACTACCGAGAACGCATATGCGTGAGTCGGTGACCAACGCCGGTATCGGGGCGCTCGTCACGGTTGCGCTGTCGTTCGTTCCCTTTTCGTCGGTGGCTGGGGGTGCCGTGGCCGCGGCGAACCACGGCGGCAGCTACCGGACGGGGCTCTGGCTGGGAACGCTGGCCGGCGTCTGCGCGATGGTTCCCTTGCTTGCCCTCTTTCTCCCAGCGCTGTACATCGCCGGCCTCCTCGGGTTTGGGATTCCGCCCGGAGCGCCCGGGTACGACCTGTTTCTGACGCTCGTGTTTGCGTTCTTTCTGTTGTACACTGTCGGTCTCAGCGCTCTCGGTGGTCTCGGCGGCGTCTGGATATCGGCACACACCGACTGGGACCTAGACGCCAACCGCTGGCTCTGAATGCACGTGAACCGCCCGCTGCCCGACATTTGGCATACCATTCAAGCGTGTCCGACACTAACGTCAGCCGATGTCAAAGACGCCGCCCGGACCGAAGGGCGAACCGCTGTTCGGCAGTAGTCGCACGTACGCTCGGGACCCGTTCCGGTTCATCTCGGCACTGGAACGGGCCTACGGCGACGTCGCTCGATTCGATATGGGGCCGATGGACACGGTCATGCTGTGTGACCCGACAGCAATCGAGCGCGTGCTGGTCTCGGAGGCAGACCGGTTCCGCAAGCCCGACTTTCAGGGAGATGCGCTCGGGGATCTGCTGGGTGACGGACTGCTGTTGAGCGAAGGCGAGACGTGGGAGCAGCAGCGAAAGCTCGCAAACCCTGCGTTCTCGATGGCGCGACTGTCGGGGATGGCCGACCGCATCACCGGCCACGCGGAGGACCGCATCGCCGACTGGTCCCACGGCGATGTCATCGACGCCGAGCAGTCGATGACCCGGGTCACGCTGGACGTGATTCTGGACCTGATGATGGGTGTCGAACTCTCAGAGCAGCGAGTCCAGACCATCGAGGAGCAACTGCTGCCGCTGGGCCAGCGGTTCGAACCGGACCCGATCCGGTTTGCTATGCCACAGTGGATGCCGATGCCGGACGACGCCGAGTTCAACCGCGCCGTGCGGACGCTGGACGAGGTGCTGGACGACATTATCGAGGTCCGCGAGGACTCGCTCGGGACGGATGAGGACGGTCCGATGGACTTCCTGTCGGTACTCTTGCGTGCCCGTGACGATGGGGACCAGTCGCCCGAGCAACTGCGTGATGAGATGATGACGATGCTGCTTGCGGGCCACGACACGACGGCGTTGACGCTGACCTACACCTGGTTCCTGCTGTCGGAACACCCCGAGGTCGAACAGCGAGTCCACGAGGAACTGGACGACGTCATTGGCGACGACCGGCCGGGGATGGAACACGTCCGTGAACTGGACTACCTCGAATGGGTGATTCAGGAAGCGATGCGGCTCTACCCGCCGGTGTACACCATCTTCCGGGAGCCGACCGAAGACGTGACGCTGTCAGGCTACGAGGTCGAGGCGGGAACGACGCTGATGGTCCCACAGTGGGGTGTTCACCGCTCCGAGCGGTTCTACGACGACCCCGAGACGTTCGACCCGGAGCGCTGGAAGCCCGAGCGAGCGAGCGAGCGGCCCCGGTTCGCCTACTTCCCGTTCGGGGGTGGCCCGCGCCACTGTATCGGGAAGCATCTTGCCATGCTTGAGGCGCAACTCATCACTGCAACGACGGCCAGCCAGTACCGACTGGAGTTCCAGGGAGAGACGCCACTGGAGCTGTTGCCGTCGTTGACCGCCCATCCCCGACAGAAAATATCCATGCGCGTGCAGGAACGGTAACACGCACGCCGACACGATCGCTCCGGCGTCGTTGCCGGTTGCTACAGAGTAGGTTCGGCGTGCCAGTTGATTTGGTCACCAGCTATTTACTGCAGAGTCCCGTGTAAGCGTGCAAGAACAGCGGCCCTGCACGTCGCACTGGTGACCGATTTCGGCCTCAGTCACTACGGGAAGACCACGACCGCGACTAATTACCTACCCATCATGACACTGCTGCAGACCATCTCTGGCGACAACCGTCACACGCTGTTTGCAGTCGTCCTGCGCCCGGCCCTGTCTATAGACCGTTCACAGAGCTACATCGCTCCGGTAATCCTTGGTCGGTGGAGTGACATCTATCCCGGCGCAACCACCGGACTTGAACGGGATGCCGAATGACGCCTGAAACCGCTGGCGTCGGGGACGCCAGGGTCCGGGTCCTCTACGTTGGCACCGATTCGGACGACACCGAGACGCTGTCGACGGCTCTCGAACGCGAGAACAACCGTTTCACCGTCGAAACGGCTCGCACCGTCGACGAGGCTATGGCAAGGTTGGCTGCCGAGCCTGTCGACTGTCTCGTTTCCGACTACCGCCTGTCCAATGGGAACGGCATCGAGCTTCTGGAAACGGTCCGCGACGAGTACCCGGCCCTGCCGTTTATTATTTACACCGCACAGGGGAGCGAGGCAGTCGCCAGCGAGGCAATTTCGGCCGGTGTGACGGACTACCTCAGGAAAGAGCCGGGTGCCAAACAGTATGCCGGGCTGGCGAACCGAATCAGTGACGCCGTCGACCACTCCCGCTCACAGCAGGCGGTCAGCGAGCGGAACCGAGCGCTCCAGAGCTACGAGCGGATGGTCAATTCCATGCAGGAGGCTGCCTGTATTTACGATGCCGAAGACCGGTTCGAAATCGTCAACGAGACCATCGCAGAGTGGTACGACACGACGCGCAATGAGCTCGAAGGACAGACCAGTAGACTCGTTCCGCGTATTCGAGCCGAGGGTGAGACAGACTGTTACCAGGAACTGCTCGACGGAACGCGGGAGAAACTTAGCGGCGAAATCGAAACGGAATTCCCCGGCCACGGACACGCGGTGGTCGCGTACCAGCTAACGCCGCTGGTCGTCGATGGTGTTATCGACGGCATCGTCGGCGTCGCTCGGGACGTCACCGACCGGAAAGAGCGCGAACAGAAGCTCCTCCGGAACAAACGCGCGATAGACGAGGCCCCGGTCGGTGTCGTTATCACCGACCCTGGCCAGACGGACAATCCGCTGATCTACGCCAACGACCACTACCGCGACCTGACTGGCTATTCGCTTCCGGAGTTACTCGGGAAGAACTGCCGAATGCTACAGGGCGAGAACACCGATCCGGAGTCCGTCGCTACAATGCGGGACGCGATTGACGCAGAGGAGCGGGTGACGGTCGAACTCAGGAACTACCGGAAGAACGGGACCGAGTTCTGGAACAGGGTTCGGATCGCGCCGGTTCGCGATGACGACGGGGCAGTCGTCAACTACGTCGGGTTCCAGCAGGACATCACGGAGCGGAAACGACGCGAGCAACGGTTAGAGGAAACATCGTCACGCCTCGAAGCCCTCTTCGAGAACTCACCGGACATGATCGACGTGCTCGACGCCGATGGGACGATCCGCGACGTGAACCAGCGGTTCTGTGCGGAACTGGGGTACGACGAGAGCGAGGTGCTCGGGCGGTCGATCTGGGAGTTCGACCTGACGTTCGACGCCGAGGACGTGCAGACACAGCTTTCGGGGTTCAGTGTCAACGAGCGCCGCAAGTTCGAGGGCCTGTACGAACGCCGCGACGGGTCGACGATGCCGGTCGAAGTACATCTGCTCCGACTCAGCCTCGACGGCGAGGACCGGTTCCTGGCGATCAGCCGTGATCTCACGGAGCGCAAGGAGCGCGAGCAGGAACTCGAACAGCAAAACGAACAGCTCGAACAGTTCGCCAGCGTCGTCAGTCACGACCTCCGGAACCCGTTGACTGTCGCCCGCGGACGCCTCGAACTATTGCGTGAGGAGTCCGATAGCGAGCACATCGACGCTATCGACGGCGCACACCAGCGAATGGATACGCTCATCGACGACCTGCTCACGCTCGCACGCGACGGTACGTCACCCGCGTCGCCCGTCGTAGTTGACCTCGAACCGTTCGTCCAGACGTGCTGGCAAAACGTCGACACGAAAGCCGCGACGCTCCGCACTGACATAGACCGGCCCATCCGCGCCGACGAGAGCCGCCTCAGACAACTGTTCGAGAATCTCGTCCGCAACGCGGTTGAGCACGGCGGTGACGGCGTGACTGTGACCGTGGGCGAACTGGCCGACGGCTTCTACGTCGCGGACGACGGTCCCGGTATCCCTGTGGCCGACCGCGGGGACGTGTTCGATGCCGGCTACTCGACGGCGGTCGAAGGGACCGGCTTCGGCCTGAGCATCGTGAAACAGGTCGCTGACGCCCACAGCTGGGCGGTCCGCGTCGGCAGCGGCAGCGACGGCGGAGCCCGGTTTGAGTTCACCGACGTCGACACTGTCTCTGAGTAGTATCCCGAGGGTCGTCCTGACCATCGACTCCGAAAACGCCTAACGCCCTGGGTGCACACGAGCGGGTATGGTCACGTCGAGCGCTCCCGGGAAGGTGTACCTGTTCGGGGAGCACGCGGTCGTCTACGGTGAGCCGGCGGTGCCCTGCGCCATCGAGCGGCGAGTGCATGTGACGGCAACCGAGATCGACGAGGGGTTGCGAATCCACGCGAACGACTTGCAACTGGACGGCTTTACCGTCGAGTACACCGGTGACGGGGAGAGCCATCCGGACGTGGACGTCGCCGAATCGCTCGTCGAAGCCGGCATGGGGTACGTCAACGAGGCAGTGGCACAGGCCCGTGACGCGGCCGACGCGCCGGAAGCGGGCTTCGAGATATCCGTCGAGGGCGACATCCCGCTCGGGGCGGGGCTGGGGTCGTCTGCCGCGCTCGTCGTCGCGGCGATAGACGCGGCGACCCGGGAACTCGGCGTCGAACTGCCGGCGAGCGAAATCGCCGACCGCGCTTATCAGGTCGAACACGAGGTACAGGACGGGCAGGCCTCGCGGGCGGACACGTTCTGCTCGGCGATGGGCGGGGCAGTCCGCGTGGAGGGCAACGACTGCCGGCGGCTGGACGGCATCGACACCCTCCCCTTCGTCATCGGCTACGACGGCGGGGCCGGCGACACCGGGGCGCTGGTTGCCGGCGTCCGAGACCTCCGCGAGGAGTACGACTTCGCCGCCGACACCGTCGCGACAATCGGCGATATCGTCCGCGAGGGCGAGGCGGTGCTGGGAACGGGCGACTACGAACGGCTCGGGGAGCTGATGGATTTCAACCACGGCTTGCTTTCGGCGCTGGGCGTCTCCTCGCGGTCGCTGGACTCGATGGTGTGGGCGGCCCGCGACGCTGACGCACACGGCGCGAAACTCACCGGGGCCGGCGGCGGCGGCTGTATCGTCGCACTGGACGAGACGGACGACGCACTCACGGCGCTGAAGTACACGCCGGGGTGTGAGGATGTCTTCCGGGCCGAACTGGACACCGACGGGGTCCGGCAGGAATGACGGTCGTCCTCAAACTCGGGGGGAGTGTCATCACACAAAAAGACGAGCCCGAGACGGTCGACCGGGCCGCCCTGTCGGACGCGGTGTCTGCCATCGCCGAGTCGGCGGTCGGCGACGACATCGTCGTCGTTCACGGCGGCGGGAGCTTCGGTCACCATCACGCCGCCGAATACGGCGTCAGCACGACCGAAGGGACCCACGACGGTGACGGTGTCCGGGCTATCCACGGGGCGATGTGTCGGCTCAACGCCGCTGTCGTTGAAGCACTCACTGGGCAGGGAGTTCCGGCTGTCCCGATCCACCCGTTCTCGGCGGCCACACGCGACGCCGACAGTGACCTTTCGCTGCCGACGGCGCAGGTCACGACGCTGCTCGACGAGGGGTTTGTCCCGGTCCTCCACGGCGACCTCGTCGCACACGCCGGTGCGGGCGCGACGGTTCTGAGCGGCGACGAACTGGTCGTCGAACTCGCGCCCGCCGTCGACGCGGACCGCGTCGGCGTCTGCTCGACTGTTCCCGGCGTTCTCGATGACGACGGGACCGTCATCGACCGCATCGAGACATTCGAGGCCGTCGCATCGGCACTGGGCGGGAGCGACGCGACGGACGTGTCGGGTGGGATGGCCGGCAAGGTCCGTGCGCTGCTCGCCCTCTCGGCCCCCGCCGTCGTGTTCGGGCCCGACGCACTCCCCGCGTTTCTCGCCGGTGAGAGCCCGGGAACGACTATCGCTGGTGATGACGACGACTGGTGAGACTGCTACTACTGTCGTCGACTGGCCCGTCCCAGAAAGCGATTTAGTCCATAGTGTGCCCAGGCTGGCTGATGCAGGGTATCTCTGCCCAGGTCTGGCAGACTGGTAGCTTAAATATCACTTCTTCGGCTGTCGTAACATATTTGTCCTCTGTTATCAATTATGCGACTATGTCTGCAGTAGGTCTGACCGACGTCTATCGATACGGAACGAGGTTTCTCGGGACATTGCTTGTCGTCGCCGGCGTCGGTGGCGGCCTCATCGCTGCAGGGTACGTGCTGATACAGAACGGCTCTCTCGACTCGTTCTCGGGGACGCAAGGCTATCGCGCGGTACTCGGCGTCGTCGTCGGTGCGCTCGGTGGGCTCCTGTTGCTCTCCGGCCTGCTCGGCCTGAGCCACAAGCTCATCGCCGACGCGACGATGGCGGGCACGCTCGCGGCCCAGACAGCACAGCGTGGTGCGAGCGATGTGGCAGCCGCCAGTCCTCCAGCGAGCGACCAGGCAGCAACTGAAACTGCCGATGATAGCGCCGCAGCGGCGACCGAATCGGCCACGGAATCGGAAGAACCGACGCCGGAGCCGGCCGGGACTGAACCGGCGGTTTCTCAGGAGACGGAACCGGCCGCCGACTCAGCGACTGTCGAGCCGGCAACGGCCGAACCCGAGGTATCGGAGCCGGTCGCTGACTCCGAGCCGGACGCGGACTCGTCCGGAGACTCGGAGATCCACGCGTCCGCACAGGAACCCTCCGACCCATCCGACGGGGCAGCGGCGTCCGCTACGTCCGACGCTGCGGCGGCCGGGACTGATGACGCACCGGCGACGGCAGCCGACGAAGATCTGCTGGCGGATGCTGACCCGGCGACAGCTGATGACCCGGTGGCAGGCGATGTCCCAGTGACAGACAAGGACCTTCTGGACACCGACGACACTTCAGAACCACCGTCGACCGACGACACGATGGCCGCGGCGACGGACGGAGACGCAGTGGAGACGGCCCAGAACGAACAGCTATCGAACCAACAGCCGGCGGAAAACGTTGCTGGACCGGAATCCGAAGCAGTGGACGACACTACTGCGGAGCCATCCCCGACGAATCTCGCCGGTGAGCCGGAAACGATGGAACCCCAGTCCGAAGCCAGCGAGCAGTCGGACCGCGACCTGCTCGCTGAGGACGCCGCCGAGGAACCAGAATCGAGCACGGAACCACAGGAGTGGACTCCGCCGGACCCCGCGGAGTTCGACACGCAGAGCGAGGAACCCGCTGCGGCTGACGACTGGGGAGCGGACGAACCAGCACCAGCCGACGACTGGGAAACCGAACCTGAAGCCGACACCGAACCCACTGCTGTCGGCTCACCAGATGCCGCCGAGGCGGACCAGCACGACGCCGTAACCGAGGACACCCGACTACTTGACGAATCCGGTAGGCCAGACACGTCCAGTGGCCCGCGGACGACGGACGACCTGTTCGGTGGTGCTGACGATGACTCACCCGAGGCCGAGGATGACGAGAGCGTGCAGAGCGAGGCGGAGTCTCAGGACGCGGACGCGACTGACGACGAGGACGCAACGCTCGCGGACGACGGTGTCACTGGTTTCGACGTCTCCAGTGACGACGACCCGCTCTCGGACCCCTTAGACGACGAGTAGCGACGAACCCACACCGTTTTAAGAAGCGCCGTTGTAGTCCGGAGTAACCGAGCGCACGGCCGCCCGCGGACCGCGGTTCGGCGGCCGGCAGACGGCGGATGTAAGTTGCGGGACGGAAGTCCCTCTCACTGCGGTTGCCCAGGCTACGGGCGTACCCGACTGGCCTGGAGCGCCGACGCGGACGAAGTCGCCTACATTGCAGATACCGTCGTTGCCGTGCCCCACCGGATGCCCGCGGCCGGCTTTCCACTCGGAGCTACAACTATGGAAGTCGAAATTGCGACAATTGGCGGTTACGAGGCTGTAGGCCGACAGATGACGGCCGTCCGTGCAGGGGACGACGTCGTCATCTTCGACATGGGCCTGAACCTCTCGAAGGTACTGATTCACGACAACGTCGAGACGGAACGGATGCACTCGCTGGACCTCATCGACATGGGTGCCATCCCGGACGACCGGGTCATGTCCGACCTGGAAGGCGACGTGAAGGCTATCGTGCCGACACACGGTCACCTCGACCACATCGGCGCGATTTCCAAGCTCGCCCACCGCTACGACGCACCCATCGTCGCGACGCCGTTCACCATCGAACTCGTCAAACAGCAGATCAAGAGCGAGGAGAAGTTCGGCGTCCAGAACGACCTCGTCAAGATGGACGCCGGCGAGACGATGTCCATCGGCGAGCGCAACGAACTGGAGTTCGTCAACGTCACACACTCCATCATCGACGCCATCAACCCCGTGCTTCACACGCCGGAAGGCGCAGTCGTCTACGGGCTCGACAAGCGGATGGACCACACGCCGGTCATCGGCGACCCCATCGACATGAAGCGGTTCCGCGAGATCGGCCGCGAGGGCGAGGGTGTCCTCTGTTATATCGAGGACTGTACGAACGCGGGCAAGAAGGGCCGCACGCCCTCCGAATCCGTCGCGCGTCGCCACCTCAAAGACGTGATGGACAGCGTCGCCGACTACGACGGCGGCATCGTCGCCACGACGTTCTCCTCACACATCGCTCGTGTCAAGAGCCTCGTCGAGTTCGCTGACGACATCGGCCGCCAGCCGGTGCTACTCGGTCGCTCGATGGAGAAGTACTCCGGCACCGCCGAACGGCTCGACTTCGTGGACTTCCCGGAAGACCTGGGCATGTACGGCCACCGCAAGTCCGTCGACCGGACGTTCAAGCGGATCATGAACGAGGGCAAGGAGAACTTCCTCCCCATCGTCACCGGCCATCAGGGCGAGCCGCGCGCGATGCTCACCCGGATGGGCCGCGGCGAGACGCCCTACGAGCTAGACGACGGCGACAAGGTCATCTTCTCGGCCCGGGTCATTCCGGAGCCGACCAACGAGGGCCAGCGGTACCAGTCCGAGAAGCTCTTGGGCATGCAGGGTGCGCGCATCTACGACGACATCCACGTTTCGGGCCACCTCCGCGAGGAGGGCCACTACGAGATGATCGACGCGCTCCAGCCGAAGAACATCATTCCGGCCCACCAGAGTCTGGAAGGGTTCGCACCGTACGTCGACCTCGCGGAAAACATGGGCTACAAAGCCGGGCGGGACCTCCACATCACCCGCAACGGCAACATGATCCAGCTCACCGAGTAAATCGATGTCCGAACGCCATCAGCAGGTCGAAGACGCGATTGTCGCCCGACGAGACCGGGTCAACGACGCCCTCCCCGAGGACCTTCCGGTGCAGAAGCCGGACCACCTCTACGAGGCGTCGCGTTACCTGCTGGACGCGGGCGGGAAACGGCTCCGCCCGACGGTCCTGCTGCTGGTCGCGGAGTCGCTGCTCGACGTCGACCCGCTGACGGCAGACTACCGTGACTTCCCGACGCTCGAAGGCGGGCGGGCCGACGTGATGTCGGCCGCCCTCGCTATCGAGGTCATCCAGACGTTCACGCTTATCCACGACGACATCATGGACGACGACGCGCTCCGACGCGGGGTGCCCGCCGTCCACAAGGAGTACGACCTCTCGACGGCGATTCTGGCCGGCGACACGCTGTACTCGAAAGCGTTCGAGTTCCTGCTCGATACGGGCGCGGCCCCCGAGCAGACCGTCGAGGCGAACAAGCGACTCGCGACGACGTGTACCCGCATCTGCGAGGGCCAGTCCCTCGACATCGAGTTCGAGCAACGCGACGTCGTCACGCCCGAGGAGTACCTGGAGATGGTCGAACTCAAGACGGCCGTGCTGTACGGCGCGGCCGCCTCGATCCCGGCCACGCTGCTCGGGGCCGACGCGGAGACCGTCGACGCCCTGTACAACTATGGGCTCGACGTGGGGCGTGCGTTCCAGATTCAGGACGACCTGCTGGACCTGACGACGCCCTCTGAGAAACTCGGCAAGCAGCGCGGGTCCGACCTCGTCGAGAACAAGCAGACGCTGGTGACGCTGCACGCTCGCCAGCAGGGCGTCGACGTGGGCGACCTCGTCGACACGGACTCTGTCGAGGCCGTTTCGGAAGCCGAAATCGACGACGCCGTCGAGCGTCTGCGAGAGGTAGGGTCAATCGAGTACGCCCGCCAGACCGGGCAGGACCTCATCGCGAGCGGCAAGCAGAACCTCGAAGTCCTGCCGGACAACGAGTCCCGGTATCTGCTCGAAGGCATCGCGAACTACCTCGTCGAGCGCGACTACTGAGCGCGGTCCGCCGGCCCGTTTTTCCGCGCTTCTTCGACCCTGATAGCTGCTGGTCAGCAACTAAGACCTGTCAGACCATAGCCAGTCGTGTGACTCGGTACCTCCTCTACGGCGGCAAGGGCGGCGTGGGCAAGACCACAGTTGCGGCGGCGACCGGTCACCGGCTGGCAACAGCGGGCCACGAGACACTGGTCGTCTCCACCGACCCCGCACACTCGCTGGCCGACGCCGTCGAAACCGACGTCGGCGGCGACCCGACGGAAATCAAGTCGGGGCTATGGGGTGTCGAGATCGACCCACAGACCGGTATCGACCGCTACCGGTCGCTGTTCGAGGCGCTGGCGTCGGAGTTTGCTGACGCCGGCATTCGGATGGACGAGGACGAAATCGCCGACCTGTTCACGACCGGCGTGATGCCCGGCAGCGACGAACTGGCGGCCATCGAGGGCATGGCGACGTACATCGAGAGCGACCGCTGGGACCGCGTGGTGTTCGACACTGCGCCGACCGGCCACACGCTCCGCCTGCTCGACCTCCCGTCCGTGATGGACCGCGGCGTCGCGACGGCGATGGACCTCCGGGATCAGGTCCGCCGGAAGGTCAACACCGCCCGGACCATGATGTTCGGCCCGATGGCGAACCGGCGCGACGATGGCCCGGACGACTTCACAGCGATGCGCGAGCGGATGGAGCGGGTCGGGATGGTCCTGCGGGACCCCGAACAGACGGCGTTCCGGGTCGTCACGATTCCGGAGACGATGGCCGTCCGCGAGACGGAGCGCTTGGTCGGGAAGCTCCGGGAGTTCGAGGTGCCGGTGACGACGCTGGTCGTGAACAAGGTCATCGAGGACGCCGGCGACTGCCAGCGCTGTCAGGGCAAACAGGCGGTGCAGGAGGAGGCGATAGCACAACTCCGGGAGTCGCTGCCCGACCTTGACGTGTGGACGATTCCCGACCAGTCCGGCGAGGTGACTGGTCTTAGCGCGCTGGAACGGGTCGCGGACTCGTTAAGTGCTGTGGAGTGACCACTCTCCGTTTGCGGGTGACCCGTCGTGCGTAGAATACACGACTCGTCTGCAAACTTAACAACCGGAAAACACATACCGCCATAGATGAGTTGCTTGCGTGATGAATATTCGTCCGTTTCTTGCGGTGTTTCTCATCATCACTGTCGGTATCGTAGCTTCACTACTCCTGTTTCCCACCCTCTCTGCCCACAGCGGCCCGCCCGATGTAACGACGACTGACAAGCCGACGCTTGATCCATCTGTTCCAGCCCCATACCAAGGAACAAAAGCCGAACCCTCTGTCGTCATCCAGGTCGGTGAAACTGGGAATGGCTTGCCGATTCAGGTTTGGAATGCTAGCCCGATGAATCGAACCGTATCCGTCGAGATAATACACAATGACAGTGATTCCTCAGTCGTAACCCGGACAGAAACACTCCCACCGAACGGGACACTTTGGTTGGAAATCCCGTCTCCAGGGTACCTCCTCACAGTGACGGACGAATCAACACAGACGACTGGAACGTACCCAGTAACAACTGACCATTTCGACTGTAATTCCCGGTTTGCAGAAGTCCGTATCGATAGCAACGGAACAGTTGGTTCTCGGACTATCTCCACAAGTATGGGCTGTTGACGGTGCTCGCTGTACTAATCAGTGTGTCTGCACCCTGTACTGAATGAAGCGAATCGTTGCAGACCAAGGAGCTATGTGAACCGTTTGCTGACACCCTGCCCCAATAGCTAGCCGAACCCGACGGCGTTTTGACCCTCCCAGTCGCAGGTCCCGGTAATGGACGACGAGCTGCGAGACCGAATCACGGAGGCGGCGGAGACGAACGCGCTCCTCAACGCGGTCAAACACGACAGCGAGGCACAGGTCGGGGCGATCATGGGGCCACTCATGGGCGAGAACCCGGAGTTCCGCGAGTACGGCGACGAGATTCCGGGCGTTATCGCCCCGGTCGTCGAGCGGGTCAACGGCATGGATGCCGAGGAACGCCGTGAGCGGCTGGCGGAGTTAGCGCCGGACAAACTCGAAGAACTGGAGAGCGAGGACGAGGGTGAAGACCACCCGCTGCCGGACCTGCCCAACGCCGAGGAGTACGACACCGTCCGGATGCGCGTCGCGCCAAACCCCAACGGGCCGTGGCACATCGGCCACGCGCGGATGGCCGCTGTCGTCGGGACGTACAAACAGCGCTACGACGGGGAGTTCATCTGCCGCTTCGACGACACCGACCCCGAGACCAAGCGGCCGGATCTGGATGCCTACGACGCAATTCTGGACGCAATCGACTATCTCGGCTTCGAACCGGACGACGTGGTCAACGCCAGCGACCGCGTCGAGACGTACTACGAGTACGCTCGCAAGCTCATCGACAAGGGCGGGGCCTACACCTGCTCGTGCCCGCAGGGTGAGTTTTCGGACCTGAAGAACAACGGCGAGGCCTGCCCCCACCGGGAGAAGGACGCCGAGACCACGCGCTCGGAGTTCGAAGCGATGGTCGACGGCGAGTACGACAGCGGCGAGATGGTGCTGCGGGTCCGGACCGACATCACCCACAAGAACCCCGCGCTGCGAGACTTCGTCGCCTTCCGGATGGTCGACACGCCCCACCCGCGCGAGGCGGCCGAGGAGTACCGCTGCTGGCCGATGCTGGACTTCCAGAGCGGGCTGGACGACCACCTGCTAGGCGTCACGCACATCATCCGCGGTATCGACCTGCAGGACTCCGCGAAACGCCAGCAGTTTGTCTACGACTACTTCGACTGGGAGTACCCCGAGGTCATCCACTGGGGCCACGTCCAGGTCGACGAGTACGACGTGCCGCTGTCCACGTCGAGCATCGCCGAACTCATCGCGGACGGCGAACTCGCGGGCTGGGACGACCCCCGCGCGCCGACCGTCGCCAGCCTCGAACGGCGCGGCATCCGCGGCGAGGCCGTCGTCGACGCGATGATTCAACTGGGCACGTCCACCTCCAACGTCGATCTGGCGATGTCGTCGATCTACTCGAACAACCGCGATCTGATCGACGACGAGTCTGACCGGGCGTTCTTTGTCCGGGACAGCGAGGATCACGGCGGCCTCGTCGAGCGCCAGGTCGTCGGCGGTCCGGACGCCGGCGAACCGCCCCTGCATCCGGACTTCGAGGAGCGTGGCCGCCGTGAGATTCCAGTGACCAGTGGCGTCGTGGTCGAGGGCGACGACCTGCCGAGCCACGGCGAGCGTATCTGGCTCAAGGGGTACGGCTGCGTGCGCCACACCCGCGACGCCTTCGAGTACACCGGCGACGACATCGACGCCGTCCGCGAGGAGGGCGTCGACGTGATTCACTGGGCACCGGCTGATGGGCCACAGGTCCGCCTCCGGACGATGGACGGCGACGTGTCAGGCGTGGCCGAACCGGGACTGCGCCACTACGACGCCGACGAGGTGGTTCAGTTCGAACGCATCGGCTTCGCCCGCCTCGACGAGGTCGCGGACGACCCGGACACGGAGTCCGTCGCGTACTTCACCCATCCCTGAGGCCGCCGTCACGACGACTCTGCGGTCGGTTCTTCGCCCTGTGTCTCGATCTCGACGCCGCTGAACTCGAACTGGGCGCCGCCGTCCTCGCTGTCGGTAATTTTCAGTTCCCAGCCGTGGGCCTCGGCAATCGTTTCGACTATCGACAGGCCGAACCCGGTGCCGTCATCGCTCGTACTGTAGCCCGATTCGAGAACGGCGTCGCGCTGGTCCGGCGGAATCCCCGGGCCGTCGTCGGCGACGTAGAAGCCGTCCGGCGTGGCTCCGAGCGTTATGGTGACCGCCCCTGCCCCGTCGACCGCTGGCCCGGATTCGGGAGTAGCACCGTCTCTGCCGTGTTCCACGGCGTTTCGTACGAGGTTCTGGAACAGTTCGACGAGGCGGTCGGGGTCGGCCAGTACGCGCTCCGGCGGGTCCCGAATCCGGCGCTCGGCCGCGCTCGTTGGCGCGGCGTCCCACGCCCGAGCGAACGTGTCTCGGAGCGACACCGGTTCGGGGTCGCCGATGTCACGCCCCTCGCGGGCCAGCGTCAGGGTGTGGTCGATGAGCGTCTCCATCCGATTGAGGGCGTCCGTTGCGGCCGTTATCGACTCGCGTACGTCCGCCGAAGCGTCCTGTGACGCCAGTTCCAGATGGCCGCTGGCGACCTGCAAGGGGTTCCGGAGGTCGTGGCTGACGAGGCTGGCGAACTCGTCCAGCCGCTCGTTCTGGAGTTGGAGTTGTCGCTCCCGCCGCTTCTGGTCGGTGATGTCCGTGATGACGGAGACGCTGCCGACCACAGAGCCACTGAGGCCGCGTATCGGGGCAGCAGCGAGGCTCACGTCGACGTGGCTCCCGTCTTTTCGCTGGAGTTCCGTTTCGTGGCCTGCCAGACGCTCGCCCTCGAGTACCTGCGCATGAAGCTCGATGGTCTGCCGTCGATTTTCGGCCGGGATAACGGGGACCGTTTCGCCCAGAACCTCGTCCGCAGACCAGCCGAACAGCTCTGTCGCGGCGGGGTTCCAGACCTCGACGACCCCGTCGGTGTCCATCGCCACAATCGCGAGCGGGGCGGCCTCGACGAGCGTCTCCAGACGCTCGGTCGTCACTGCGAGTTCGGACTCGATTTCCTTTCGCTGTGAGATGTCACGGACGATGCCGACTCGGCCGGACTCACCGCTGGCCAGTTCGATGTCCGCCGCATCGACTTCACAGGGGACCTGTTCGCCGGACGCGGTCCGGATCAGGAACTCTCCCGGCTCGTCGTCCATCGGTTCGGTTTCCATCTGTCCCAGCACCGTCTCGAAGCGTTCGCCGACGAGACTGTCCCCGACGGTACCGACCAGTTCGGCGAACGGGTCGTTGTACGTGACGAACCGGTCGTGCTCGTCGAGGACGTAGACGGGTTCGCTGACGCCCTCGAAAATCGTCTTGTACTGCGCCAGCCGCTGTTCGCGCTGCTTCCGCTCCGTGACGTCCCGGAGGACGACGAGCCGGCCGACGAGCCCGTCGAACCGGTCGGTAAACGGTGACACTTCTAGTTCGACGAACCGCTGCTGGCCGTCCACGGAGAGCGCGAGTTCCGACCAGTCTGACTGTCCGTCGTCGTCGACCGTGACTTTGTCCCAGGTCGGGATGACGGCGTCTACTTGCTGGCCCACGAGCGTTTCCTCGGGGCCAGCGAGGAGGGTCTCGGCCGCTGGGTTCGCGTGGCTGATACAACCGTCGACGTCCAGAACGAGCGTTCCATCGCCCATCTGCTCGACGATGGTCTCCTGGGCGGCTGGCACCGGGTCGAGTGTCTTGAACGTGTAGAGCCCGGTCGTCATCGCTATCCCGGAGACCCCCCAGGCGAAAATCGTGGCGTCTTCGGGTATCTGTAGGAAGTACTGCTGGGTCAGCGCAATGGTCCAGGGAGCCAGCGCCGCGACGAGGACGGCAGCGGCCTGTGTTCGGTACAGGTGTCGCGAGCGGACGAACAACTGAACGAGAACGATTGTCCCGGCGAGCGCCGCAATCAGAATCGTCGCCATGTGGGCGACGAACACCGCTGTGAGGCCGGTCCCGGGCGTCACCACCAGCGACCCCACGGAGCCGCTGGGCGGGAGGTCGAACAGCGATACGCCCGGAAAGACGAACACGGCCATCAGCATCAGTAGATCAAGCGACAGTAGCCCGACGGCCCGGCGCGTCACCGCCCGGTCGAAGTCGGCGTACTGCAACGCGGCGTGCAGCCAGGAGATAGCGACTGCACCCTGCGCGATGGTCGCGACCTGTCGGGCGAGCAACTGGGTCGACAGCGTCGTCGCGGTGATGTCGACGGCGTAGCTGGCAGCACCGACTGACAGAGCGAGGTGAAACACCACCATCGGCGTCCCGCCAGGGTCCTCCCGCTTGCGCCACGCGAGCAGTGAAAACACCGCGGAAAGGCCCGTCAGGACCCACAGGGCCGTCACGAAGCGGCCGTACATCGTTCCAGTAACGATACTCCTATTCCCACTTTATCTTATCGATAGATGGGTATTATTAGTAAAAAATACGCTTGCCTGTAGTCGGTCTCCTCATTACCCGAATCATGCCTTCTAACCCGACTGGGGCTACTTGCAGTGGTTATTTTAAACTCTCGATGAGCTGAATTACTGTTTGTTGTCATATACCATGGTTAGTAAGACTTTTTACGAACTGCAACACTAGTGTCAAATGGACACGAGGTGATGGCCAATGGCACTGCCAACAACCACACCGAGTTCCTGGATGCGCGGTCTTGACCTCCCGTCCCGCCTACTCGAAACCGGTAGCGACGACTACGAACTGTACGAAGAGGACGACGAGTTCGTCCTCAACGTCGAGCTCCCGGGCTTTGACGTCGAGGACATCGACGTCTCCTGGGACGACGGCATGTTGAACATCGCCGCCGAACGTGAGGACGAACAGCGCGGCGAGCGTCGGACGTACCACCGACGCTTCCGGTTCCCGAAGCGGGTCGACGACGAGGGTATCGCCGCGAACTACACCAACGGTATCCTCAAGGTGCGCCTGCCCGTCGAGGTAGGCGCGACGGCCCGCGGCAAGCAGATCGAGGTCGAAGGCTGACCGTCGGGCCACAGGCGTACCGCCCGAGAACCGAGCTTTTTCGCTTCGTTCAGAACGATGCAACTGACTGTCAGGCCACTCAAGAACAGAGAGCCGGGGAGTGGGATGGCAGTCATCGACCGGCAGGCTCCGGCGGACAGCGAGTTCAGCAGCGGTGACTTCGTTCGCCTGCAGGAACGCAGCAGTGACCAGTCGGCTATCGCGACCGTGTGATCCAGCGACTGTGGTGGCACTGGTCGGTGCTGAGGCGTCGTTGGACGCCCGCGATGCCGACGCCTCGCTCGACCACGGCGTCGAGAGCGAATAGCGTCGGGCTTATGTCCGCGACGGCCCGACTGTAGCCCGTGACAGATACCGCTCCCGAGTCGGTAACCGTCCAGCGGGATATCCCGTTCCACGAGATGGACGGCGTGACGCTGACGCTTGACCTGTACGACTCGCCAGCGGCCAGCGGCCCGAAACCGGTTGCCGTGCTCGTCCGCGGCGGCGCGTTCACGTCCGGCGACAAGGGCGAGTTCGCACGGCACGCGCTCGACCTCGCGGCGGACGGCTTCCTCGTCATTAAGCCCCAGTACCGCCTCGCGCCGGAGTGGACGTTCCCGGCGGCGTTGGTCGACGTGAAAGCCGCTATCGAGTGGGCCAGAACGGAGGGCGAGAGCTACGGCGCGGACACTGACCACATCGTCGGCGTCGGCCACTCGGCGGGCGCGAATCTCGTCGTCCTGGCAGCGCTGACGGCGGACGAACCTGGTTTCGAACCCGAACTGTACCCCGGCGCGTCCTCGGGACTGTCGGCTGTCGTCGGCTACGCCGGCATCTACGACTTCCACGCACTCGATAACGCCGCTGACGACGAAGCCGACGCGCCCCACCGGGCGTATCTCGGCGGCGGGCCCGACGACGAACCTGCGGCCTACGACCTCGCCTCGCCGGTCGGTCAGGTGAATACCGACGCCCCGCCGACGCTGTTGCTCCACGGGACCAACGACGACGTCGTCCCGCCAGCCCAGTCCGAGCTACTGGCCGACGCGCTCGGGCCGATGACCGATGTCGTCCACGAGACGGTGCCGTCGGATCACGGCTTCCCCTTCCACGGGGCGAACTACGATGACGTGTACGAACGGACCGTCGAGTTCATCCGGCGGGTCGGAGTCGGCGGTCCGGATACCGGTGACGCGGCCGGTGCAGGCGAGAGAACCGGCTTGCCCGGCGGCAACCTGCCGGGACCGGCCGACCGTATCGATGATCTCGGACCGGGGGACACTCGGGGCCCGGATCGCCGCGACGGCCCCGGATTCTGACGGTCAGGTCGAAAAGTTAAGTAGCTCCCAAAAGTGAGATAAGATACCAATGGCCATAGATCCGGAGTTCGAGGAGAACCGCGACGTTGTCGAACAGCACGACGGACACGACGTTTGGGGGCCGGTCGACGAACCCGAGGAACTGGGTATCCACGGGACACACGTCGCCGTCGACTTCGATATCTGCATCGCCGACGGCGCGTGTCTGGAGGATTGCCCTGTCGACGTATTCGAGTGGGTCGACACGCCGGATCATCCGGAGAGCGAAATCAAGGCCGACCCCGCCCACGAGGAGCAGTGCATCGACTGCATGCTCTGTGTCGACGTGTGTCCGGTCGATGCCATCGACGTGGACCCGGGCCGCGCCGGTCGCATCTGAGCTATCGGACCCCCTGTTTCCGCGGGATTACAGCATTCCACACCCTAAATATAAACGCCCCATAGCTGTCAGGCTGTCGTCATACAGCGTGTTACCTGGATTCTACAACCCCTGAGACAGATACGCCTACCTGTCATACAGATTTGTAAACATACATTTATTATAGATTCTTGTGTGAGATACACTCACGAGGGTCGTGATACCATGCACACAGTCGTTATGACGAAAGGCGTTCCGGACTTCCGCGAGGGACAGGTATCGTTCGACGAGGATGGCCATCTCGAACGCGGGAAGACACCGACGGTGATGAACCCCAACGACAAGCACGCGCTTCGGGCGGCGTTCCAGACGAAAGTCCGCAACGGGGGGCACGTCTCGCTGATGAGCATGGGGCCGCCGGGATACAAAGAGGTCTTACAGGAGGGGATGCGGGACGTGTACGCCGACGACCTCTATCTCCTCTCGGACCGCGAGATGGGGGCCGCAGATACGTGGGCCACTGCGATGACTGTCGCCACTGGCCTCCAGAACCTCGACGACCAGCCGGACTTGGTGTTTGCCGGGTTCAAAACTGCTGACGGCGAGACGGGTCACACCGGCCCACAGACCTGCTGGTGTCTGGACTGGCCGATGATTACCCACGTCGTCTCGCTCGACATCGACGAGGACGCCGGTACCGTCCGGGCCAAGCGGCTGGTCGATGGCGACATCTCCGAGATCGAGACGGTCGAAGCGCCGATGCCGTGTTTCATCGTCGCTGACCCCGAGTTCGAACCGACCTACCGGAAGGCGAGCCACCGGCTGAACCACAAGGACCTCCGAGAGGAGACCCAGAAGCGGGCCGAAGAGTACGAGGACTATCTCACGGTCTGGGACCACGAGGACCTCAATCTCGACCCGGACTACATCGGTCTCGACGGGTCCCCGACCATTGTCTCCGGTGTCGACCCGATTCCGAAGGCTCCCTCCGAGCGTGAGGCGACGATTATTGAAGCCGACGACAGCGAGGCGCTGGAGCCGATACTGGACGAACTTACGCCGTACGCGGTAGGTGACTGACCATGCCTGACATCGACCCCACGGAACACGAGATCGCCGAGCTAGGCCCGAAAATCAAGGACGTCGACGACGCGGACGAACTGCGGGCGATGCTGGCGCTGGAGGAAGACGGCGAGGATCGAGTCCCGGTCAAGACGCTCATCGAGGACCGCATCGAGAAAGTCGAGGACGAGGGCGACGGCGAGATGGACCCGGAAACCGTCGACCTCGCTGACCTCACGGTTGCCGACGTGGCGAACATGGTTCGAGAGGTCGACGACGGCGACGTGCTCAGAGACCTGCTCGAACGCGAGAAAGCGGGCCAGGACCGCAAGACGGCGAAGTCCCAGATAGAGAGCCGCATCGAGTCCGTCGAGGGGACCGAGGAAACCGAAGGTGAGGAGACGGCGGAAGTCGAGTACGTTCCGCCGGAGGAGAAGTATCCCGAACTCGACCACCCGACCAACGACAAACAGTGGGTCGAAGGGACCGTCGGGGCAGAGTACCGCGACATGTGGGTGTACTGCGAGACCCAGGCCGGCGAACTCGTCGACGTCTCGAAGGAGATGCTCGGGAAGGCCCGGGAACTGATGGACACCTACAACGAGGACTACGATGAGGACGAGCGCGTGGTCGCCGTGCTCATCGGGGCCGACGCGAGCGACCACGTCGAGGACGTCATCGCCTACGGCGCGGACCTCGTCGTCTACCACGAGGACCCCCGTCTAGAACGGTTCCGTCACCAGCCATACACCGAAATCTTCTGTGACATGGCCCGGTCCGGTGGAGAACTGGCTGCGGAGGGCCGCGAAGAGGTGGCGTGGAAGGACTACCACGAGCCGCGCTACGCTGTCTTCCCGGCGACGAACAACGGCCGGGACCTCTCGGCGCTCGTCCAGGGTGAACTCGACTCCGGGCTGGCGTCGGACTGCTCGGGGCTGTACATCGAGAGCGCGATGATATCCAACCCCGCGAAAGTCGGCACTGCCGGCGACAAGAAGGAGTTCGAACGGGTGTTGCACATGAAGCGCCCGGACTTCTCCGGGTTCGAGTACTCGACGATTCTCTGTATCGACAAGCCCAACCGGGACTTCCACCCGCAAGGGGCGTCGGTGATTCCGGGGAGCTTCGAGATGCCTGACCCAGATTACGAGCGCGACGGTGAGGTCGTCGACTACGAGATGGACCTCGACGACGAGTGGTTCACAGTCGAGGTCGAGGAGTACGACCGCCTCTCCGGCGGCGTCGACCTCACCGGCAACGACGTCGTCGTCGCCGTCGGCCGGGGCATCGGCGACGACCCGACACAGGGCATCGAGCAGGCGCTGGACCTCGTCGACGCCTTCGACGAGGCTGACCTGGGGCTGTCCCGTGGCGTCATCACCTCGTCGTACTCCTTCGACGGCCACGTCGAGCAGTACGTTACGGAAGAGCGCCAGATCGGCGAATCCGGACAGGAAGTCGAACCCGACGTGTACATCGCGGCGGGCATCTCCGGCGCGATCCAGCACAAGGTGGGCTGTGACGAGTCCGATACAATCATCGCCGTCAACACCGATCCGGATGCCGACATCCGGGACTTCTCGGACTACCTCATCGAGGGCGACCTGTTCGAGGTGCTCCCGCGGTTGACCGAGGCCGTCGAAGCCGGTGAACTCGGTGCGATGATGGAGGCCAGCGATGACTGACGCCTACGAGGAGTACGAGGCGGTCGTCGTCGGTTGCGGACCGGGCGGAGCGGCCGCGGCGGCGACCCTCGCACGGAACGGCGTGGAGACGCTGGTGCTCGAACGCGGCGTCGACGCCGGCTCGAAGAACGTCTCGGGCGGGCTCATCTACGCGGAGGAGTCGGCCCCTTACACCATCGACGGGCTGTTTCCCGACTTCCGCGAGGAAGCGACGGAGCGGCCGGTGACGGAGAACCTCATCCACAATATCGCCGGCGACAGGGTGAAGTCCTTCGACATCGGCGACCTGCACCACCACGACACGGCGTGGGCCGACGCCGTGCTCCGCCGGAAGATGGACTCGTGGCTCGCCCAGCAGGTCCACGAGCGCACCCGCGAGACCGGCGGCGGCCTGCTGACCGAGGTCCACGTCACCGGCCTGCTCCGCGAGCGGGGCGAAATCGTCGGCGTGACGACCGAGGAACTAGACCCAATCAAAGCCGACCTCGTGGTGGCGGCCGACGGCGTCAACTCCGAACTCGCCCGGGACGCCGGGCTGATGGACTGGGAAGAGCCCGAGGAGTGGTTCCAGGGCGTGAAGGCGGTCGTCGACATGGAGCCCGAGGTCATCAACGACCGGTTCGACGTGGCTCCCGACGACGGCGCGGCCCACCTGTTCTCGGGCGACCTGTTCGACGGCGTCCGTGGTGGCGGCTTCCTCTACACCAATGAGTCCTCGCTGTCTATCGGCACCGTGTTCCACCTCGATTCTATCGCTGAGGAACGGGCGGAGCCCCACGAACTGCTCGACAGCCTGCTCACGCATCCGCTCATGGCCCAGTGGCTCGGCGACGAGTACGACGAGCGCGAGTACAGTGCGAAACTGGTTCCGGACTCGAAGAAGGCGGCCCATCCCTCCCCGCACAAGGACCGCCTCGTGCTGGTCGGCGACGCCGCCGGTCAGATGCAGGCTCAGGGCCCCATCATCAAGGGGATGAACCACGCGGTCACCGCCGGAGCGCTGGCCGCCGAGGCGTTCGCCGACGCGAGGGCACGCGGGGACACGTCTCAGGCCGGCAAACTGTACGAAAAGAAACTCCACGACGAGGGCGTGATGGACAAGCTCCGGCCAACCGGATACAAGGTGTTCGGACAGCTCGGCGAACTCGGCCCCGTCGACGACCTCTCGAACGCTATCGCCGAGTCCGCCGTCGGCCGGTTCGGGGTCCGCGCGGCAGGCGGACTGCTCGAACGGGCCTACTCGTCGCCGCGCATGGTGTCGATGATCCCAGACACGAAACTGCCCTACGTGACGCTCCCGACGATTATCGCCGAGGAACTGGGCGAGCCCGTGACCGACGAGAACACCGTCTCGCCGCCGGACCTGGCCGACCGTATCGGCGACCTGACCTACGACGTGGGCGACCCCCACATCGAACTGGTCGACAAGTCGTTCGAGGCGTCCGGCACCGCCGTCACGGCCTGCCCGGTCAGCGCCGAGGACTTCGGCGGTGGCTGTTACCGCGACGAGATGGTCCAGACCAACGGGACCAAGGAACACCTCGTGAGCCTCGATACCCAGCCCTGCGTCGAGTGTGGCACCTGTGCCATCGTCGCCGATACCGAGTGGGAACACCCCGCCGGCGGCAAGGGCGTCGAGTTCAAGCAGGGGTGACCTGTTCGGTGATGAGCGGCCAGTACGACGACCGGATTCGGGCGCTCTCCCGCCGGGCCGAGCAGGTCCACGAGTCGCTGGACCCCGACCCGCCGGACGAGGAGCGAGCGATGGAACTGTTGCGTGAGGGGTTCGGTCCAACGGTGGCTCTGTACTGCGAGGCCCGGACCGGCGGGTCGTGGGTCCGGTTCTCCGAAGCGGAGTTTGAGCGGCTCGAACGGACGATGAACGACTGGCTGGACTGCTACGCCGCCTGCTACGGCGTGGAGTTAGCCGGCACCTACAGCGTCAGAGCGGCCGCAGAACTGCTCGTCGACACGCATAACGCCCGTGACGTGGCAGTCCTTCTGACCGGCGTTCCGGAGCAGTAGCGACCGTTTACTGAGAAGTACATGGTTTTTGATAAAGGATTAAGTACTGTCTCGTGGTAGCAGATACCATGGAGTTAACAGAGCCACTGCAGTTCGACCACGAGGACCGACGGGACATCTACGAGTACATCGAATCGCACGGGTCAGTTGAGCCACGAGCCGCACGGACGTCGCTGCAGATGGACCCGCGCCCGTTCGGCCATCACGTCGCGATACTCAAACGGGACGGCGTGCTGGCAGAAATCGACGGGGAACTCCGCATCGCGTACAACGACACCGTCGAGGAGGAGTTCGAGGCCGACGACATCGAGTTCACCATTCGGCAGGCCCGTCAGGAGGACCTGACCGGCCTTGTCGGGGCCATCCGAGCCGCTATCGGCGGCGGCGAGTACGTCGACGCGGAGACCGTCGCCGACGTGGTGGACAGCGAGGGCGTGCTGCTCCGGCACAACGAACTGGAGTCGCGCATCTTCTTCGTCGCCTGCATCGACGACGACGTTGTCGGGTGGGTCCACCTCAAACACCCTGAAGTGGAGAAACTCAGCCACACCGCAGAGCTAACGCTGGGCGTGCTTGACCGCTATCGGGGTCACGGCATCGGCTCCCAGCTGCTCGCCCGGGGCACCGAGTGGGCGGCGTCGAACGGCTACGAGAAGCTGTACAACTCTGTCCCATCGACGAACGAAGACGCGATCGAGTTCCTCGAAGGCCACGGCTGGGACACCGAAGCCGTCCGTGAAGACCACTACAAGTTCGGCGACGAGTACGCCGACGAGGTGATGATGGAAATCGACCTGTAGCGCGCTACGTCCGCCCCAGCGCCCGAATCGTCGTTCGAGCAAGCTCCCCGTCGACCTGCTGTGGCACAGTTAGCAGAAGCCGGTCGATGACAGCCCTGTCCGCAATTCTATCCCGTTTCTCCTGTGCCTGTTCCGGCGTCCCGGCGATGCCGAGGTCAGCCGTCATCTCGTCAGTGACGAGCTCCGTCGCCTCCCCGCGGTCACCCGCCTGCCAGGCGTCGGCGATGCGCTCCGCCCGGTCCGGATACGTCTCCGCGACAGCCCGGCGATACCCCTCGCCGCTGCCGACGTAGTAGGCGATGTGCTGACGGAGTTCCTCGGTCGCCCGCTCGGAATCCTCGTGGACCACCGCCGGCACGTACGGTGCGACGGTAATCTCGCTCGGGTCGCGGTCGGCATCGCGTGCCGTCTCCACGATGTAGTCGAACGCCGACTCCAGTTCGGAGAACGGGATCATGTGTGGGAGCCAGCCGTCGGCGAGTCTGGCGACGACTCGCCTGTTCGCCGGCCCGAGCGCGGCGTGGTACACCGGCACGTCGCGGTCTAGCGGCGGAACCCCCCTCACCGACGCAACCTCGCCGTCGTAGGTCACCCGCTCGTCGCTCGTCATGAGCTGTTTGACGATGTCGATGGTTTCGTGGGCGCGACGGACCGGTCGCTCGAACTCCATGCTGTGCATGTTCTCGATGGACCGGGCTGTACTCGTTCCCAGGCCCAGCACTGCCCGTCCGTCCGAGACCCTGTCGAGGGTCGTCGCTGTCATCGCCAGCACGGCCGGCGACCGCGAAAAGACGTTGAGTATCGCGCTGCCGATTTCGATGTCCTCTGTCCGTGTCGCAATGTCTGTGAGTTCGACGACGGAGCTGGCACCCCACAGTTCGTTCAGCCAGACCGAGTCGTAGCCCCAGTTTTCGGCCTCGACAGCCAGGTCGATTGTGCTGTGGTCCTCGACGCGTGGCACGACGACTCCCAGATGCATGGTGTAACCGACCGCTGGAACCCTAATAAAGAATCGTGTTAATACCGTCCTAGCGCCTCACAGCTACCGCCGCGCTCACTCCTGGCCGATCATCCGCTCCTGCTCTTGCCAGTACTCTTCGCGGAGTTCGTACTTCTGGATTTTCCCAGTCGCCGTTTCAGGAAGCGAGTCCCGGAAGTCGATGCCTGCGGGGACCTTGTAGCTCGCGACGCGTTCTCTGAGGAATTCGAGGATATCCTGTTCGGTCGCGTCGCTGTCGGCCGTCGGGACGACAATTGCCATCGGGGTCTCGCCCCAGTCCTCACTCGGAGTTGGAATGACCGCGGCTTTCAGGACACCGGGGTGGTCGTACAGTTCGTCTTCCAGTTCGATAGAGGAGATGTTCTCGCCGCCGGAGATGATGATGTCCTTCCGGCGGTCCATGATCTGTATCATCCCGTCCTCGTCCCACGTCGCGAGGTCGCCGGTGTGGAAGTACCCCTCGACGCGGTCGTTGAACGCCTCCTCGGTGATCTCGGGCTTGTTGAGATAGCGGTCCATCACCTGGTTGCCCTGCACCACGATCTCACCGATAGTCGCCCCGTCGCGTGGCACGTCGTCGCCGTCCTCGTCGACGATTCGGATGTCGGTACACAGCGCCTCGGACCCCTGCTTGACCTTGAGTTCACGGCCCCGTTCGGCGATGCGCCGCGGGGAGTTGCTGGTCGTGATGATCGGGGCCGTCTCGGTCAGGCCGTAGATGTGGATGATGCGCCAGCCGAACTCGTCTTCGACGCGCTCGATGGTCGCCGTCGCTGGGGCGCTGCCGGCTGTCGCGATTCGCACGTCGCGGTCACCTTGTGTCACGACGTCGCCGTCGTTAGCCCGGTAGTGCTGGATGAGTTTGTTCAGCACCGTCGGCGCGCCGCACATGAACGACACGTCGTACTCGCGGACCCGGCGGAAGGTGTCCGCGGCGTCGAAGGTCCGCTGACAGACGTGGGTGCCGCCGGTCCCGGTGATGGCGTAGGTGTGGCCCCAGCCGTTGCAGTGGAACATCGGGAGCGTCCAGAGGTACGTGTCGTCGTCGCGTATCTCCATGTGCTGGTTGAGCACCAGCGCGTGCCAGCTCTCTGTCCGATGGGTTCTGACCACGCCCTTCGGGTCCCCCGTCGTGCCGGACGTGTAGTTGATGCTATCGTCGTCGTCCTCGGCCATCTCCGGTCGGTCCGGTTCGGCTGTCGGCTGCCCGTCGAGGATACCGCTGTACGCCTCCCACTCCCCGTCGATACGGTCCGGCTTGTAGCCGATGAACGTCTCCGCAGGGATGTCGTCCCGTACCGGCTGGACTTTCTCGGCGAAGTCGTAGTCGGCGATTACCGTTGTGGCTTCGCAATCGTTCAGAATATACTCGATTTTCGCGGGGTCGAGCCGGTAGTTCAGCGGGACGAACACCGCGCCGAGTTTGTTTGCCGCGTACAGCGTCTCGATGAAGTAGTGCGTGTTCGGCGCGAGGACGGCCACGCGACTTCCTTTCGAGACACCCCGGTCCGACAGCGCGTGTGCCAACTGGTTGACCCGCTCGTTTACTTCCGCGTACGTGTACTCGGTGCCGTCGTGGGCCACGATACCGGTCACGTCGTCGTAGATGTCCGCTGCACGGTCGATGAAGTCGGTGGTGAGCATCTCGCGTTTCATGATAACACGCCTCACTTGTCGTATTCAAACCCAATTATTATTATATTTTCTTCGTGAACGTTTGACAGCCTCCTGATTAAATACCTTCGTGTAAACTAATACGGCTATCGGGAGAACAACAGTCTACGGCCACTCGTCCTCGTGGCCGTCCATCGGCGCGGGGACGACGCCGTCTTTCTGCGCCCAGACACGAGCGTGGTCCGGACACACTTTGCGGTTCGCATCCCAGGGGATGTGGAGTTCGACCGCGGCCTCGTTCTCGCAGTCGTCCTCGGCACACCGAGTCATAGGAGCGCGACGGCGACCATGGTGACCAGTATCGACGCGGTTAGCAGGGCCTGGACGACGCCGGAGGCCAGCATTCCGGCGGTCGTCACGAGCGCGGCCTTCGCGCTCCCGCGAGCGTCCTCCTGCCGGTAGAACTCGACGACGAACACCGTGCCGGCGACCCCCAGCAGGATGCCGAGCGGGCCGGTGACGAAAAAGAGGACGAGCGCCACGACGCCGGCGAGGGCCGCCGTCCAGTTCGACGCCCCGCCGACGCGCGCGGCGACGGCCCCGCCTGCGATGTCGACGGCCCACGTCAGCAAGCCGACCAGCGTCAACAGGGCCAGCAGGACCGTCCCGGGTTCGGTCATGCCACTGGCGATCCAGTAGAGATAGACGCCGGCGAGCGAGACGAGCGCGCCGGGGACCTGGGGTGTGAGGCTACCGATGACGCCGCCGACCAGGAGCACAAACGCGAGTACAAACAGCAGTGTTTCGAGGCCGAGCAGGCTCATTGGTGTCTATCGAGTTCCTCCTGTACCCAACCGTCGCCGTACAGACGCGTCAATCTTTCGACTATTCCGCCGAGGGTACGCATGCACTCACGCTCAGAGACGAACGCCAGTTCCTCGGTGACAGTCGACCATGGATGTGCCTGCAAGACCTTTCGGACAAGCAGGCGTTCCTCCCGTGGCGAGAGCGCGGTCGCGTCGGCTGGGTGCGACAGGTGTCGGCGGGTGAGGTCACGGAACGGCTTCGGGTTCGTGTCGAGAACCGACGCGCCGCCGGGGACGCCGGCAACCAGCCGCCATTCCCACTCAGAGAGGGAGAGGGACGGTTCGCTGTCAGTCGCTCGTAGCACTGCCCGAACCACGTCGGGGTCGCAGTCGTCGAGCGAGTCTGACAGCACCGCCGCGATGCGGTCCTGAAACCATCCACCGTGTCGGGTCGAGAGCGCCGCCCCGTCGTCGGAACAGGGGTCCAGCATCACGACGGAGTACTCGCCACTGGTCGCGTTCCGCGAGGTGGCGAGGTGCACGGTACTGTAACCGTTGTCCGCCCAGAAGCGGACGAGTTCCGGCGTCGCACCGTAGCTGACCCCAAGCCAGTCCACTTGGTCGGCGAACTCCGTCTTGATTTCCGAGAGGAGTTCGGAGCCGAGCCCGCGGGACCGGACCGCGGCGTGGGTCGCGATGCGGAGGACCCGCTGGCCGACCGGAATCCCGGCGGCCTCGTCCCGGAGCTGCGTCGACAGCACGTCCGGGAGCATGTTCCCACGGACCCGCCCGCCCTCGTACATCGTGGCTCGTGTGTCCGCGGTGAGGCCTCCTTCCTGTGCCAGCAACGCCACCGCGACGACGTGACCCTCGTGGGTCAGCGCCCGAACGGTGAGATTGGGCGCGTCGAGCAGCCGGGCCAGGTCCGAGGGTTCCGTCCGGTAATGTGCCAGCACGAGCAGGCCGAAGACCTCCCGGAGCAGGTGTTCGTCGGCGAGCAGGTCAGCCGTCGAGAGCCGGCGATACTGTACGCTCTCCGGCGTCGCATCCGCGATGAGTTGGTCGGCTGGCGGGCGGGCGTCCAGCAACAGCGCCCGGAACGCCCACACCTCCACGGGGTCGGCGTCGCTGTACCTGATCGGTGTCGTCATCGACACGTCGGTAACCGTGTGGTCGCTTTCGGCAAGTCGGTCACGGAACCGGACGGAGAAGCCCCGGCCTGCCCCCTCGTAGCCGTGGACCGTCGTCGTGAAGGCGACCGCCGGGGCGTCGAGGAACTGTTCGAGTCGCCGGACCGGCAGGGCCGCGGCCTCGTCGACGATGACTACGTCGGGGTCGTCCGGTAACGCTGCGGCCTCGTCGGGGGACGAGTACCGCACACAGCCCGCCCCCGCAATGCCGAGCCGCTGTGGTCCGGATGCCTGGTCGCGCGTGAAATCAGCGCCGAGCGCCTCCAGCAGGTGTGCCGCCCGGGTGAACACCTCGCCGGCGCTCCGGTACTGCGGCGCGGTCACCAGTACGTCCCGCCCCTCGACGGCGAGGTTTCCGGTGGCCAACCCGGCGGCGCTGGATTTCCCCCGGCCCCGGTCGGCCTCGACTACGACCGCCGCGCCGTCGTCCCGCAGGGTCTCGAACGCCCGGACTCCGTCCCGCTGATCGCCGGTGAGACACTGAGCGTAGGTCTCGGAGCGGAACCACGAATCAGCGGGCGGAGTCGGTGCAGGAACCGGGCGGCTCGGTGGCGGGTCCGTCAGGCCGTCCTGCTCTATTGTGTCTGTGTTGGCGTCCACGATGGCGATGCCCCGGTGCGCTCGCAGCGTTTCGACGAACCGCTGGCGGAAGTGGCCGGTCACGTCCTCGACCCTGAACGGCGGGACCGCGAGGGAGCCATCGAACCCGTCCCGCTCCTCGGGCCATCGGTCCAGCGGCGGCGCGAGGAGAACGTAGAGGCCGCCGCCGTCGACTGCACCGACGGTCCGCCCGACGGCGTCCGGCCGCAGTTCCTCGTGCACATCGACGACGACGGCCGTCCGGGTCCGCCCGAGGAGTTCCTCGGCGCGGGACTGCTCGTGGTGTTCACAGTCGAGGAACGGCTCCGGGCCGACGACGGTCGTCTCAGCGCTGGGGATATCCGCAGCGTCGAGGGCTGCCCTCGCTCGCTCCCGCGTCCGGTCGGGGTCGCCCGCCAGCACGAGCAGTCGCCGCTCGTTTGCGCGGCGGGCCTCGGCTCGGAGCGAGCGCGCGATGTCCATACCGGTGGTGGCGGACGCGCCAGTATGGACCTGACGGTCACGGCGCTATCGAGGTACGCTTTTACCGGATCGGACACAGTCGCCGGCATGGCACCCCTCCAGACCCCGCTCTGCTCTGCGATAGGTATCGACCACCCAGTCGTACAGGCACCGGTCGGGAGCGTCTCCACACCGGCACTGGCTGCGGCAGTCGCGGACGCGGGCGGCCTCGGGATGCTGGCGATGTCGTGGCGCGACGCCGACGCGATCCGTGATGCGTACACGGCGGCCGCGAGCGCGACCGACGGCGTGGTCGGCGTCAACGTCGTCCTCGACGAGTCGACGGGCGTGCTCTCGCCGTCGGCATGTCTCGATGCGTGTCTGGACGCGGGCGCGTCGGTCGTCTCCTTCTCCTTTGGCGATGCCAGGCCGTACATCGACCGGGTCCACGAGGCTGGTGGGACGGTAATGGTCACGGTCGCGAGCGCGGCCGAGGCCAGGGCGGCCGTCGACGCCGGAGCCGATGTCGTGGTCGCACAGGGTCGGGAAGCCGGCGGCCACGTCCAGAGCGACGTGACGACTTTCGCCCTGCTCCCGCGGGTGGCCGACGCGGTTTCCGTCCCGGTGGTCGCGGCCGGCGGTCTCGGCGACGGTCGCGGCCTCGCGGCGGCGCTGACACTTGGGGCTGACGGCGGCTGGTTCGGCACTCGGTTCGTGGCGACCACAGAATCGGGGGCGCACGAGACCTACCGGGAACGCATCGTCGACGCGCCCGAGACGGCGACGCGGTTCACCGAACTGTTCGACCGGGGCTGGCCGGACCAGCCACACCGGGTACTCGAAACTGATGAGGTCAGGCAGCAGGCCGGTGCCGATTCAGGTGGGGAAAGCGACGGTAACGATTCCGAACAAGTCGCACAGATGCCCGACGGCGAGCCGATTAGTCGGTTTGCTGATATGCCCCCGCTTGCGGGGATGACCGGCGATGTCGAGGCCCTGCCACACTACGCCGGGCAAAGCACCGGTCGCGCACAGGACGTCCGGCCCGCCGGTGAGGTGGTGGCCCGTCTCGTCTCGGACGCGCGGGCCGCGCTGGCCGATGCGTCGGCGGCCGCGGAATAGGCAGACCCCCCGACAGCACCCGTGTGGCGGCCTGGCACGCGATTTCGGCTTCGAAAGCGCTTTTAGGGCCGGTGGCACAGAATGGGGTACAGCCTGCGCCGAGTTGATGATGCTCCCAGCCTTTTCAGGATACACACCATCACGGTGTGACGGGCCCCGCGGCCCGGACACGGCGGGGGAGCCTGAGCTCGCGCGCAGGAGGTGAACATACAAATGCCAGTATACGTAGATTTCGACGTTCCCGCGGACCTCGAAGACGACGCCCTCGAGGCGCTCGAGGTCGCCCGGGACACAGGCGCTGTAAAGAAGGGTACAAACGAAACGACCAAGTCCATCGAGCGCGGCTCCGCCGAGCTCGTCTTCGTCGCCGAAGACGTCCAGCCCGAGGAGATCGTCATGCACATTCCGGAACTCGCCGACGAGAAGGGTGTCCCCTTCATCTTCGTCGAGCAGCAGGACGACCTCGGACACGCCGCCGGGCTCGAAGTCGGCTCGGCCGCCGCAGCCGTCACCGACGCCGGTGAGGCTGACGCCGATGTCGAGGACATCGCCGACAAGGTCGAGGAGCTTCGGTGAGGTGACCTCGGATGAGCGCTGAGGAATCCGAAAGCAGCGGTTCCACGCCCGCCGAGGTTATCGAAGTCGTGGGCCGGACGGGGATGCACGGCGAGGCCATGCAGGTCAAGTGCCGCATCCGCGAAGGCGAGAACCAGGGGCGCATCATCACGCGCAACGTTCTCGGTCCGGTCCGCGAAGGTGACGTGCTCCAGCTCCGCGAGACGGCTCGCGAGGCCGACACCATCGGAGGGCAGTAACCATGCCCCGGACACGCGAATGTGACTACTGCGGCACAGACATCGAACCCGGCACGGGCACGATGTTCGTCCACAAGGACGGCGCGACCACGCACTTCTGTTCCTCGAAGTGCGAGAACAACGCCGATCTGGGCCGCGAGGCCCGCAACCTCGAATGGACCGACACTGCCCGCGGCGAAGCCGGTGCGGTCGAGACAGAGGTTGAAGACGAAGCTGAAGAGGCGGAAGCAGAGCCGGCAGCTGATGCCGAGGAAGCTGACGCAGACACCGACGAGGAAGCGGCTGCGGACGAAGCTGACGCCGACGACGCTGACGAGACCGACGCGGACGAAGACGTCGAGGACGAAGAAGCCGAGGAGGCTGAAGCGTAATGTCCGAGCACGAGCGCACGTTCGTGATGGTCAAGCCCGACGGCGTCCAGCGCGGCCTCATCGGGGACATCGTCTCCCGTTTCGAGGACCGCGGCCTGAAGATGGTCGGCGGCAAGTTCATGCAGATCGACCAGGAGCTCGCTGAGGAGCACTACGGCGAGCACGAGGACAAGCCGTTCTTCGACGGGCTCGTCGACTTCATCACCTCCGGTCCCGTGTTCGCGATGGTCTGGGAAGGTCAGGACGCGACCCGGCAGGTCCGCACCATGATGGGCGAGACCGACCCGGCCGAGTCGGCTCCCGGCACCATCCGCGGCGACTACGGCCTCGACCTCGGTCGGAACGTCATCCACGGCTCCGACCACGAGGACGAGGGCGCAAACGAGCGCGAAATCGAGCTGTTCTTCGACGAGGACGAACTCGTCGACTGGGACCAGATCGACGCGCCCTGGCTGTACGAGTAACGACAGATCGGCTGTCGCGTTTTTTTCGAGCACAACCACCTTGAGGGCGGCGTCCGTACCGCTCAGTATGAGCCTGACGCTCTACCAGCTCGACGGCTGTCCGTACTGCGAGAAGGTCGCCGACCGACTGGACGAACTCGACATCGACTACGACAGCGTCTGGGTCGAGGCGCTGCACTCAGAACGTGACGAAGTGAAGCGGGTCTCCGGCCAGCGGGGCGTCCCGGTGCTGGTCGACGACGACCGCGGGGTCACGATGGCCGAGTCCGAGCGCATCCTCGAATTTATCGAGACGACCTACGCGCCCGAAGCCCAGTCGGTGTAGAGGTAGCGGGCGGCCGCGCCGAGGCTCGCAAATATCAGTGGGAGGAAGAACATCAGAATCAGGAGCCACAGCACCGCTGGCGCGGCCTGTCCCTCGCCCCCGCCGTCGAACATAACTGTCCGGACGAATACGAAGCTCCCGATAAACCCAGTGACGACGTAGCCAAAGCCGATGCCGGTCCCGACGAGCGCCGCCTCTTCGAGCAGGCTGTCCGACCGGGAATCGCCGCGGTAGCGTTCGAACAGTGCGCCGACGGTGAGCAGCGAGACGATTGGTATCAGGAAATAGACGATAGGGGGGATGCTCGCGTTCTCAACACCGTACAGGACGTTCCGCGCGGCCGAGCCGTACACCTCGGCACCTGTCGCAGTCACCAGTGTCGGCACATGATGGGCGTTGTACAGCACGAACCCGTACTGGATCAGCCGGTCCGACAGCTCCTGCAGGCCGACCTCCGGCGGGCCGACGAGAAACAGCAGCGTGACGAGCAGATACTCGACAGCCAGCGTCCCGGCGGCGACGCCGGCAGCCCGGAGCCACGGAAACGTTCGGAGGCTCTCAGCTAGCAGGTGACTCTCCGGCTGTGGCTGCTCGGCAGCGGCGGTCGGTGGCTCGTCCACCAGCGACTCGTCGACCGGCGCCCCGGCCCCCTCGTTGTCCGCCTCGTCGGTCCCGTGTTCAGTCACGTCTAGCCGTATCAACTTCAATGACGGAAAAAAGGGTTCCGGTGGTCGCTACTCCGACTCGAAGTCGAGCGCCGCGCCGTTGATGCAGTATCGCTTCCCGCTCGGCTCCGGTCCGTCGTCGAATACGTGGCCTAGATGACCGCCACACTCGGCACAGACGACTTCCGTTCGCTCCATCCCGTGGCTGTTGTCCGCCTGTGTCTCGACGTTGCCTTCCTGATACACGTCCCAGAAGCTCGGCCAGCCAGTCTCCGATTCGAACTTCCTGTCGCTATCGAACAGTTCTGTCCCACAGCCGGCACAGGTGAACACGCCCTCGTCTTCTACGTCGATGAGGTCGCTGCTGAACCGCGGCTCTGTTCCGGACTCGCGGAGGATTCGGTACTCCTCGTCGGAGAGAATTTCGCGCCACTCTTCGTCGTTGTCCGGGAGTTCTCCTTCGGATTCACTCATGCGCCACCGTATGCACCCCAGCGGTAAAAACGTGAAGCCAGGGGTGGGATTTGAACCCACGAACTCTCGATTACAAGTCGAGTGCTTGGACCACCCAAGCTCCCCTGGCGCGGTTGCATACCTGCGTTGTGTGGGGACCGTTTAGAGAGTATCGTTTTCGGTCGGCTTTTCGAGCTCGATCCGGTGTGGTGCGTAGCCGTGTGCTCGGTAGAACTGTCGGGCGGATTCGTTGTCCGCCATCGCCTCCAGCGCGAGGATATCCGCACCGGCTTCGCGAAGTAGTTCCTCCGCCGTATCGAGCAGTTCGCTACCGACTCCCTGACTCCTGTGGACCGGTTCCACGAAGATGTTCTCGATGATACCCCGCGTCTCGTCTTGTTCGTACCGGCCGCTGTCGATGGTCACCATGACGAACCCGACGATCTGCCGGTCTATACGGGCGATACGGACGTTCTCGGCGACAACGCGCTGTACGACAGTCTCCCGGACCGCAGTCCGGTTCCGGTCCCCGAACAGATGTGACCCGTGGGTACGTTGGCTCTCCGCCAGTCGGACCCACAGGTCGACGATGGTGTCCACGTCGTCCATCGAGGCGGTGGCGATTTCCACGGTGGTGCTCCGTGTCGTACGGTCAAAACAGTTCGGCTACGCCGCCGTATCCGTCCGCTGTGAGAGGCGGGGCCGGCTGGCGTGGGTCAGACGTCACGACAGTCCGCACAGAGGAGTTGCCCGTTGAACGACGCCAGGTCCCGTGTAAACGTGCTACAGGCGGAACAGATGCCCTGATTATCGAACGAATCCTCGACGGCGGACTGCATCCCGTCGGTGGTGGCTTCCTGCCCGGTCGTCGCAACCGTCGAGGGTTGCTCGGCGACCTCCGTCGACTCGCTCTCTAACCTCGCAGTCGAGAGGATGTCGTGCTCGGTCAGCGTTCCGAGGGGTTCTCCGTCAGCCGTTACCAGGAGAAACTCCGCGGACCGTGTCGCCATTCGGTCCCGGGCCGCCGGGAGTCCAGCATCGGGGCCGATTGTCGGAATGGATTCACGCATCACGTCGCCGACGGTGGCAGTCTCCGGGTCACCGCCGTCGACGATGTATGCCAGTACGTCTCTGTCCGTCGCGACACCGACCGGTTCGTTCCCCCGTAACACGAGAATCGGATGCTGGTCCTCTCGGATCAGCAACTCCGTCGTTTCGAGGAGGTCGTCGGACTCGCTTGCGCCGACGTACTCTCTGTTCATAACCTCCCGCACAGTGACCTCACCGTTCATGTGTCTAAGTACCACACGACCGGTCTAAAAGATACCTCCACTACGTTTATATCGCGTGGTTCACAACTTACTCGGTTGTCTCGGTTTCGATGGTAACGGCCTCGCCAGTCGCCCGACAGGTCTCTAACGCGTGCTTGGCGTCCATCCCGGCCGTAGCTGCCGTCCGCCCGCGTCCGACACCGACTTTCAACTCTACGTCGACCGCGTCACGGACGTGGTTGATTGCGTCGTGGTAGTCCGCCTCGTCCAGGTCCGGACAGACCGCGATGACGTTGTCGCCGCCGACGAAAAACGACAACGAGTCGTGGGCTTCGCGCATATACTTCATGAGCGCCGCGTACCCCTGCTCGATCTGGATGAACGTGTCGAACTCGTTGAGCTGGTCGGTGTACTTCTCGGTGGCGTCGTCGACATCGAAATGCGCGAGTTGCACGTCTGTGGGCTTCCGGAACTCCTCGTCGATCGTCTGACCGCGTAGCACTTCTCGCCGGCCCTTGTCCTGTGCGCTACCGGCCTCCTGTAGCTGCTCTGTTGCCGTTCCCAGCGCCGAGACGGGTGTCGTTCCCGTCGCGACCGAGAGGCTCATCGTCACCGGGTAGCGATTGCCGACGGACTCCTGAATGAGTGCGTGTGCCGCCTCGTCCAGTCCGTTCGTCACGGCGATCATGTTGTCGAACCGCGAGAAGAAGATGTAGCCGTCGCGGTTCCCGAACAACTGTGCGAGGTCAGCGTACAACCGGGACTGGAGCGTCTGCAGGTCGACTTCACGGCGGGGCTCAGGCGTCACAGTCCACGGCCCGTAGTTATCAATCTGTATATGGGTGATCTGGGTGTTGGTCACTGTCCATCGTTCGTTTAGAAGCAACGGGTATTGCTCTGTCGAAATTAACCGGCAGAGTGGACTGAAGGCCGGTCCGGCCGGTGTCGGACTCCGGACATGCGAGCCGATTCAACGGGGGTCAGTCGGCACCGCGTCGGGGCGCTGTATCTCGACGGTCCCGACCATCGAATCGTATGTTACGATATCTGTTGCCGTCAGTTTCGGGAGGTGTTCGGTGAACAGTTCCTCGGTGAGTTCGTCCCTGTCAGTGTCAGGGACTGCCGCTGGCTCGATGTCACGCTGGGCCGCCAGAACCGCCGCCGCGAGGTCTGCTACGACAACCGGTTCACCGCGGTCTGCCAGTATCGAGAGCGCACGACGGCGAGTGTCGTCCGACAACAGATCGGCAACAACCTCCTCGGGGAGTCCCTGCTCGGTGCGGTCGCCGCTTGAAGATGTCGTCGCCATACGCGACGCTACATCGGCCTCCCACAAGTATGTGTCGTGCCCACACACTTCGCAGTCAGGCCTGTTCGAGTCTGTACGGCCACCAGTCCGCTTCGCGCAGCGCGCGCCCGAGAGATTTGTGGAAGTCCGGGAAGTCTTCGAACTCCTCCTGATCGACGTATTCGAAGATGTCCGCCACGCTGACGACCGTCTCGTAGTCGATCCGAACCGGGTGGTCCCCGTACTGTTCGACGTATTCCTCGGCAGTCAGTGGGAAGTCCTCGTCCTCGTCGACTTTCTTCGCCAGCACAGCGTGGCCGTACTTGCGCCGGCCCTCGCTTCCTTCCTCACCGTCCGGATCGTGTGGCCAATCCATACGCGATTCTCTGGACACTGGCACAAAAAGGGTTTCTCTCCCCGCCTACAGTTCGAAGCCGCTGTCGTTCCGGCTGCCACCCCGTCGGAGGAGCACGATGACGACGCCGAACAGGAGCAACGCACCGAGAAGTCCGCCGATGACCAGCACTGTACTGAGGCCCATGACCGTCGCCGGGAGCGGCCCGAGTCCGCCGTCACCGTCACCCGCGGGTTCGGTCTGGACTGCTGGCTCCGTTCCCGTCGGCTCTGTCTTCGGCTCGGCACCGCCGTTCTCGTCGGTCTGGAGCTGGCTCTCGGTTACTTTGATTTCACCGGCGTTGGCGTCGTTGAAGCTGATCTGGAACGTCCCCGGCGTCGTCACGACCGTCGACAGCGTCACGGTCTGTTCGGTGTCTGCCGGCACAGTCACTGAGGTCTGGTTGACGACCTCGTCGTCTACCCGCATCTGCGCGTCGTACGTGCCTGGGGCACTGCCGGCGTTTTCGACAGTCCCTCTGACGCTGACCCGATATCCGTCTGTCGCCTGTTCGCTGACGACTGACGTTCGTGTGACGGAGAACGACGGCTCAATTTTCCCGATGGCGTAGGCCGTCGTCCCTGCGGTATCCGCCTCGTAAACGATACGGTCGGGCTGCTCCGTGGCGACGGTCGTTTCGGCGGCTTTCCAGGATCCGTTGATGCGATGATACACGCGGACATCCTGTGGTGCTATTCCGGCTGACTGGAGTGTTGAGCGGTCCAGCGCGAACTGCATCGACGACGGCTCGACGCCGTCCGACGACCCGACAGTCACCACACCGAACACCGATGCGTCGTCACCGGACGGTACCGCAAGGTCTGCCGCGCTGGGATCAGTGTACTCGGTCACGTCCTGCGTGAATGCCTGCCGTGATGCGTTGACCGTCCAGGACTGGACGGCAAAGGATCGGTTCGTTTGTTCCGATACGTTCAGTTCGTAGGGTTCGTTCGTCGGGACTGTCCCACCGCGTATCTTGAGCTGCCGCGTAGTCGAGTCCGTACGCGTTGTCTCGACTAGTGCCGGCTTGACCTTGACTCGCCCAGCTGATTTCCCTGGGCTCTGGACCTTAATCCTGTACGTTCCGGGGGCATCGAACTCCAGTGCCCGCGTCCGCTCGACCGACGAGTCGGCGTCGACGACCACCCGTTCGGTCGCTCTAGTCGTGCCGTTTACTACGTACTCGATACCCATCGCACCGCCCGAACTGCCGGTGTTATGGACCGTTGCGGTAACGTTTACTGATTCACCGGCCAGTATCGTGTTCGCGTCTTTCGACGCGCCGGACACGAACAGACTCGGTTCAGCAACAGCGGGGCCCGCTACCGTGGCTGCGAGGAGGAGAGAGACGACACAGACGATTGGGAGGCCCGGAAGATGCTGTCTTGGGGACCTATCTTCACGTACCATTACACGGATATAATCCGGACCACCGACATAAAACCGCCCGATTGCTTCGATTCGGTAAACTGTGCCTACACATCGGAAGGCAGCGAATTCTGTCCACCTCTTCTGTAGGCTCTTAGACTGGACCGAACGTTGCTGTAGTTGCATTCGAACCAGAGCAAGACGGTCGCACTCACTGTGTGCGCTGCGACTTGCAGGGTTCAAACCGCCAGTACATACCGATGGCTCCTCGCGCATTTGCTCGGAGCAATACGGTGGGACTGGGATTTGAACCGAGCCGAGACGGTCCTGCTCACGCCGTTGCGAGGGCTGCGACTCGTCGGCTTCAAATCTCAGCTGGTGTACTTGCCACTCACGGTTTGTTCGTGGCAAAATACGGTGGGACTGGGATTTGAACCCAGGAATCCGTGAGGATACCTGCTTTCAAGGCAGGCGCAATAGGCCGCTCTGCCATCCCACCGCAGTCGGACATACTGCGTGGGCCTTCTAAGACCTGTCGGTCTCTCGGACCACGGTCGGCTCGCCGTCGTTGTCGACAACACGGATTCCGAGGTCATCGAAGAACGTCATCGTCCGTTCCGGTACGACCCGACCAGCTCGGTTCCGGGCGCGTAGCAGCGGAACCATCGTTTTGAGATCCGATTGCGTTTCGAGGACCGGCGTTGACGGGAGAAAGTCCACGTCGAGGCCGGCATCCGCGGCGCGCTCGCCGATGGTTTCGACCGCCGGGGTGGCGTAGCTGTCCTCGAAATCTATCGGCTCGCCGAAACCCGCGTAGTAGACACGGCCGCCCTCAGCAGGGCCGAGTACCACGCCGCTGGATCGGAGTTTCATCGCCGCGCTGTCGATGAGTTGGCGGTTCAACAGTGCCGCTGTCGGTTCGACGGCGGCGACGGTTGCGACGTCTTCCCGGTTGAGGAGGTGTGTGACAGTGTTCCCGACCCGACCGGCGAACGTCGAGCCGACCTGTACCTCGAACCGGGCGTTGCCCGGTGATTCGAGGGCCTCTGTCACTGGCTCTCGCACCGCGGTCTCGGGGTCTACGCCGTCCGGGACCTGCTCCGAGGCACGGTAGTTCACCAACAGCTCGGCCCCGCTGATCTCCACCGCACGACAGACGTCGAGCAGCATGGCTTCGTACAGCTTGGCCGCCTCGGCGTCGTCCAAGAGGTCGCCCGCCAGGTCCTGTAACACGAACCCTTCGACTGGCGGATCAGCCAGTACAGTTACCGTAGTCATACTGTCTTCTCGGCCCGACTGTGATTAGTCGCTTGTGTTCCGACGCAGCTACAGAACAATTATAAGATGTGAGCAGTATTTGATAACTAAGAGAAACTATATGGAGCAATCCCAGACCTACAGATGTGACGGATGTGGGTCGGAGTACCGGGTTCTCGGGGAGCCACGACCCAAGATCGTATGCCGCGACTGCGAACGCGAGGCCACGTTGTCCGGGACTGCGGCGGCACAACGGGCGTACCATATCGGCTACACGCGGTATCGCGAAGCGCGCCGGCAGCTATCCGACGCGCTAGCGACCGTCGAAGACGGGGAGATGGCGCTCGCTCGCGGTGGGTTCGACAGTGCCGCGTCGGACTTCGAGGAAAGCGTCGAGGAGTTCACGACGACTGTTCGCGAAGCGGACGACGACTCGCTGACCGAGTTAGCGGAACGGGCGCGCAAGAAAGCGACCTGTCTCTGGCAGGCCGCCGAGTGGCTCAGCGGCATGACTTACGCCAGCGAACAGGGCGAATCGACACAGGCGAGCCAGTACCGCCACGACGCCGAAAACCGGCTACAGGCGGCAACTGAGTACGGGACAGTGTCGAGCCCGGAAGAGTTGCTCCAGACCGCTGAGACCGAAGTCCAGTCCGATACCTGACTACCGCCCGCGTCGGCCCTTCGTCTGCCGGTAGTCCTGTCCAAGCGTCTCGCTGAGGTGCTCCAGAAACGCTGTCCGTTCCGCATCGGTCTGTTCACTCGGCGGAATCATCGGGAGGATCTCGAATCCCCGACCGCGGATCGTCGTCGCGTGGCGGTCCTCGACGTCGAGTTCGTCCTCGCTCATCGTCGTGTACTCGAAGGCTAACTCTTCGAGGGGGCGCTGGCCGACCGGTAGCAATATCTCGGGATTTATCATCCGTATCTCGCTGTTGAGATACGGTTCGCAGTTGACGACCTCCTCGTCGGTCGCCGCCCTGCCGGGATGGCGACAGCGGGTCACGTACGTCAGGAAGGTGTTCTGTAGCTGCGGCCTGTCGGCGTTCGGGTCCGAGCACATGTCGACCGCGGCGAGGATGTCGAGCAGTTCGCGCTCTTGCTCGCCGGTAAAGGGGATACCGGACTCGTCAGCGCCGACTGCGGGCGAGTCGCCGAGGACGATGAACTCAGCGCCCACGTCGCCGTAGCCGTGGACGACGTTCTCGCGCGTCTCACACAGTGCGGGGCAGTTCTGGCACGCCTCGTCCATCCCGAACGGGTTCGACTTGGATTCCTGTTGGGCGTCCATCTTACTCGTCGTCGAGGGTCTTGGCGTGGGTGTCCGCGTCCTCGGGGTCGTTCTGCGGACTGGACGGGTGGTAGTCGGTGTCGTACTCGCCCGGTCGGTCGTCGAGCCGGTCGGGGTTGATGCGGCCGCCGAGCAGCATGAAGTCGAGGACCGTACAGGCCAGCATGGCCTCGACGACCGGGACCGCCCGCGGCGGCAGGACCGGGTCGTGGCGGCCGGTGACGGTAATTTCCTTGCCTTCGCCCGTCTCCCAGTCGACCGTCTTCTGGGTCTTGGGAATCGACACCGGCGCGTGCCACGACACCTCGCCGTAGATTGGCTGGCCGGTCGTGATGCCCCCCTGGATGCCGCCGTGGTCGTTGCCGACAGGCGTGGGGTGGCCGTCCTCACTAAACTCCCAGTTCTCGGTGTACTCGCTGCCCTTCGTCGTCCGGGCCTCGCGGCCGATGCCGTACTCGAAGTCGTTGACCGCCGGAATCGAGTACATCGCCTGGCCGAGCCGGGACGGGAAGCTATCGAACCGTGGCGCGCCGAGGCCGGACGGGACGCCGCGACATTCGAAGTAAATCGCGCCGCCGATGGAGTCGCCCTCCTTCTGGTGCTTGTCGGCCAGGTCGCGCATCTCCTTGGCCGCGTCGGGGTCGGCACAGCGGACCTCGTTTTCCTCGCTGTGTTCGAGCATGTCCTCGAAGGTCACCGGGCCGGCCTCGACGTCGCCGATCTGGCAGACGTGGGCCTTGATCTGGACGTCGTAGTCGGACTGTTCGAGGATCTGCTTGGCGACGCCGCCGGCGGCGACCCAGTTGACTGTCTCGCGGGCCGAGGACCGGCCGCCGCCGCCCCAGTTTCGGGTCCCGAACTTCGCGGAGTAGGTGTAGTCGCCGTGGGACGGTCGCGGAGCCGTAATGAATGGCTCGTACTTGCCCGAGCGGGCGTCCTTGTTCTCGATAACCATTCCGATGGGCGTGCCCGTCGTGTACCCGTCCTGAATCCCGGAGTTAATCGTCACCTTATCCGGTTCGCCCCGGGAGGTGGTAATCATCGACTGGCCGGGCTTGCGCCGGTCGAGGTCTTTCTGTATCTCTTCCGCTGAGAGTTCGACGCCCGCCGGGACGCCGGAGACGGTACAGCCCATCGCCTCCCCGTGGGACTCGCCGTAGGTCGTCATGCGGAACAGACGACCGAACTCGTTGCCGTTCATTACAGTGGTGTCGGGGTTGGGGGCATTTGAACCTTGTAGATGTGGCCGGTGCTTGTCCCGCTATAGGCAACGATAGCGTCGGTGTCCCGCTATCTACCGCACGACAGTAGCGCCGAGTGAATCGAGTACGTCGAAGAAGTCCGGGAAGGACACGTCGACGTGTTCCGCCCCGCTCACTGTCGTCTCGCCGTCGGCGACGAGGCCGGCGACGGCCAGCGACATGATGATGCGGTGGTCCGCGCGGCCTTCGACGGTCGTGCCGATGAGGTCACTGTCCGCGCCGTAGACGAACAGTTCGTCCTGGTGTTCCTCCACCTCAGCGCCCATCTTCGTCAGTTCTTCAGCCATCGCGCTCACGCGGTCAGTCTCCTTGTACCGGACGTGCTCGGCGTCGGTGATCCGCGTGACGCCGTCGGCGGCGGCCCCCAGCGTCGCGATTGTCGGCAGGAGGTCCGGCGTGTCTTCGACGCCGACCTCGATACCGGTTAGCTCGGACTGTGTGACGGTGATTTCGCCGCTTTCCTCGTCCCAGTCGAGGTCGGCCCCCATCCGGTCGAGGATGTCGACGATGGCGGCGTCACCCTGAGCGCTTGGGAACGCCGACGTGACCTGCAGGCCGTCCTCGGCGGCGAGCGCACCGGCCGCGAGCAGGTAGCTCATCGACGAGAAGTCCCCGGGGACGTTGTAGTCGCCGCCTTCGGGCACGTAGGTCTGGCCGCCGTCGACGGTGAACCCGGTATCGGTCTTCTGGGCGTTGATGTCGAACGCGTCCAGCACCTCCAGCGTGATATCGACGTACGGCGACGATTTCAGCTCGGTCGTCAGGTCGATATCGATGCCGTCCGGCGAGACGGCACCAGCCATCAGCAGTGCGGTGATGTACTGCGAGGACACATCACCGGGAATCTCGACCCCGCCGCCGTCGATGCCGCCACCAACCACGAGTGGGGCCTGTCCGTTCCGGCGAGTCGACTCGGCGTCGCCGTCCAGCTGTTCGATGGCATCGAGCAGCGGCCCCTGCGGGCGCGACCGGAGGGATTCGTCGCCAGTCAGTACCGCGAGATTGTCCTGCAGTGCGGCTGTCGCGGTGACCAGTCGCATCGTCGTCCCGCTGTTGGCACAGTCGATCACGTCGTCCGGCGTCTCCGGCCGGCCGTCGAAGCCCGTGACTTCGACCGTCGACTCGTCTTCAGCCAGTGAGACGCTCCCGCCGTAGGCCTCGACCGCTCGCATTGTGGCCTTCGTATCCGCACTCACGAGCGGGTCGTGGACGACCGCGCCGTCGGCGTAGCCCGCAGCCAGCACCGCCCGGTGCGTGTAGCTCTTCGACGGCGGCGCTTGCGCCGTCCCCTCGACCGTCGATTCGGCAATCGTGATGTCCATGCCCGGTCGGTAGCGGGCGTTCGACAAGAGGCTACCGCTCTCTCACCCCACCGACGGTGGGAGCAACGACCTTGTGGCTGGCAGCGGTACCACCGCTATGGTCCCAGCGATGGACGGCGCGACCGTTGTCGTCACGGGTGCGAGTAAAGGTATCGGCGAGCAGATAGCCCACGCGGTAGCGGGAGCGGGCGCACATACGGTCATCTGTGCCCGCGACGCGGAGGCGCTCGAGCGTGTCGAAGCCGATATACGGGATGCAGGCGGCTCCGTGACCGCGATTCGGACGGACGTGCGCGACGAGTACGACGTGGAACGACTGGTCGAAACTGCCACACGAGACGGTGACGGCGCAATACAGTACGTTGTCGCTAACGCCGGCGTCTACCACGGAACCGCCGGCGAGACACCGCTTACCGAGGAATCCTACGCCGCCTTCGACGACCACCTCCGGACGAACGCTCGGGGCGTGTTCTCGACGATCCGCGAAGCCGTCCCACACCTCGGTCCGGACGCCCGCATCGTCGTCCCGACGGGCGTCGTCGCCCGCGAAGGGATGCCCGGATACGGTTCCTACGCAGTCTCGAAGGCCGCCGCGGAGGCCGTTGCCCGCGGGTTCGCCGCCGACCTCGACATCCCGGTCGGTGCAGTCGACCCCGGACAGGTCGCGACGGACCTCTCCGGCGACGGCGGACGCGACCCGGAATCCGTCGCCGAAATGGTCCTCTGGGCGCTCCGGGACGCTGACCCGTCAGCACTGGACGGCGGCGTCATCGACTGGGGCGACTATCGGTCGGCGACCCGGTGACCGCCACCGATGGGTTTATTAGCAACAGGCCGGTGATTGTAGATAATGTCTATTAACTCAACCTCAGTTTTTAATAACGCTGGCCGAATCTCCACCGCCGGCCTCGCGAGTGTTGTCGGCCTGGTGATCCTGTCCGGCGTCGCAGTCACCGGCGGGGCGAGTAAGGTTCTGGTCATCTCCTGGGTCGCGTTCGTGGCAATGGCACTGGGCGCGTGGCTTGGGGCGCGGGCCGATGAAACGAACCCCTACCGACTGGTCTGGGGCTACGGGCTCGCGAGCGGGGCGATGGTCACCTCAGCGGCCATGTTCCTCGTCCCGCAGGCGATGGGACTGGGCGGCCAGGCCGGCGCAGCGCGTATCGGCGGCGTCGGCATCGCCGCCGGACTGGTCACCGGCTACGGCACCCACACTATCGGCCACCGGCTGACCCACGTCGAGACTGCCTTCGACATGACGACGCTTGCCATCGCCGCCCACGCCCTCTCGGCCGGCCTGGTCATCGGGCTGGTCTACGCCTCGATGCCCCAACTGGGTATCCTGCTCGGGCTCGCTATTGTCTCACACAAGGGACCGGCCGGCTACGCTGCTGCCCGGCGGCTCGGACGCAGCGGCAAGTCCGCCACCGCGCTGTTGCTCCCCGCGGCCGGCGTCGGCCTGACGGCGATCCCGTCCGCGCTCCTCCCAATTCCGGAGTCCGCTCTTCTCAACGCAGTTATCTTCGGATTCGCCGCCGGCATCTTCCTCCACGTCGCGATGGACTTCCTGCCGAACTGCGAGGCCGGCAGCGAGATCGACGAGGTCTGTGAACTCCACGACCACTCCCACGACCTGCTCGACGAACTCCGAACGCACGCCGTCGCGTCGACGCTGGTCGGCGCTGCTGTCATCGTGCTGGCCTGGGTCGCTATCTGAACGCGCGTCCGTCGTCACCGGACGGGCACAGTCACGGACACACTCGTCCCGTCGGTATCGGCCCGGATGTCGATATCGCCACCGACGTAGCTGACGAGCCAGTACGCGAACCACAGCCCCAGTCCGGACCCGTGTTCGAGCGGCTTCTCTTCCGCCGCCTCGATGACCCGCCGCTCTTGATCCGGGACCCCTGGCCCGTTGTCCACAATCGTCACTGTCGCTGTCGAGTCGTGGCGCTCCGTCCGGACGGTGACCCGCGGTGCCGATGCGTCGGAGTGCTTGATACCGTTCTCGATGAGTTCCTGCAACGCTGGGACTACCTTTGCATCTATCGTGGACGACGAGACGGAGTCGCTCTCGACGACGAACTCGGCGTCGGGGTATGCTGCGGCCAGCCCGTCCGTGATGTCACTGAGGGCGTCTTCGAGTTCGCGCTCGACATCGTCGGTAAGCGAGTCCGCGAGCAGTTCCTGTACGTGGTGCGCTTTCTCACTGATGTCGAGCAGGGACTGCACGTTCGCTTTGATAGTCTCAAGGTGGTCGAGCGCGTCGTCGTCGTCGACTAACTCTGCCAGAATGTCCGCACGTCCGCTGATGGTCGTTCCGTTGTTCCGGAGATTGTGCCGGAGAATCCGATGGAACACGGTGAGCTGTTGCTCGCGCAGTCGGCGACCGGTGATTTCGTCCTGCATCCCGACGAACCCCTGTATCGTCCCGTCCGCGTCCTGAATCGGGGCGATGGTCTGGTTGATGATGAACCGCTCGCCGGACTTGCGCTCGTTTACGATCTCGCTCGTCCAGACCTCGCCGCGACAGATCGTGTCCCAGAGCCGTTCGTAGAACTGTTCGCTCTGTTCACCGGACTTGAGTATCCGCGGTGTTCGACCGATTGCCTCTTCGGCGCTGAATCCGGTGAGTTCCTCGAACGCCGGGTTGACGTACTCGATGACGCCGTAGGTGTTCGTTATCAGAATCGCGTGGCCCGCATGCTCGACGGCGTTCCTGAACCGCCGGAGTTCGCTGTTTTGTTCTCTGAGGTCCGCAACGAGGTCCTCGGTGTGGCTGCGCCGGGCGAGGAGGTTCGCGATGGTTCGAAAGAGCGCCTGCGTGTCCAGCGGCGCTGTCATGATATCATCGACGACGAGTGGCTGCTCGGCCGCGTCGATATCGGGCAGGTCAATCCTGACTGGCGTCCCCTCACGACGGACCAGAATCACGGGGCAAAACACCGGATCTGCCCGGTGTTTGTACTGCTCTATCGACTCTCTGTACTTCGGAAACGACGACTCGTCGACGATGTGGAGGTCGACTTCCCGGAACTCGTCGTCCGTGATCGGCGTGTGGTGTTCGGCGACGACGGAGGCGAGTGCCTCCCGGTTGCCGTCGCCGGCCAGCAGTAATTGGACATCGGCCATCGGTGGTTAGCGAGTGGATGAGCGTCCGCCGCTGTCTCCATGCTGTTCGGGCACGCCCTCGAACACGCCGTGCATCCCCGAGACGGGGTCGCCGACCTGAAGGCCGTCGGCGGTTATCTCGAACCGGCGGGGGACCGCCTCGAACCCGCCGACGCGCTTTTTCAGCGCGCCGACGACTCGCTGGAGTTCGCCCCCGACCTCGATGTAGTTCTCGAAGACGATGTTGTCGGCGAGGTAACTGACGTTCTCGCTCGTGGGTTCGTGAAGCCCCGTCACGTCCCTACGCTGGTCGATCAGGATCACAGCGGTGTTCCCGCGCGTGAGATGCTGTGTCAGGGCGTGGAGCCGCCGACGCAGTTCCACGTCGTCCTGTCCGTGCTTGATCGCGTTCTTGTAGCCCGCGATGCCGTCGATAACCACGAGTTCGGCCCCGCGCTCCGCGGCCTGTGTCTTCACGCGGTTCGCGAACTCCTCGGGCGACATCGCCAGCGACTCGATCTCCTCGACGAGAAGTGTCCCCTCGTCACGCAACTCCGAGAGCGGTATCCCGAACGTCTCACAGCGGTGTGTGAACGTGTCGATGGATTCGTCGAACAGGTAGGCGAGCGCCGGGGACCCGTCTGCCGCTGCGGAGGCCAGGAACTCCGTCGCCGTCGTCGACTTGCCAACGCCGGAGGGACCACTGAGAATCGTCACCGTCCCGCGTTCGAGTCCGCCATCGAGGAGCGAGTCCAGTTCCGGCACCCCGGCGGAGAACTGCGTGGGGTCGAACGACCGCGTCCGCTGTTCCGGTTCGAGCGCGGGATACACTTCGACGCCGGACTCCCGGATTTCCATCCCGTGTGAGCCGTCCTGTTGGCCGATGCCGCGATGCTTGCGCAGTCGAATACGCCGACCCGCCTTCTCATCGCCGTAACTGAGCGAGATGATGCCGTCACTGAGCGACCGAAGCTGGCTGTCCATCTGATTGCTCGGCGTCTTGGTCGCCAGCACGGTCGTCTCCCTGTCTTGCAGAAAGCGCGCGAAAGAGATGATACGCTTCCGAAACTGGTACTCGGTCGGTTCGAGATACTGGAAGTGTGTGATCGGGTCAATGAGGACGCGGTCCGGGTCGACCCGCTCGATAGCCTCGCGGATATCCGAAATCAGGTGGCCGTCCTCGACGTCTCTGGGCTTGACCACGTCGTACGATTCGGCCTCCATGAAAAACTCCGAATCGGGGCCGACATCCAGAAACGTCGCATCGGCGATATCGATGCCGAGTTCGGCAGTGTTCGCCAGTAAATCGGCAGCCGATTCTTCGGCGTGAATGAACAGCACGTCGTCGCCCGCTTCGATCCCCGCTTCGAGAAACTGCGTGCCAAGCAGTGTTTTCCCGGTCCCGGGCGGTCCGATAACGAGATAGAGCCGCCCTTCCACAAGCCCGCCTCTGAGAAGCGAATCAAGGCCTGAGATCCCGCTGGAAAGCCGCGTGAACTGCCGCAAAGGAGAGGGCATAGAGAGAGTATCGGATGGCGGGTAATAAGCATCTCGCGAGAACGCGGGCGTGACAACCGAGGACACGAAACACCGATTCGCGTCTCCTCGCTCTTTCGACTAACGTGGGCGAAAAAGCGACCACTCGCGCTGCTCGTGGTCGTCCTACTCCTCGTCGAGCAACTGCTCCGCCAGAATCGGGACAAACGTCCGCAATCCACCTTTTTTACCATCGGGTGTGCTCCCTGTGGTCACACACCACTCGATAAAAAACGTGGGCGAAAAAGCGACCACTCGCGCTGCTCGTGGTCGTCTTACTCCTCGTCGAGCAACTGCTCCGCCAGAATCGGGACGAAGGTGCCGATGTCGGTGACCATCCCGACTGCCTGTGCGGAGCCACGGTCGAGGAGCTGTGTCACCGTCGCGGGGTTGATGTCGACGCAGACGACCCGCGTCGTCGAGGGGAGACAGTTCCCGACGGCGACCGAGTGCAGCAGCGTCGAGAGCATCAACACCATGTCGGCCTCGTGGGCCTGCTCCCGGATGGCGTTCTGGGCCTCGACGGCGTCGGTGATGGTGTCCGGGAGCGGGCCGTCGTCGCGGATAGAGCCCGCGAGAACGAACGGCCGGTCGTTTTCGATGCATTCGTACATCACGCCGGAGCCGATGGTGCCGGACTCGACGGCCTCCTCGATGCCGCCCTCGCGGATGACCTCGCTGATGGCGTAGATGTGGTGCTTGTGGCCGTGGCGGGGATGGTCAAGGCTCTCGGTGTCCATGCCTAGCGAGGTCCCGTAGATGTCGCGCTCGATGTCATGGACGGCGAAGCCGTTGCCGGCCGAGAGCATATCGACGTAGCCCTCCCGGACGAGGCGGGCGAGGTCCTCGCGCGCCCCGGAGTGGATGAGGGCTGGCCCACAGACCGCCATCACTTTGCCACCCTCCTTTTTCGTCTCTTTGATGGCGTTCGCGATCTTGCGGATGGTCGACTCCGAGGGCCGCTCGGAGGAGACGCCGCCCTGCATGAAGCCGAACGCGCCGCCCGAATCGCGGGGCCGCTCCGGCGGCTGGACCTTGATGCCGGTTTCGTCGGTGACGACCATGTCGCCCTCCTCGATAGCGTTCAGGACCTTGGTGTAAGCTCGGGGGTAGTCTCTCGGTTCCTCGTCGTCACCGTTCGACTGTTCCGAGGCGCGGTGCGCTTCGCCATCTTCGACGACCACGGCGCAGTCCATCTCCATGTCCTCGACCTCGATCCACTCGCCGCTGTGGCGGATGAACGTCGGGTGGTTCGTCGTCGAGTAGAACCCGTGCGGGACGACCTGGTCGTCGGGTGCGGGGACGAGCGTGGCGTCTTTCGGGTCCGAGGGGTTGACGCCGTGCTGGTGGAGTTCGTGAACAATCGACTGCAGTTGGTCTTCGTCGTCAGCCTCGACGAGCATCCGGGCGTAGGACTCCTCGTCTTTGTGACGGCCGATATCGAACTCCTGAACGGAGAAGGAGCCGCCCAGATCCATGATGATGCCGAAACAGGACTGCATCATCCCGGAGTCGATGATGTGGCCCTCTAGTTCGACTTCGCGAGAGACGGTCATGGCCAAGACATGGAGACAGGTGTGTAAGACGGTTTTGGGTCTGCACCACTCCGGCGGCTCGGCTACCGCCCGTCAACGTGTCGTTGCACGGCCCACGACTCTCCCTCGCTGTCCTCACATAGCCGCTCGAAGAACCGCTGTAGCCCGTCGGACTCCGTGGTCGGCAGGACGTGCAGTCGGACCGTCCCGTCGCGGACGGCGACGCGGAACACGTCGGTCGTCTCCTCGTCGCGGACCAGCCACAGCGGCATCGGCAGGTCGTGGAAATCACCGTAGCGGTACGGTCCGGCCTCGAGGATGTCGACGACTGTCTCGGCGAGTTCCGGCGTCGACCGCTCCCGATCCGGGATGAGTCGGAACTCCGTCCCGCCCTCGTATTCGACCCCGCTCCCGTGGGGAAAGCGCCGCTGTGGGTGTGCGGGGATGCTGAACGAGGGGTCCGTGGTCATCTGTCACGTAGTTGGGCGCTTTCGGATTTAAATTCGCGGGCCATGTAGGGGGCGGGCGTAGATATTCCCCTGCGTCTGTGGCGTCGACCCGACGCGGTCTAGCATGACCGGTGGCGAACTAAAGTCATGAGAGTGAATTGTCTTCGGAGTGAGGAATCAGTATGCGCGTTAGTCTGGCGGTGGTAGACCGTCTCGTCGCGAACGGCATCGATACCGTCTTCGGAATCCCGGGGAAGCAGTCCCTCCCGCTGAACGAGGCCATCGGCAAGCGAGACGACATCCGTTTCGTCGTGGCACGACACGAAACTGCGGTCTCACATCAGGCCTGGGGCTATGCAGAGACGAGCGGGCAGATAGCGAGCACTGTTGTCGTTCCCGGTCCGGGCGATATGAACGCGATGAACGGCCTGAAAAACGCGCTGAACGACTGCACGCCGCTGGTGCACTTCGCCATCGAAACCGAGCCGGCGCTCCGGGGCGGGGATGCGATTCACGAAACCCCGCCGGACACCTACGACAACGTCGTCAAAGAGAACATACTACTGAAGAACCCCGAGACGACAGCGGCGACGATTGACCGAGCGGTACAGATCGCCAAGACACCTCCGAAGGGGCCAGTCAGAGTCGGACTCCCCAAGAATTACTTGCAGATGGACGTGCCAATCGCTGGTGCAAGCACACCTTCGGCTCCGTCCACCAGCACCGTCCCGGAGCAGGCGGTTGCGGAAGCCGCTGAGCACCTGCTCGCGGCCGAGATGCCAGTTATCATGGCAGGCGGTGGTGTGCGAGCGTCGGGTGGGACGGCGGCGCTCCGAAGCCTCGCCGAGCGACTTGACGCGCCCGTCGTGACGACGTACAAAGGCAAAGGCGTGTTCCCGGAGGATCACGACCTCAGTGCCGGTGTCCTGAGCGGGAGTGCAAGCCCAGAGCTACTGGACTGTCTCGCCGACTCCGACGCCGTACTCGCCGTCGGCTCCGACCTTGATGCACACGGGACACGCGGGTGGTCCGTCGAACTACCTGAGACGCTCGTTCACGTCACGATTGACGCCGACGACCTCGGCACGGGCTATGACCCGACTGTCGGCATCCTCGCAGATGCCGCGGACGCGATGACGGCGGTCGAGAACAAAATCGCGGCGGCTGATACCGCTCCTGCTACGAAGGCGGACGGCACCGAACGCGCACAGGCTGTCCGCGATGCTACTGCGCGTCGTATCGAACCGCTCGTGGATTCGGAACCACCGCTCACCTCCGTCCATGTGCTGCAAACTCTCCGGGACGCAGTCCCTTCGGATGCTATCACGGCCGTCGACGCCGGGGGGTTCCGCGTCTGGGCGCTGAACACGTTCGAGGCGTACGGGCCGCGCAGCTACGTCAACCCCGGGTCGTGGGCGACGATGGGAACCGGACTGCCGTCGGCGATTGGGGCACAGCTAGCCAATCCGGACACGCCCGTCGTCGCGTTGACCGGTGATGGCGGCCTCATGATGTGCGTGCACGAGCTCCACACTGCGGTCGCCGAGGACCTCCCGATCACCGTCGTCGTCCTCAACAACGACGATTACGCGATTATCAGTGAGGAGGCCGGCCGGAGTTACGACCTCGACCACCAGGCGTACGGATGGGACACGACGCCGATTGACTTCGGAACCGTCGCTGCCGGAATGGGGATGGAAGCCGTGCAAGCCGACACGCCGTCCGAAATCCGCACGGCGGTTCGCGAGGCGGTGCAGACGGACGCGCCGACGCTCGTCGAGGTCAGGACCGACCCGACGGAGCCACAGGCGAGCGAGTGGATGGGCGAGTAGTGGATTTATCCAGCGGGAACACCAAAAGCAGGTCATGTGTGGCCGCTACAGTTTGTTCTCTCCTCGCGAGGAAATTGAGACGCGGTTCGACGCCGAGTTTTCTTTCGACTACGAGCCGCGATACAACGCCGCTCCGAGCCAAGACCTGCCGGTCATCACTGCCGAGTCGTCCGGCACAATCAAGCGGATGGAGTGGGGACTGATTCCGTCCTGGGCTGACAACCGCACGGACCACGGGCACATCAACGCCCGCGCCGAGACGCTGGCGGAGAAACGTTCGTTCGCCGAAGCCTACGAGGCTCGCCGCTGTCTTGTCCCTGCCGATGGGTTCTACGAGTGGGTCGAGACGAGCGACGGCAAGCAACCGTATCGCGTGGCGCTGCCGGACGACGACCTGTTCGCGATGGCGGGGCTGTACGAGCGGTGGGAGCCGCCACAGCGACAGACCGGGCTGGGGGAGTTCGGCGGGAGCGGCGGCGATTCGGGCGGCGAAGACGATATCGTCGAGTCGTTCACGATTGTGACGACCGAACCGAACGACGCCGTCGCTGACCTCCATCACCGGATGGCCGTCATCCTCGACCCGGCTGAGGAGTCGATGTGGCTGCGCGGCAGCGCCGACGACGTGTCCACACTGCTTGACCCGTACGACGGCCCGATGCGGACCTATCCGGTTTCGTCAGCGGTCAACAGCCCAGCCAACGACTCGCCGGACCTCATCGAACCAGTCGGGTAGTGACGGCTGGGTAACGGCGCTACTCGCTCGGCGTGTTCTGGCGCTTGAACTGGTGCAACATCTTCCAGAGCGTCTCTTCTTCGACTTGGTTTTCGGCGGCGGATAGCTGGCGGTACAGGCCCTCAGAGACGGTAATCTCGGGCATTACTGGAACGCTCGTGTGGAGACAACATAAGCTTCTGGAGACTCGGAACCGAGTGAATGTATCCGTCCCACAATATTCTGGGTACGTCGTTACGGGGGCTAATCGCCTTCTCCCGGTGTATGCAGTCGTACGCCCAGCGAGACGACGGTACTGTCGCGTCCAGTGTGACTGAGCTCATCGGCGACACGCCGCTGGTCTGTCTCGACAGCTTCGCGGACAATCTGCTCGGCAAGGTCGAAGCGGCCAATCCTTACTCCGTCAAGGACCGCATCGCGCTGTACATGGTCGAGGCGGCCGCAGAGTCCGGAAACCTACCTGACGACGGAACGGTCGTCGAGGCGACCAGCGGCAACACCGGTATCGGGCTGGCCGCTGTCTGCGCTGCACGGGGGTACGACTGCGTGCTGACGATGCCCGAATCGATGAGCGAGGAGCGCCGGCAGTTGCTGTCGGGGCTCGGCGCGGACCTCGAACTCACGCCGGCCGACGGCGGCATGAGCGGCGCAATCGAGCGCGCGAACGAACTCGCGGATGCGCCGGATACTGTCCGCGCCCGGCAGTTCGAGAACGAGGCGAACCCGCGCGCCCACCGCGAGACGACGGGTCCGGAGATATGGGCCGATACCGACGGCGACGTGGACGCCGTCGTCGCCGGCGTCGGGACCGGCGGCACGATCACCGGTATCTCGGAGTACATCGAGGAGGAGGTCGGCGCGGATCTCACATCGGTCGCCGTCGAGCCTGAACAGTCCAAACTGCTCTCGGCGGATGCCCCGGACAGCCACGACATCCAGGGTATCGGTCCCGGGTTCGTTCCGGACATTCTCCGGCGCGACCTCGTCGACGAGGTGCGGACCGCGAGCAAGGCGGAATCCATGGAGGCGACCCACCGACTCGCCAGCGAGGAGGGGATTATGGTCGGCATCTCATCGGGTGCGGCGCTGCACGCGGCCGCGGAGTACGCCACCGAGAACCCCGACGAGACGGTGGTCGCCGTCCTGCCGGACACCGGTGAACGATACCTCTCGACGGACCTGTGGGACTAAGCGAGAACCGTCGCTGCGATGCGGCGAAAACAGCCTTCAGGCGACCCGGCCGAACGCCAGCGTGCCGCTGATGCTCTCGATGTAGGCCTCGACGACCTGCCCTTCGCGCGCTCCGGAGACGAAGATGGTGTACTTCCCTTTCTCGGCAACACCGTCGCCCTCGCGGCCGGTGCCGGTGATCTTGACCTCGTAGGTCTCGCCCTCTTCGAGCGTGGGTCGGTCCTGCTGGGTGTTCGAACTCGCGCCCTTGGCGACCGGGCGGAACGCACCGCAGGCCTGACAGCGCAGCATGTCGACGCCGTCCTCGTTCTTGAGGACGGTGTCGGGCAGGCCACACTCGGAACAGGTGACGTACTCGGCGACGTACGCGTCGATGGCGGCCTCGAAATCAGCGGTGTCGAACGACCCGTTGTAGCGGGCTTCGCCGCCGTCGAACTGGCCGTTGGTCCCGAACTCGCGCTGGATGGCGCGGTGGAGATGCTGGGCGTCCCGCGAGACTGCGTCGGCGATTGCCTCTAAGTTCGTCAGGCGTGTGAACGCCCCGTCGGTCTGGCCCTCGGGGTCGGGAATCGAGAGCCGTTCGCCGGCTTCCCGGGGTTGGTCTGGTAGTACGTCGTACGCACGCTGTAGGGCGGACTCGTAGTTCATACATCTTAGACGGTGCTGGCACGTAAATGGATTCCGTCACATCTGTGATCTCCTATCGGCCAATGATATTAATACTGAGAGTGGATAATTGATTGACATGGATCAGCACGAACAGCCTGTGGAGACGCCGGGACTCGCGTCCGAGCGACTCGATACGCTATTACGGGCGCTGGCAGCCGAGCCCCGGCGGATGATATACACTTACCTCGCCGAACACGACTCGGCCTCAATCGCGGAACTCACTGACGTGGTCGTGGGCTGGTCCAGCGCGCGTGGTCGAGACACCGACGCCCGCAACTGGGACGATACCCGCACGTCGCTCCACCACCGCCACCTCCCTGTTCTCGATGACGATGGCGTTATTAGCTACGACGCTGCCCAGCGGACCGCGACGCTGGCATCGCTGTCGCCATCCACGGCCGAGGTTCTGGCGACGATAACCGATCTGGATACCGCCGAGACAGACCACGAGGACTGATCGTGGGCCGATGACAGTTCGTACCCTCCTCCGACGCTTCGAGGACTCGGACGTGGAGATAACTGTGTACGGTCCGCCCGCAACGAAGACTGTGGTAGAGCGTCTGGCAACTCAGGGAATCGACGCCACCTGGCGGAAACTCCCGACTGGACACCAGAACGCGTTTGTCGTCGTCCGCCGCGACGGCGCGTTCGCCGGGACACCGCCACTCACAGCGCTGCAGGCGTTCTTATGTAAGCCGACGACAGAGCCCGACGACAGCAGGGTGCCTGACAGTGACCCGGACCGGCAGCTTCTCCACTCGGCGCTGGCGAACACGCTCCTCGCATCGCTCACGCCGGCACAGTTGCTCGCAACGTCGCACGAGTTCGAGGACAGGGCCTACCGCGTCGGGAAGGGAACGCTTCGAGTGAGCTTCCAGTCGCTGTCGATCTTCCGCTCTCAGCGCGCCCGATACCAGACGCTCGCCAGCGACACGGACCTCGACATCCACGTTTACGGACGAGACGACTGGGAGCCGCCAGCGATTCCCGGAATCTCGTTCCATCCGCTCACAGACACCGTGCTCGAACAGGTGTGGCTGCTGGCGTTCGACGCCGCCGGCGACGACCAGAACAAGTGTGCACTCGTCGCCGAAGAAACCGAGGACGGACCGTTTCGTGGTCTCTGGACGTACAACGCACGGCTGGTCGACGAAATCATGACGGCGGTTGTGGCTGTCGACGAGTAGCAACTGACCACGAGTCGGCCCGGAAACACCCAGCGGATGCTATGCCGGACATGACAGCGGAACCCGAAGCCCGAGGCCGTCACGCTCGATAGCCGTTCCGAAGGGCCGAGAGCGCTCCCGGAGTGTCTCACGAAGCCACTCAGCCACCGCTTCGTCGGCGCGTCCGACCTGTACGTACGCGTTCTCGACCGGCGTGAGTTCGAGCGCGGCCAGCCGGCCGTCCTCGATATGGAGTTCGAACAGGAAGCTCCGGTCGTTGCGGTAGCCGTCCTTGACCGCGTAGTCGTCGACGAAATTACCGGTGTCGTACATGATGGGGCGACCGCGGTACACCTCGACCCCCTGGATGACGTGGGCGCTGTGGCCGTGGACCACGTCGGCCCCGTTGTCCACCAGCCAACGGGCGAAGGCCTGCTGTGTCTCGCCCGGTTCGGTCACCCAGTTCGGCCCCCAGTGAGCGGTGACGACGAGCAGGTCGGGGTCGGCGTCGCGGGCCGCCGCCAGCGCGCCCCCGACGCGGCGGCGAGTCAGCGGGTGGTTCGGGTCCAGCGGTGCGTATGCCGTGCCGGGACTGTCGCCGTCGGCGGCGTAGCTGGGTGACTGGTCAGTGACGGCGACGACGGCGATCGAGAGGTCGCCGATCTCGACGAACGCCGGCTCGAATGCTGTCTCGCTATCGACGCCGGCCCCGGCTGAGGCGATGCCAGCGTCGGCGAGGTGGGCCGGCGTGTCCGTGAGTGCCGCCGGTCCGAAATCGAACAGGTGGTTGTTCGCCAGTCCGGCACAGGAGACGCCGGCGCGGTCCAGCGCGGCCACGGCCCATTTCGGGCTCGCTCGGAAGTGGAACGTACGGCCGGGCCGCGGTTCGCCGCGGTCCGAGAGACAGCATTCGAGGTTCGCCACCAGCACGTCGAGTGACTGGAGTTCGTCGAGCATCGACCCCCAGACGGCCGTCGGTCCGTCGGGGGCATCGCGCCAGCGTTCGTCGACGCTCCGGCCCAGCATCACGTCGCCGACGAACCCGAGGCGTAGTGACGCGTCCGTCGGGACAGACGGCGGACACGACACGTCCGCGTCGTCGTCGGCACCTAGACACCCCGAAACGGCGGTGAGGCTCCCGAGTGCGGGGCCGCCGCTGGCGAGGACGGTTCGGCGGGTCGGTGCCACAGTGAATAGAACATCGGCTGGGACCGCCTTGAATTTCAGTGACGTAAAAACCATCCAGGGTGTGTCGTATTGAGACACACTCCGGACGGTTACTTTTGGTTATCACCCCTCTATCCAGGTATGTCAAGAGACATCACACGGGACTACGACGGGGACGAAGAGTGTACGACCACGGAGTCGTTCGCCGACCACGGCCTCGACGACGGCAGCGTCCTCATCAGCCGGACGTACAACTGAATCGCGGCGGACGGCGAACCCACGTTCGAACCGCCCTCGGAGTTTTTCGACACGCTGGAGGCGGCGTTCATCTGGGCCTACGTCGGCACGATTGACGAACCTGGCGTCCCGCCTCATGTCGAAGCAGCTATCGAAGACGCTCGGGAGTTCACGCGCCGGGAGTTCGAAGACGACCCTGACGTGGACCTTCGAACGGACGTGATTCCGACGTTCTACCAGCAGGTCGCCGGCTTCCACTGCGCCTATCGAGATTAAAAGAGCAACCGCAGGCGGACTGTTGGGTGGACCGCTCTATTCGAGGTGGTGATAGTCGAGTTCGTAGCCGACGTCGACCGCCTCGCTGACGGCCTCGCTCGGCTCGGCCACGCCGCGGGTCGTCAGTTCGAGCCCGGTGTCGCCGCGGTCCACGAGGATGTTCCGCCGCCACTCGGGGTCCACGCTGGGCGCGTCGGTGCGGTAGTGCGCGCCGCGGGACTCGTCGCGCTTGCGTGCGCTCAGCAGCAGGGCCTCGGCAACCGTGAGGCTGAAGAACAGATCGACGGCGAGTTCGAACGACAGGCTGGTCCGGTCGCCGTCGATACCGATGTCCCCAGTCCGTTCGCGAAGGGCATCGAGCGCGGCGAGGCCGTCCGACAGTGATTCGCCGTTACGGAGAATACCGGCGTGCTCCCACAGCAGGTCGCCGAGGTCCGCGAGTAGCCCTCCGGGCGTCTCGTCTCCGTCCGACGCCGCCAGTTCCTGCAGCGACCGGAACTCGCGCTCGGCGATGGCACGCTGACCAGCCGGCAGGGCGTCGTCGCGGTCGTCGTCTGTCACCTGCGCCGCGACGTGGTCGCCGACGAGCGCGCCGATGGCGACCGTCTCCGCCAACGAGTTCCCGCCTAGGCGGTTCGCGCCGTGGACGCCTGCGACCGTCTCGCCGACAGCGTAGAGCCCACTGACGCCGGTTTCCCCGGTCTCGAAGTCGATGTCGACGCCGCCCATCGAGTAGTGGGCGGTCGGCGCGACTTCCATCGACTCCTCCGTGATGTCGACGCCGAGGTCCATGAACCGCTCGTACATGCGCGGGAGCCGAGATTTGATGTACTTGTCGTCGCGGTGGGAGATGTCCAGATAGACGCCGCCGTTCTCGGTCCCACGGCCCTCGCGGAGTTCCTGTGCGATGGCACGGGCCACCACGTCGCGCGCGTCGAGTTCCATCTGGTCCGGCGAGTACTCCTCCATGAACCGCTCGCCGTCGGCATTGAGCAGCCGACCGCCTTCCCCGCGGACCGCTTCGGTGACGAGGCGGCCGTCCCAGTCCTCGCCGTAGCGGTCGCCGACCATCCCCGTTGGGTGGAACTGGACGAACTCCATGTCCATCAGCGACGCGCCGGCTTCGAGCGCCAGCGCCGGGCCGTCGCCGTTGTTCTCCTCGTCGCGCGAGGAGTGGCGGTTATACAGCGCGGAGGAGCCACCCGCCGCCAGGACGACGTGATCCGACTCGAAGAGGATGAACTCGCCGCTCTCCATGTCGTAGCCGGCCGCCCCGTAGACGCGGTCGCCGTCCGAGAGCAGCCGCGTGATCATCACGTTGTCGCGGTAGGGAATTTCGAGCGACTGGGCCCTGTCGACGAGCGTATCGAGCATCGCCTCGCCCGTGCGGTCACCGACGAAGCAGGTCCGGCGGAACGACTGCGCGCCGAAGTAGCGCTGATTGATCTTGCCGTCTTCGGTCCGATCGAAGGGCATCCCCCAGTCATCGAGTTCCCGGATGCGGTCGGGCATATGCTTGGCCGTCAGCTCGACCGCTCTCGGGTCGTTGATGAAGTGGCCTTCGTCCAGCGTATCGGCGGCGTGAATCGTCCAGTCGTCCTCGGGGTCGAGCGATCCCAGCGAGGCGTTGATGCCGCCGGCCGCCCAGGTCGTGTGTGCGTCGCCGTGGTCCCGCTTGCCGATGACCAGCGGTTCGACACCGTTCTGGGCAAGTCCGATAGCGACCCGCGCTCCGGCAGCGCCAGCGCCGACGACCAGCACTGGTACCGACACCGTCTCGTAGTCGACCGCCGGGCCTACGTCGGTCGCCCGACCGTCGGCAGCCTGCTCGCCGTCAGCGGATGGCTTCTGTGGTGTCATCGTCTAACGTAGGGGCTGTGGACTTATCAGGGCTTCGCGCGTACGCGCACGCGAGAGCCGCCAGCGTTCAGTCACGATCACACATTCACGACTGCTGGCAGCGCAAGGCGAATCAGTCCTCGCCTGCTGACACCGGCCCGGCACTACCGGACTGTCCGGGCGTGCTTTCGGCGTCGGTTCGGTCCGCATAGACGATCTGCCAGCCGGTGACCCCCATGAACAGAAGCACGAGCGGTGAGAGAAAGCCGAAGAAGTAGTACGGTGCGTACTCCAGTGTCGGGACGCCGAGCGTTCCAGCCATGAACAGTCCGCCGCTGCTCCACGGGATGAGCGCACTCGTGGTCGTTCCCGACGCTTCGATAGCCCGGGAGAGATTCTGACTCTTGAGTCCCTGTTCGTTGTAGAGATTCCCGAGCGTCATCCCCGGCACAACGATACTCACGTACTGTTCCGCCGCGAGGATGTTCATCGAGACAGCGGAAACAGCAGTCACGCCTGTGAGGCTTGCGACGTTGTGGCAGAGTCGCCCGAGATGGTGGGAGAGCACCGCGAGCACGCCAGCACGTTCGAGCAATCCGCCCAGCGCGAGCGCGGCAATCGCAATCGTCACGATCCACGCCCCGCCGGTCAGCCCCCCGCTCTCTAAGAGTCCGTTCACGAGCTCCATGCCTGTCTCCGGGGCTGTCCCGGACTGTGCTGCCGACCAGGCAGCACCGAATCCGGTTCCCTGCACGAGCATCGAAGTCGCGACGCCCGCGAAGACGCCCGTACCGAGCGTGGGCAGTGCAGGGATGCCACGCAGCGCAAGTCCAAAGGTCACAACGACCGGTAAAAATACGAGCGGCGAGACGACGTACGTGCCCTCGATTGCCGCCTGGATGGACGCAACCCGGTCAGTAGGAATGGCCCCAGCGGCCCGCAGTCCGAGGCCGGCGTACAGGAGGACGGCAATCGTGAACGCGACGAGCGTGCCGGCCCGCATCGCGTTGATGTGTTCGTACAGGTCCGTGTCTGTCACTGCGGCGGCCAGGTTCGTCGTATCCGAGAGCGGGGACTGCTTGTCCCCCGTGTAGGCCCCGCTGAGGATGGCACCGGCGGTCATCGGCTCGGAAATACCCAGTCCCGAACCGATGCCGATGAGCGCCACCCCGAGTGTCCCGGCCGTCGTCCAGGACGAGCCGACGGCGAAGGAGATTATCGCAGAGAGGATGGCCGCTACTGGGAGAAACACTGTCGGCGTGAATAGCTCTAAACCGAAGTACATGAGGCTGGGAATCGTGCCCGCCTGAATCCACGACGCGATGAGCGCGTAGACGGTGAACATGATGAGAATTACCCGCATGCCCATGAGCAGGCTGCTGGCGATCCCGTCGTACAGGTCTTCCCACGTCAACCCGAGGTGATACCGTGCGAACAGGCCGGTGAAGGCGATCCCCCAGAACAGCGGGAACTGTGGGTCCAAGTCGAAGGCAATGAGGCCCACACTGAGGAACACAATCATTCCCGCAATCGGCACGAGAGCGGCACCCAGCGACGGCCGCTCAGCCGGATCGATATCGTCGAACAGCCGGGGTTCGAACTCGACCATTACCGCACCCCGTCGCGCCCAGCCGGCCGGACTCCGACATGGCTTTGGTTTGAAGCTGGGTGTTCCCGCCAGCCCTGTCGACACGCTCCGATACGCCTCTGCCGACCACCTGCGACGGCCCCGCGTGTCATATTTATATCGGCGATAACCACAGGTGGGTTAAAACAGGCTCCATTCCGGCGTGGGCGTGAGGATTGGTAGCTTACTACTGTCTGTCGACAGTGTGTGCGTCCGCCGGGTCGAAGCCGACTGTCACCGTGCCCGTCGGCGGGTCTTCGGCTCGTAACAGGATTTCTCGACCCTCCCAGTCGAGATGCACGCGCGTCGTCTCCCCGAGGAACTCCGCGCTCGTGACGGTCGCCGTCAGCGCGTTCCGGTCGGCATCGAGGGTAAGCCGCTCCGGTCGCACACAGAACGTGAGCCGGTCCCCGGCCGAGACAGCGGCCTCCGGGTCGCTGTCACCATCCAGGGCCACTGAGAGCGTCGTACTGTCGACCGTCACGTCCGCGATGGATCGTCCACTCTCGTCGCTGGAATCGTCAACCCTGTCGGTCGACCGAACTGCCGTCACCTCACCGCTGAGGACGTTGTTGTCGCCGACGAAGGTGGCGACGAACTCTGTCGCCGGCTCGCGGTAGATGGTCCGCGGCGGCGCGACCTGTTCCGGCGTCCCGTCTCGCATGACTGCCACGCGGTCGGACACGGCCAGGGCCTCTTCCTGGTCGTGGGTGACGTAAATCGTCGTAATTCCCAGTTCCTGCTGAATCTCGCGGACCTGCACGCGGAGGCGCTCCCGGAGTTTCGCGTCAAGCGCGCTCATCGGCTCGTCGAGCAAGAGTACGTCGGGGCCGGGGGCCAGTGCGCGGGCCATCGCCACCCGCTGCTGCTGGCCGCCCGAGAGCGTGTCGGGGTCCCGGTCCGCCATGCCGCCGAGGTCCACCAGCTCCAGCAGCTCACGAACCCGCGCTTCGTCGCTGCCGCCGCCGGGCGGGTCGGAGAACGAGAGGCCGTAGGCGACGTTCTCCCCGACGGTCATGTGCGGGAACAGCGCGTAGTTCTGGAAGACGACGCCCACGTCGCGGCCCTCCGGCGGGACGCCGGTGACGGACTCGCCGCCGAACCGGACTTCGCCCTGCGTCGGGTCCTCGAAGCCGGCGATGAGCCGGAGCGTCGTCGTCTTCCCGCAGCCGGAGGGGCCGACCAGCGTGAAGAACTCGCCTTCCTGAACGGAAAGCGACAGGTCCTCGACGGCGGTCGTCTCGCCGTAGCGTCTGGTGACGCCGTCGAGTTCGACGGCCGGCGGGGCGGTCCGGTTCACGGCAGCACTGTCCGACGGCGACTCCTTAGAACCCAACGTCGTCACCCCCCAGCCGGTCGATGAGCAGGAAGCTCGCGCTGGTGACCACGAGCAGGACGACGCCCATCGCTGTCGCGGGACCGAGCCGGCGGCCGATGAACCGCTCGATGGCGATGGGCATCGTGAACTGGTTCGTTCCCGAGGCGAGGACAATCGTCGCCGAGAACTCCCCGATAGAGATAGCGAACGCAAAGGCGGCCCCAGCGATGACCGCTGGCCACACGAGCGGCAGTTCGATGTCCAGCAGCGCTCTGGCACGCGGCGCGCCGAGCGCGCGGGCGGATTCGACCAGCGTGTGGTCGACTCCCTCGAGTCCGGGCGCGACCGTCCGGACGACGAACGGGTAGCCGGCGACGGCATGGGCGGCGACGATGGCGAGGCCGCCGCCGACGGCGAGACGAGTGTCGCCGACTTCGACGCCGAAGACGAGGCCTCGGAGCAGGCCGAGGCCGACGACGATGCCAGACACGGCCAGCGGGGCCATCGCCACGGCGTCGACGAGCTTCCGACCGCGGTAGTCCCGGGTCGTGAGGACGGCCACGACGACGCCCATCGGCAGGGCAACGGCGAGCGAGGCGACCCCGAACAGCAGTGAGTTCCGGACCGCATCCCACGGCTGGACCTGGAACGCTGCGCCGGTCGTCTGGCGGTCGATGAGGAACTGATAGTTCGCCAGCGTCAGCCCCTCCGGGCCGCTGAGGCTGGCGAGCACCATGCTCGCTATCGGCGCGACGAACACCGCCAGCGCGACGACGGCGTAGACGGCGAGCCCCAGCCGGGGGAGCAGTTCCCGGACCGAGAACGACGGCGGTGTCAGCGGCCGCCGCGGAAGCGGTCGAATCCCCCGCGACCGGACAGTATGCTTGGCCTCGTACCGGAGGTACGCGTACAGCAGCCCCAGCGAGATGCCGAGTTCAATCAGCGCGAGGGCGGCCGCCTCGGCGTACTCCAGGTCTCGGATGAGCCGGTAGACGAACACCTCGACGGTCGCCAGCTGGAACCCGCCCAGCGCGAGGACGATGGGGAAGGTGCTGAAGGTGAACACGAACGTCAGTGCCGCGCCCATCAGCACCGACGGGTACAGTTGCGGGGCGACCACGTCCCGGAACGCCCGGAAGGGGCTCGCGCCGAGACTCCGCGCCGTCTCGACCGCGCTGGCGTCGACGGACTCCCAGGCGGCGGTGGTCACCCGTGCCACGAGCGGGGCGTTGTAGAACGCGTGAGCGACGATGACCGCCTCCAGCGTGAACAGGAGATTCACCTGTCCCAGACCGAGCGCGCCGAGCACGGCGTTGAGCGTCCCGTTCCGGCCGAACGTGGCGACGAAGCCCACCCCGACCATTATCGACGGGAGGACGAAGGGGAGAATCGTTAGCGACCGGAGCGTTCGCCGACCGGGGAACTCATAACGAGCGAGCAGATACGCTGCCGGCAGGCCGAGGGCGACGCTGGCAACGGTTGAGAGGGCCGCCTGATATGCCGTGAAGCCGATGACGCCCAGCCGCCGGTCCGGCGACAGGACGCTCTCGATGACGGCTCCCACTTGTTCGCCAGCGAGCAACCGCGCGGGCTCCCCGAAATAGAACGGGTCCTGCAGTATCGAGACGAACACCCGTCCCGTCAAGCGGCCGTCGACGAGGACGCTGTCGATAAAGACTGTCGCCACCGGGTAGTAGAAGATGCCGAGCAACAGCGCGATAGTGGCGACCGCGAGCCCGACGATTGCCCGACGCTCGATAGTGTTTCGGACGGTCCGGCCTCGCTCGTGGGATGGACTGCTCGCCGTCTCTGTCGTCTTTTCGCTGTCGGAACCATTTGCGCCGCCGTCGATATCTCGGGCCACAGTCCTCGTCGTTAGTTCGAGGCGAACTGTCGTTCCCAGTCGGAGATCCAGCCCGAGACGGAGCCCTTGAGTTCGTCGTAGCCGAACGTGACCGGCTCCGGGGGCTCCTGAGCCAGTTCGGCGTAGTCCTCGGGGAGGTCGGCGGATTCGGTCGCCGGGAACTGGACGTTCCGGACGGCGGTTTCGCCCTGAATCTCCGGGCGCAGCAGGAAGCCCATGAACTCCCGGGCGAGGTCGGGCGTGTCCGCTCCATCGAAGACCGCCATCCCTTCCGGGTTGGCGTAGCCCTGGTCGTTCAGGAAGCGGATCTGGTGTTCTTCCAGATTGGCGTCGTTCTGGTCCGCGAACACCTGGTCGGTGGAGTAGGAGACGACCATCGGCGCTTCGCCGCCCGACCACGCACTGTAGGCATCGCTCCATGAGCCAAGCACCCGAACGTCGTTCTCTTGCAGGTCGCTCCAGTAGTCCAGATAGCCGTCCGGGCCGAACTGCTTGACCGTGTGCAGCAGGAACGCCCGGCCGGTAGCCGAACTGGACGGATTCTGCGTGATGAGGTCGCCGGCGTGTTCCTCCGCAAGCAGGCCGTCGAAGGTCTCCGGTGCTGTGGTCTCCGTGCCGTCGAACACCAGGCTGATGTAGCCGGTGTCGTAGGGGATTGCCCGGCCGTCGGGGTCGAACTGCAGCCCCGGTTTGATGTCGTCCTGGCCGGCCACGTCGCCGACCCCGGCGAACAGCCCGTCGTCGAGGTTCTCGTCGATCCGGACGAGGTGGTCCGTGTTCAGCCCGAGGTACATGTCGGCCTCGATGTCGACGCCGGCGTTCCGGCGCTCGATGTAGTGGTTGACCTCGTTGCTCGGCGTCTGCCAGATCAGGCGGGCGTCGAACTCCTCCTCGAAGCGCTGTTTCACCCACGCGCCCGGACTCGTCGACGGCGAGTCGACGAAGGCGCTGTAGGTCCCGACGACGAGCGTTTCCTCTACATCGCCGGCGTCGCCGGTACTCGTCCCGGTCGCGGTTGACTCATCCGTACTCGACGCCTCGGTGCTCGACTCGTCGCTACCGCCCAGCCCGGCACAGCCGGCAAACGAGACGGACACCGTCGCGCCGGCCGCTGTCAGGAAGGAACGTCTATCCATTACTCCGTGGTCACACCCAGTGGTACTTAACCCCGGTGTTCCAGAATCCTAACGTCTCAGCGTCTCAAAGCACCGCAGCAGTCGTTATTACCCCACGGTACTGCAGGATGGTGACTGAGTTGTAGGCGACGACCGCGAGCGTCACCACGGCGAACAGGGCGAGAAACACCGTCGCGTTGCGCTCGGAGAGCAGTCGCCACCCGGCGACCAGCCACAGCATCGCCCCGAACTTCACCAGCCAGAAGCCCGCCAGTCCGAACTCCGCGAGCATCCTGCTGACGACGACGTTCCCCTCTTGCAGTCCGACCGTGAGCCCAGTCATCGTCAGGAGGATGTCCCCGACTGTTGCGACGAGGATGACGGTCCAGAGTACTGCATGTGTGTGCGACAGGTGGTGTTCCCACCAGAGCGTCACCCCACTCTCGTCTGTCTCTGCGCTCTCTTTGCCGGGCATCACCGACATATTGGACGGAAACAGCATGAATACTCGGGCCAGCCGTGTCGACGAAGGGACTGTTTTATTTTTGCCGTCGTGGAATCTCCCTCCAATGAATCTCGTCGGCAAGTGCCCGCCGACCACAGCCAAGCTCGACGCCGCGGCCGACCGAGGCTTCGACAGCGTGGAACTCCACCTCCGGCCGTCGGACCTCGACGACGTCGGGGCTACAGCGGCGATGGTCAAACAGTCACCCGTCTCGGCGGCGTCGGTCCACACGCTTCACGCCCGCCCGGACGATCCGGAACCGTTCCGCCGGAGCGATGCGCTTGCCGAGCGACTCGACGCTTATCTCGTTGTCCACAGCCAGTACGCCCAGCACACGCACACCGCCCTGCTGGACAGCTACGACTTTGCCGCCCCCTGCGGCTACGAGAACAACCCTGGCGCGAGCCAGTTCTCGCTGGCGAATCTACTGCTCGACCGCAGCCACGATCTGGTGCTCGATACGGCCCACCTGTTCATGTCCGAGCCAGCGTATCTGGAGTCACTCTCGGACCTCTTGAAAAGCTACGGCGACCAGATTCAGGTCGTCCACTTCACCGACGGAACGCTGTTGAACGACGGCCTCCCCTTCGGCGACGGGGAGATACCCCTCGAACGAACAGCCGAAATTTTGGCTTCGGAGTTCGACGGCGACGTCGTGCTTGAAGTCATGCCCGACGACCAAGCCGACGCCCGCCAGCGCGTGCTGGAGTGGCTCAACTAAGCGGCGATGGCGGCCGTGGTCTGGGAAAAGGTCATTGAGACTGACGAATCCTTGTTCCGTCAGTGAATCTGGGCTCAGACACACCTTTTTGCCAGTCCGCACCGAGTGTGGTGATACGACATGGCAACCGACGTGCTCGATAGGGCGTACGACGACCAGGCGCAGGCGCTGGACGCCGATGGCGAGATCGTCGACCCGGACCTCATCCCAGACCTCTCTGACGAGAAACTGGTTTCGATGTACCGCGATATGCGCTTTGCGCGGCAGTTCGACGAGCGGATGATAAGTCTCCAGCGGCAGGGTCGGCTCGGCACCTACTCCTCGCTGGCGGGTCAGGAAGGGTCTCAGGTCGGGTCGACGTATGCGCTGGCCGACGAGGACACAATCTTCTATCAGTACCGGGAACACGGTGCGCTCGTCGCCCGCGGGCTCCCCTGGGAGTACGTCCTCTACTGGATGGGCCACGAAGCGGGCAACGCCGCTCTCGGCGACGTGAACGTGTTCCCGCTGAACATCTCCATCGGTGCACACCTGCCCCACGCCGTCGGGTGGTCGTGGGCGGCAAAGCGAAAGGGCGACGAGCGCGCCGGTATCGTCCACTTCGGCGACGGGGCCACCAGCGAAGGGGACTTCCACGAGGCGATGAACTTCGCCGGCGTGTTCGAGACACCAACGGTGTTCTTCTGTAACAACAACCAGTGGGCTATCTCCGTCCCGCGGGAGCGCCAGACCGCCAGCGAGACGCTCGCGCAGAAAGCCGACGCCTACGGCTTCGACGGCGTGCAGGTCGACGGGATGGACCCGCTGGCGACCTACACCGTCACCGAGGCCGCACGGGAGCGGGCCGTGGGAGCCGACGGACAGGAGCGGGGACCCGTTTTCATCGAAGCCGTCCAGTACCGCTTCGGCGCACATACGACCGCCGACGACCCGGACGTGTACCGGGACGACGCGGAGGTCGAGCAGTGGCGCGAACGCGACCCGCTGGACCGCATGGAGCAGTTCCTCAGGAACTGCAATCTGCTGGACGACGAGAAGATCGACGTGATGGACGACACCATCGACGAGCAACTCGGCGAGATTATCGACAACGCGGAGGCTCACGCCGCTGAACCGACGGATCTCTTTACCGACGTGTACGCCGAGTCCACGCAGAACATCGACGAGCAGCAGGAGTACTTCGAGGCGCTCCGCGAACGCCACGGCGACGACGCCTTGCTGGAGTCAGAGTAGCCGACCGAGCCTGTTATTGCCGTCCCGTCGCTTCCGTCTACTGTGACAGAGTGGCCACCGGTGGACCCTGCCGACGCAACGGCCGTTGCACAGCAGCGTGACGAACTGGTCGCGGCGGTCCGGGACCACGCCGGACAGGTCGCCTACCAGCTCGCCCGGCTGGAAGGCGGCGACTACGGGCAGGCGGACATCGAGACCGACCGCGGCGAGTGGACCGTCAAGTACGAGGGCGGCGATCTGGAGTATCTGCGGTTCTCGCCGTCGCGCGGCTCGGACACGTACGTCATCTCGACCAAACAGCCACCCGAGCCGGAGCCGCTGGCCGCCGCACTCGCCGACTACGACGCCTTCGTCGAGGGGTTCAACGACTACGTCGCGTCGCTCGACGGCGTGCTCGACGACGTATCGACCGAGTTCCCGGAAATTGCCACCACCGACGGCGTCGTGGCCGAGCGCGACCGTGTCCTCGGCCGCATCCGCGAGATTTGCGACCAGATTGCCCGGGAACTCCAGCGCTACGAGGGCGGCGACTACGGGACCTTCACCGACCGAATCGGCGGCACGCGCTGGGAACTCAAATGGGACACCGACGGCGCGTCGTACCTCCGGGTCGGCGGGAGCAACGGGCTCTATCTCCTCTCGCAGTACGAACCGCCGTCGGCCGCCGACATCCGGGAGTACGCCCCCCAGTTCGCGGATTTCGTCGACGCCTACAACGACCACGTCGACGAACTGGAATCGGACCTCGGAACCGTTGAACTCTGAGTCGGAGCGGTCTGTCCTGCTCTCGGTAGCGTTCCGCTCGGTGAGCGTGTGGTGTGTCAATTCGGCCAGCGCTGTCATTTTCGCATAATCGCTTTACTGAAGTCGAATTACCGTAGAATACCACCGAACAATATGTCGGCAGGGTTTTCAGGGGGCCTCACCCAAGCCGGGGTATGAGTTCGACCGAAACCGTCGACAGTTCGGCTGTTAGCAAGGGAACACTCGGTGAATACGCCGAAGCGATGGGGCCGTCCTGGATCGCGGGTGCAATCGCCGCCGGCCCGGCGACGATTGCCAGCCTCGTCACCGCTGGCGGTGCGTTCGGCTACAGCCTCCTGTGGGTCGTCGTCCTCTCCGCGGGGGCGGGGGCGCTGGCCCAGTACCTCGCGATGCGGCTGGGACTGCTGACCGAACGGGGCATCGTCGCCGTCGTCGAGGAGCACCTCGGCGACGCGTGGGCGTGGCTGCTGGTCGGCGACGCGGTGCTTGCGGTCGGCGTGGCACAGCTCGTAATCATGAAGACTGTCGCCACGGTCTCGGCGACGGTGACCGGTATCGACGCGCGAATCTGGGGCGTCGCCTGGGCGCTCATCCTCGCGGCGGGCCTGGCCGGCGGCGGCTACCGGTTCCTCGAACTCGCCGCGAAAGTCCTCGTCCTGCTCGTGGTCGTCGCGTTCGTCGCCAGTCTGTTCGTCGTCCCCATCGACGCCGGCGCGGCGGTGACCGGACTGATTCCGTCCGTCCCGTCCGGGAGCGCGCTGGTCGCGGCCGGCATCCTCGGCGGCGCGGTCCACATCACGCTCATCACGATGCACTCCTACACGATGCGGGCCCGAGGCTGGACCCGCGAGGACTACGACCTCGCGACGGTCGACGTGGGGGCGTCTATGCTGGTGGCGTTTGGCATCTACAGCCTCGCCATCTTCCTGGTGACGGCGAGCGTGCTCACTTCCGGCGACCTCACGACGGTCGGCGCTGCGGAGGCCCTCGGTCCATTGGTCGGCGACAGCGCTCGCTGGCTGTTCCTGCTCGGCCTCTGGGGCGCTGCCGTGTCGACGCTTGGCGGCAACACCATCGTCCCGCCGTTCCTGCTCGCCGACAAGCTCGGCTGGGGCACCACTATCGAGGACAGCCGCTACCGCGGGCTACTCGTCGCCGTCGCGCTGCTCTCTGCCCCGGGCGCGTTCATCGGCGGGAACGTGCTCGGCCAGCTCGTCCTCGTGCTTGCCCTCGGCACCGTCGGCACTCCGTTCGTCATCGCCCTTGTCCTCTATCTCCTGAACTCCGACGCGGTTCCGGAGTCGAACTCGCTGGCGGCGAACGCCGGCGGGCTGGCGCTCATCGCAGTTTCGGGCGGGCTCGCCGGGAACTTCGTCGTCGAACAGCTCGGCGGCGGCGTCGGCCCGCTCTCCGGGTTCGTGCTGGCGTTTGCCATCGTCCTCGGCCTCGCCATGGCCGGCCTCGGCGGGAAGTTCCTCCGGGAGGAACTCCTCGCGTGACCGGCGTTGGATTCCCACTCTCTGGGTCGACGCTCGTCACCGGTCCCTCCAACGCCGGCAAGACGCGGACGACCGCTGCCGCCATAGAGGCATGGCTCGACCGCGAGGGCACCGAGGGCGTTGTCGTCCTCGATTTCGCGCCCGAAATCGAACTGGACGGGACTGTATTAGGCGGCCGTCTTGATCGATTTATCAGCGTCCCGGAGTCGGTCTGGGTCGGCCGGATCGACGCCAGTGCGCCCCGCGCCGAGAGCGAGACGGCCGAGCAGGCGGTCGCACTCGCCCGGGAAAACGCCCGCCGTGCCGAGCGACAGATTGACGCGCTCCCGGAGAATCCCCGCGCGGTGTTCGTCAACGACGCGACGATTCCGTTCCAGCACGACGCCGCTGCGGTCAGCCGGCTCACCGAATACTGTAAAAAGGCGGACGTAGCCGTCCTCAACGCCTTCGACAGCGACGAACTGGGCGTCGATAATCCGGTGTTCCGGGCCGAGCGGGACGCGCTCGATAGGCTCCGGCGCTGGGCCGACCGGATCGTCGATCTGTCGTAGCGTCCCGTCGAACGGTGACCGGACGCGTCAGCGGCTGGCTACGACCCGCCGCGTTTCCGGAACCAGACGCGCTCGCCGACCGGATCTTCGTCGTCGCCGATGTCCAGCCGACTGACGAACAGGTCGCGAATGGCCATGGTGACGACGAGTTCAGTCGGCTCGCCGGACTCGTTCTCAACAGTGACGACACAGTGGCCGTCTCGCTCCGCTATCTCGGTGATTGTACCGACGGTCCATCTGTCGCGGTGGTGTGACGGTTCCTGCGCGTGAATGCGGTCGTGATTCATCGGGACTGCTGTGAGTTATCTCACCGGTTCCACTCGTAGAACCACCACGCGCCGCCGAGCACCATCAGGCCGATACCCAGCGTGGAGGTGGCCGGCTCAGGGATGATGAACAGTACGAGCCCGATGAGTACCATCCCGACCGGTTCGAGTTCGTCGAGATACTGGATGATGTCCATACGCGGTAGTTCACCCGCCTGCCGTATAGAGGTTCGTCCGGCTATCGGGGAGTGAGAACGAACCGGGAACGGCGACTGGATCAGCGGAAGCGGAACGTTTCGAGGTTCTCCGGCGCGAAGGTCCGGATGTTCTGGTCGTGGTACAGCGACGAGGAGAGGTCCTGTGTCGCGGATTCGTCGCCGTGGACACAGAGGATCTTCTCGGGTCGGGGGTTCATCGTCTTCACGAAGTTTTCGAGTCCCTGTCGGTCGGCGTGGCCGGAGAAGCCGTCGACCGTCTCGACGGTCATCTCCAGCGGGACCGTCTCGCTGCGCCCGTTGCCGCCGACGGGCGCCTCGTCTACGCCGCGCTGGATACGATTACCAAGCGTTCCCTGCGCCTGATAGTCGACGAAGGTAAGCGTCGAATCCGGGTCGGGGCCGAGCTGTTCGAGCCAGGACATGACCGGCCCGCCGGTAAGCATCCCCGAAGTAGAGAGGATGATAGCGGAATCGCCATCGGCGATCTCCTGTCGTTCCTCGTCCCCGCCGTCGATGTGGTTGAACTGATCGGCCAGGAACGGGTTCTGGTCTTCGTCGAAGATACGGTCCTGCAGACCGTCGCGGAGATACTCGGGGTAGGTCGTGTGAACGGCCGTCGCCTCCCAGATCATCCCGTCGAGGTGGACCGGCATCTCGGGGATGTCGCCGTTCCGCATCGCCTCTTCGAGGACGAGCATGAGTTCCTGTGACCGCCCGACGGCGAAGGTCGGAATGAGCACTTTCCCGTCGCGGTCGTAGGCGTTCTGGATGATCTGTTTGAGCTTTCGCTCTGAGTCTTCCTGATCGGTCTGGTAGTCGTTGCGGCCGCCGTAGGTCGACTCCAGCACGAGCGTTTCCACCCGCGGGAAGTCGTTGACCGCGCCGTCGAACAGGCGCGTGTCGTCGTAGTGGATGTCGCCGGAGAAGGCGACGTTGTACAGGCCGTCGCCGACGTGGAAGTGACACACCGACGAGCCCAGAATGTGGCCGGCGTTGTGCAGCGTCAGTTTGATGTCGGGCGCGATGTCGGTCACGTCGCCGTACTCCAGCGGGATGGTGTGTTTGATGGCTTCGCGGACCATCTCGGAGTCGTACGGCGGGGTCCGACCGTCGTCCGCGGCAGTGTCCAGATAATCCAGCGTCAGCAGGCCCATCAGGTCCCGCGTCGGCTCGGTGCAGTAGATGGGGCCGTCGTAGCCGTATTCGAACAGTAGCGGGACCAGCGCGGAGTGGTCCAGATGTGCGTGGGTCAGGACGACGGCGTCGATACCGTTGGTCCCGGCCCCGAACGCCTCCGGGATGTCCAGATACGGTTGCTCCCCGTTCGACCCGGGCTTGTTACCACAGTCGATGAGGATGCGCGTGTCCGGCGTCGAGAGGATGAACGCGGCGCGGCCGACCTCTCGGCAGCAGCCCAGTGTCGTGATACGGACGTACTCGTCGTCGGACATCGGCTCGCGGTGGATCTGCCGGCCGACGCGTTCGAGGATGTCCCGGCGGTCCTCGCGCTCCTGTTTGAGGAAGTTCCGGACGTTCTCGACCGTCGAGGACTCGATGGGGGGCGTTCGAACGACTTCGGGCGTCCAGCCGACCTCTTGCGTGATGTCACGCAGGGTCGAGCCGCGCCGGCCAATGACGACGCCGGGCTTCTGGGCCTGGACGACGACTTCGCCGGTGTCGGTGTGGAAATTCAGGTCCATGACGCCGGCCTCCTCGGGGATGAGTTCCCGAATCGCCTCCTCAGCCTCGGCTGGCGGGGCCAGTACGTCCGGGTCCGGGCGGACCGTGATTCGCTTGCGGAGTTTCGACGCGAGCCGGCGAACGAGGTCGCTGTTCGCGGCGAACTCCTTCGGGTCCCGCGTGTATATGACGAGTTCCGGTCCCTCGTACGTGACATCCGAGACGGAGATACGGCGCGGGACTTCCTCGTCGATCGTTGCCTTCACGTCTTCGAGTTGCTTGTCTACAGTGCTCATAGCTCAAAACGGGGTGTCATCCCGGTAGCGGGGCCGTCCACGGCTGGCGCGGGCCGACCTGGTGCCGCGGGATGTACGCTCTCTAATAAAGTCATCAGTTATCGGTGAGTTGCCTCCGGACGTGGAGAGATGTCCGGAAAACCGTCCTCTATTTCTCAGTATTCCCCTCGTGTTATAAAAGCCTTCGCAATACGGAGGGTAGGGGGCCGGACCGTGGTCGACGCGCTGTTGCCCAAAGGAGTAAACGCACACCGTGTGAGACGCCGCCATGCGACTGACACCGGACACAGTCCGCGACGAGTACGAATGGGTACAGGACCGTCGTAGCGACGTCGTCCCGCTGGTGAACGAAACGCGAGCCCATCTCGGGTCCCAGTTCGACGTCGACGTCGAGCCGCTCACAGACGACGCCTACACGGCCGCCATCGACGAGGTGTTCGCCGACGGCGACCGTGCGGTCAACGTCGCCGCGCTGGTTCATCTGCTTCGAGAACTGGACGTCGAGAGCGATTACCCGGGCTTCGTCGTCGACGAACTGCTGGGCCGTGAGCTGGCAGCGATGATTGCCGGCGAGCAACCGCTCCGGCTGCTCGCGGAGGCCACCTTCCACGTCGCGGACGTGCGAACCCACGGGGACGACACAGCGGCCGCGGGTGCTGACGACCTCGACGCCGCACTCGCGGCCGGGGTTCAGACGCGGGTCCCGGGCTGGCCGTGGCAACAGACGGAGAGTCCGTTCGCCGTGGAGTGAGCCATGGTCCGCTCTCGCAACCGAACGACTGGTCGAGGCGGTCAGCCTCCCGAAAACGAGAACGAGGGTGTCGTCAGGAACGCCGTCTCGTACCCCTCGTGGCGGGACACCTGTGGCGGGGCGACGACGTCGACACCGACAGACGGCTCCTGGGTCGCCGTCTCGACGACTGCGCCGTAATGATACCCGAGTTCGGGGTGGACCCCAGCGGTCAGCGCGTCGTCGAACACCGTTTCGCCGTCGGCCTCAACACTCCCGTCGAGGGACATCATCGGGAGGGGAACGCGGTTGTACGGCGTCCGAGCCGAGACGGCGAGATACGACTCGCCATCGGAGAGGAACGCGGCGTCCTGTACCCACGTCACGGCGTACACGCCGTCGCTCCCTTTGTCCGTCCCGAGGACCGTTCCGGGCAGGGCCGACACTTCTGGGACCTGCGATGTCGGTACCATGTCCATGTTCATCAGGTCGACCGCCCCGCGCTCGCCCTGCGAGTCCGGGAACTCCTCGAAGGAGAGCTGGTCGCGGGTGGACTGTGCGAAGTCGAACTCGACCGTTGCCTCGCCGGCCTCGCCGAACCGACCGTCGAAGCCCCCCAGTCGGCGTTCCCCCATCCCGTTGACGCGGACGGAAAGCTGGTAGACACCGTCGCCGTCGAGCGCGTAGTTGTCGCCGTAGTGAAAGCCCATGTTCTGGGAGATCATCGGCCACGGGGACTTGTCGGCGACCGTCTCGCCGTCGCGTTCGATGGTGATCGAGAGGCCGGCAGACACCGGCAGGACCATCTCCGTCTCGGGGTCCCAGATGGTCGCCATCAGGTGGACGCTGTCCTCGCTCCGGATGTCGACCTTCTCGGCCGTCGTCCCGGTGACCGTCCAGAAGCGGTGGGGAAAGGAGTAGCTCAGCCCGACCATGTACTCGCCTGCCTGTGCCATCCCAGCCATCCCCATTCCCTCAGCGTGGGTGGGGCGATACGTGGCGTCGGGGCGGTTCTCGACCAGCGGGGGAGCGCGTGTCGACTGGGAACTCAGCGAACCACACCCCGCCAGGACCGTCGTGCCGGCGAGGCCGGCACTGGCGAGGAACTCTCGGCGATTCATGGACCGCCTTTGGGTCCTCGTCTGAAAGACCGTTCTGGTACGATAGCCGAATGTCGTGGCGAGACCGAAACGGCACAAGACATTTGCTATCGGTCGGTGCAATCCCGGCCGTGTCCTCCAGAATCGCCCGCACTGTGGTCCTCAGCTTCGTCGTCTTGGCCGCGGGATGTTTCGGTGGACCGTCGCCGGAGTCAGCGCCCCCGTCGGAGGCAGCGACAACCGTTGCATCCCCGACAGGGACTGTCGAGTTCCATGACGGTCCAAAGGACCCGCCCGACCAGCCCGCGACGCTGAACGAGTCCTCCGCCCGTGAGTTCGTCTACGAGAACCAGTACCGGAGCGTCTACAACGGTCTGTGGCAGGGCGAACACACCGAGATGACCCTCGACTGCCGCATCGACAACGTCACCGAGCGGTCGTGGGGGTACGACGTCGTCATCACCTGTACAGGGTCGTCGACGACCGACCCGCCGGCCGGCTCGACAGCGACGGACGGCCCGATATCCGACTACTTCACCCAGTCGTATCGGTACAGCGTCGGCGCCGACGCCCTGGCTCGTGAGACAGTCGAGAACCGTGACGCGGTCTCCTGACGACATCGACCCGTCAGGCTGGGTCGGCCGGTGGGAGCGCCCGCAACGAGCGCGGGGGGAGCAGGTAGTTCCCGCGTCGCGTGACTGTCATGTACTGGAGGATCCCGTTGTTCACTCTCTGCCCGACAGCGGAGTCGGTAGCGACGTCCGTTCCGTTCATCGCCTGTTTCGTCGCGACGAAGTCGGCGATAGAGCGCTGCAGCGAGAGGAAGTGCAGCCCCGCTTCGCCGCCGTCGGTCGAACTGAAGTCCCGGCGGAGGATGGTCGGTGTTCCGTCGTCCCTGACGCGGGACATCTTCTGTGCGTGACCGACGACGCCCTCCCGTCGGCCGCTGTCGACCACGTCCTCGGGACACTCGCCGGCACCGTTGTCGGTGCCGAGGTTCTCGCCGACGCCTTCGACCCTGTCCTCGTCAGCGTGGGCCGGACAGAACATCTTCGAGACGCGCTGGTCCCGAGAGTCCTGTTCGTACCACTGCTGGAGCTGCAGCCGGATTTTCGAGAGGTGCTGGGTCGCGCCGCCGGCAAACGGTCCCGAATCGACCGTCACGCGGTCCTCGGAGGCCTGGTTTTCCTTGAACCCGGATTTGAACCCCATGAACAGCGGGGCCTCTTCGGGGACCGGGTCGGAGTCCGGAACCCCGTCGACGTCCTGGTTCTCGGCGGGGAGGCCGGCCCCGACGAACCCCGTCCGTCGCTCTGCCTCGCGCAGGACGCCCTCGAAGGTAGCGCTCATCTCGTGGTCGTTCGCAGTGTCCCGATTCCCCTTCAGTGCTTCTTCGGCCTCGATGACGGCTCGCTCGTCGTCACTGGCGAGGTGCAGGAGCGCGTCGGGCGTGTCGAGTTCCGGGTCTTCGAAGGGGGCAAGCGCCATCGGCTCTGGCAGGTCGACGCCGGCTACGTCGGCTTCAAAGCGGTCGAAGTAGGCCGGGCTGTACCCGAGCGTGAACAGTAGCCCCTCGTTGCTCCACTCGTAGGCCTGTTCGAGGTCGCGGAGCGCCGTATCGACCTGCTCGCGGTCGGCATCCGTCGGCGCTCCGTCGCCGGTGTAATCCAGCAGCAGGAGGACGTGGTGGCGCGACAGTCGGTGGTTCCCGGCGTCGTCGGTCGCCAGCGACGCGTCCCAGGCGTGCTGACGCGCCGGGAGAGACGAGGGGTCGTCGGTTCCCTTGGGTACCGTCCCCGACCCGCGGTCGAGACAGGCGGCCAGCGCCGCGGTGCCGCCGATGGCGACGGCGCTCTTGGCGAACTCGCGTCGGGAAATTCCTCGTTCAGTCATCACCCACCCTATGGACTGCCCGTGCAATTGGGTTGTGGTACGGGACTCGAAATCAGCCACTGTCCGCGGATAGTCGAACTAGCTGCTCTCGAAGAGTCGGTCGAGTAACCGGGTGAAGCGGTCCGACAGGCGGTCGGGGGCCGTGGGGTCCACCGTCGCGAGCAGCTCGACCGTCTGGTCACGCCGACAGAGCGCCAGCGTCACCCGTCCACCGTCCCGACGCTTTTCGACGATATCGTGTTCGACCAGGCCGCTGAGGTGGTGTTCGAGCGTGCTCCGAGCGATGTCGAGGTGGTCGGCCACTTTGCCGGGGCGAGCGGCTTCGCGCTCTACGAGCGTGACAAGAACGTCTCTCGCCGTTTCGCGACGGAGGAAGGCGATGGCGTGGCGCTCCCAGGGGTCGAACGACGCCGTGTAGTAGTGCGTGCGCCCGTTGATCGACTCGCTGGTGATGCGGTCGAGTCGGCCCAGATGGTACTGTACCTGTCCCGTTGCGAGGTCCAGCGCCCGGGTTAGCTCCCGGAAGTGAACTCCCGGATTGGACTCGATGTGCCGGTAAATCCGCGCTCTGGTGTCGCTCATAGCCCCTCCTCGTCGAGGCGTTTCTCGACTGTCCGGGCGTAGTACACTGCACCGAGGACGAGGACGACAAAGAGGGTATCGAGCGCGTGTTCGAGGAAATGGTGGGTCGGTCCTGAGACCAGTTCGAATCCGGACAGCAGCGCGATGAGTGGGCGGGCAAACAGCGCGGCGAGTGCGAGCACAATCAACAGATACGCACGCGTCCCGCGCTGGCGGTACGCGACCAGGGCAAGCCCACACAGGACCGCCCCGGCCACAGCGGAGAGGACGACGACGGCGGCGATGTCCCAGCTCCCGGCACCGAGATGGCCCCCAATACTGAGCGGTTTCATCAGGCGTTTACTTCGGAACCACGGTGCCTCAGTCGTTCGGTTTTGCGCGACTTTTTTATCGGACCGCTGAGACGTGGCGGTATGGACTGCATCGGCTTCATCTGCGAGCCTGAACACCCGGTGTTCGGTGCCGTCGCAGAGCGGCTCTCCGCCCGGGGGTTCGACGTCCAGTTTCTCCGCCCCGGAAACCCGGTGGCCAGAGCCGATATCGACGACCTGGCCGCACTCGTCAACACGACGCTCCGGCCCGAGTCGTTCAGCGCCCTTCGCTACGCCGACAGGGTCGGCGTCGAGACGTGGAACGGGTTCCTGCCGACGACGGCGCTGGCCTGCCGACTCGTCGCCCTCCACGGGCTGGAGCAGGTCGGCTGTCAGGTCCCGACCGTCTGGTTCGAAAAGCCGGATCACGACTACATCGCCCGGACTCGCTACGCCTGGGACGGGATGCCGGCGAACAGTGACGAGGGCGATTTCTACCAGGCCCGGGTTCGGGAGGAGCCGGTGGAGTACAAGTACTTCGCCGTCAACGACGGCCGCGAAACCCATCTGCGGGCGATTCAGGTCCGGTCGGAAGTGTCCGGGCTGGACCACGTCATCAGCGAGGAGACTGTCGAGGTGACGCTCGCGGCCCGCGTCCGGGAGTTGCTGGACCGCTTTGGCGCGCGGGCACTCTGTGTCGAGTTCGTCGAGAGCAAGGAAGGGTTCTACGCGCAGGCTGTCGACCCCGCGCCGGGATTCACCGGGACGGGAATGGAACGCCGTGTCGCTGACTCTATCGCCTCGCTGACGACAATCGGTGCCTGAGTGTCGGCGCGGGGTGCGTTTGACAGCGCTGGCTCTGTTACCAAGGCACAAGATTATACAGGTTCACCGACGTGGTAGCGACCGGAGCCTTTCATGAGCACGTTCGTCCATCTCATCGCGGACTACGGCCCGGCCGATCCGGCATTCTCGGAGGTCGTCCACCGTCTCACTGCCGCAGACCCGACGATTACCGTCCAGTCGACCGAGGTGCAGCCGTTCTCGACGGTCGCCACGGGGTTCTGGATCGCACAGCTGGGCGCTCACAATCCCTCGTTCGACGACCTGCTGATTTACTCGAACACCGCGCCACGAACCACGGAATCGACGCCGGAGCGGGCCGACACCGGCGGGCCCCTGTGCTATCTCGAACTGGACAACGGCGTCCCCGTCGTCGCCGTCGACGCCGGCTACAACCTCTCGTTTATCGCCGGCCGCGCGACGACCTTCCGCGAGATCGAACTGCCGGCCGACACCGGCCAGTTCCGCTCGCGGGACGTGTTCCCGCGCCGGGTCGCCGAAATCGCGAACGGGAACCGCTCCTCGCTCGGGGCGGAGCGCTCACTCGACGACGTCCCGGCCCCGCCCGAGTCCGTGGTCTGTCACGTCGACGGGTACGGGAACGTCAAGACCTCGATTCGAACCTCGGAGTTCGAACCCGGTAGTGACACAGTCGCTGTCGAACTTAACGGCGCATCCCGAGAGATCGTCGTCAGGGACGCTGTATCGGACGTTCCGGAGGGGTCCCTCGCTATCGTCCCGGGGTCGGCTGGAGGTGGCGACCCGTATCAGGAGCTGTTCTTGCGCGGCGGCTCCGCGGCATCGGCCTTCGGTACCCCGGAGCCCGGAGACAGTCTCTCTATACGGGCGGAATAGAGCTGAGATCGACCTCCGCTACGATGGTCCTCGCGGCGCGAAGCGGGGCATCGAACTGGTCCGGTCGGCGTGCCAGCGGCTCACCACCCTTCGGGGAGTTTATTAGCGCCGTGGGCCACGACACACCTAATGAGTGGCGAGCAGGAACTCGGCATTACCGAGAGCAAGGAGCATTCACCCGGCGAGTGGTACGCCGAGGTCGTCCAGAAGGCCGGCCTCGCGGACTACGCCCCCATGGGCGGGTTCATCGTCACGCGACCACGCGGCTACGCCATCTGGGAGCGTATCCAGAACAACCTCGACGGCTGGTTCAAGGACACCGGCGTCCAGAACGCCTACTTCCCGCTGTTCATCCCCGAGAGCTATCTGGAGAAGGAGAAAGACGTCGTCGAGGGGTTCGACCCCGAGGTCGCGTGGGTGACCCACGGCGGCCACGAGGAACTCGAAGAGCGCCTCGCCGTCAGGCCCACCAGCGAGTCCATCATCGCCCCGTTCATGGCCCAGTGGACCCGCTCGCACCGGGACCTCCCGATGCGACTGAACCAGTGGTGTTCGGTCGTGCGGTGGGAGGCCACCGAGACGAAGCCGTTCTTCCGCACTAAGGAGTTCCTCTGGCAGGAGGGACACACTGCCCACGCCGACGAGGACGGCGCGTGGGAGGAGACGATGACTCGTCTAGACCAGTACGCTCGCCTCTACGAGGAGGTCATGGCGATGCCGCCGCTGAAGGGCCGCAAGCCCGAGCACGACAAGTTCCCCGGGGCACACACCACGACGACCATCGAGACGCTGATGCCCGACGGCAAGACCGTTCAGGCCGCCACTTCTCACTATCTGGGGACCTCCTTCGGCGAGGCGTTCGACATCACATACGCCGACGCCGACGAGGAGGAGAACACCGCCCACACGACCTCGTGGGGGCTGTCCTGGCGCGCGATGGGCGCGCTCATCATGACTCACTCCGACGACCAGGGGCTCGTCCTCCCGCCCGCGCTCGCGCCGGATCAGGTCGTGGTCGTCCCCATCTGGCAGGAGGACAACAAGGACGAAGTCATCGACTACGCCGCCGACCTCGCTGCCGAACTGGACGAGGCCGGCGCCGGCGTCCGCGTCGAACTCGACGACCGCGAGCACCGCAATCCCGGCTTCAAGTACAACGAGCACGAACTACACGGCGTTCCTCTCCGAATCGAAATCGGTCCCCACGAGGTCGAGGACGGGGAAGCCACGCTGGTCCACCGGCCCGACGGTGAGAACGCGACCGTCGACCGCGAGGGCATCGCCGAGACGGTCGAGGAGCACCTCGACACCGTCCACGCCAAGCTGTACGCCGACGCCGAGGAGACGCTGGAGGGCGAAATCCGCGAGGCTGAGTCCCGTGAGGAGATTCTGGGCACTATCGGCCAGCACGGCGGCTACGTGAAGTGTGGCTGGTGTGGCGACGCGGACTGTGAGGAACCGATCAAAGACGCTATCGCGGCCGAAATCGTGATGGTTCCCCTCGACCGCGACGAGGAGCCGATCCACGACGACTGCGCCATCTGCGGTGAGGACGCCGAGGAGACGGCGTACTTCGCGAAGAGCTACTGAGAAGGCGGGTGCTTACTCCGGTATCCGGTCCAGAAACGCGCCGGCTTCGGCCCGGCCCGTTTCCATGAGGTCCTCGATGAACCGAGGGTCGCGGTCGCGCTTCGAAGCTGCTGTCAGCTTTTCATCGAGTCCCAGTCGCCGTATCTCGATGTGTTTGAAATCGTCCGGGAGATACCCCTTTTCGACCCATTCGTTGACCTTCCGGACGAAGAACAGCTCCTGATTCAGCGAGAGATTCCCCGATAGTTCCTGCCGGCGGTCGGTGATCTCCGCAAGCGATGTCGGTCGGTCGTCGCGGGTCTGTGGCTCGATCTGGATGACCCAGATCTCGTCCGGTTTCGGTCGGTCGCTGGTCAGGAACTCCCGGATCGGTGGGTTCTGTGAGAACAGGCCGTCCCAGTGCCAGTGACCGTTCAGTTCGACGGCTTTGTACAGCAGCGGGAACGCGGCCGAGGCCAGTACCGTCCTCGCTGTGATGGCATCGTCGGTGAACGTCTCGAACACGCCGCTGTTGACGTTGACCGTGCCGACGGTCACATGCGGTGGTACCTCGTCGGCGAGACTGTCGAACTCGTCGAACTCGATGTGGCGGTCGAGCAGCGATAGGAACCAGTCGTGGCCGACCGCTCCTGGCGTCGCGTAGGGCGAGATGTCGGCCGCAGGGACCATGAGATTCTGTAGTCGCTTGCGCCAGACGAGCGACTCGTTCAGCAGGACCGAGGGCGGTGTCGTGGCGGCGACGTCACACCAGACGTCTCCCAGCAGCTTCTCGGCGTCGTCGGGGCCATCACTGAGCAGTCCGTACCAGGCCGTGACCGCACAGAGCGCGCCACCGGAAGTACCACTCAACCCCACGAGATTGTACTCGTTGTCGACAGTTGGTAGGAGTCGTTGCAGCACACCGGCGGTAAACGCACTGTGGCTGCCGCCGCCCTGACAGGCGATGGCGACGCTGGGTCCATGACCAGACATGGTTTAATTCATATACGAGGGGCTTGCATAGATAGTTGCCGGCCCACCGATACTGCCGGCTGTGAGCCGGTGAAGTGTCTTGCCACCTCTGGGTAGCGGGCATCTTCACTAACACAGCCGGCAGTATGAAGGAAGGATGGGGTCGGGGAGCGTGTGACATTTTCCTCCGTGCCCCCGATGACCACTGCTGTCTCTATGTATATAAATCGCCGTCAGACTACAGTCATACAAACGCCAAACGGCGAACAGATACCGTCGTGGGAACCGTGGATGTATCGCCCATTCTGGGTCATCAGCGGTGGGCCGACAGCCCCGACGTGATCGACCAGTCGGGATGCGGCGTCGGGGAGACAGCGAGCGACTGGTTGGGTGGTGCATTCGTCGGCGCGAGCGCAGAATATTAAGACCTTATATATTTCTCTGCATCGCTGCAATCGGTAAATATCCGGAACCAACACGGTTATACCTCGCCCTATGTTATCGGCTGTCATGGACGACGTGTTTGTCGGACGAATTATGTCATCGCCTGTCACCACTGTTGCTGCTGACGCGAACGCGAAAGCGGTCGCCAAGCGGATGCTCGACGAGAACATCAGCTCTGTTGTTGTCGTCGACGCTGACGGAGCGTTGTTGGGGATTCTCACTTCCACGGATTTCGTCGAAATCGCCGCAGAAGGTGGCGATACGACGGCGCTAGACGTGTCTGACTTCATGACGACGGAGCCGGTTACAGTAACGGCAAACGACCCCATCGAGGCGGCCGCAAGCCTGATGCTGGACCACAGTGTCCACCACCTCCCTGTCGTCGATGAGACGGAAGGAGTCGTCGGAATGTTGACGACGACTGACATGACGGCCTACGTTTCGGGTATCGAGCAGTCATCCGCTCCTGTGCTCAGCTGAACAGCGTGTGAACCGCCAGCCTGCGGACGACCGTTTATAAACCATGATACAGCCCCAACAATCGTTATAAATATATACTCCCTAATGTGGGGTTAAACAACACTAATACCATTAGGATTACCCTCTTATAGTGGCATCCCCAGTCGTGAAACACATGGTTGAGCGACAGACAGGTCTCTCTGCAGGCGACGCCGGGCTTGCAGATCCCACGGACGAACGGTCGAACTGTGGCGTCGGGGTCGTCATGGACCTCGACGGCCAGAGCGACCACTGGGTTGTATCGGACGGACTCGAACTCCTCGACAACCTCGAACATCGAGGGACGACAGGAGCCGAGCAAGATACGGGCGACGGAGCGGGCATCATGCTCCAGATCCCCCACGAGTTTTTCGCTGCCGAAGTCGACGCCGACCTGCCGCCTGCCGGCGAATACGCCGTTGGCACGCTCTTTCTCCCGAAAGACGACGAGGTCGCCGGGAGTCTGAAGGACCTCGTCGAGACGGAACTCGCCGCAGAGGGCCTGGACGTCCTCGACTGGCGCGACGTCCCGACTGACAACAGCGACCTCGGCGCGACGGCGCTCGAATCTGAGCCGGACATCGTCCAGTTTTTCGTCACTTCCGCGACGGGCAAGACCGGCGACGCCTTCGAGAATCAACTGTATATCGGCCGCCGGTCGCTCGAAAACACCGTCAAGGAAGCGAAACCACCGGGTCACGAGCGCTTCTATGTTGTCTCGCTCGCGACCGACGTAGTGGTGTACAAAGGCCTGCTCAAGGCCGAACAGCTCGAAGACTACTACCCTGACCTCGAAGACGAGCGGCTGCAGTCCACGTTCGCGATGGTCCACGCCCGCTTCTCGACGAACACGCTGGGCGCGTGGCACCTTGCCCACCCCTACCGCCGTGTCATCCACAACGGCGAGTTCAACACGATTCAGGGGAACATCAACTGGATGCGCGCTCGGGAGACTGACATCCAGAGCGACGAGTTCGAGGGCGACTTAGAGAAAATCAAGCCGATTATCGACGACCCCGAGCAGTCGGACACCGCGAGCGTCGACAACGCGCTCGAACTCCTGCTGCAGGGCGGCCGCGACCTCCCCCACGCGCTCCGGATGCTCATCCCGGAGGCCTGGCGCGGCGAGATGAACGACGTGACCGGTGACCGGCGTGATTTCTATGACTACCACGCCTCGCTGGTCGAACCCTGGGACGGCCCGGCGCTCGTCGCGGCCACCGACGGCGACCGCATCGGTGCCGTGCTGGACCGGAACGGGCTGCGCCCGTGTCGCTACGACGTGCTGGAGGACAACACGCTCGTGATGTCCTCGGAAGCCGGCGCGCTGGAACACGACGCCAGCGAGATTCAAGAGCGCGGCCGGCTCCAGCCCGGACAGTGTTTCCTCGCCGACCCCGAAGAGGGGCGTGTCATCCCCGACGCCGAAGTGTTCGACGACATCACGGACGACAAGTACGGCGAGTGGGTCGCCGAGGAACAGGTCGCCCTCGACGAGGTCGCCGACCGCGGGGACAACGCGCCCCGGGACCCCGCGGATGCCCTCCGAAGCCACCAGGCCATGTACGGCTACACGTACGACGAGGTCGACCACCTCATCGAGCCGATGGCCGAGAAAGGGAAAGACCCCGTCGGCTCCATGGGCGACGATACGCCGCTGTCGGTCCTCTCGCAGTTCAACCGTCCGCTGTTCACCTACTTCAAGCAGCTGTTCGCCCAGGTGACGAACCCGCCGCTCGACTACATCCGCGAGGAACTCGTCACCTCGCTGGAATCCCGGCTCGGGTTCCAGCGCAACATGCTCGACGAGAGCCAAGATCACGCCCGCCAACTCGTCCTCGACTCGCCGATCCTCACCGACGAGGAGACGGCGTCGATCAAGGACCTGAACGCCAACGGCATGTCCACGAAGGTCATCGATATTACCTACAAAGAGGGCGGCGACCTTCGTCAGGCCGTCGAAGACGTGCGGGCCGAAGCCGACGCCGCTGCCAAAGAGCACGACATCCTCGTGCTCTCGGACCGTTCGGCCAGCGAGGACCGCGTGCCGATTCCGAGCCTGCTGGCCGTCGGTGGCGTCCACCACCACCTCGTCCGCAACGGCCTCCGCAACCACGTCGGGCTCGTCGTCGAGTCCGGCGACCCGCGTGCGGTGCATCACTTCGCGACGCTCATCGGCTACGGCGCTGGCGCGGTCAACCCCTACCTGGCTTACCAGACCATCGAGGATCTGGTCGCTGGACCGGACGGCGCGGACCTCGCCGACGCTATCGACGCCTACATCACCGCCGTCGAGGACGGCCTTCTGAAGACGATGGCCAAGATGGGTATCTCCACCGTGGAGTCCTACCAGGGCGCTCAGATCTTCGAGGCCGTCGGCCTCTCCTCGGACTTCATCGCCGAGTATTTCGAGGGGACGACCTGCCGAACGGAGGGTATCGGCATCGAGGAGATCGAGGACGACCTCACCCAGCGCCACGAAATCGCTTGGAGCGAGGAAGAGCCGGAGATGTCCCGCCAGGGCGAGTACGAGTTCCGCTCGAACGGCATCCACCACCAGTGGAACCCCAACACGGTCGGCAAGATCCAGCAGGCTGTCCGCATGGGTGACTACGACACGTACAAGGAGTTCGCCGAGCTGGTCAACGACCAGAACGAGGAACTCCAGACGCTGCGTGGCCTACTCGAATTCGACTCCGACCGCGAGTCCATCCCCATCGAGGATGTCGAGCCGGTCGACGACATTGTCGAGCGCTTCGAGACCGCGGCGATGTCGCTCGGGTCGCTATCGCCCGAGATGCACGAGAACAACGCCATCGCAATGAACCGGCTCGGGGCCAACGCCAACACCGGCGAGGGCGGCGAGCCGCCCGAGCGGTTCGACACCGAGAAGGAGTGTACCACGAAGCAGGTCGCCTCCGGCCGCTTCGGCGTCACCTCGGATTACCTCGCGTCGGCCGACGAGCTCCAGATCAAGATGGCGCAAGGTTCGAAGCCCGGCGAAGGCGGCCACCTGCCCGGCAAGAAGGTCAACGAAATGATCGCCCACGTCCGGTACGCGACGCCGGGCGTCGGCCTCATCTCGCCGCCGCCGCTGCACGACATCTACTCCATCGAAGACCTGAAACAGCTCATCCACGACCTCAAGGCCTCGAACCCGGAGGCGGACATCAACGTCAAACTGGTCTCCGAGGACGGCATCGGGACCATCGCGGCCGGCGTCGCCAAGGCCAACGCCGACGTGGTCCACATCTCGGGCCACGACGGCGGCACCGGCGCGTCGCCCAAGACCTCCATCAAGAACGCCGGCCTCCCGTGGGAACTCGGCGTCTCGGAGGCCAACCAGATGCTCCGGGCCACCGGCCTGCGCTCGCGCATCAAGGTGACCACCGACGGCGGCATGAAGACCGGCCGCGACGTGGCCGTCGCCGCCCTGCTCGGTGCCGAGGGGTACACCTTCGGGACCGCGTCGATGGTCACCTCCGGCTGCGTGATGGCCCGACAGTGCCACGAGAACACCTGCCCGGTCGGTATCGCCACGCAGAACGAGAACCTCCGGGAGCGGTTCCCCGGCGAGCCACAGCACGTCATCAACTACATGACGTTCGTGGCACAGGAACTGCGTGAGATTATGGCTGAACTCGGCTTCGAGACGATAGACGAGATGGTCGGCCGGCCGAGCGTGCTGGCACAGCGCGACGACGTGTCCCAGCCGAAGGCCCAGAAGCTCGACCTCTCGGGAGTCATCGCTGAGCCGGCCGACAACGACGGCCGCTACAAGCAGGAGGAACAGACACACGAAGTCGACGAACAGCTCGACTGGGATCTCATCGACGCCGCCGAAGACGCCATCTACGACGGTGATCCGGTCGCTATCGACACCGAGATCAACAACGTCAACCGTGCGGTCGGGGCAACCCTCTCGAACCGCATCTCCCGCGAGCACGGCGGCGACGGCCTCGCCGACGACACCATCCGGGTGGACTTCGACGGCACGGCCGGCCAGTCCTTCGGTGCGTTCCTCGCACAGGGCGTGACGATGGAACTGACCGGGACGGCCAACGACTACGTCGGCAAGGGGCTCTCCGGTGGGAAGCTCATCCTGAACACGCCGGACAACGCTCCCTTCGACCCGGCGGAGAACATCGTCATCGGCAACGTCGCGCTGTACGGCGCGACCCAGGGCGAGGCCTACGTCAACGGCATGGCCGGCGAGCGCTTCGCCGTCCGAAACTCCGGGGTCAAGGGCGTCGTCGAGGGCGTCGGCGACCACGGCTGTGAGTACATGACCGGCGGCGCTATCGTCGTGCTGGGCGAGACGGGCAAGAACTTCGCGGCCGGGATGTCCGGCGGCGTCGCCTACGTCTACGACCCCGACGGCGAGTTCGCCGAGAAGGCAAACACCGGCATGGTGTCGCTGGCTGATACGCTCGAAGGCAAGGACCGCCAGATGATTACCCGACTCGTCGAGAACCACGCCGCCTACACCGACTCCGACCGCGCGGCGGAACTGCTCGATGACTGGGACGCCGAAGTGGAGAACTTCACGAAGGTGATGCCCGACGCCTACGCCGAGGTCATCGCCGACCGCGAGCGCGACGACGTGCGCAACGAGCCGCCGGCCAAGGCCGCGCCGAGTGCCGAAGCCGCCGAAGCCGACTTCGCCGCCTCGACAGACGACTGACGCGCGGTTATTCGTCGGTTTTGGATATCAGTCGGCAATAGCTCGCTTTTTTCGATCACAATTGAGAGGGAGGTCCGGTAGCCCTAGTGCGACACTGTGACAATCAACCGCTGGCTCTATAGCCGTCGGGCCAAAGTGCGGGACATGGTCCCTGTAAACCAACCGTGGTATCGCATCGGAGCACAGCATGAGTGACATCCCTGACCCTGGCCCTGATTCCGGGTCGGATATCGACATCGATGTCGGCCGCGGCCTCCGTATCGGCGTCAGCATCGTTGTTGCCCTTGCCGTCGCAACGGCCCTGTTCGGTGGCTATCATCAGGTCCCCGAAGGCCACGTCGGCGTCCAGAAATCGTTCGGCGCGGTAACCGGCGCTGAATTCCAACCGGGCGCACACATCATCGTGCCTGTCAAGGACTCGGTCCAGGACGTGGAAATCCGGCCACGGACCTACACCATGGCCAACACCGAGGGCGAAGGCGACAGAGCGGCCCAATCCGATGCGGTGACCGTCCAGACGATAAACGGGACGACGGTCGACATCGACATCACCGTCCGGTACAAGGTCGAAGAAGCGGACGCGTCAGGGTTCGTCACGGAATGGCGGAACGTCGAACAGGCGGAGGAACGGCTTATTCGACCGTCCGTTCGGTCGCAACTCCGTGACGAGGCCGCCGGTATCCAGACAAGCGAAATATACACCAACAGCGGCCGCGAGCGGCTTGGTGAGGCGGCACAGCAGAAACTCGAATCCGCGTTTGAGGGCGAAGCGCTCGTCCTCGAAGAGGTACAGGTCCGTGACGTCGACCTCCCGGACTCGTACGACCAGGCGCTCAACGACAAGGAAATCGCCAAGCAACGCGTCGAAGAGAAGAAGTTCGAGATTCAACAGGCCGAACGCGAGAAGAAACGTCAGGAGATTCAGGCCGAAGCCGACGCCCGGGTTATCGAGATCCGCGGCGAGGCGCTTCGGGACAACCCGGTCGTGCTGAAACAGCAGTACGTGCAGAGCATCGACGATTCGGATAAGGTCATTCTGGCGACTGACGACGAGGGGACACCGATTATCCTGCAGACTGGCAGGAGTAGCGGCGGAAACACTTCCAGTGCCGATACGGGGTTCTCGACAAACGTGACGAACGCAACGGGCGGGAACTGACCACAGGCAAGAAGGAGCGCCTCGTTCGTTTTTGTCCCGCTGTGCCGGGTACCTGTCGAGTCATGCAGTTAATTCCTGTCGGATAATAACCGCGTTCGACGGGGTGTGCACGACTCGGACGGTTACCGTGTCGCCCGACTGCAAGTCACAGTCCCCGCCTGCGATTCGGAAGATGATAACGTCACCGGGGCGGAACTCGTCCGTAACCAGTGCCCCGGTATCATCGGCACCGCGCTCCGTGAGCGAGCCAGTGCTCTCGTCGAAGAGATCGTCGCCCTCGATGTTGTCACTCTGTGGCCGGTCACCGGATTTCGCCGGCAGATTGACTAACCGCCCGTGCTTTTCAGTTCCGTCACCGCTACAGTCGGCACTGACTGCCACTTCGATATCCGAGACACGGACGACATCTCCAGCAACGTGCGTGATACGGACGATGCCCCCGTCGAACCCATCCTGTGCGGCGAACTCACCGTCTGATTGGCCGATTACGGGCGCTGTATCATCCAACGTCTCCGCGAGGTCAACCGTCGCCATAGACAGCACTGCCGCGAGAACGACAGTTACCGCCACGAGAAGGATAACTGAAATGACCGAAGAGACAGCACGCAACTGACCCGTCACTGGGTCTGCTACTATCCGGTTACATAAAAACACCCGCAACGGGACTGGCATGAGACGTCGTCTTGAACCGTACATTGCCGGTTCTATCATCGCATTCTGCGGAGGAACCGGTCGTCTTGCCGCCCCGGCAAACAATCGGTATCGACTGTCGGACCTGCGGCAGACTCCGGCGGTGAGCCACACTGTTTTGCTGGTCCCGTCCGAGCACAGCGTATGGATAGCGTCCTCGTCATCGGCGGCGGCAGGTTCATCGGCCGACACACGGTCACCGAGTTCCGCGACGCGGGCTACGACGTGACGATGCTCACCCGCGGCCAGCGCTCGAATCCGTTCACGAACTCCGATGTCACTCACATCAAGGGCGACCGGAACGAGCGGGACACACTCGAAACCGCCCGCAAGCAGATCGATCCCGACGTAGTCGTCGACTGCGTAGCGTATTTCCCGGAAGATGTCCGGGCGGCGACCGACGTGTTTGCTGACGCCGAGGCGTACGTGTACGTCTCGAGCGGCGCGGCCTACGGCGTCGAACGGACGCCCAAACGGGAGGGAGAGACACCGCTTGCAGGCTGTACCGCCGAGCAGGCCACAACCGACAGCGCGGAGACCTACGGGCCACGGAAAGCTGAAGGCGACCGCGAGGTGTTCGCCGCCGCGGAGGACGGCGTGCGGGCGATGAGCGTCCGGCCGACCGTCGTGTACGGCCCCTACGACTACACCGAGCGGTTCGCCTACTGGGTGGACCGCGTGGCCGAGTACGACCGAATTGTGGTACCTAGCGACGGCCTCAGTCTGTGGCAGATGGCCTACGTCGAGGACGTGGCGAGCGCGCTTCGCCTCGTCGCGGAGCGAGGGACGGCCGGCGAAGCCTACAACGTCGGCGACGAGCACGCGCCGACGCTCCGGGAGTGGGTTGACCTGCTCGCCGGAGTACATGACACGTCCGTCGAGACCATCGGCGTCGGCGAGCGTGAGCTCGCGGCGGCGGGACTGGACCCCGACGACTTCCCCATCTACCGCGACTCGCCGCATCTGCTGTCGACGGCGAAGCTCCGCGACCTGGGCTGGTCGTCGACGCCCCACGAGACGGCGCTGGCCGTGACCGTCGCCGAGCATCGGGAGAACGACCGAACCGGCCGGGAGTTCGGCCCGGACCGAGACACGGAAGCGACGCTTATCGACCGCCTGACCGGGTGATCACTACGCCCGGCGGAGCGTCGTGTGCTTGACCTCGTAGTCCTCCAAGAACGCGCCGTATCCGCCGACAGCGATGTGGTCTTGTCCGGTGTCGACGACCAGCGAGTTCTCGAACCCGAAGTCGCTGTTGTGCGGTTCGACGAGGTTCTGTCGGACATCGACCACCTCGCCGGATATCACTTCGAAATCGTCGTCGGAGCCTGTCGGCCGCGCGTACAGGTCGGCGACGACGGACTCGCCGGCCCGGAGCGCGAGCGTGGTCGTGAACACGACGGGGCGGAACATGTCGTACCGGGCCGGAAGCGATGGCGGCCGCGAAAGGAGGACCTCCTCACCTATCGGCCAGTAATTGCCCAGGTAGGAACCGACTAACACCGCCGCGACCGCCTCCTGCGTGAACGTGATCGCGTTCGTCTCGTCGTGGTCCCAGCTGAGCATCGTCGACGGCGAGACGAACCCGCGCTGCTGGTCCGTCGCAAGCAACGAGGGCGCGCCGTCGAGGCCGAGACGGACGGCGTTGGCGACGCCCTCCAGTTCCAGTTCCGTCGTTGCCGCGTCGTAGCTCGACAGCGTCAGAAGCACGAGGATGCCCCGCTCGCGGGCACGGCGGAGCGTGTCGCGGATCTCCGGGAGCCGACGGGCCGGGACCTGGAGCACGACCTCGCATTCGGCGGCTTCGATGTGCTGTTTCAGGCGCTTGATGATGGTCGGTCTGGATTTGACCACCTCGAAGGAGTTGTCGTCGGCCGAGTTGTTCTCGTACCGGGTCTGTACTGCCGTCTCCAGCGTGTCGAGTTCGCGCTTCAGCGTGCCGAAAGCCTCCGACGGGGGCGTCGCACGGATGACCGTCGGCGTCCGGTGGTCGTCGACGGTGACGAAGCCGTCCGCGGCCAGCGAATCACAGATGTCGTACACGTAGCTCTTGGAGACCCCCGCTGTTTCAGCCACCGTCCGGGCTGTCGCCGGTCCCGTTTCGACGACAGCGAGGTACGTTTCGGCCTCTGTTTCGGAGAGGCCGTACTGCTGGAGTCGGTCCCGAACGGTCGCGTTGGGTTGGCGTGTGGAGTCAGGCATAACTGTCCCGCTCAAACCGTGTTAGCTGGCTTCGTGTCATTGGATCGCTGTTTCAGATAGTATCACTGAGTATATATAATGATTTGTGGGCGTGCGAGCGGGCCGGCGTGTGTCTGTACGTTGTGGTGCTCCAGAGCACGGGGAGCACCGGCAGAGCGGGACCGCGGCGGCCTGCTCAGGAACGCTGCCGAACCTCGTCGAGCAGGTCGACGACGTCTTCCATGGTGGGGTCGCGGCTGGTGTTGTCGCCGTTGCCATTTCCGTTCCCGTTGTTGCCGTTGTTTCCGCTCCCGTTCCCATTGCTCTGACCGGGGTTGCCCCCTGACCCGTTCGGGAGCCCCGGAACGGGGTCCGGATCGGTGATGCTCGCCGTGTTCTGGACGGTGAGCGTGGTCGTCGGGCCGTCCTGGCCGACAGTGAGTTCGTACTCGCCGGCTTCAACGACCTTCGGGACGACTCCGAGCACGTCACCGGGGACGATTTCTAACGCCGTCAGGTCGGCGGTCACGTCCACCGTGGCTGACTCGCCGGAATCCAGCGAGACGCGCTCGTAGCCGAGCAGGCGGCGCTTCGGCTGGAGCACCGAGCCGTAGGACTGGGTATTGAACACTTCGACTATGTGCTCGCCGGCCATCCGGCCGGTGTTTGTCACCTCGACGCCGACGGTCACTTCGGACTGGTTGGCCGGGTTGCCGACGGTGGGCTGTGTGATCGAGACGCTCCCGTACTCGAAGTCAGTGTAGGAGAGGCCGTGGCCGTACTCGTAGATCGCAGTGTTGTCCGTTCCGCCCGTCGACGTCGGCTCGTAGCGGTTGTACTGCACGGGCGTCGTGCCGACGTTCTCGGGCCAGCTGAACGGGAGCTTGCCCGAGGGGTTGTACTCGCCGACCAGCGTCTCGGCGATGGCGACCCCGCCGTCGCTGCCGGGCTGGCCGGCAAACAGGAAAGCGTCGAGCCGGCTGAACGTCTCCGGGGACCCCCGCGGCGCGCCGGCGAGCATGACGCCGATGATCGGCGTCGAATCGTCGGCGGACGCGACGACGGTATCCAGAAGCGCTTGCTGGGACTCGTCGAGTACCAGTTCGTCACGGTCGCCGAAGCCTTCGTTGTGGGTCCCCTCGCCGATAACGACGACCACGGCGTCGGATTCGGGGGTCGCCGACTCGACCTGTGACCGCTGTTCATCGGTGAAATCGAAATTCCCGTTCTCGTCGCTCTGCTGGTTCTCGCCGTCGCCCTCGCCGGCCCACCAGGTGGTGTTCTCATATGAGGTGGGGACGTGGGTGAGACTGCCGACGCGGGATCGCAGCTCTTCTTCGAGGAGATTCTGGCGGGGATACGGGCCGCCGGCGCTGGCCCCCTGCCAGCCCAGCGTCCAGCCGCCGTGTTGCATCAGCGCGCGGGTGTTGTTGCCGTCGCCGTCGACGCCGGGGCCGGTCAGCAGGACGCTCTCGTCGCCCGACAGCGGGAGCGTGTCCGCGTCGTTTTTCAGGAGGACCAGCGACTCCTTGGCCATCGTTTCGGCGGTCTCCTGTGCGCCGCCGAGCACGTTGCCGATGCGGGACTCGTCGACTGTCGGCTGCTCGAACAGGCCGAGGTCGGCCTTCAGTTCGAGGATGCGGCGGACCGCTTCGTCGATGCGCTCCATCGGAATCGCGCCGTCTTCGACGAGACCGACCACGGTGTCGATGAACTGGACCGGTCCCGGCGCGTCGCCGCCGTTGCCAATCATGTACATATCCACGCCGGCGTTGATGGCCATCTCGGTCGCCGTCTCGAAGTCTGGCGCGTAGTCGTGGTTCGTGAGCATCCGATTCAGGTCGTCCCAGTCCGAGACGACCATCCCCTCGTAGCCGTAGGTGTCGCGGAGCAGCGTCGTCAACAGCCAGTGGGAGGCGTGGGCCGGAACTCCGTTTATCGACCCGCTGTTGACCATCACCGTCCCGGGTTCGGACTCCAGCGCCTCCCGGTACGGCGGGAGGATGTTCGTCCGGAGGTCACGCAGCGACGTCGAGGCCGGTGCGCGGTCGTTGCCGTTGTTCGGGACCGAGTAGGCCGCGAAGTGTTTGACACACGCCGTCAGCCGGTCGTCGTCCTCAAGCGCTCGCGCCCGCGCTCGCGAGACATCTGCTTCGAGTTTCGGGTCCTCGCTGATGCCCTCGAAGAAGCGGCCCCAGCGGGGGTCCCGCTGGAGGTCCGTCGTCGGTGCGAACGTCCAGTGTGCCCCCATCGACGCCGTCGCGTCGCTCGTGTGCCGTTCGGCCTCCGCGATCAGACTCAGGTCGCGCGTCACACCCATGTTCAGCCGCTGGGGGAACACCGTTGCCCCCTCCAGCAGGCCGTTTCCGTGTGTCGCGTCGACGCCGTAGAGGAACGGAATGTCGTGGTCGGCGTTGTTGAGGTTGTACTTCTGGAGGGCGTTGATGCCCTCGACCACGCTACTGGCGTCGAAGCTCGGCGGCTCGGCCCCACCCGAGAGGATCGACCCGACGCCGAGTTCGCTGAAGTACTCGCCGACCGTGTCGACCCCGAAGCTGTCGGGGACGTTCGATCCCTTCGGCTCCGCCTCGAAGGAGCTGATCGCGACCTGTGTCATCTGGGCCGCTTTCTGTTCCAGTGTGAGGTCGCCGACGAGCGAATCGACGTCCGGTTGCGCCGCGGCGGTCCCAACACCTGCGCCGGTTGCGGCCGCTGCCGTGGCCACACCGGTCGCTTTCAGAAATGTCCGCCGAGACGCCCGCATACCGTCGTCAGTCGTGTCATGTGGCATGACAGGCACACCCAAACAGTGATGTTAATAATTGTTTTTGGAAAACTGGCGTGTGATTGTTGTTAAAAGATTTCGGTTGCCGCGCAGTCGGACCGCCAGTTGCACCTAAACTGTTTTCACGCGTGCCCGGAGACAGGCAACCATGTTCGAGAAACGCACCTGGATTCGCCTCCCCCGGAACGTCGTGGTCGGGCACGGAGTCCTCGGGCAGACGATAGAGGCCGTCAGCGAACTCCACCTGACCGGCCGACCGCTCGTCGTCTCCAGTCCGACGCCACACGATGTCGCCGGCAAGCGGGTCGTCGCACAGTTCGAGGACGAGGGGTACGACCCATCCGAGATCGTCATCGAGGAGGCCAGTTTCGATGCCGTCCAGCAGGTCATCGACCACGCGAGCGACATCGACGCGGGCTTCCTGCTTGGTGTCGGCGGTGGGAAAGCTATCGACATCACGAAGATGGCGGCCGACGACCTGGGACTGGGCTTCGTCTCGGTCCCGACGGCCGCGAGCCACGACGGCATCGTCTCCGGCCGCGGCTCTGTCCCCGAAGGTGATACGCGCCACAGCGTCGCCGCCGAACCGCCGCTGGCCGTCATCGCCGACACCGAGGTGCTGGCAGAGGCCCCCTGGCGGCTGACCACCGCCGGCTGTGCCGACATCATCTCGAACTACACTGCGGTTCGGGACTGGCAGCTCGCCCATCGCCTGAAGAACGTCCACTACTCGGAGTACGCCGGCGCGCTCTCCCAGATGACCGCCGAGATGCTCGTCGAGAGCGCTGACTCGATAAAGCAGGGGCTCGAGGAGTCATCCTGGATTGTCGTGAAAGCGCTCGTCTCCTCCGGCGTCGCGATGTCCATCGCTGACTCCTCCCGGCCGGCGAGCGGCGCAGAACACCTGTTTTCCCACCAGCTGGACCGGCTCGTCCCCGACGGCGCGCTCCACGGCCATCAGGTCGGTGTCGGCTCGATAATGACCGAGTACCTCCACAGCGGCCAGAAAGGCAAGTGGCGAGACGCCAGAGACGCGCTGGCGGCCATCGGCGCGCCGACGACGGCAGACGAACTTGGTATCGACGACGAGACGGTGATCGAAGCGCTGACCACAGCTCACCAGATCCGCGACCGCTACACGGTGCTCGGGGACGGTATGAGTGAAGAAGCGGCGATCGAAGCGGCGACGGTCACCGGCGTTATCTAAACCAGTTCCGCGACCGCGACATCGCTTGAGTCGTCCCATCGAATCGACGCTTCGGCCTCAGCGACCGTCTCGGCGTCACTGCCGCCGGGCGCGGCCCTGTTGATTTCGGCGTCGAACACGATACTGAGTCGATACACCGTCTCGGCGTCCGGGTCTGCCTCGTTTCGCACACCACAGATGGTCGCCCGAACCGCGTCCCGAATGGTACACGAGACGCCGGCTGTTTCGGTGACGACTCGTTCGGCCGCTGCCGCCGGCCGCTCGGCCCCCTGTGTCTGTCCCTGTGGTATCTCCCAGGACCCGTCGGCGTCGCTGAGTAGCACGTCGCCCGACTCGTTGTGGACGAATGCGTGTACGTCCACCTGTCCTTCCCGTGAGCGCTCGACAGCACGCTGGTACGCCTCCGAACCCACCGAAAAGGTGGTCTGGTCCACCGGCGTCGAGCCGAACTCCTGTTCGAGCCGGGCGAGGCGTTCCTGCACCCGCGCTCGCGAGCGCTCGGCTATCTCCATACGAAACGGTGCTTCGGCAGCGTAATAAATCCGCCTGAACGCTCTCACAGTTTGAAACTACCCTGTGCGCCGGCTGTGATCCCCCGTAATACCGTCCGTCACAGCATTCGGCCGGACCTCTCAGACGTGCTCGTTGAGGAACTCGACGACAGCGGTGTAGGCCTCGATGCGGTTCTCCCGCTTGCTGATGCCATGTCCTTCGTCGTCGAAGACGAGCTTCTCCACGGGAACTCCCCGTTCGGCCGCCTGCTCGGCGATCTGCTCGGCCTCGCCGACCGGAACACGCGGATCGTTGGCCCCGTGGAGGACGAACAGCGGCGCGTCGATGCGGTCGACGTTGTTGATCGGCGAGATGGATTCGAGGAACTCCCTGTCCTCGTCGAGAGAGCCGTACTCGGCCTCGCGGAGTTCGCGTCGCCAGTCACCGGTGTTCTCCAGAAACGTCACGAAGTTGGCGATGCCGACCACGTCGACGCCGGCCGCCCAGAGGTCGGGGTACTCCGTCAACGCCGCCAGCACCATGAAACCGCCGTAGGAGCCGCCCATCGCCACGATTCGGTCGGGATCGACAGCCGAGTGATTGTGGAGCCAGTCGACGCCGGCCCGTAGGTCCTTTACCGAGTCCATCCGCTTTTCGACGTCGTCGAGGTGCGTGTAAGCCTTTCCGTAGCCGGTCGACCCGCGGACGTTGGGCTCGAAGACCGCGTACCCCCGCGAGAAGAAGTACTGGGTCAGGCCCGAGAACGACGGCCGGCGCTGACTCTCCGGGCCGCCATGGATGTCGACGATGACGGGCGTGTCGCCGTCAGCACCGGCCCCGTTCGCACCGTTCGGCAGGGAGAACAGCGCTGGAATCTCTCGCCCGTCGAAGGAGTCGAACCGGACGACCTCTGGCTCGATGAACGTCTCGCGCGGGATGCCGGCCGTCGAAGCGGCCGTCCACTGTTCGCTCTCGCCGGTTTCGGCCTCGACGACGAACACGTTGGTGTTGACCGTCCGTCCGGTGACGCTAACGGCGAAACGCTCGGCATCGGGGCCCCAGGCGACGCCGCCAGCCAGCCCGCCCGGCAGGTCCGGCGTCGGGAACGTCTCGATGGTCGCCGGCCCTGTCAGTTCGCCGACGGTGAGTTCGTTGTAGCCGTCGACGTTGCGCGAGTACACGAGACGGCCGCTGTCCTTGTCCAGCGCGACACCGTCGATGTTCCACTGGTCGTCCGAGCGCACGATGTCGAGGTCGCCGTCGACCGAGAGGCGGGCCAGTTCGAGCGTGTCGCTCTCGGCATCGGTGACGAGATACACCGCATCGCCGTCCGGCCCCCACGACGCGCTCGTGTAGCGGACCTTCCCCTCGTGCGGCGTGAGATGGCTGAGGTCCCCGCTGTCGATGTCCAGCACGTAGATGTCCTGGTCGAAACTGGAGTGGGCCTCGCTGACCAGCAGGCGCTCGCCGTCGGGCGAGAAGCCACCCACCGAGAGCCAGCCGTCGCCCTCCCAGACCAGTTCTGCGTCGTCGCCGGTTGCGTCGCGGTCCTGCACGTAGATGTCGAAGGCGGCTTCGTCGCGGCGGTTCGACGCGAAGGCGAAGCGCTCGCCGTCGGGCGACCAGCCGCCCCAGCGGTGTTTCGCGTCGGGCATTCCGGTGAGTTCGTGGACGCGCCCGTCCGCGTCGAGCCGGTATAGCTGCGCCCGCTCGTTCCCGCCCTCGTCCATGCCGAAGACGAGCTCCTGGCGTTCGGGCGAGAAGTCGACGAAGCTCACAGTGTCGTCGTAGAACGTCAACTGTTCGGGCCAGCCGTGGGGTTCGGGAAGCGACCAGAGCTGGGCAACGCCGGTCGTGTTCATCAGGAAAGCGAGCGTCCCGTCCGGCGCGAACGAGCTGCCGTAGGCGCTCCGGACGTTGAGATAGCGCGAAAGGTCGTACGCGGTCACAACCGGAGGGAGGGCAGGCACGGGCAAAACCCTTTGTGGCGGCCGTGGTCTGATTCAGCGGAACGCGGCGGCTGTTATCCAGCTAGTCGCTTGAGTGGCTCCTCACCCTGCCAGCGGGCGTACGCGTACGAGGCGACGAGGAGGATGCCACCCAGTACGAGGAACGAGAGGGTCCGGGCGAGCGTATCGAGCCCCTGCGTGTCGTAGAGGAACACCTTGGTCGTCACCAGGCCGAGGACGACGACGCCCTGGAGTCGACGACTGCGGTCGTCCAGCGCGAGGCCAACCCCGACGAACGCGAGCCCCAGGACGGCCCACGCAACCGACAGCCCCGCCCCCGAAAGCTCCAGTCCCAGAAGCACCACCGCGAGCCCGGTCGCCGTCCAGACGTACGGCGCAGCCACCGAGAGTTCGCGGTCAGTGCTTGGCACCGTCGTCGATGCGCCGCCGAACCTCCGACCGAGCGCGTAGAAGACCGCGATTCCCAGCAGGTATGCGGCTGGTCGCCCCATCGCGGTCGCCAGCGGGTCCGCGAGCGAGAACGCCGGTAATTCGGTCGCGTCCACGGCGAGCAGTTTGGCGACGGTCCCGACGGCGACGAGGTGCCCGCCGATACGAACTGCCCTCGCGTCGCGGCGAGATCCGAGCGCCAGCGCCCCACAGAGCAGGAGGAGGAGCCCAGCGGTCGCGAGGAACGGGTCGGCCCCGAGGACGACGCTGACGGCGAGTAGCACGACGGCCAGCACCCCAGCCGCGCTGTCTTGCTGTCCGAGGCGTGACTCCGTGACGGCGTAGACGCCGCCGAGAGCGAGTCCGACTGCGCCGACAGCCACCCCGTCTGGCGCTGTCGGGATGAGTCGACGAACGACGCCTTCCAGCAGGATTACGGCGAACACGGCGTTGAGCCCGGTCGTCGCCTCCACCAGTCGGCGGTGCCATCGGTCCGTTCGGTCGCTCGCACGGAGCACGTACACACCAGCGGCGTAGACGGCGAACGTCGCGACGAGAACAGCGGTGGCAACCGCTTCGGGTGGCTCTAGCCTGTTCATCCAGGCGATGTGGAGCACGTAGGCCGGGAGGACGCTGCCGAGGACGAGCCGGCTCCACGGCCGGACGGCGGCGATGGTCACCAGCCCGGCCGTGAGAAGCACGACGTAGGCCGGCGAGACGACGAAGGACGCGGCGTCGAGTCCGACGTAGGCCGTGACGTATCCCAGCAGGAACGCCTCGCCGGCGACGGCCGGCGCGTGGTCCCGCACCGAGACAACCGCTGTGGCGGCCACGAGAGCTGTCAGGACCAGCAGAACCACCCACAGCGGCGCTCCGATGGCGGCTCGATACGACTCGAAACCGTAGGCCGCGTAGACGCTGAAATACGCGATGGCGAGGCCGGTCCCCGCGACGAGCCGACCCCATCGGTCGTAGCCCTGCCGCTCGGCGGCGTACCGACCGCCCGCGAGCAGTATGAGCCCGCCCGCTGTGCCGGTGAGCACACGCCCGAGCGGGCCGAGGTAGCCCGCTTCGATAGCCAGACGAATGAAGAAGACGACGCCGACCACCAGCGCGAGCCCGCCGACCCCGCCGAGCCACTTCATCCCGATGTCGCGCTCCCAGTTCCGCTCGTCGACAGGCGCGTCGCTGTCGGCTGTCTCGCCGGTCTCTGGCGCTGTCCCCGAACCGTGTGTGGCCTCCGATTCGGGAGCCGCCGTGTCCGCTTCAGTGGTTGCAGTTTCGTCCCCGACAGACGGAGGCGGGTCGGTGTCCAGTTTCGATTCCAGGGCGGTGATGCGTGTCTGGAGGGCATCGACCTCGGCGCGGAGGTCACGTACTTCCGCTTCGAGGTCGTCATCATCGCTCATACACTGACACGTTGCAGAGTCGCTGTAATAAACATCCAGTCGAACGACAGTTCCGACGGCCAATCCGCCATCTGTCGCCGTCAACCGCGAACGGGTGGATTTTTGAGCGGCCACGTCGTCGCACCTGTATGCGTGTCGCGGTCGTCGCCATGGAGACGAGTCAGTACCGGGACACAGTGGGACGGACCCGGCTGGAGCGGGTGGCTACCGAACTCGCCGCTGCCGGTCACGACGTGACCGTGTTCTGTTCGCAGTGGTGGCCGGGATTCGACAATCAGCGCGAGCGCGACGGCGTCACGTACCGCGCCGTCACCGTCTCGCCGACCGTCCCCTCCTTCTGTGTCCGCCTCCCGGCCATGCTCGCCCGGTTCCGCCCGGATGTCGTCCACGTTCACCCGACGCCGTCGTCGGTCGCACTCGCGGCCAAGACCGGTGCAACGCTCTCTCGCGCGCCGCTTCTCACGGAGTGGTATGGGGACGAAGACGTGCCCGAAAGCCGCCGGGCCAACCTCGCGCTCCGCGCGTCGGACTGTCTCGTCACCCCCTCCGAACTCGTCCGCACGCGGGTCCGCGAGCGGGGAGCGACGGCGGACCAGACCGCGATTCTCCCACAGAGCATCGACATGGATCTTGTCCGGGAAGTCGACCCCGACGAGGAGATCGACGTGGTGTACGCCCATCGGCTGGACGGCAGCGCGAACGTCGAGTCGCTGCTGCTCGGACTGGCGGAACTCAGACAGAAGGGTTGGTCGGCGACGATCATCGGCGACGGCCCGGAGCGAGAGTACTACGAACAGGAGGCGGCCGACCTCCGCATCGACGACCGCGTGACCTTCGCTGGCGCGTGCGACATCGAGGAGCGCGTCTCGATCTACAAGGGTGCGCACGTATTCGTCCAGACGGCATTCCGAGAGTGTTTCGCAACGGACCTCCTCTGGGCGATGGCCTGTGGCTGTATCGGCATCGTGGAGTACCAGGCCGAGTCGTCGGCCCACGAACTCATCGAGCAGCGCGACCGTGCCTTCCGGGTGACGAACCCACAGGAAATCGCCGACAAAATCGCCGAATCGGCCGACTTCGAGCGCCGGACCGTCGACGAGTCCTGTGCCGAGTTCGACCACGCACAGGTCCGTGCAGAGTACGAGGACCTGTACGAGTCACGTATCGAGGAGACCGGTCTTTTCTAATCGGAACGCCGTTCAGACGCGCTGACGACGGGGACAAATCGCCACCAGTCAGTACGGGATGACGCGGAACCCTTCGGGGAGCACCAGCCCGAACACGAGGAACAGCGCGGCCGCGATACCTGCCGCGATGAGAGCGTAGGGCGCTTGACTCCGGACGTGGACCATGTGGTCGCTCCCGCTCGTCGACGACGCCAGAACGGTCGTGTCGCTGATGGGCGAGGTGTGGTCGCCGAAGATGCCGCCGCTGAACACCGCGCCGAGGACGAGCGGGAGGTTCGCGCCCGTCGAGAACGCGAGCGGGATGGCGATGGGGAACATGATGCCGTAGGTCGACCACGACGAGCCATCGGAGAAGCTAACAAAGGAAGTCACGAGGAAGACGCCCACCGGAATGATGAACGCCGGCACGCCGCCGAAGACGTTCGTCACGAACGACGAAATACCCAGTATCGTCACCGCGTTCTGGATGGAACTGGCAAACATCAGGATGACAGCCGCGAGGAGGATGCCCTTGAAGCCGACCATCATCGCATCGGTAGCATCGTCGTTGGACGGGATGTCGCCCTTCCAGCGATACAGCAGGAAGGCGAGGATGAGTGCCGAGAAGGACGCGAGACCCAACTGGACGCCGCCGATGTTGAACGCCCACGGGCCGCTCGGCGGCGTGATGAGCTGCCAACTGCCGAGCTGGAGCAGCGTGGCCCCCATCCCTTCCTTCCCCTTGACGTAGATGACGGGGCTGGCCCGCCAGAACATCGCACCGAGGCCGACGACGATCATGGTGAGAATCGGCCAGGCGAAGTTCCGCCAGTCCGGCGTCGCGGTCTCTGACACCTCGTACTCGTCCATCTCCGCGGAAATCATCGGGTCGGCGTCGTCGCCGACGACTTTCCCCTCGTTTCTCGCTCGGGATTCCTCCGTCCCCATCCCGTAGATGTTTGGCACGACCTGCCACGCGACGAGTCCCGCGAGACCGAGCGCGATCCAGGAGTAGAAGCCGGTAAACAGCGTGTTGAAAAACAGCGGCCAGACGGCACCGGTCGCCGCGGTGACCTGCTCGCCGCCGGTGTTCACGAAGTTGGTCATGCCCGAGGGCAGCGTCCCCTGCTGCTGTGCCTCGACGAGGCCGCCTCCGATGAAGCCGACCATCGCCGCTCCCCACGTCGAGTAGAACGCGAGCCGGGACGCCGGGGACCCCGCTGAGTCGACGTAGTAGGCCAGTTTGGCCCGCGAGACGTCGAACTTGTCGGTCAGCGGCCGCATCATCGAGCCGACCACGAGGCAGTTGAAGTAGTCGTCGATGTGGATGGCGATCCCGGCCAGGAACGCGGCCTTCTCGGCGTCTGCGGCGGATTCAGCCCGCTCCACCAGCGCCTCCAGCACGCCCTGTATCGCCCCAGCTCGGATCATCAGTCCGATCAGCCCGCCGATGGCGAAGATGGCGAGCAGGACGTTCTTGACGTACCATTCCCCGAACAGCGGGGCCGTGGCGATGATTTCCGGCACGAGCTTCAGCCCGAAGAGCGCTCCGAGTACGATGCCACCGACGCCGACCGTCCAGGGACTCCCGTCTTCTGCCTGTGGCTGAACGGTCGCCACCTCACCGCCGGCGGTGATCAGATCGGACGGGACCCCGACAGCCTGGGGGTGTAATGCGCCGACCAGCACGCCTGTGATGACGATGCCCACGAACAGCCCGATAAGAGCGTCCCGGGTGTACCAAGCGAGACCGATAGCGACGAGCGCGGGAACGACAGACCACGGTCCAGCCGCGATTCCCTCAACCATGCCGGCAGGTCTAGGTGGCGCTATATTAAGGTATGTATTCACACCCGCGTCAGGGACGGTCCAGACGAAACCCGTTTGAGCGTCGGTCCCCTCCATTCGGTAGTGACAGACGAGGAGCCAGCCGACCGAGACGACGACTCTGACTCCACCCCAGAACTCGAACTCGACGCCGTCTACGACGCTATCGATGCCGTCGGCCGCCCACATCTGACGGCGACGGAGTTCTCCCGGAAAACGGACCTGACGCCAGACGAGGCCCGGGAAGCACTGGAGCGCCTCGCCGACGACGGCGACATCGAGCGCCAGGACGTGTCCGAGGTCGAGTCCGTGTGGTACCCGGCGGACATCGCCGAGGTGACAGACCGCGAGCGCGTCGTTCTGTTCCCCGACCGCCGCGAAGTGGTCGTCGAACACCCCGACCAGTTCACGCGGGCGCAACTCTCACAGTTCGCGCGCCTGCAGGACACCAACCGTTCGGGTGGGTACGTGTACGAACTCCGCGAGGAGGACATCTGGGCCGCGCCACACAAGTCTCTAGACGCCCTCCTGACGACGATGCGGGACGTGCTGGGCGAGCGCTCGCCCCACCTCGAAGAGTGGGTGACGAGCCAGTGGGAGCGCGCCCGGAAGTTCCGCCTGAAGACCCACGAGGACGGCTACGTCGTACTCGAAGCCGAGAGTGACGACCTGATGGGCAACGTCGCCCGGCCGAAACTCGACGACGACCACCTCCGGGCCCCCATCTCGGATTCGGAGTCGTGGGTCAACGAGGACGCGACCGCCGAGATCAAGCGCACGCTGTACGAGGCGGGCTATCCGGTCCGGGACGACCGCGACTTAGAGACCGGCGACGCCATCGAGATGGACCTCCGCCTGCGCCTGCGGGATTACCAGCAGGACTGGGTCGAGCGGTTCACCGAGCAGGGGTCGGGCGTGTTCGTCGGCCCGCCGGGGTCGGGCAAGACCGTCGCCGCGATGGGGGCGATGGCCGCTATCAGCGGTGAGACGTTGATTCTCGTCCCCTCGCGCGAACTCGCGACCCAGTGGCACGACGAACTGGTCCGGCACACGACCCTGACCGACGACGACATCGGCGAGTACCACGGCGGCGAGAAGAACATCCGGCCGGTCACCATCGCAACCTACCGCACCGCGGGGATGGACCGCCACCGGAAGCTGTTCGACCAGCGCAAGTGGGGCCTCATCGTCTTCGACGAGGTCCATCACGTCCCCTCGCCGATTCACCGCCGGAGCGCGGACCTCCAGACCAAACACCGCCTGGGTTTGACCGCCACGCCGACCAGAGAGAGCGACGACGAGGAGGAGATATTCACGCTCATCGGCCCGCCTATCGGCACCGACTGGGGGAAACTGTTCGACGAGGGCTACGTGGCCGAACCCGAGGTCGAAATCCGCCTCGTCCCGTGGGGCAACGAGACGGAGCAGTCCGAGTACAGTTCCACGTCGGGCCACGACCGCCGACAGGCCGCCGCCAGCAACACCGGGAAAATCGACGAGATACGCTACGCACTGGCCGAGAACCCGGCCGCGAAGGCGCTCGTGTTCATCGAGTACCTTGACCAGGGCGAGGCCATCAGCGAGGCCATCGACGCACCCTTTATCAGCGGCGAGACGCCACACGCACGTCGGGAGAAACTGTTCGACGAGTTCCGCCGGGGCGAACTGAACACGCTGGTCGTCTCCCGTGTCGGCGACGAGGGTATCGACCTGCCCGACGCCGAACTCGCTCTCGTCGCGTCTGGACTGGGTGGGTCCCGTCGGCAGGGCGCACAGCGGGCCGGACGGACGATGCGCCCCGCCGGCGACGCCCGGATGGTTATTCTCGCGACACGCGGGACGACGGAGGAGGACTTCGTCCGCCGGCAGATGCGCCACCTCGCTTCGAAGGGCATCCGCGTGACCGAGACGGAGGCCGAGGCCGTCGAGCCGCCCGAAGTCGAGGAGTAAGCCAGACGCGCTGACTGTGGGTCGAGCTTATTCCGTGTCGGTATCGAGCCGGCGCGCGGTCTCGGCCACGTCCCGAATCTTCGCCGTCTGTTCTTCGTTCGTCGCCGCGAGGTCGTCCAGTTGTGCCGTCATGTCGTCGATGCCGCTCGACAGTTCGTCGATCATGCTGGCCACCTCCTCGGTCGACGCCGCTTGGTCGTCGGTGGCCGCCGAGACCTCCTGGATGCCCTGTGCTGCCTCGTTGACCGCCGACACGATCTCTTCGAGTTGTTCGGCCGCCGTCTCGACCTGATCGATGCCCTCCGTCACCTGCTCTGTCACGGTTTCGAGGCTCTCGACGGCGTCGACGGTCTCGTCTTGGATCTCTGTGACGGTGTCCTCGATCTGGTTCGCGTGTTCCTGTGAATCTCCGGCGAGCGTCTTGATTTCGTCGGCGACAACGGCGAACCCGTCGCCCGCCTCGCCGGCGCGTGCGGCCTCGATAGACGCGTTCAGCGCGAGCATGTTGGTCTGGTCCGCGATGTCGTTGATCACCTCGACGATGTCGTCGATCTCGTCGGCCTGCTCCCGGAGGCCGGCGATGTCTGTGGAAACCGTATCGACAGCGTCGTCGACGTCGTTCATCATGGCCGCGGCCTGCTGTGCGGCTTCGTTCCCGCGTTCCGCCTTTTCCTCGGCCGATGTGCTGGTACTCGCGACTTCTTCGGCGGTCGAGGCGATCTCCTCGATGGTTGCGCTCATATCCGCGACCTCGCCCGCCACCTCGTCCATCGACTCGGACTGTGTCTCGGCTGTGTCGGTGATTTGTTGGTTCGTCTGGGCGACCTCCTCGGCTGAGGCGCTCAGTTCGTCGATGGGCTGCTGGAGTCCGCTCTCGACCTCCTCCATCAGCGCCTGCTGGTCATCGATTGCCGATTCCAGACGCTGGCTGTACGAGTCGATGTAGGTGTCCATCGCCACCTGCTGGTCGAGGTTGAGGAGTTTGAACACGGACAGCGCCCGCGATTGCATCTCTTCGAGTGCCTCGTCCCGGGCGGCGTCGCCCGACTGTAGGTCCTCGACGATTGTCCGCAGGAAATGTTCGAAGTAGATGCTGTAGGCCCCGAGATAGATCTTCGGGCCGAGGTCGAGCATGTCGTGAATCTTCCCGATACGGGCCCGGTTCTCGAAGTACTGTTTGTCGTAGCTCCCGGCGACGAGGTCGCGGAGGTACTGTGACTGTGTGTTTTTGAGCTGGTCGACCGACTTGGTGGACCGCCCGAAAATCTCGATGGTTTCGTCGAACGATTTGAGGTGATCGTAGAAGTCGTCGACGACAGATTCGGCCCGGGCGTTCGTCTTCGCTTCCATCGCGGTCAGATTGTCGACGTCCGACTCGTCGAATCCGGTGAACTCCTTCCGCCAGCGTATCTCCCCGGCGTCCAGTCCGATACGATCGGTAAGCGTTCCGCCGTCGACCGCTTTTCTGTCAGAAGAACTGATGCGCTCTCGGGAGTTCTTACTCCCGTCCCGTAATTCCATGGCGGACCTCCACCGATACAAACCTTATATGTTCGCTCCCGATTTTCATTGTTGAGAGATATCGGGAATAATCCCCCCAATATAGTGGGAAAATTGCTTGTGCCGCCCAGGCCTAACGCACCGAACAACTGCCCGAGTAGTCCTGGTTATAGAACCCTTCTCCACACGAACGCAAGTCCCCTGATTCAGTTGTGACCCGGCAGTGTCTCGCTGTCCTCCGGTTGTGCCCGGAATATGGCGAAGGTCCCTCCGAGTTCATCGTCGACCGGTTCGACCGATTCGACGCGAAAGCCGGCTTCCGTCAGTAGATCTGCGCTACGTTCACGACCGTGGAAACTCCAGGCCATGGCGGTGCCGGTATCCAGCCAGTCGTCGTTCGTGCCTTCCCATGGGTCGTCTCCTAGCGCGGCCAGGAGTTGCCCGCCGGGCCGGAGCACGCGCTCAAATTCGGAAAAGACAGTGGCGTGTTCGTCCTTTGGAACGTGGATGACGGCGTGGTAGGAGACAACAGCGCCGAACGTATCGTCAGCGAACGGGAGCGTCGCCAGGTCACCACGGACCAGTCCATCGGAGTCGACAGTATCACGAGCGGTACGGAGCTGTTCGGCTGAGATATCCAGTCCGATGGTATCGTGCTGATCGGCGAGCACTTCCATTGCCGGCGTACCCGCACCACAGCCCGCATCGAGGACGCGACTACCATCAGGGAGGGCCGCTGCAAGCGATTCGACAAGGGCCCGTTCGCGACCGTTCCCGTCCCGCTTCTCGGCGTAGGTACTCGCAATCTCGTCGTACCCCTCGCGGACAACGTCTCGCTGATCCATACCAGCGGTGCTCGGTGGTGGCGTAAGTGCTTTCGGTCCGGTGGAATTACGGACAAACAGCGCCGCTCAGTCCTCGAATTTCTCCGGGTTCTGAGCTGCCTCAGCGACCCGAACCGCGGCAACGTTCTCCGGGACGTCGTGGACGCGAACGATGTCGGCCCCCCGTTCGGCCGCCAGCGTCGTCCCGGCGATGGTCGCCTCCAGACAGTCGCCCGCTTCCTGTCCGACCAGCCCGAACAGGGACTTGTGGGAGTGCCCGACCAGGATTGGACAGCCGAGTGCCTCGAACTCCGGAAGTCGGTCGAGCAGTTCGAAGTCCTCCGTGGCAGCTTTCCCGAAGCCGATGCCCGGGTCGACGATGATCTGGTCTCGGTCGAGTCCGGCCTTTTCCGCGAGCAGGACGCGCTCTGTCAGTTGGTCGATGCAGTCCCCCACCACGTCGTCGTAGTGGATGTCGCTGTCGGGGTCGACCGGCGTCTCGATGGAGTGCATCACGACCACCGGCACGTCGTACTCGGCGGCGACGAGGCGCATCTCGGGGTCTTCGAGGCCAGACACGTCGTTCAGGATGTCTGCCCCGGCGTCGAGTGCTGCCCGCGCGACGGGTGCTTTCCGCGTATCGACGGATATCGCGACATCCAGCTCCGAAAGCGCCTCGATGACCGGCACCACGCGGTCGATCTCCTCCTCGGCCGGGACCGGTTCAGCACCGGGCCGGGTCGACTCCCCGCCGATATCTAGGATGTCCGCACCGGCCTCAACCATCCGCTCGGCGCGGGCGACGGCATCCTCGACGGCATTGTACTCGCCGCCGTCGTGGAAGGAGTCCGGAGTGATATTGCAGATACCCATGACGGCCGTCCCGTCGTCCCAGGGATACGCTGCCGACGTGTCGGGCTCGGACTGTTGGATGGACAGCGCCCCCCGCAGTTCGTCGGCGAACGACGCGAGCCCGTAGGGCTGGCCGTCCAGCTTCTCCGCGAGGCGCTTGTACTGGGCCATCGTCGCCATCATGACCACGTCGGTTGATTCCTCCTCTTGGCCGTCCAGCCCAGAGACGGCACATTCGCCGCCCAAGGACAGCAGTTCCTCCTTGAGGTACTGGGCCTGTCGCGGCTGGACGCGGGTACGCAGGACGCGGTGGACGCCCTTCCCCCGCATCCGCCAGGCCCCGGTATCGGTGACGTGGGCGCTCTCGATGGTCTCGCGGGCCTCGGCCAGCGAGTCGACCTGCTTGGGAATCAGCGAGCGCGACCAGCCGGTCCGGGCCTCCCGGACGGCGTACAGCGACCCGGTCACGAGGACCGCATCACCGGAGTCCGCGGCGTTGAGTGCGATATCGAGCGCCCCGGATACGTCGTTTCGCGTCTCGATGGTGGCGTCGGTCGCGTTCTCAACGGCGGTCGCGACGACGTGGTGAGACTCCGCCCGGTCGACGTTGGGCTGGCAGGCGACGACGTGGTCCGGGGCCGGCAGCGCCGCGGCGATGCGCTCGTGGTCCTTGTCGACCATCGCGCCGACGACGACGTGGAGGTCGTCGTAGTCGAACGACGACAGCGTCTCCGCGGTGCGCTCGATGCTTCCTGGGTTGTGTGCCCCGTCGAGGACGACCAGCGGCGACTCGTTCATCACTTCAAACCGACCGGGCCAGTGGGCGTTTCGCAGGCCGCGTTCGAGATCGGACTGCGAGACATCCGCGACCTGCCGGCACAGTGTGGCTGCGATTCCGGCGTTCTGTGCCTGATGCGCGCCCAGCAGCGGGAGGGAGGTATCGACGCTCCAGTTCGGGCCGTCGACCGAGACCGACCCCTCCAGCCCCTCACGACCGCCGTAGTTCACGGATATATCGGCCTCGCTCTCGGCCGGGTTCTGGTCTGTCTCGACGGCGCTCCCAACGGTCACGACATCGTCGGTGAACTCGCGGACGGCCGCGAGCGCGTCGCCTGTCGTTCCGGTCACCAGCGGATTGCCGTCCGGGGCGACGTGGGCCTTGTCGTGGGCGATTTCCTCGACGGTGTCGCCCAGGATGTGGGTGTGTTCGAGCGTCACGGACGTGACGGCGCTTGCGACCGGATCGACCACGCTCGTGGCGTCGTATCGGCCGCCGATACCGACCTCCAGCACTGCCACGTCGACGTCCTGGCGGTCGAACTCCCACAGCGCCATCGCAGTCATCGTTTCGAAGAAGGTGGGCGAATCATTGGCCGCGCCCTGCTCGGTCACGTACGCCTGAACCGATTCGACGAACTCGACGAGCGCGGCCTCGGAGAGCTTCCGGCCGTTGATCCGGATTCGCTCGCGCACGTCGTCGAGATGCGGGGACGTGTACAGTCCGACATCGAGGCCTGCTTCCCGCAACGTTCGTTCGACCATCCGCGCGGTGGACCCCTTCCCGTTGGACCCCGCAATCTGGACGCAGCGAAGCCCCTCCTGTGGGTCACCGAGCGACGATAGCAGGTCCTGCGTGGCATCAGTACCGGGTCGCGAGGCGAACCGGCGCAACTCGAAGAGGAAGTTCGCGGCCTCGTGGAACTCCATGGTCGGGCTATCGGAGCCGCTCGCTTTAGCCTGTCGGACTGTTGCGTGTGTCCGGCGCGAAGACGCCCCGAACAGCCTGCTTACCCAACTGGTCTCCCACTGGCCTGCCGGCGACAGTTACGCCTGGTCGCTACGCTCGCGCGTGGCCCACCGACCGAGCGCGCTCGACAGAATCAGGAACGCGGCACCCAGCAGCGGTGCCGGGTCGATCTTCGCTTCCGGTCGCTCGTCCGTGTCCGTCTCAGTGGGCTCCGTCTCCACTTGTTCCAGAGTGTCCGTCTCGGTCTCTGACTTGGGAGCGCCAGATAGCTCCGTACCCGTCCCAGTATCCTGCCGCCGGGACTCGGACTCAGTCCGTGGCATCTCTGTGGCCAGCGACGTTTCCTGCGCCTCTGGAGCCGGCGTCTCCTCGGCGTCTTCTACCGCTGCTGTCGGCTCGAACTCCGTCTCGGCCGGTGATGGCGTGTCGACGCTCGGTTCAGCCGGTGGTGGCGTTTCGTCTGGACGTTCCGTGGCCCATTCCGACGCGTCCTCGTCGGTGCTCCTGGCATCGGTTCCATCAGCGTTGCGGCGGCGGTACCACCAGAGCCCAGCCGTTGCCGCGCCGAGCGCGATGAGGGACAGCCCCGTGCCGAGCAGCCCCCACTGTCGCCACAGCGACCCGAGGCGGTCCGTGAGACTGGGGCCGGAATCCTCGGCCCCGTCCGGCCCCGCCGGTCCCGGTGATGGGCCAGTAGTGGTATCGTCGACAACGGCGACGCCGGGAACGGCGTCGAGCGCCGAGGCGATGGCGTCTCGCTCCACCTCGACTTCGAGAAACGTGGGTGCGTCCATACGTGACCCGTCGTCGGGCGACTATGTAAAACCCGCTCAGGCTATTCCCGGGCGGGCTCGTACTCGGTGTCGGTCGCCGCGGTCCGCGGTAGGTCGGTCTCCATGTCGACGGCGTCCAGCAGTTCAGAATCCGGGTTCTCTGACTCGCCGAGAAGCGCCTGCAGTTCCCGCTCGTACTCGGCCTCGGAGAGGTCTCCCTCGACGTACCGGCGCGTCAACGCCTCGTGTCGCTCCTTGACTGTCGGCTCCGGCGGCGCGAACACGTCGGCGAGGCCGAGCGACGCGAGCGGTGGCACGACTGATTCGAGACGGGTGAGCCCACCAGCGACGCGCTGGCTCTTCGGCACCGACGCCAGCCGGGCCAGCGCACGGACCAGCGCGACCGAGAAGACGATGTCAACGCCCACTAGGAGCAATGTGCCAAGCAGGAACCCGGCGAAAGTCTGGATGACCGCGCCGCCGCCGAGAAGCGCCCCGACTGTCGCGACGACACCGACGATTCCCAGCCCGACAGCGCCCAGCGTCGTCAGAACGACGGCGGCAAACAGAAGCAGCAGCCGGTTATCTCTCACCCAGTTCACACCAACGATAGCCGGAGGCCGTTGAAATGGTTTGTGTCAGCGCTCGTTCTCTCGCGACTCCGGATCGCTTTGGGGAATTTCGTCGGTCGCCGGCACGTACGAGCGGCCCGAAGCGGACCACCCGCCCCAGATCCACTCCCGGATGGTGAGCTGGCGCTTGGACCCCTGATCTCGCGCTGTTTCGAGCCGCCGTTCGGTCGTATGGAAGTAGTTGACGACGGTCACGAGCACGACGCCGCCGACGGAGTTGCCGAGAAGTACCGGCAGGACGAACTGCCAGAGGCCGACAGACAGCGCCAGCTCGCCGATAAACACGAGATAGAACATCTCCGTCGCGGAGACGACGACGTGATAGAGGTTTCCGAAGGGAATCGCCAGGAAGGCGATGTAAATCAACACGAGCCGGGAGATGCTGTCCCGTAGCGAGTAGTCGACCCAGACGACGCCGGCGACGATGAGGCCGGCGAACACCGCCTTCGAGAACAGCGTTAGCTGTGAGGTCGCGATAGCTTTCTGGGCGAAGCCGGCGGCGGCCGCCGCCGCGTCGTCGGAGAGAACGTCGGTCGTCGCCAGCGCGAGCGCGCCGAGCATCCCGCCGAAGAGGTTCGAAATCAGGACGACGACCCAGATACGGAGCAGCGACGGGATGCTCGCCAGCCGTTCGAGGACGAGCGCGACCGGTGGGAGTGTATTCTCCGTGTAGAGCTGATAATCTCCAAGAATGATGAAGACAAACCCGAGTGGATACAGGAGCGCGCTCAATATCGGGTCGCCGCCGGTTTTCGCGTACAATGACGCATACAGCATGAACGTCACTGTGATAGCGAACCCGCCCGCGACGCCGGCGAAGAACATCTCGCGAGTCCCGACTGTCACCTCCTCGTCGGCCGCGACGATGATGCGCTGGAAAATCTCGTCCGCGGAGAACCGGTCACGGATGACACTCCCACCCGCCGGGGCACCGCTCCGAGAGACGTCCACAGCATCGCGGACAGCTTCCTCCCTGTCGTTGTCGTTTGCCATCGGGAGCGGGTTCTAAAGCCTCGACAAAACCTCTTTCGTTGCCGGCTACCGGTTGCGCTGCGGTCCCGCTCAGTCGTGCCGGAACCACCGATAGACTCGTGCCACTCGTCTACCGAGGCTCAGACACGCTCTCGCTACCGCTCAGTCGTGTCTGAACGACCGCTGCCCGGTGAACACCATCGCCATGTCGTGTTCGTCCGCGGCCTCGATGACGCTCTCGTCGTTCTTCGAGCCGCCGGGCTGGATAACCGCCTCGATGCCGGCGTCGGCGGCCGCCTCGATGCCGTCCGGGAACGGGAAGAAGGCGTCCGAGGCCATCACCGCGCCCGCGGCGTCCTTCCCCTCGGCGTGCTCGTCGGCCTTCATCGCGGCCAGCCGGACGGCGTCGACCCGGGACACTTGCCCCATGCCGATGCCGACCGTTTCCGTCCCGTCAGCGAAGAGAATGCCGTTGGACTTGACGTGTTTGAGCGTGTGCCAGGCGAACAGCATCGACTCGATCTGCTCGTCGGTCGGCTCGCGCTCGGTGACGACTTCAAGATCGTCGACTGAGAGGTGCTGGGTGTCCCGCTCCTGAACGAGTCGGCCCCCAACGAGGGGCTTTTCGGTCAGGCTGTCGGTGACCTCGAAGTTCTCGTTGACATCCAGCACGCGGAGATTCTCCTTCTCGAACAGTACATCGAGCGCGGCGTCGGTGTAGCCGGGCGCGACGACGACCTCCTTGAAGGAGTCGATGATCTGCTCGGCGGTGGCGGCGTCGCACTCGCGGTTCAGCGCGACAATACCTCCAAAAGCGCTCATCGGGTCCGTCGACAGTGCCTTCTCGTAGGCGTCGGCCACGGAATCGGCAGTCGCACAGCCGGCCGGGTTGGTGTGTTTGATGACCGCCGCGGCGGGCTCCTCGAACTCCTTGATGAGGTTCAGCGCGCCGTCGGCGTCGTTGTAGTTGTTGTACGACAGCGCCTTCGCACCCTCGTTGAGCTGGTCGGCGTGGACGACGCTGGCCTCCGAGACGGTCGTGTCAGTGTACAGCGCGGCGTTCTGATGGGGGTTCTCCCCATAGCGCAGACTCGATGCGAGGTCATCCGAGACGATGCGGCGGGCAGGGAAGTCTCCGCCCTCGTCGCCCTCTACTGAGACCGTGCCTGCATCCCAGTCGATGGTGACGCGGTCCTCGGCGAACCACTCGATGACGCGCGGGTAGGCGGTGAACTCGCCTTCATAGAGCACGCGCTCTTTGAGACTGTCCTCGTCGTCACCTTCGAAGACGGGAATCGGTTCCTGCGTGACGATGGGGCCGCCGTCGACGCTTTCATCAAGGACGTGGACGGTACAGCCCGTCACCTTCACGCCGGCGTCGAGGACCTGCTCGTGAGCGTTCGCCCCGGTGAAGTTCGGCAGCAGGCTTGGGTGGACGTTCAGCGCGGTCGGTGTCTCGTCGAGGAACGTCTCGCTGAGGACGCGCATATACCCGTCCAGCGTGACGAGGTCGAAGTCGTACTCCGAGAGGGCGTCGAGGACGCGCTCCTCGTGGGACTCGCGCGACTCGTCCGCGTCGTGCTCGACGACCTCGGTCGGGATGCCGCGCTCGGCGGCTGCTTCGAGCACCGGCGCGTCGGCGTCATTGGTCAGAACGACGGCGAACTCCGCCCCGCCCGGGGCGCGGTCCGCGATGTTCATGAGATTTCGGCCGCGGTTACTGGCCATACCGGCGAGTTTCATGTGGGACTGACCGACCGGACCGTGCAAAGTTGTTGCGAAACCCCCGGCCGGCCTGTGGCGTGCGACCGAGCCACATTAGCTATGTCTGTATTCTCGGCGTGTACCGGTTCGGTGCGCATTTGTAGCCCGCCGCCAACTCGCCCGTATGGCGAAGCTACGGTGTCAGCGCGCGGGTGCGGTCGCCGCCGTCGGTGGTGTCGTCTGGGTTGGCTGGGCCGTGGTGCTGTCCGCGACCGGTCAGACCGAAATGAGTACCTCCATCCTCGCCGGAACCGCCCTCTCCGCACTCGGTGTCGTAGCCGGTCACTATGCCATTGAGGATTTCTACGGCGCACGGATGAAGCGGCCAGGGACCATCGGTGCGTGGGCCGGCGGCCTCGGCGGCCTCGTTTTCGCCGTCGGACAACTGGTCCGCCTCCTCTCCGGTGGTGGCGAGGCGGTCATCGCGGTCGGCGTACTCGTGCTGGTCAGCGGGTCGTTACTGGTCACCGTCGGTCTCGTCAGGACGCGCATCCAGCCGCCGTGGCTGGGCGTGTTGCTTGGCCTCGGGACTATCGCGTTCCTCGGGTTCGAAGTCCAGCCAGCGGCGGCAACCGTCTACGGCCTCGCGTGGGTCGCACTTGGACAGGACCTCTATCGCTTTGACCCACCGGATGGCCGCTTTGGCGATGCCGACGGCGACTACGGCTGGCTGAGTTGAGGATTGGCCGGCTAGCGGGACCATCTCTTCGCTCTCTGTCGAAAGTATTTCGATGTGGACGAAAATATGGCTACTTGATATGTGTCATCGGCTTCGGCAGCAGCGGCAGTTATTTGAAATTATTCTGGACTTAGATTGACGCAGCCGAGTAACCACAATATCAGGGGTGCGGACCTCCTCGCTCGCGAAGATATTGTAGCTCAAAAACCATAATATTCATTAGTAAGATATCCTATGTTAATAGTGTAATGCAAGCAGTACTACTAGAAGAGTTTCAGGAGCCGCTAACAGTACAAGAAGTCGAACGCCCCGAACCGGAGCCGGACGGTGCCGTCGCCGAGGTCATCGGCTGTGGTATCTGTCGGTCCGACTGGCACTGCTGGCAGGGGGACTGGGACTGGTTCGGGTACCGGCCTGACCCGCCACACGTCCTCGGTCACGAGCCGACAGGCCGGATTGTCTCTGTCGGCGAAGACGTCGAAAACATTGAGGAGGGACAGGAGGTCGCCATCCCGTTCAACTTCGCCTGTGGGAGCTGTGATCTGTGTCGGAACGGACGCGAAAACATCTGTGAGAACCACATCGGCCTCGGGTTCATGAATCAGGCCCCCGGCGCGTTCGCCGAGGAGGTCCACATTCCCAACGCCGACCTCAACGCCGTTCCGCTCCCGGACGGTATCGACGCCGAGTCGGCCGCCGGGATGGGCTGTCGGTTCATGACCTCGTTCCACGCGATGGCCCACCGCGCACCGGTCAGTGCCGGCGACGACGTGGTCATCCACGGCTGCGGTGGCATCGGGCTCTCGGCGGTCCACATCGCGAACGCCCTCGGCGGCAACGTCATCGGAGTCGACCTGATGGACGAGAAACTGGAGCGCGCGGAAGACCTCGGCGCTGTCGCCACCGTCAACGCACAGGATGTCGACGACCCCGCCCAGGCGGTCAGAGACATTACCAACGGCGGTGCCGACGTGTCCGCAGACGCGCTCGGTATCGCAACGACCTGCCAGAACGCGGTGAACTCGCTCCGCAAAGGCGGCACGCACGTCCAGATCGGACTGACCACCAGCGAGGAGGAGGGAATGGTGTCGCTCCCGACCGACGAGTTCGTCGCCAAAGAAATCGACTTCAAGGGCTCACTCGGCCTCCAGCCGTCGCGGTACAGCGAAATGCTGGACATGGTCGAGTCGAGCAAACTCGACCCGACAGCGCTGGTCGAAAAGACGGTCGACATCCACGGGGTCCCCGACGAACTGGCCGCGATGAGCGACTACAACACGGTCGGCATCCCGGTCTGTAACGAGTTCAGCAACTAACGACTCGGCCTCGTTTTTTACCCGAACCCCTGCTCTAGACCCGTTTTGCTTCCCATCCGTGTGTCGCTACTGCACCGCGTCGCGGTTGCGGGAGAACGACACGCTTTTTCGCGCCTCCCGCGCACACTCGGGTATGACCGAGAGAGGGCCACTGGCCGCTGTTTCGCCGCTCGACGGCCGATACGCCCGCTACACCGAGCCGCTCGTCCCGTACGCCAGCGAGCGGGCGCTGATGCGCGCCCGTGTCGAAGTAGAAGTCGAGTATCTAATCGCACTTGCCGACCTCGACGCCACGCCGCTGTCAATCGACGACGACCAGCGGGCGACGCTCCGGGCGCTGTACGAGGCGTTCGACGACGAGGACGCGGACATCGTCAAACAGCTCGAAACCGAGGGCTACGGTGAGTACGCGGCGACCAATCACGACGTGAAGGCCATCGAGTACTTCATCCGGCTGGGGATGCCCGACGACCTCGACGCCGCCAACTGGATTCACTTCGGGCTGACCAGCGAGGACGTGAACAACCTCGCCCAGCGGCTGCTCGTCAAGCCCGCTGCCGAGGAGGTGCTGGTGCCCGAACTCCGCGAAATTCGGGATACGCTGGTCGAGATGGCCCACACCTACGCCGACGTGCCGATGCTCGCCCGCACGCACGGCCAGCCCGCGACGCCGACGACGTTCGGCAAGGAGATGGCCGTCTACGCCTCGCGGCTGGGCCAGGCCATCGGTCGGGTCGAGCGGGCCGCTGAGGGCCTCTCCGGGAAACTGGCCGGCGCGTCGGGAACCTACGCGGCTCACGTCGCCGCCTACCCCGACGTGGACTGGCCGGCCTTCGCGGAGTCGTTCGTCGGGGACCTCGGACTGGACCACGAACCGCTGACGACGCAGGTCAACCCCTGTGACGACCTCGCGGTCCTGTTTGATGCGCTCCGGGGCGCGAACAACATCCTGCTCGATCTCGACCTCGACGTGTGGCTGTACGTCTCGGACCGCTATCTCGGCCAGGAAGCCGTCGAGGGTGAGACGGGGTCCTCGACGATGCCCCACAAGGTCAACCCCATCGACTTCGAGAACAGCGAGGGGAACCTCTCGAAGGCGAACTCCGACCTCCACTTCCTCGGCGACTACGTCACGAACTCCCGGCTCCAGCGGGACCTCTCGGACTCGACGGTCAAGCGCAACATCGGGGCCGCCTTCGCCCACTGTCTCATCGGCTACAGCAAGTGCCAGAACGGGCTGGCGAAGGTCGTCCCCAACGAGCAGGTGATGCGCGACGACCTCGCCGCGACGCCCGAAATTATCGGCGAGGCCGTCCAGACGATTCTCCGGCGCGAGGGGTACGCCGACGCCTACGAGCAGGTGAAGAAGGCTACGCGGGGCCGTGAGGTCACCATCGAGGACTTCCACGACATGTTCGCCGACCTCGACGTGAGCGACGAGGTGCGGGCCGAGCTGGAAGCGCTGACGCCGGCCGACTATACGGGCATCGCTGCGCAGCAGGCCGACGGCATCTGAGGGGCGCTGCCTGGCCGACGCCGTTTTCGGGTCGACGTACCACCGCGGCGAACGCAACTATGAGGGGCGTGGCCGCCTTCGAAAGCAGTAGATGGTCCTCGGTACTGACACGCGAGTCCTGACGCTCGCGTTCGCCCGGATGGCAGACGCACTGGGCAACTCGTTTCTCATCATCGTGCTGCCTCTGTACATCGCTGGCGGGCAAGTGTCGCTGGCAGGTATCGCCGGTGAGCAGGTCCTCGGGTTCACGCTCCGGACGGAGACGCTCATCGGCCTGGTGCTCTCCCTGTTCGGCCTGCTGAACAGCTTCGGCCAGCCCGTTACCGGGCGGCTCTCGGACCGGACCGGTAAGCGCCGGATTTTCGTCCTCACCGGGCTGGTGCTGTTCGCTATCGGCAGCACGGCCTACCCGTTCCTCTCCTCGTACTGGACGGTCCTCGCCGCGCGGGCGTTTCAGGGACTCGGTGCGGCGTTCACGATTCCGGCGACAGTCGCACTCGTCAACGACTACGCGGCGAGTGACGCCGAGCGCGGCGGGAACTTCGGCGTGTTCAACACTTTCCGGCTCATCGGCTTCGGGTTCGGGCCGATAATCGCCGGCGTCGTCATCACCGGCGGACTCGCCGCGAACGACGTGGTGACCTACCGATTCGCCGGCACCGCGATATCCGGCTTCACCGCCGCCTTCGCCATCGCCGTGCTGGGCGCTGTCGTGAGCTTCGTCCTCGTGTGGGCCCTGATTCAGGATCCACCGGTCGATGCCGAAGCGGGCAAAGACCTCTCGATAGCGATTCTGGACCGAGAGGGGGAGGGGCTCGATTCAGTGTTCGTCCTCGGCGTCGGCACGTTCATGATGGCGACCACTATCGCGCTGTTTGCCACGCTCGAAGGACCGATTCGGATGCGGCTGGACGAATCGACGCTGTTATTCAGCGTCCAGTTCGCCGCCGTCGTCATCGCGAACGTCGTCTTTCAGGTGCCCATCGGCCGAGCGAGCGACCGGTTTGGTCGACGGCCGTTCATCGTCGCCGGGTTCGTCATCCTTGTTCCGTCGGTGTTCGCACAGGGTGTCGTGACAGGCCCGTGGAGCATGCTTCTGGCGCGGTTCGTCCAGGGCATCGCCGTTGCGCTGGTGTTTGCCCCGTCGCTCGCTCTTGCCGGTGATCTGGCCGGCGCGAGAGGGTCCGGGACGACGCTGTCTGTCCTGACAATGGCGTTCGGTCTCGGCGTCGCTATCGGGCCGCTGGCGTCGGGCCTGCTGTACAACTTCGGGTCGTTCAGCACGCCCTTCACTGCCGGTGCCGCGCTCGCGTTTGTCGGTCTCGTTCTGACGTACACACAGGTCGAGGAGACGCTGGCCCTCGGGCAGGAACCCGACCAGCCGACACCCCAGGACTGAGCCGGTGACGCAGCCACCCGCTCGGTCGGCCGCCAGCCCGGTGACGACTGACCGGAATGATTAGGATGTACGATTCCGTATAGTGTGGTATGTTCACAGACCGCTCGGATGCGGCGCAACAGCTCGTGGCCGCGCTGCGCCGGCGGGATGTCGTCGGCGATATCGTCGTCACGCTCGCACCGAACGGCGTCCCCGTCGGCAACGTGGTCGCTGACGCGACCGGGCTCCCGATGGATGTCATCGTCATACAACGTATACGCGCTCCAAACCACCCTGAGCTGACTATCGGAGCCGTCGCGCCGGGGGGCTTCTCGTGGATCAACAGCCCGATGATGCGGTTTCTGGACGTGAACTGGGAGTACGTTCAGGAAGCGAAGACACACGCGAGCGACACCGTCGAGTCGCGAGCGGTCGACTACGGCGAGACATGGGGGCCGCTTGACGTGGCTGGCAAGCGGGTTCTGCTGGTCGACGACGGGATTCCGACGGGTGCGGCGATGCGCGTCGCGACACAGCGCCTGCGGAAAGCGGGTGCCGACGAGGTTATCGCCGCCGCCCCCGTCGCGCCGCCGGACGTGCTCGACGAGGTACAGCGGTGGGCCGACGATGTCGTCGTCCCGCTGAAACCGGCGGCGTTTCAGGCGACTTCGGACTACTACGAGGAGTTCGACAGCGTGACAGACGAAGACGCAACCACGGCGCTCTCCGACCTCGTCCAGCGGCGGTCGGCGTAGGTCGTGACTTTCCGACTCAGACCAGCCGTTCGACCGTCTCCCGCACGGCTCGCGCGGCCGTCCGAACCTCCGAGAGACGGACGTACTCGCGTTTCGAGTGGGCGACAGCACCCATCTCATCGCTCAGGTCGCCGGGACCGAACACCACGGTCGGCCCGTTGCTCGCGAAATACGAAGCTTCCGTCGCGGCCCCGAACTGCCGGACCCCGCCGCCACTTGCTTCCTGCAGCGTGCGGACCAGTTCTGCGTCGGTGTCGGTCGCGAACGCCTCGGGGAACGGCGTATCCGGGCGGATGAGGTCCACGGTGAGGTCCATCGACTCCGGGAGCCACTGTTCGAGGTGGGCCTGCAGGTCGGCACAGAACGATTCGCTCGTCTCCGGCGGGACGCTCCGCCGGTCGAACGTGATGATACACTCTGCCGGGACCTGATTGGTCGCCTCGCCGCCCTCCACCATCGACGGGGTGAGGATGGGGTAGCCGAGCGTCTCGTGTTCGCCGGGGCCTTTCTTGTCGTCATACGACTCCATCGCCTGCAGAACCGGCGCGGCGGCCCGAATCGCGTTGTGGCCGCTGCCGGGGTCGGCGGCGTGGGCGCTCTCGCCGTGAATGGTGACCGTGCCCTCAAACTGGCCGCGAGCGGCGGTACACACGTCGAGGCCGGTCGGTTCGCCAACGATGTAGCCGTCGGCGCCGACTGTGTCTGCAAGGTGTGCGCCGCCGGTCTGTGTCGTCTCCTCGTCGGTAGAAATCGCCAGTGTGACCCGGCCGTCATCGGGCGTCACGGTGAGGAACGCATCCAGCAAGGCCGCGAGCGGGCCTTTCGCGTCACAGGCCCCGCGGCCACAGACGATGTCGCCGTCCCCATCGCCGCCGGTGCCATCGACAGTCTCGTCTGGCCCCGGCGGCTCCGTCCGCCGCTCGTAGGGCAGATGCGGCGGCACGGTGTCGATGTGCGTGTTGAGCAGGATATGGGTCCCGTCGGTATCGCCACGGGACGCGACGACGTTGCCGAGGTCGTCCACCTCCGGGTACTCCCCGGCGTCTTCGAGCGTGTCGACCAGTAACGAGCGCATGTCGTCGACGCGCTCGTGTGACGGCGTCTCGACGGCCTGCCGGTGGAACGAGGGGATGTCGAACGCCATTACCGCTCCATGCGGGTCACGTCCGCCAGTGTCTCCCGCTCGCGGACGACTCGCGTCTCGCCGCCCTCGAAGGCAACTTCTGCCGGCCGTGGCTGGGAGTGGAACTGGTTCGCCAGCTCGTAGCCGTACGCGCCGGCGTTGCCGATTGCCAGCAGGTCAGTTCGCTCGGGTCGAGCGAGCGGTCGGTCAGTGCAGAACACGTCGGCGCTCGTACAGCAGGGACCGCCGACCGACACCGGTTCGGCCTCCCGCTCCGGCGCGGTGACGTTCCGGATCGGGTGGTAGGAGCCGAACATTGCCGGTCGGATGAGTGTTGCCAGCGAGGCGTCGACGCCGACGACGGTTGCCGCCGGCGTCTCCTTGACCGTGTTGACCTCCGTGAGGATGCACTCGGCGTCGGCGACAACGTACCGGCCGGGTTCGAGTTTGACCTGCGCGTCGAGTTCCCCAACCGCCTCGCGGACCCTCTCGCCGACAATCTCCATGTCCAGTGGCTCGACGTCTTCTCGGTACGGCACGCCGAAGCCGCCGCCGAAGTCGACGAAGTCCAGTTCCGCGCCGTCGGCGATGACTTCTCGGCCCATGTCGGCGACCTTCCCGATGGCCCGACAGTGGTCGTCGAGGTCGTCGTGAAGGACGCCGCTGCCGGCGTGGGCGTGCAGGCCGACGAGGTCGAACCGCTCGCGCACATCGGCCGCGACCTCGGGCACCTCGTCGTAGGGAATGCCGAACTTGGCGTCTTTCCCCGTCGCGACCTTCTCGTGGTGGCCCGTCCCGATACCGGGATTGATGCGGATGGCGACCCGACCGTCGTAGCCCCGCTCTTCGAGGCGGTCGAAGGTGTCCCGCGCGCCCCCCGTAATCGTCAGCCCGGGGTGCTCTGCCGCCAGTTCGACGGCACGGTCGAGGTCGCGGTCCGGCGGATTGACGGCCGTGTACTGGAGCGTGTTCGGGTCTGCGCCGGCGTCGATAGCCCGCTGGAGTTCCCCCCAGGCCGCACACTCGATGTCCGCGCCCGTCTCAAGCAGTTTCGACAGAACGGCCTGTCCGGTGTGGGCCTTCGCGGCGTACATGACATGGGCGTCGGGGAACGCCGCGGCGAATCGCTCGTAGTTCTCGGCGACGCGGTCGAGATCAACGACGTACAGCGGCGTGCCGTGCTCGGCAGCCACCGCCTCCAGACGCTCGTGGTCCCAGTCCGCGAGGCGGCGGACCGGCGGCGAGTCGTGGCTCATTGGGGAAACCACGGTGTCGGCGGCTAACAAGGGTTCCGTTTCGATACACACAGCGCCCCAACTGGCCATCTCTCTATCGGGCGACGGTCGGATGCGGACGGTGCTGCGCAACAATCGTCTGTCGGCGCGTGAGGACACACCGGTATGTGAGCCGTGCCTGCCGATTCGAGCCAGCAGTACTGTTCCCGGTTACTCTGTGCGTTCTGTCGACCGTTCTCGAACGTGTACGACACCGTCGTTTGTCACATCAATGCGGAGTGGCACCTGCACCGTGTCCTGCTGAATCGCACCATCGACGGCGTCATCGACGAGTTGCAACAGATTTGAGGAGCCGTAATTGACCTCGACACCGGCCTCATCACAGGCGGCGTACACCGTTTGCGGAACATCGTAGATGTCGGTCCCGACTGCAATGTCGACACGAACCGGTGCAGTCAGGGTGTTCGCGAAGGCGACTGTCTGGCGTGCCTTCTCGACGTTCTCTCTCGCATTCCGCTCTATGCTCGAAATATTCGCGCGTGACGTGCCGAGCAACTCCCCGATATCGCTCTGACGGACATCGTTTTCGCGGAGCGCAAGTACCTCCGCTTGCCGGCGCGTTAGCACGCTCTCGTCCGCATCAAAGCCGACAGCAGCGAGCAGTTCGTCCGGGTCGATTCGTTCATCCATAGCCACAGGTCGGTAGCTGGACTGAAAACAACGTTGTTGCCAGCCGCGAGCGGCCATCCCTGGCCGTACTAAGTAAGGTGGACTGACCCTGAGCGACAGCACAGACTGCTGACTGCCGAGTTCACTGTTCGGTAACGGACACAGCGCCTGGCGACTGCCAGCGGGTCACGTCGCCGCTTGGGTGGCGTGCCATGACAATCGATTCGGCGTCGTGTGACCGGGCGAACCGCTTTACCATGGCCGTTTCGGTGAAGTCATCCGGGGCATCGATATACACACGTCTGGTCAGCCCATCTGTATGCAGTGACACCCATCCGGCCAGCGCCAGTTCGGTTTTGGGGTCTCGTGTCCCCGCAGCAGCGTCGGGCACCACTGCCCGGAACAGCCGCTCGTGCATCCCTGACGGGACGACGTATTTCGTCCCGTCGGGGGCGATGGACACGTTGGCGGCTTCAATCTGTCCGGGAGGGACTTGCGGGAACGGGACGCTCACGTCAATCGAGTGAAATATTCACCGTCTTCGTCTGCGTGTAATGTTCGATCGTTTCCTCGCCGATCTCTCGACCGATTCCCGACTGCTTGTATCCGCCGAACGGCTGGCCTGCCGGGAAGTCGTTGTAGGTGTTGACCCAGATGTTCCCCGCTTCGATGTCTTTTGCACACTGGTGCGCCTTCGAGAGGTCTTCTGTGAGGACTCCTGCTGCGAGACCGTAGTCGACATCGTTAGCCAGTTCCATCATCTCATCGTACTCGCTCCAGCTGAACACTTCCTGAACCGGGCCGAAGATTTCTTCCTGGACCGGTTTGCTGTCGTGGTCAATCTCGTCAATAAGTGTCGGCGCGACGAAGCAGCCATCCGAAAGGGCTTCGTCGTCCGGCTGACTCCCTCCGGTGACGAAAGCGGCTCCTTCCTGTTCTGCCTCCTCTATGTAGCCCAGCGTCCGCTCGACCTGCTCTGCGGTCACTTTCGGGCCGAGGTCTGTCGCCTCCAGCAGTGGGTCATCTACAGTTAGGTCCTCGGCTGCAGCCGCAAGCTCATTCAGGAACTCGTCTTTGATGTCTTCATGGACGAACAACCGTGACCCGGCACAGCAACACTCACCGGTGTTAAAGAAGATTGCCGTAATCGTCGTCTGGACAGCCTGTTCCAGGTCTGCATCGGGGAACACAATGAGTGGACTCTTTCCGCCCAGTTCCAGCGTCACGTCGGTGATGGTTTCGGCGGCGCTTTGCATCACTTTACTCCCGATTTCTGTCGATCCAGTGAACGCTAGCTTCCGGATGTCAGGGTGTTTCGAGAGCGGCTCCCCTGCCTCCGGACCGAACCCGGTGACGACGTTAACGACGCCGTCGGGAATCACATCTTCCGTAATTTCCATCAGTTTGAGAATACTCAGCGGCGTCTCCTCGGCAGGCTTCAGTACGACGGTGTTACCGGCCGACAGCGCCGGGGCGAGCTTCCAGGCCGCCATCAGCAACGGGAAGTTCCACGGGATTATCTGTCCAACAACCCCATACGGCTCCCGGAGCGTCTGGACGTGCCGGCTGTCGTCAGTTTCAATGGTCCGTCCCTCGCCCGACCGAGCGAGACCTGCGAAATACCGGAAGTGGTCGATAACGAGGTCAATATCGATCCGAGCCTCGCTAATCGGTTTCCCGTTATCTAAACTTTCGAGCTTCGCGAACTCCTCGCTGCGCTCCGCAATGGCATCTGCGATACTATCCAGCATTGCCTGGCGTGCGCCTGTAGACATATCGCTATACGTCTCGTCGTAGGCGTCCCATGCGGCCGCAACTGCACTGTCAATATCCTCCGCAGTGCCGGCTTGCACTTCCGCAAGCGGTTCACCGGTTGTCGGGTCTATCGTTTCGAATGTCTTCCCGGCGCTACTCTGGACCCATTCCCCACCGATGTACAGTTCCCGCCGATCCGGCAGCACCTCGTTTGCCGCCTGTTCGTGACGCTTCTTTATCGCTGACTTCCGCTCGGTTGCGCTCTGCTGCTTGCTGTCACTAGACATATCTACGGCAAATATTTCATGCTATCAATACTTAAAGTTTCAGGGTGGTGTAGCCAGTAGCGATTACAAAAACTCAGAATTCGGCCAAAAAGAAACCACTATAGGTTTCACCCCACCTAATACAGTCCTAATACACGCTCGATATGTCGCCTGTGAGACCGCTGGAGAGCGTCGTCAGGAACCGCTGTCGTCTTATAACTAAAATCACATACCGATACAGAAACGCTCGTTTCGGTCCAGTCCCAGAGGCCGATGTCCACGTTTCGAGGGCCGCTACTCCGCGCACCCCACTCTCTCTGCGTGCGTCTTCTGGCTCCATTGTTTTCAGTGTCTCCTCTCCATCGGCGACGACAACACCGCGGCGCGGACAGACCGCTCGGTCTGGACGAGTGCGGCCCGGCTCACACCGTTCGGGTGGCGTTCTCGCTGCCTGATAATGTTATCACACATTTATCATGTTCCCAACACAATCAAATCGCATGTCTTCCAGACACGCCAGCGGCGGCCTCCGGGTCGCTACGCTCGCGCTCGTGTCGCTCGTTTTGCTATCGACTGTGGCCGGTACCGTTGCCGCGCAGTCGTATCAGGGAGCAAGCGGAACCATAATCATCGGACCTGACGAGACGTACGACAGCGTTGAGGGGGTCGCCGGGACGGTCATCGTTCGCGGGACGGTGACCGGAGACGTCGAAACCGCGGCAGGGACCGTCCACGTCACCGAGGCCGGTGAGGTGGGTGGGAACATCGAGGCTGCGGCGGGGACTGTCCGTATCGACGGCACTGTCGGCGGCAACGTCAGCGTCGCCGGCGGGACAGTCGAGATCGGCGAGACAGCCCAGATTGGCGGAAACCTCGAAGCAGGTGCTGGCTTCCTCGCGATTCATGGGACGGTCGACGGGACCGTCCGTGCTGGTGCAGAGGAGTTCGTCCTCGGGCCGACGGCGTCGGTCGGCGGCGACGTCCGCTACGACGCAGCCACGTTCACCCGCGATCCCGAGGCCACCGTCGGCGGGAGCGTCGTTCAGGACGAGAGCATCGGCGACAGCGCCGGGCCGGACTCCGGCGAGTTCGCGCTTCCGTCATGGATCGGTGTCGTCTACGGCCTGCTCGTAAACCTCCTGCTGGGTGCGATCCTACTGGCCGCCTTCCCGTCGTTTTCAGCGCGCGTCGCCGGACACGTCGCGGAGCGCCCGGCGAAGTCCGGGGGCGTCGGCCTGCTGACACTCGTCGCCGTGCCCGTCGTCCTCGTCGTTCTCCTGTTCACCATCGTCGGCATCCCGCTCTCGCTGGTCGGTGCCGTCATTTTCGGCGTCGCGGTGTGGGTCGCCGTCGTCTACGGCCAGTTCGCCGCTGGGTCGTGGGCGCTCTCGCTCGCTGACCGGGAGAACCGCTGGCTCGCGCTCGTCGTCGGCCTCATCGGGTTTGCAATTCTCGGTGCGATACCGGTTGTCGGGTGGGTGTTCGAACTGCTTGCGCTTTTACTCGGCCTCGGCGCACTGGCACTCACCCTCAGAGAGTCCTACCAGCGCCGTGGGAACGTCGCAGACGGGCGGCAAACGACACTTGACGAGATCGACAGCGATACCACCGCGGCCTGAAGTCCGAGCGACACGCCGCCGTTGGCTCCCCTCCAGTCACTCAGCTTCGATACTCAACAACTCTTGACCGTGGCGTAGACTGTCTCAACTATCAGTCCGTCCACCAGATGCGCCCGCCGGACGAGGTGATGCCGAGAGCGCTCTCCACGGTCGAAACTCCATTGCTCGCGGGTCACTTCGCTCACCGTTCGCTTTACCGAGGGCCGCGCTTCGCGCGCCCTCGCTACTCCCGAAGCGCGTCTTCTCTCTCCGTCGCTTCCAGCGTCTCCTCCTCGACATCGGTCGCCACCACAGCGGGCTTGTACGCCCCGCCGGGAATCAGGTCGTTCTCGCCGACTGAAGAGTCGACGAAGCGCTGGAAGGCGCGCCGTTCCGGCGGCAGTTCGCCGTACAGTACCTCGTCCTTGACGAGATCGTAGACGGGAATCCGCGGCGTCAGGAGCGTGTTCTCACCGACAATCGAGCCTTCGCCAACGACGAAGCCGCTGGTGACGCGACAGCCAGCGCCCAGCGATACCTCGTCCTCAACGATGACTGGGGCGTTCTCGACCGGTTCGAGGACGCCGCCGATGAGCGTGTTCGCGCCGAGCTTGACGTTCTCGCCGATCTGGGCGCAGGAACCGACGGTGTCACAGGAGTCGATGAGCGTCCCGTCGCCGACGTACGCCCCGATGTTGACGAACGAGGGCGACATCATGATGCAGTCCTCACCGAGGTACGCGCCACGGCGGATGGTCGTGCCGTCCGGCGTGTTGCGGGTCCCGCGCTCGCCGAGGTCCTCAGTCTCCCGGAGTGGGAGCACGTCGTGGTAGTCGACGCCGCCGTACTCCCGGGCGACGGTCTCGCGCAGGCCGAAGTTCAGCAGAATGCCCTGCTTGACCCACGCGTTCGCCTCCCACTCGCCGCCAGACTTCTCCGCGGCGCGGACCTCGCCGGCTTCCAGCGCCGTGAGGAATTCATCGAGTACAGCGAGGTGGTCGTCGGTCGTGTCGGCCGCCGAGAGGCCGTCCTGTTTCCGTTGCCAGAGGTCGTCGATATCGGCTTCGAGGCTCATACCACCCGGTTGCGACGCCGGGGGCTTACCTATCGGGGTTTCGGGATGGGTGTGCTACCATGCCGCATTTTCCGTCTGTCGTTCTCTCAGTCGGACCCGCGGCCGGGGATGTACCCGCATTCCCGGCACATACTGATGCGCGGTGCCGTCGCTTCGAATTCACTGGAACATCGTGGGCAATCGGTCGCTGGTAGTTGTACGTGCTGGTTCGTAGCCATAGACGATACGCGGCAACTCCGACATATAAGGCTGACCGTGGTATTGAGAGAGGTATTCGAGTGTGTATTATCACATATTCATATTTTCCGAATACCGGGTGTCAATATGGTCGCCGCTCACCGATCCGTCGATAGTAACAATTGAAACGATTTACACACTGATCGCACTACAGTCGTCCGATCAGGTGTGCATTGATTTTCAACGGCTACTATAGAACCGCAATCAATTACGGCGAGTAGACCGCTGAAAACCGTCCCGTGTTTCCCCTCCGGTCTCCTTCAGGCGTCTACAACGTCGCCGAACTCGTACCAGCCGGCGTCGCGGCCGACGAGCCACGTCGCCGCGTCCAGTGCGCCGGCGGCGAACACACCGCGGTCCTCGGCCCGGTGGGAGAGCGAGAGGACTTCGTCGTTGCCGGCCAGTACGAGTTCGTGCTCCCCGCGAATGTCACCGGCTCGCCTGGCGAACACGCCGATTTCGTCGTCGTCGCGCGGTGCGTGCCCTTCCCGGCCGTACACCGGCTCTACGTCGCGCTCCTCTTGGATCACGTCGAGGATGCTGTTGGCCGTCCCCGACGGCGCGTCGACCTTGCGGTTGTGGTGGGTCTCCATGAGTTCGAGGTCGTAGTCGTCGAGCGTCCCGACGGCCTCGCTGACGAGGCGCTGGAGGACCTGAATTCCCTGCGAGAAGTTGGTCGCCTTCAGCAGCGGAACCTCCTCACTGGCGTCTCGCAGACTGGCCATCCCGTCCTCGTCGAAGCCGGTGGTTCCGACGACCATCGAGACGCCCGCTTCGACGCAGGCTTCGGCGACGGTCAGCGCACCCTCTGGGACAGCGAAGTCGACGACAACGTCCACGTCGTACTCCCGGAGCGCCTCGGCGGCATCGGCGAGGTCGACGACAGGGACGCCGTCGACCGCGTTGGTATCGCTGGTCGCAAAGCCGACCACGACCTCGCTGTCGGTGGCGGCCTCGATGACAGCGCCACCCATCTGGCCGGTGACGCCGTTGACCGCCACCCGCGTCATCGCTCGGCCTCCGCGTACTCGTCTTCGAGGTCTTCGGTTTCGAGCGTCGCGAGCACGTCACGCAGGTGGTCGAGGTGTTCGTCGGACAGGCGGGTTAGCGGCGAGCGGAGGTACGCCGGGCCGTAGCCTCTGATCCGCATTGCCTCCTTGACCGGGATGGGGTTCGTCTCGACGAACAGTGCGCGGAACAGCGGGCCGAGTTCGTGGTGAATCGCTCTCGCTCGCTCGAAGTCGCCGGACAGCGCCGCACCGACCATCGCGCAGGTGCGCTCCGGTTCGATGTTGGCCGAGACGGAGATACAGCCGGTCCCGCCGACCGACAGCATCGGTAGCGTCATCCCGTCGTCGCCGGACAGCACCGCGAAGTCCTCGTCCTGCGTGCGTTCGATGATCTCTGAAATCTGTCCCATGTCGCCGCTCGCAGCCTTGTAGGCCCGGATGTTCGGGTGTGCGGCGAGTTCGACCGCCGTATCCGGGTCGATGTTCTGGCCCGTCCGCGAGGGGACGTTGTAGACGATCTGTGGCAGGTCGACGGCGTCAGCCAGCGTCGTGTAGTGGTCGAGGAACCCCTGCTGTTCGGGCTTGTTGTAGTACGGCGAGATGAGCAACAGCGCGTCAGCGCCGGCCTCGGCGGAGCGCCGGGACAGCTCCAGCGCTTCCTTGGTGTTGTTCGACCCCGAGCCGGCGATGACCGGCACGTCGTCGACGGCGTCGATGACCGCCTCGACGACCTCGATGTGTTCGTCGTGCGAGAGCGTCGCCGATTCACCGGTCGAGCCGACCGGAACGAGGCCGTCGACGCCGGCGGATTCGAGCCGCTGGGCGTCCTCTTGGAGTGTTTCGAAGTCGATACTGCCGTCCTGGTGGAACGGCGTGCACATAGCCGGGAACACGCCGCGGAAGTCGATAGCTGTCATTGCTGAGTGTGTGGTGTCGCTGTGGGTTCGGTTGTCCGGTCGGAAACGGTGCGATAGCCGGCCGATACCGCCGGCTGTTGTGTGTCAAACGTCCTGACCCGAGACGGAGTCGCCACGTCCGCCACGAGTCGCTAAAACGTCGGCTTGCGTTTCGCGCGGACGACGCCCTCACCGGGGAGCCACGAGGCGGTTCCGGACTGACGGCGTCGTCGCATGGTCGAGTAACCAAGCGTGACCGACTTAGCTTTTGTGTTCTCGCTGTCGCCTTTCACAGTGCATTCGAAGCCTTATCGAGTCGTCGCATGGAGACGGCGGGACCCCCATCGTGTGGCAGTACGCCAGCGTTTCCCTCGGCTTGTCTGGGAGACGCTGCTGGAGCAGGCCCGACTGCATTTTGGTATTTGCGTCCTGTCTGAAACAAGCGGTCAGAGGTGTACACATTACATTCTGACAATAACACATAAGTGTCGGCCACAAACACATACTGCAAGGTACATAATATCGGCAGGTATGCGTCGAAGACACTATCTTTTAGCCACCTCCAGCGTCTTCGGATTCGCCGGCTGTTCGAGTACCAGCAGTGATCCGACCGAGACAGCTGCAAAAACGGAAACCGAGAACACTGAGCAACAAACAGCTGGAAATACCGAAGAGATGACAGAGCGTCAACTCAGTGGTCACATTCGGCCAGCTGAGAGTCCTGAGTCCCCGGTAAAAGAACTCTCGTGTGAGAAGGGCAACTTCACTCGCCACCCGCCAATGTATGACGAAGGCTCCGTTCCGTGGGGAGATACCGGGTATGTATCACTACGGATTGATGGGACAGCGTTTGAATACGGTGACACAGCCCAAATTACGCTGACAAACGTGTCTGATCGCACCCTCTCTCTGGGTCTTAAGTATCTGTACCAGATCGAACTGCTCACTGAAGATGGCTGGCAAGATGTCCGTGGACAGACCGGGGACGATGAGTTTCAATACGTGGATATGGGTACCGAGGCAGCGCCTGGGCAGGTATTTGAATGGTCGCTCCGTCTGACCGAAGAGGGGGTTGTTCCTGACGAGAAGGATTTTACTGTGTGTCCTGAACTCGTCTCCGGTCGGTATCGGTTCGTCTACTGGACAGTTACTCCGGTAGCAGTTGCGTTCGACCTCCAGAAGTAGGCTGTTTTGCGCTTGTCCGAGTGAAACACAGTGCTCACTAAGTTGACTGCACTCCTCGGTAGTAAGACCGCCTTATTGACATATTCTATCCACGGCTAGAGCTGCTGAAGCGACAACAACTGGTTAGTTGGGGCATAATTACGCCGTTCTTTCACGTTTGTATCCCGAAAGCATATTCGGGCCGATAGCCAATACCTGATATGACAGTTTCCCAGCCGGGACAGCGCGTGGCCGTACTGGCCGACGCGCAAAACCTCTATCACACTGCCCGGAGTCTTTACTCGCGGAACATCGACTACGAGGCACTACTGGAAGAGGCCGTTGACGGCCGCGAACTGACCCGCGCAATCGCCTACGTCATCCGCGCGGATTCGCCCGAAGAGGAGTCGTTTTTCGAAGCGCTCGTCGACATCGGCTTCGAGACGCGCATCAAGGACATCAAGACGTTCCAGGACGGATCGAAGAAGGCCGACTGGGATGTCGGGATGAGTCTCGACGCGGTCTCGCTAGCGAATCACGTCGATACGGTCGTGCTCTGTACCGGCGACGGGGACTTCGCTCGTGTGTGTCGGTATCTCCGCCACGAAGGCTGTCGCGTCGAAGCGATGGGCTTCGAAGAGTCGTCCTCCGAAGACCTCAAAGCGGCCGTTGATGGGTTCATCGATATGAGCGACGATTCCGACCGGTTCCTGCTATAGCCGACCCAGTGTGTGGGCGGTCGCTCCGGCGCTGTCTCCACCACTGGCCCAACCGTAACCGGAATAGCTTCCTGTGGCTCGACAGGCTCAGAGCTACTTGTGCTTGGGTTTCGAAGGAAAAGGCTCTCGGCGGTTAGACCGGGCGACCGTCTTCTGACGTTCCAACGAGGAGGGCTCCGGCGGCCAGCCCAAGTGCAGCCAGCGCTCCGGCAGCGGCCGGGATGCCGATGTCGATTGCCCCTGTACCAAGGATGAGCACGGTGCTGATCGCCAGCAGCGCAGCGCCCAGAATCACTTTTCGCGTGTCTGTAGCCATGTCACCCGTCACTTGGAAGTCATCCGGTATAAATTTCCCCAAAATCGACGGAGGAAAGTATGGTACTAGGAAGCAATGCCCACATCTTTCCTGAGAGACGCCATCGCTCCGGCCCGGCAGAACGGAAATTCCGGCCCACCTGCATAACTGAAGCAGCAAACACATCCCCGTGTAGTTCCCCCGACCAGTTGGGTCACAGAGACGGCGTGTTGTCATATGCTGAGGATAGTCGGTACACCCTCGCGCTCGTCACGGAACAGGCGCGAGATGGAGACCCACTGCAGTTCCAGGCGTCGTGGTCGGATCGCTGACCGCGGATCGGATACAGAGGCACACGCCCCGTGTACTCGGGCCGGGGCGACTGACGGAGCGAACCAATGGCATTCCGGTTCGGGACTCCGTCACCCATAGGGCCGGACCGGTGATTCGGAACGGATTGGGGGAGTGGCATTCACCATCGCCACACGATTTCGGTCGGCCGTGGTTCGGGCAGCCACGGTCGGGCAAACATTTCCTTTCGGACTGCGTCGAACAGTGGCACGGACAGAACCGAAAGGCGGTTTATCACCCGGCATCGAACACGGGCAATGAGTAACGACGAGTTCCGCGGACTCCGGCGCGCGGCCGACTACCAGTTCGGCGGTGGCGGCGGGACAGCGCTGTTCGCCGGCGCTGACGCCCTCGACGTAACACACACCAGCTCCGGCCGTCCGCGGCAGGTCCATGCCACGGATGGCCGGATCGCTACGTACGGCGACGACGGGCGCTTTCGGCTCGGACTCGCCGGCGGGAGCAGACTCCTCGATGCCTTCGACGGGCCGCGACACCGCGTGGTCGTCGGCGACGAGAGCGAGCCCTTCATCCGTGAGGGCCGCAACGCCTTCGCGAAGTTCGTCCAGTCCGCCGACAGCGCTCTCCGTCCGGGCGACGAAGCCCTCGTCGTCCACGAGGACGGCTATCTACTCGCCGTCGGTCGCGCGGAACTGCCCGGCAGCGGCATGGACGACTTCGAGACGGGCATGGCCGTGAAGGTCCGCCAGGGCGCAGAGAACTGACAGAAAGCATTTGCTGCTCCCTCCGGGACGAGCGGTATGCACCGCCGAACCCTCCTCGCCGCACTAGCGCTCGCCCCGATTGCCGGCTGTGTCGCGCCCGGTGACACCGCTACGGCGAGCGATCAGTCGACGCCCACCGCCACGCCGACCGCAGAACCGGCGCCGCCGACGATGACGGCGCCGCCCGACGACCCGATTCTGTTCGTCGTCCACAACGGCACGGACGACGAACTGACCGTCTCCGTCGCCATCACGCACGACGGGACAACGGTGCTCGACGAGACAGTGACGCTGGCCGCCGACGAGACTGCAGAGTACGACCCGGACATCCATGCGCCCGGAGCGTACGCGCTGACAGTCGCCGTCGACGGCGGACCGACCCGGAGCCGCGACCTCCCCATCGACCGCTACGACGTTCGGGCGGGGTCGAACCACTACGTAGAAATCTACCCGGACGACATTCAGATATTTGCCGAGGAGTAGTCACAGCACCAGTCCGGACTGCAGCAGCCACACGAGAACCGTCACCGTCACCGCGCTGACGACGGTCGTCAGGAACACGGTCGCGCTGACGAATTCGCCCGGCGAGCAGTCGCCAGTCTGATGGCTGAACGCGCCGACGAGGATGATGGTCGTCACGCCGGTCGGCGTCGCCAACAGGAGCACGACCACCCGCGCGACTGTCTGGTTCTGGAACCCGATTGCGAGCACCGCGGCAAACGCGAGCACTGGCGCCAGCAGGAGTTTCAACGCGCTGGCGATCCCGACCGACCGGAAATCGCTGTCCCCGTCGACGTTCGATAGCTGGATGCCGAGAATGAGCAACATCACCGGAATCGAGGCGTTGCCAAGCAGTTCGAGTGTCTGCATCACCGTCGAGTCTGTGGGCGGCACCGCACCGATCCATCGGAGCGCGAGCGCGACAACGACAGCGTAGACGAGTGGGACACCGAACACGCGGCGCATGTCCGCCAGCGGGCTGCTGCCACTGCCCCGGGCGGCAATGTAGATGCCGAGCGTGTAGAGCATCACGCCCTGCAGCGCGGTCACGAGGACGGCCGTGCTGCGCCCGGTCTCGCGCCGAAGGCGAAATCCGCCAGTGGAATGCCGTAGTTCCCGGTGTTGGGAAAGATAGACACGAGGACAAACGCGCCCAGCAAGGGTTCCGAGTGGCCCGTGAGGCGACCGACACCCTCTGCGAGGAGGACCATTGCGGCGGTGAACAGCACGACAGCGAGGACGACGCTCAGAATCGTATTGCCGGCCAGCGAGGACGTTGTCAGGCTGTGGACCACCAGCGCGGGCGCGAGAACGTACACCGTGATGGTGTTGAGCGCGTCGGGGTCGGTGCCTTTCACCCGGCCGAGGGCGAAGCCGGCCGCAGCGACGGCGACGACCGGGAGGATGGCCGTAGCGAAGATCGTCAGCAGTGACACGGCGGGGATGGACGGGCGAGCCTTAGAATCGTTACGAAGCCGCGGGAGCGTGCCGGTTTCGGCCGGTCGACAGAACGGTACCGCGACGAACTTCGGCCCGAGCCCGGGTCGCTACGCTTTTCTGCCCTGCCCCGCCAGTCCTACGTATGTTTGGCGGAGGCGGCGGGATGAACCCGCGCAAGATGAAGCAGATGATGGAACAGATGGGCATCGACATGGAGGACATCGATGCGCAGGAAGTAATTATCCGCACACCGGATGAGGAACTCGTCTTCGACGACGCGGAGGTCCAGCTCATGGAAGCCCAGGGCCAGAAAACGTATCAGGTCGTCGGCGAGCCTGAGAGCCGCGAACTCGGCTCCGGCGAGGGCTCGGCCGCGGCGGCTGCGGATGATGCCGACGAGAGCGGTAGCGACTCCGGCGTCGACGAGGACGACGTCGAACTCGTCGCGATGCGGGCGGGCGTCGACGAAGACACTGCGCGAGAAGCGCTGGAAGCCAACGACGGCGACCTCGCCGACGCGGTCGACGAACTGGAGTAACGTGGCGTATCTCTTCGTCCACGAAGACCGCGAGTACCTGCTGGACCCCGGCGAGCGCTTCGAGTCCGACCTCGGTATTCTGGAGGTCCCCGAGGACGTGGAACCGGGCGATGTCGTCGAGACGCATCTAGGCACCGGTTTCACCGTCCGCCGACTGCGCGGCCCGGACCTGTTCACCCACCTCGAACGGACCGGCGCGCCGATGATGCCCCGCGACGTGGGGCTGGTCGTCGGCAAGACCGGCGTGGCAGCGGCGGACCGCGTCCTCGACGCCGGCACCGGGACCGGCATCCTCAGCGCGTACATGGGCCGCATTGGCGCTGACGTGGTCACCTATGAGCAGGACCCGGAGTTCGCCGAGGTGGCGCGACAGAACATGGAGATCGCTGGCGTCGCGGACACCGTCGAGGTTCGGACCGGCGACATCACCGACGACCTCGACGACCTCTCGGGCTTTGACGTGTTGACGCTCGACACCGAGGACGCCCCGACTGTGGTCGAGCGAACGCCGACGCTGCTGGACCGTGGCGGATCGCTGGCGGTGTACTCCCCGTTCGTGGAAAACACGCGCGAGGTCGTGGCGACGGCCACCGAGGTCGGTCTTGACGGCGTCGAGACGCTCGACACCATCCAGCGGGAGATGGACTTCGACGACCGCGGCTCCCGCCCATCGACCGGTGGCGTCGGGCATACCGGCTACCTGACATTCGCGCGGCGGCCCTGACGGCTTCTGTCAGGCTACCCAAACCCCTGTCGTTGGGGTCGACTTTAAACATGTAGTAGCACGTACACTGTACTGCATGAGCGAATCAGAAACGCCGATGGAGACGACAACCTGGCCAGAGCTCGCAATCGGACTCTACGACCGCCTGACCGGGCGCAACGCGGAAATAACGTACGACTTCGACGACATGGAAGTCGACGTCCCGAGCAAGGCCGGCGAAGACGCCGAGCACGCTCGCTGGCGAGTCGATGGCACGCTGACTATCACGACACGCGATAACGACTGACAGTGGTCACCACGGCGAAGGCGGTCGGCGATCTGTTCGACGAGGTCGAGCGAAAGCCGGACCTGCTCGTCGACGCCGACCTGACCGTCGAGCGCGACGGGGTCGCGTTCAGCGTCCGCGGGTACGACGACCTCGTCGCCGTCGACCTACCGTCTTTCGGGGCGGCGCTCGCCCTCTGGCGGGACCGACCGGTCGAGGGAAGGGACGCCGCCGCGGCGCTGACTGCGGCCGGACTGACGGCTGAAATCCGCGTTCGTGGTGCGCCCGTGGCCCGCCTCGGCGCGGACGCCGTTCCGAGCTCGCTCGCGAAACGACTCGGTCTCGGGCCGATAGAACTGTTCCTCGACGGCACGCTTCTGGCGCTTACGCCACGGCGCGGATGAGGTCAAGCAGTTCGGACCGGTAGTCCGACGGCGTCCGCCGGAGCGCTTCCGGCGGATTCTCAATATCCAGCAGTGTCGCCAGCGACCGGTCGGGGTACGCGCCGGCGGCGATACGGAACCCCTCGCCGTGCCAAACGCCGACCCAGCCGGTAATCGACAGCGTCGCGTCGGCCGCTTCGAGGTCGAGTTCGGCGCTGTAGGTCCGGAGCCGCGCCCGGTCGCCGCTGTCGACGCGAACCCGCTCGCTCCGCCCGCGTTCGACGGACTCGAACCCTCTGTCGGCCAGTTCGTCGGCGAAGGCCGACTGAGCCTCCGAGCGGACTGTCGGGAGAATTACCGCCTGGCCGATACCCGGCGCGAGCGGCGGGGTAAACGACAGTGCGGTCGCGAAGAAGAACCGCCACTGGTGGTCGAGCCCGACCGCATTCCGGACGGCTTCGCGTGTCTCGGCGGCGTCGTACACCTTCGTTGCCCCCTCGACGCGGGCCGTCGGCAACTGAAAGACAGTTTCGACGCTCTCGTCGACGAGCTCCCAGCCGCCGTCGCGCAGCCGGTCCGCGGGAACGTCCGGGAACGCGGGGTCAGTGGGCACGGTCCGGCCTCAGTGGTCGTCCTCGCGCCACTTGTGTTCGCACTCGGTGCAGGTGAAAAAGCGCGTCTCGGACTCGTCGGCCGCGCGGATCTGCTTCATCTCGTAGAAGGCCCGCTCGTTGCCACACTCGGGACAGCGTGCGCCCGTCGTCGGCCCCATGTCTTCGGCGTCGACCTCGGAGGTGTCGACGACTTCCGACTCCTCCTGGCCCTGCGTGGTGACGGCCATCTCCTGTTCGGTCTCGGCGTTTCGAGCCTTTTCGTAGCCGCAACTACCGCAGACCCAGCGCTCGTCGTCCGTTTTCATCATCGAACCGCATTCGTCGCAAAACTCCATTGTAGTACCACCGTTTGCCTGCCGACCGTGTTAAATACCCGGTTTCGCCCAGGCCGTTCTGTCGGTCCCCATCGCTGTGCAGTGCGGAAGCTTAGCAAAATCGGAGTGCCGACGGTATCAGTCGTTGCGAACCCACGCCGAACAGGGTTCCATGTCGTCCATGACCTCGCCGTGGAACGAACAGTACGGCTCGATATCGCCGTCCTGCATCACGTACTCGAAGTGCCGGCAGTTCCCGCAGTAGGTGTCCGGTTCGCCCTGGTGGACCGCCGTCTCGGTAATCGCGTCGTGCCCCGCCGTCGCCGTGCCACCGTCGGTCGATGTGGACTCTTCCGGGCCGGCCTCAGCTATTCTCGGGTCGAGCGCGTTCTCGGAAGGGCCGGTTTGCTCCGTTCCATGCGACGTGGTGTTCCGCTGACCGATGTTCGATCGAGGGGTCGCCTGACGGTCCGACTGTCCCTCTGTCGCTGTGCCGCTGTCCGACCGTCGCTTGGACCGCGTGCTGCGGTCAGACTGCGTGCCGCCCGTCGGCTGTCGACTGCGGCCGTTGGCCGTGCGCGTAGTGCCCGAGTGCTGTCCGGTCCCACCGTCACTGACAGCGCCCTCGTCGGTCGCACTCGCTCGGTTCGTCTGCGTCTCGACCGTGCCGTCCGGGTCCTGTCCGAAAAACCCGATGCCGCCCAGTCCCGGCAGCGTCCGGGCTTCCTCGACGAGACGGATCGTCCCTTCCTCGGTCACTTCCATGCGTGCCGTCCCACCGGGGTCGTTTCGCGTCTTGAACGTCGCAAGCGACGCGAACAGGCACCAGAACGTCGTCACGATACCGGCGAAGTAGACGACGCCGGTGAGCAGTGCCAGCAGCGGGTCGCTGCTGGTCCAGCTGTAGGGATACAGCGACCGGAACAGCACGACGCCGACTGTTGCGACGCCCGTGCCACCGAGGGCGGTCAGCCGGATTCGACGACTGGCCGGTAACACCGCGAACACGCCGAGGATGACCGACGGCAGCCCGAGCCCGGCGATGACGCCGGCGATTCGCCTGGCTGCGTAGGCGTCCAGCCCGTATCTGTTTCCGATGCCGGTCGTTGCGAGCGCGATTGCCCCGACGAGTCCGGCAACACCAACGAGAAACAGGGCTGTCCCGACGAGTTGCTGGCGGCGCGATGCGACGCGCCCAACCTCCCCTTCGTACACGTCGGTGAGACTAGTCATGCAGTATACTACTGCTACATCCGATAAAACTACCCGTCAGACAGATGCATGACGCGGGCACGCGCGTGATTCACCAAGTGCGCGAGCCGTTCCGAAAGCACTAATCGGACCCACGGGAACAGTTCGGGTATGAGCGACGACGAAAGCGAGGACGCGGAGGAGCCGGCTGTCGAACTCGGCGACGGACCCGACGTTGCCGGTGCGCCACTCGCCCGCGTCTCGGCCCGGCTCACCTGGGGCATCGAACACAGCACTATCGTCGACCGCGAGGGGGACACGACGATTCGGACGCCGGACGGCCCGCAGGAACTCGCAACGGTGCTCGAGGACGTCGACGTCCCGTACTTCGCCGACCGTCAGGAGTTCGAAAGCGCAGTCCGGGACGTCATCGGGACCGGCCCCATCCCGACCGAGTGAGGGCGGGAGCGGACTTCTGTGGCACCAGCACGACCCATCCCAGTTACAACTGCTGTGATCTGTGCGGCGTGTGTTATCACCCCCTTATACTCGCGGTCCGATATCGCGTCGAACCACAGGCTTTGATAGCGTCTGTTGCGGAGACAGCGTGTGTTCCACAGAAGTGGCCTCTCCTGGAAAGAGCGTGCCGCCTTCGCTGTCTGGGGACTCGGGGTATTCATCGTCCTCCGGACTCTGTACGACGTATTCGGCGTGGCAGGGCGAGAATTAGCTATCGCGGCTGGTGTCCTGGTTTTTGGCTCGTTCTACGGCGTCTTCATGCCAGTCTGGCGGCGGTTCTCAGCGGAATGACTCACACGAAGAACCGGCGGGACAGACACAGCGGCGTCACCGTTCCGACGCAGTTGGATCCACTATCGTAACGCCACAACGCAACAGTTTGCTACCTGTTACCGCATATTTTCGAGCGCATACACCGTGTCGGAGATGAGCCATTCCGTCTCACAATCGGCGTGCTCGATACTGAGCGCGTTGAAGGTCTCTCGTCCGTCATCAACCGTTATTTCGAACGCTCGGCTACGAAGCGACTCGGGATGGGGACTCGGTGGGGACACACATCTCCATCATAGAGTGGGACCGATAAACGAGTCGATTCGCCGCGACAGGCCCATTACGCGCCGATTGGCCGCCGTCTGGCGATTGGTTATGAATCGCCCGACTCGCTCACTTCGGCTCTGCCGCGGCGCTTGCCGAACAGGTACGCGGCCACGACGAGTGCGAGGGGAACGACGAGAAACATCCCCATCGTGACGAGCATGACGACCATTTCAGTAGTACCGGGCATCCCGGGAAACAGGAGGAGGGCCATACGCCCCGTAC